>CAZYDG010000032.1:0-86950 GCA_964645835.1 uncultured Syntrophaceae bacterium
TGGCTTCGGTGTATTCTTTTTTCGATTGCGGACTCATATTCAACCTCCATAGAAATGGCGGTATTCGGTAATATCGAATTATGAGTCAACGATCCTTTTTATTCACCTCCTTCGGTAACATTTAATTTGAGGCAATTCGCGTAGGGGAAGCAATATTGACGAGCAGCGGGGAAAACGGTATGTTGAGAAAAGCAAAAATTCGTGACGTTAAGACGATCCACAAAATGATAAATATCTCTGCCGGAAGAGAGGAAATGCTCCCCCGGTCCCTCATGGATATTTATGGAAGTCTGCGGGATTTTTTTGTCTATTATGATGAAAAGGAGCAGGCCGTTATCGGAATTTGCGCAATGAACATCATCTGGGATAATCTGGCCGAGGTTCGTTCGCTTTACGTGGATGAAGCCTACCGGGAACGTGGCATCGGCAGAATGCTCGTCGAGGCCTGCATCTCCGAGGCAATCACTCTGGAACTGTTCAGAATTTTCACTTTGACCTATCGTCGTGAATTCTTTGAACGCCTGGGGTTTCATGAGGTCGATCGTGTCTCCCTTTCTGAAAAGATATGGTCCGATTGTTTCCGTTGCTCCAAGTATCCCGATTATTGTGATGAAATCGCCATGATTATCGAGCTGTAAAGTGAGAATGCGCTGATGGGCGACCCGGTTGGGAATGAAGATGTGATCACGACGGAAATCTTCGTTTCAAAACAGCGTATCATTGTTACAGAAGAGGAAAAAAGGTAGGAAATGAGTTACAAGGCCGAAGCCGCCAATGAGAACGAATTGCCCCCGGCATTCTTCGAAAATGCGGGCATTCCCATGTTTATCCTCGATGAGGAGGGGATGATTCTCCTTGTCAACAGGGCGTTTGAAAAGATGTCCGGATTCAGAAGGGATCAAATCGAGGGGAAAAAACGTTGGACGGCCTTTGTTATTCAGGAAGATCTGGGCAGTATCCTGACGGCTCACGAAGACCGCAAAGACCTGGTTCATGGTGATTCGCTTAGTTACGAATTTCGTTTCCGGGGTAGTTCAACTCCGGCTTGTCATGTTCTGTTAACGATCGACGACATCTTTGGAACGAGAAGACGCATTGCTGCTGTTCACGACATGACGTTAACCAAGAAAAATTGGGAAAGATTGCAGACCATGTCGGAGGCGTTTAAGGCCCTTGCGGAAAATACTTCCGATGCCGTGGTGCGTCTAGATGAGCAGTTGCGCTATCTTTATGTCAATCCCGTCATGGAAATACTGACCGGGATCGCTGCAGAGAAGTTTATCGGCAGGACCAATACCGAGGTGGGGTTTCCCGCAGCCATGGGGGATTATCTGGATGCCGCTGTCCGCGAAGTCTTCCTGGGTGGGGGGTCAGTGTATGTTGAATTGCAGCTCCCATTGGGTCAATGGATAGAAGGCATTATCAGGCCGGAATTTCTGTCTGATGGGTCGATTGGTGCGGCGATCATGGTTGCACAGGATATTACTGATAGGAAGCGAGTTGAGCCCCAGCGAGCGGAGTCCCAAAAATTGGAAGCTATAGGAACACTCGCCGACGGTATTGCTCATGAATTCAATAACGTTCTCATGGGTATACAGGGATATGTTTCTCTGATGCACTTTCAAAAGGACGGCAAGCGGGCCTATGATGAAAAATTGCAAAATATTGAGCAACTAATAGAAAAAGGGGCGAATTTGACCAAGCAGCTTTTGGGATTTGCCCAAAACGGCATGTACGAAGTGCAACCAACGGATATGAACCATCTTCTGATGGAGAGTTCAGAGATGTTCGGGTTGGCGAAACGTGAAATCCAGATCCATCGATCCTTTGCCGAAGATCTGAGTCAAGTAGCCGCTGACCGGGACCAGCTCAATCAGGTCTTCATGAACCTATATATCAATGCCTGGCAGGCCATGCCCGCCGGAGGCGATCTTTATCTGGAAACGCGCAATATTGTGCTTGCAACGGAAGAAACGGAGCCATTCGGCTTTAAACCCGGCGATTATATCGAAATCGTTGTTCGGGATACAGGTGTCGGAATGGATGATAAAACACGTCAGCGGATTTTTGAGCCGTTTTTTACGACCAAGGGAATTGGCGGGGGGACTGGCCTGGGATTGGCTTTTGTATATGGGATCATCAAGAACCATGGCGGGATTATCCGTATCTTCAGCGAAAAGGGCAAGGGTGCCATGTTCAGGATCTACTTGCCTGCTGTGACGGAATCTTCTGTGGCGCTGGAATGTAATAATCAGGAGGTTGCTGAAGGGGGAAGTATGGAGACGATTCTTGTAGTAGACGATGAGGAAATCAATATTGAGGTGATGGAGGAGTGGCTCGATATTTTGGGTTACAAGGTTATGACGGCCCGAAACGGACAGGAAGCCATTGCCATATACCAGGAGCATGCTCAGGAGATTGATCTGGTCCTTTTGGATATGATCATGCCGGGCATGAACGGCGGCGAGGTGTTCGACGTGATTAAAGCAATCAATCCCGATATCCGTGTCATTCTGTCCAGTGGTTACAGCATTGACGGCAAAGCTAAGGAGATCCTTCAACGTGGCATTAAGGCCTTCATTCAAAAGCCCTTCCGGATGGACAGCCTGGCCAAGAAGATTCGTGAAGTTCTATCGTCATGAACCGTTCGAGTGGAAAATGTAATCCCATCCCCCTCCTGACCTCCCCCTTGAAGGGGATGAAATAATGAAAATGCACACCTCTTAGGTGACGAAGGCAGTCCTTGTGACAATTCAATCCTTCCTTCAAAACGTAAAGCAATCCTTAATGATCCCCTCCTCATCAAAGGAAAGGCAAGCTCCAATGATTCCCTCGTCGTCAAGAGTAGTGTCAGCCCCAATAATCCCCTCCCCTTCAAGGGGAGGGTCAGCCCCAATAATACCCTCCCCTTCAAGGGGAGGGCCAGGGTGGGGATGGGGTACTTTCCGCTCATTACAACGTGAAAAAAGAGCCTTTAGCATGTATCGAACATTGTACCTAAATTGGCTGCTTCTTTTCATGGTGTTTGTTTTTCTTTCCGGCTGTGCAGCCCGGATCGAAAGACCCAAGAGATATACGCCGTCAACAGCCATGATTTCAATCTCACCTGTGAGGGACATAGCAGACGACCTGGATATGATCTCCCTCAACGCCGCCGTGGATGCAAGTATCCGGTATTATGAAAAGGCAGGCGGAAGGGCCTCCTATTGTTTCGGGAATCAGTGCCATACCGGCACTGAGATGACAGAAGCCATGCAGCGTTTTCGGAGAATAATGAATAGCGGCTTTTCAGCGAAAGAAAAGATGGATAGGGTAAACAATGCCTTTGAATTTTATCAATCCATTGGGAATGATGGTGCGGGGACGGTTGTTTTCACGGGTTACTACGAGCCGGTCCTGGATGGCTCACTGAACCGGACGGAACGTTTTCGATATCCCTTATACAAGACGCCGGAAGAAACGGTTACGGTAAGCCTGGGCGCATTCAATCCGAAATACGGCAATGACCGTCTGGTGGGACGGCTGAGGGGCAAAGAGGTAATTCCCCATTACAGTCGCAAGGAGATTGAGACAGATCGGGCTCTTGACGGTCGAGGCTTGGAAATTGCCTGGGTTGATGATCCCGTTTCCCTCTTTATCCTTCATATCCAGGGTTCCGGGCGCATAAGGCTCCCTGACGGCAGCATCCTCCATACGAATTATGCACAGTCAAACGGCAGGCCCTTTCGAGGTCTTACGCGCTACATGGTTGAAAAGGGCTACCTGGCAGAGCATGAAAAAGGTTACCGGCATATGAAGGCCTACTTGCAGGAGCACCCGGAGACCCGTGACGAGATCATGAACCACAATGAGAGTTATATTTTCTTTCGGGTCGTCGATAAAGGTCCCATCGGTTCTCTCGGATTTCCTATCATTGCCGGCCGTTCCATTGCCGTGGACCCTGATGTGTTTCCAAAGGGTGCCCTGGCAATCATCAAGACCCGTAAGCCCATCTTCAATGAAAACGGCGAGATTCGAACATGGGTGTCTTATTCACGTTTTGTCTTCAGCCACGATGCTGGCGGGGCTATCAAGGGACCGGGCCGGGTAGATCTTTTCTGCGGAACCGGACCGGAGGCGGAACGCCTGGCGGGAAGCCTCAAGGAAGCGGGCAACCTCTTTTTTCTGGCGCCCAAGCGCTGACCGCTTGGTAAATCAGGTTCTAAAGCAAAAGGGTTCCTTTCCTCTCTGTCATTATCCTGCTTGACCGGATAATCCGGAATCAATTCGGATGAAGACGGCCGATTCAAACGCTATTTCGCCATGTAAGGCACGAAAATCCGCCGGCAAAACCCAAAGACTTGATGCTTGGCTGACCAAGAAAAGCCGGATATTGGCCTCCCGGTTCAGGAGTTTCTTCTATTTCACCTTGCAGATGACATCACTGATATGAGTTGGGAAAATTCTATTCACATCCAGGCCAATGCCCCGCTTTTTGTCACTTGATCTGACTGAAATTTGACGGCGGATTACAAGACATATCCAGCCTTGACAGCAGCAATTATTTTAAATACAAAAATATTCATGATAATTATGTCACTTCAGTAAAATAAGGGAATAAATCATGAGGGATAGATATCATTTGTTTATTATTGTTCTGGCTGTGCTGTCTCTTTCATTTTTTACCGTTGCTCTGGAATCCTATGCTTTGACGATCTCCCTTGAAGAGGGCATTCGTCAATATAAGGAAGAAAACTATGAGGAAGCGGTCGAAATCCTGTCCCAGGTCAGGAAATTAAACCCCAAATCCACCATGGTCGCCTTTGTCCTGGGGATGGCCTACAAGCAGATGCAGGACAACATCAATGCCGTCAAGAATCTTCGTGATGCGGTCACGCAGAACCCAAAGATCAAGGAAGCCCTTGCCGAACTTGTCGATTCCCTCTATCAGACCGAACAGATCGAGGAGGCCAAAAAATGGATCAAGGTAGCCGAGAAAGAAAATATTTCGCCGGCCCGAATCTCTTTTATAAAAGGCCTGATCCTTGCAAGAGAAAATAAATATCAACAGGCCATAGAGGCCTTCGAAAGGGCGAAGAAACTGGACCCTGCCTTAACCTCTATGGTCGATTACCAGGTGGCTTTTTTGTATTTGAAGCAAAGTCAATATGATAAGGCCAAGATCAGGCTGGATTCGGTCATCGCCCAGGACCCCCTGTCCGACCTGGCGAGTTTTGCAAGGCAATTCAAGGATTCTGTGGACAGGCAGGCTTTTATGGAGCGGCCGTTGCGTCTGACTATCGGAGTTATGACAGGCTACGATACTAACATTTTGTCGAAACCATTGGATACGGCCGCGGCGGGAGGCATTACGGATGAAAATGCCCTCACGCTGCAATCGAATCTACGCGTCGATTATATTCCGAAACTGCCCGGTTCATGGACGCTGAACACCCAGTATTCGGCATCGTCGATCGTTAATTCGAAGCATACCCATGATCATGATTCGTTTGCCCAGTCCGTTACTGTTACACCGGGGTACAATTTTGGCCGCTTCGCGGTAAATCTTGCCGGAAGTTATACCAATTATCTGCTCAGGAACGATCCGGATCTGTTTCCGGGGCCCGATTCCGATCCCGGCTACAAAAGATATCTTGATTATATGACAGGAGGAACGTCCGTCAAATTTCTTTTGACGCCGTTTCACATCATCGAACTCTATGGCGGATACGATAAGAAAAATTACTACAATGCCAAGAAGGTGACAACAAGGACGGACTCGTATTTTGAAAACAACCGAGATGCCGTCGGGCCCCGTGCATACATCAGTTGGATTTGGATGTTCAAGGAAGGGGCGTTTCTCAATCTGCGCTATGAATACAACGAAGACCATGCGGACGGCATATGGTGGGACAATCAGGGGCAGCGTATTTCCATCAATAGCAGCATTCCCTTGTTCCCGTCATATGCTAAAAAAGTTGGCCCGCTCAGTTTGCAGTTGGCAGGCAGCATATTCCAGCAGGACTATCGCTATAATCAGCCATATGTGGATTCGGATGGAACTTTCAAAATGGACAAACGCCATGATGTCACCTATACGGGCATCGCAGGCATGACCTGGGAATTTCACCCTAAGATCAGTTTGATTCTTCAGTACACCCGGACGCGTTGCAATGCCAATTTCCCTGTTAACGACTATCAACGTGATTTGTATCTGATAGGTTTTGAGGCAAGATTTTAAAACCTAGTTGTAGGAGGTCAAGACCATGAGACGAAAACTAATGATCGCGATAATCAGTATGATGATCATTCTTATCCCCCTGGCTCTCTATGCCGCCCCCGTGGCCAGGATCACGGGACTTGACGGAAGAGTGGACATAACGACGCCGGGCAAAGAAGCCCGTCCTCTCAAGATCGGCGATATGGTGGAGCAAGGTGATTTCATCCGCACAAAAAGCAAGTCAAAGTGCGAGATCACCTTTACTGACGGGAATGTTATTCGCCTTGCCGAAAACACCCGGACGCGGATTACGAGCTACGATATGAAGAAAGAACAGTCCCGGGGCATTGTAAACCTCTTCCGCGGGAAGGTACAAAGCGTAATGAAGCTCACCAAGGGGTCCATCTATGAAGTGCATACGTCGACGGCCGTCGCCGGTGTCCGAGGGACGAACTTCTTCATGTACTCTCAGGGCAATGTATCAGGCGCAGTTTTCGCTGAAGGCACGGGGTACGGTTACAGCGTAAACAATCCCGCTGCCGTAGTCACCATCGGAACGGGACAGGCCATGGTCTCGACGAGCCCTAATGTTCCCCCGACGATCCGGCCGGCGACAGCGCAGGAAATCAAAAACCTCCAGCAGCAGACGACGCCGACAAACACAGGTTCCGGGTCTGGTTCAGGGTCAGGGTCGGGTTCAGGCTCCGGGTCCGGTGGCTCAGGTTCCAGTTCCGGGTCGGGTTCCGGCTCAGGATCGGGCTCAGGTGGTTCGGCGTCGGGTTCCGGCTCAGGATCAGGCTCAGGTGGTTCAGGGTCGGGTTCTGATTCGGGTTCAGGGACTGGTAGCGGTTCAGGTTCCGGGTCGGGTACTGGTAGCGGTACGGGTTCCGGTTCAAGTTTAGGTTCTGGCACTGGTAGCGGTTCAGGAACAGGAATAGGTACGGGTTCCGGCACAGGCTCTGGCTTGGGCGGAACCACCACGGGTCTCACTGGTCCCACAGGTTCTACTACTCCCACAGTGCCGCCAGTGACCCAGACAACCATTCCGCCCGTGATTATACCTGTCGCGCAGGATACAACACCGCCTACCATGTCCATCGTTTCTGGCCCCGCAACACTGACCAATAAAAACTATGCTACGTTCAAATTCAGCGCAAACGAAACGGTGACCTATCTATTCAGTGTGGACGGCAGCAACTGGAGCAGTTCCAACGACCCCGAAATCACGTTCGGCGGCATCACGGATGGATCGCATTCTATTCAGGTGAAAGCCGTAGATGCGGCAGGAAATGTTTCCACTGTTTCCGCCTATTCCTGGACCATCGATACCAAGGCGCCCACGGTCCAGATCGGTACTGCAACGGCTGCCGTGACAAATGTTAAGGACGCCTCCTTCACCCTGAGCGCTGATAAGACCGTGACCTATTCGTACCGTATCGATGGCGGGTCTTGGGTTGCCGCGTCGGGTACTGTAGCCCTGACGGGGCTGTCGGATGGGTCTCATAGCTTTGAGGCGAAGGCCGTAGATGGGCTGGGCAATGAATCCGCCGTTTCGGCTTTTTCATGGACTATTGACACGAAGGTTCCGACGGTCACAATCGGCACCACAACGACCTCCGTGACGAAAGCAAAAGACGCCTCCTTCACCCTGAGCGCTGATAAGACTGTGACCTATTCTTACCGCATCGATGGCGGATCCTGGATTACTGCATCGGGTACGGTTGCCCTCTCAGGGCTGGCGGATGGGTCCCACAACTTTGAGGCGAAAGGCGTAGATTCAGCGGGAAACGCCTCTGCCATTTCTTCTTATTCCTGGAAGATCGATACAACGGCGCCGACCATCAGTTTTGCCTCGAAACCGGCGGCTGTCACAACTACGAAGGATGCCACGTTCAGTATGACCGGGACGGAAACCGTTAACTATTCCTATAGATTGGACGGCAGCGCGACATGGGTGAGCGCTTCCGGTAGCACGGTGTCGCTGACCGGCCTTTCGGACGGTACGCATAGCATCGAGGTAATAGGCAAGGATGATGCAGGCAATGAATCGACGAGCCTGACGTATTCTTGGAAGATCGATTCGGTTAAGCCCACCATTGCGCTGACCTCGAATCCGCCTTCCGCGACGAACTCGTCTTCGGCAAGCTTTGCTGTTTCAACCAATAAGTCGGGTACGATTTCATACAGTTTGGATGGCGGTGCCTCGGTGACAGTTTCGGGAACGACGTTCACGTTGCCATCGCTATCGAGCAGCTCCCATAGCATCACTATCCAGATTACGGATGACTCCGGGAATACTGCCACAACAAACTACAATTGGCTTGTCGATTATGTAACGCCCGTTATATCGTCCCTGCAAGTCCAGGCCAAGGCATCACAGGGCGGTATCTACGCCACGACGAACTCCGATGAATCGTCGGGAACCCATTCTTATAAGCTTGATGGGTTAACCGTATCAGACAGCGGGAATAAAATATCCCTGAGCGGCCTGACAGCCGGAACAAGCCATACACTTGAGGTTACAGTGACGGACGCATTGGGTAATGTGAGTGCTGCAAAAACAGTGTCGTTTTATCTAAGCAATCTGGCGAATGGAACCTTTTATGGATGCATCGGAGGTGTGTCGGGTACGGTGACCGGTCAATCTCTATATATCCCTGCTGATAGTACAGGCAATGTGGGTTTTTCCTCGACGAACGGGCAGGGCAATTCCCCGAATCCCTCATGGAATATCGCCGCCGGTGGTCAGAACGGGACGAACCAAATATGGCTCCTGACCGGGAGTGGGACAACGGATACCGTCAACCAGAAGTTGAACGGTTCCATCTCCAACTATCTGATGCTTTCATCGAACGCTGTGATCAAAAGCAACACGGGGACAATAAGCGGTGATTATGTGTCTGGGTCTCCCTACACGTATAATCTGTACTTTGAGACGCCCTACGGTTCGGCAACGCAAACCTCCCTGCCTTGGTCTGCGAGCGTCTTCGGACCGGCCGCAACTTCTAATTCTGCCATCAATCTCTGCGACGCCAACGGGTCGTTGACGAATTACGCCAGGGGCGTATTCGGCATGGCCGGTGGAACGGCCGCTCCGCCAAACGGCCTCATGGCACTGGGGCAATTCGAAGCCAAGTCGTCGCCGTCTGACTACTATTTTGTCTGGGACACGAAATTAATTAACAATACTGCCACTTACAAGATAGGCGGTGTCCTGGCGGGGACGATGCAGTCACCCAACGGCAATATTCCCAATATCTTGCAGGCCAACGGGCTGGCCCGGTTGATCTATCTCGACGCCTCCGGCAACGCGTCCCTCGTGACCGGCACTCTGGCGGGGAATCTTTACACCATCAACATGTCCGGGGGGAATTATACGACCATGATGCGGCTCAACGATAACAGCGGTTCGTTTGGCACGACGCCGAAATCGACGGGTATTCCCTTTGCCAATTGGGAAATCCAGGAGGGGATGATGGTGGGTAATGCTGCGGAACCGACATATAGCGTTTCCTCTGTGAAGATCTCCGGGGTTTTTGATTCGGGAAGCTTTTCCGGCGAAACGAATCAAACAAACTTTCCCTCAAAGACAGTCTTCCTCCGCCAGGCGCTCCCGGTTCCCGGAAGCAGCGTGGGCTGGGGCATCTACTACCTGCAACTGGGCTACAACAACGCCTTCAGTAACAGCAGCACAAACTGGAAGGCATATCTTGGCGGTTACAGTGATTTCGGGCAAAGCGCCTCCGCCACGCCCGGCCTTCGTGAGGGTTATTGGCTGGCCGACATCGGCGATACGGTAACGGGAACGCAGTGGAACGGGATCATCAGCGGTAAACTGAGCGGCAACTACATCACCCGAAGCTCCATGGGGACCATGACGGGCGATTTCTTCGGAATTGAGGATAGCTTGAACGGCAAGTGGGTCGGCAGCAGTATCGGCTCTTTTGAAGATACGGCGCTCCTGAAATTCTGGAGCATGATTCCTCAGACGTACCGCCAGTATTACTTTAACTCGTCCATGAACAATTCCGGAGCATTTCAAGCTTTTATGGGCGGAACAAACAGCATGTTTATTACAGGGGCTTCTCATCCCATAAGCGTGATCGGACGAACTGACGCCAGTCTATCGTCGGGTAACTACATCTGGAAGGCGGACATCTATCCGCAAGATACCGCGACGGCGACACGCACGACCTATGACAGCGGGTCATTCAGGGGGATTCTTGCCGGTATTGAGACAGGCGTTGCTAATGGTAAGGCAGCCAACGAAGCTCGCTTCTACGGTCTCTATGTAGCAGCGGACAGGAGCGCAGGAATCCTGCTCAACGATGGTCCCCTGACCGGGACTCGGTACGCTGACATCGGCATGTTCAAAATGGGCGGTAATATTTCAACCGTCAATATGAACGATCAGGTGAGCAGCAGTTTTGCACTGCCCGCGAATATCGGCTTGCTTGCCGATACCAAAATATGGATGAGTTCAGCTATCGGTAACGTAAACTCGAGCAGTGTGTTCGATGCCGGTGGTACGCTTTCGTATCTGGTTACGGCTGAGCCGACCTACTGGCGAATTAACGACACTTGGGCGTCATCCGTGAAGAACTGGGGTATCTGGGGATTTCAAACGGGCGGCTCCTTCAGCGGGTCCACAGGGGATGCCTGGAATTCTTCTTTAGAATGGTCGTCTACACCTGCAAGTGGAAATGTCGCCGAATTAAGGGCCATCGCAATCCAGGGGACAAAATGGTCGGGAAATATAATTAAAGGCAACGTTGCCGGCTATGGATATGACATTACGGGTACACCGTCGACATGGGTCAGTGCGGGCGAGGTCCTGGGGACCATTGACACTGTGAATAGCAGATGGCAGGCTTCATTCATGGGGACCTTTGTGGAGGCATCCCGGTTCATGTCTATGGCGGCCGACACTAGCACAGGGGGCGGGCAGTCCATCCTCCTTGCCCTTAAGATCCCCGCCTATGATATCGGCAATGTGACCCTCGCAGGTACAGGAACAGTGATGAGCGGAACATATGATGTATCAATGAATACTCATTTCTACGCTCCAACAAGCGGGGGGAAACCGACGCTCTGGGCCTCCAACACGATTACTGGTGCCCCAAACATTGCGCCGGGTATTCCTCAGGTAGGAAGTGTCATCCCCCTTACAGCTGCTGGCGGTTGGAGTGCAAACTTTAATTTCACGAATTGGAGTTCTAACAACTGGGCGGCCAAGATTACCAGCGGAACATCAGGAGGTGCGACACTGCCTGGCAACAGCTACACAATTCAGGATTTTGTCGGTGTCGCGGCCGGTACTTACAATAGCAGCACCAACAGTTTTACTAGCGGTACAGCCGCCGGTGTTGTTAGAAAGTAACTCAGCCATGAGAAGGAACACAGGGTGAATTTCGTCAACCGGCGTTCCACGGGTTAAATCTTTTTCAGGTTTAAATGGGAAAAGGGGTAACGGATTTAATATTCGTTTACCCCTTTTATTCTTAAAATCCACTGAGCTAATCCAGCGAAGTCATTGAGAGTAACTGACCCCGGTCACTTCACTTCGAGGTTATTGAGTCAAGAAACATCAGTCTTGTCATCGCAAGCGGTCCCTCGGACCGTGTGGCGATCTAAAAGCAAGATTGCCGCGCTTCGCTCACAATGACGTAACTTGCAAATATTCCTCACATTCGTTCGGAATTACAATCCTGCTTTTTCGTCATTATCCGGCTTGACCGGATAATCCAGACTCACTATTAATGCCTTACTAAAACCTCTGGATTCCCGTTTTCACGGGAATGACAGTGAAAGGAAAAGGATTTACAGCATCAAGCGAAGGGAATAAATCTTTCCCGTGATTATGTCCCGGATCTGGATACGCAATTCTTTGACATCTTTGGCCTCTCCGGGGAAGAAGAGGAAACCGTAACCCACCTGGCCGGGAGGGATGGCTTTTTGCTTTAGCGAGTGGCTTTCGAGGTCTTCCTGGATTTTTGAATGAACCTCGCTGTCCGTCATGCCTTTTACACCGCCGATGGTTGCGCCGGCAGCAGCCCCGACAGCGGCGCCTTTTCCTAAGGCTGATCCGACGTTTGTACCAGTCACGATGCCGACAGCTGCGCCGATGATGGCCCCAGCCGCGCCGGCCAGAAAGGCCGATTTCGTCGCTTCAGGTGCAATCCGGCTCCACTGCGCGCTCTTCGACAATCTTTCATAGGCCATTCTTTGATCCAGGATAGGCCAGAGATTTCCAGCCGAGTCGGTTAGAAAAGTCTGGGAAGAGATCATTTCGATGGGATGGTTGCCTTTATTGTCAAAAATAACCCGAACCGGCAGAAGACCTGCTCCCCGGATATTGAATCCGAAGGCCGCTTCGGCATCGCTTTCCGAATTATAGGCTTGGGCAGCCACTTCCGCCTGTGTATCCGCAATAATCGTTACGTTCGGATAAGCCGACGGCAGTTTGAAGGGAATGACCTGTTGTTTATAAGGTTCACACCCGGCCAGCAGCAAGGCGGATATGAAGATAACGAGGATGATGGAAAAGAAGCGCTTAATATTCACGGTATGCCTCCTGAAATAATCATTTTGTCTATCGTATCATGGCCGTCAGAAAAAGCAAGACTGTCCGTAGATGAACATGTCCGCCTCATTGACACATGTCCGGAAAATTGCTAGTCTCCCCTCTCTGTTTTAATTAAAGGGATTGCAAGAAAGGACGTAAGGATATGGCGTTTCGGTTTGCACACAATAATTTCAATGTCCTTGATTTGGAAAAAAGCCTTGCCTTCTACAAGGAGGCCCTGCAACTGGTTGAAGAGCGCCGTTACGAGGCCCCGGATGGCAGTTTTACCCTGGTGTTTCTCGGTGATGGCCAGACGTCGCACCAACTCGAACTGACATGGCTTAAGGAACGCAAGGAACCATACGACCTGGGTGATAACGAGTTTCACCTGGCCTTTGTAGTCGATGATTTCGCCGCCGCCCATGCCCTCCACGAAAAAATGGGCTGTATCTGTTTTGGGAACACGGCCATGGGTATTTACTTCATCCATGATCCCGACGACTACTGGCTTGAGATTATCCCCCGGACCCGATGACCATGCTGGCGCTGTTTAAGGAAAAGATCGACCAATGGGTCCGGCATAACGAAACTAAACAAGCCCCTTACCTGGTGCGTCTGGAGACGCCCCTTTTCCCCGAGGTATCCGTTCTTGATCGAATCATGGCCTTCGAAATAGCGGAGAGGTTTTATTATCGCGCTAAGGACGAAGACTTTATCATCGGGGGCTTGGGAAGCGCCCTCGTGATGGAGGGTGATAGTGCGGCGGACATCCTGAACGGTCTGGACCGTCTTTGGGAGGCTGATGAAACGGTTCCAGTTTTCGGAGGTTTTTCCTTTTTCTCCGATGAGGATGCCGCTTTTGAATGGACGCCCTTCGGACGCTTTCGCTTTACCTTACCTCTCGTCGAGATTCGGAGCGGCCACGGTGATATCCGGATTGCCGTCCAGTATATAAATAAGAAAGGCTATAAGGCCGCCGGGGTCGCCCGTGACCTCCGCCAAGCCCTGGAGTCCCTTGATGCCGCTTACCGGGTACCGCCGCCCTTGATGCCGCCGGCGATTGCAAAAAAGGATCTCATACCCGGGAAGGCCGAGTGGAATAATATGATCAAAAAAGCCCTCCAGACGATAAAGGCAGGAGACCTGCAGAAGATCGTCCTTGCTCGCAAGAAGATCATTACCCACAGGGATCTCTGGGACCCGGGACAGATCATCCGGGCCATGGCCGAAATTCATGAGAACTCTTTCACCTTCTTTTACCAGATCGAAGACCATATCGCCTTTCTGGGCCGTTCTCCCGAACGGCTCTTTCGCATGGAGGACAGCCATGTTCAGGCTGAAGCCATTGCGGGAACGCGGCCCCGGGGAAAGACAGCCCAGGAAGATGAACGCCTGGAAGGAGAACTCCTCAATTCGCAAAAAGAACTCGAAGAGCACCGGTTTGTGGCAGGATTCATGGTGAACGCCATGAACCGTATCTGCAGGGATGTCCGGACGGTGTCTTCCGAGGAGACGCTGAAGCTGAAAAATGTTCAGCACATCATCACAAGATTTACGGGCAGATCCCCCCAATATCAGACCCCCCTGTCCATTGCCCAGGTTTTTCACCCCACACCCGCCGTGGGGGGCTACCCGCAGGAGGGGATTTCCGGCTACATCAAAACGGCCGAACCTTTTGGGCGAGGATGGTACGCCGCGCCTATTGGCTGGATGAATAAAAAGAACGCTGATTTTGCTGTCGGTATCCGGTCGGCCCTGGTGAACCGTAGCGCTTTGCATATTTATGCCGGTGCGGGTATCGTCCGCCAGTCCAACGCACATGCCGAATGGAATGAAACGGAAGAGAAGATGGATAACTTTGCCGCCGTCCTGGGGGATGTCTGATGCCGGAATTGCCTTTGTCCGACAATTTGAATCTGCTGTGGTCTTCATTAATTGTGACCGAACTGATCAAGAACGGGTTGGATACATTCTTCATCTCCCCCGGCAATCGCAATGCGCCGCTTATTTCCGCCCTGGCTTACGAGGAAAGGGCCATCAAGAAGGGATGTCTGGACGAAAGGGCCGCCGCCTATCGGGCCCTCGGCCATGCCAAGGCCACAGGACGTCCCGGTGTTGTGGTTTGCACCTCCGGCACGGCGCCGGCGAATTATTTTCCCGCCGTCATCGAGGCTTTTAGGGAAGATATTCCGCTGGTCGTCCTGAGTGCGGACAGGCCGCCGGAACTTGTGGGGAGCGACGCCAATCAGACGATCATCCAGGAAGGCCTTTACGGAATGTATTGCCGGAAGGTCCTCCATCTGCCGGCTCCTTCCGTCGATTATCCCCTGGAGGCGCTCCTGGCCAAAATCGATTATATCGTATCGGCCCCTCAGGGACCGGTACACATCAACTGTCCCTTCAGGGATCCCCTTACGCCGGGTATTACCGCCTGCCGGCCCCTGCCGGAGGATGCCCTTACCGTGGCGAAATACCATTACACCCACCAGGGGCCATATACTGTTTATCCGCCACAGGCTATTCATCTGGCGAACCTGGGCAACGCAGCCGATATTCTCCGGAAAACAAAACGCGGCCTTGCCATTGTGGGGCGCCTCGAGTCACCGGACGATGCCCCGGCCCTGGAAAAGCTCCTTCACGCCCTGGGCTGGCCAATTTTCTGCGATATCGCATCGGGCATGAAGGGAAGGGTACCCCCGGATAGACAGATTTTTACCTTCGATCATCCCGAGGCCCTGCGCCTTGTCCGGGAGTATAACCCCGACACGATTCTCCAATTCGGTTCGGGCCTCGTATCCAAGCAATACGAAGGCGCCATTCTGCCTCAAAGCGAAGCTGTGATGATCCAGGTCAGCCCCCGGTGGGGACTTCGCGACCCGGCGCACCGGGTCCGTATTCGCATCACGGCATCGGCGCGTGATTTTGCAGCTGCACTAGATCTTCAGGAACCCCTGTCCGTAGATGGGGATGCCCATACCCGGCTGCTGATGCAGATGGCGGCTATCCACGATTCGGTCCGGGAAAAAATTCCCGCTGATCGATGGAGCTTTCCCGGAATCGCCTCTGCCGTTCTTGGCTGCGTGCCTGACGGAGAAGGGCTCTTTATCGGTAATTCCCTGGCAATCCGGGCCTTTGACGGGGTATGCTGCCCCTATCCTAAGCGATTGTTCATTATCTCCAACCGGGGCGTCAGTGGTATTGAAGGTCATCTAGCCACCAGCGTCGGCTTTGCCGAGGCGTCGGGTCTGCGCGTTACAGCCGTTGTGGGGGACATTTCTCTGCTTCATGACCTGAATTCGTTGATCATGGTTAGTGGGAGCCTGGTGCCGGTTGTTATTGTGGTTGTCAATAATGGCGGCGGCAGGATCTTCGAGCGTCTACCGATCCGTGATTTTCCGGAGATTATGGAGCCCTGGATGACGACGCCCCATACAATGGATTTCAAACATGTGGCAGCCCAGTTCGATTTGCCATACATCAGGGTCAATAAGCCGGACGAGCTCATGCCCGCCTATAAAGAAGCACTGGATGCGGGGCGCTCCGCCATGGTGGAGATCGTCCTTTCTCCTGAGGATGACCTGTGGACCTTCCGGGCCATGCAGGCGGTCCGGCTGGGATAAGCAAGAGTGGATGAAACGCAGAATTTGAAAGAACCGCTATCTACCATAAAAGAGCGCAAAGGAAAGAGAAAGTCATGATTTCAGAAATATTCGATCCTCAACGTTGGGTTTCCGTCCCCGGTTTTAACTTCCAGGACATTACCTATCACCGGGCCAAAGATCAGGGAACGGTACGCATTGCCTTCAACCGGCCGGAAGTTCGCAATGCCTTCCGGCCCCAGACGGTGGATGAGCTTTATCAGGCCCTGGACCATGCCCGCATGACGACGGATGTGGGAGTAGTGCTCCTCACCGGAAACGGTCCGTCGCCTAAAGATGGCGTCTGGGCCTTTTGTTCAGGAGGCGATCAGCGTATCCGCGGCAAAGACGGTTATAAATACGCGGACGGCAACGTAATAGATCCGGGACGTCTGGGCCGCCTTCATATCCTGGAAGTCCAACGCCTGATCCGTTTCATGCCCAAAGTTGTTATGGCCGTCGTGCCGGGCTGGGCCGTCGGTGGCGGCCATAGCCTTCATGTGGTGTGCGACCTGACCATGGCTTCACGGGAACATGCCGTATTCAAGCAAACTGATGCGGATGTGGCCAGCTTCGACAGTGGTTACGGTTCCGCCTATCTGGCCAAAATGGCCGGCCAGAAACGGGCACGGGAAGTTTTCTTTCTCGGCTTCGACTATTCGGCTCAGGAAGCCTTTGAGATGGGCATGGTAAACAAGGTGGTCGATCATAAAGAACTGGAGCAGACTGCCCTGGATTGGGCGGAGGTGATGAACGCCAAGTCTCCCACGGCCATGCGCATGCTGAAGTTCGGGTTCAACCTCATTGATGACGGTTTGGTGGGACAGCAGCTCTTTGCCGGGGAAGCGACCCGACTGGCCTATGGAACGCCCGAGGCCGAAGAGGGACGCGATTCCTTCCTTGAGAAACGCCCCAAGAATTTTAAGAAATTCCCGTGGCATTATTGAGAATTGGAAAGGATGAATAAGGGTCAACGAAAACAACAACCCCATCCCCACCCTGACCCTCCCCTTGAAGGGGAGGGGATAAGTTTGCCAGAAGCTCCCCTTGAAGGGGAGGGGACAAGGTTGTCAGATGCTCTCCTTGGAGAAGAGGGAATAGCAAGCTCGGTCAAAGCGCCCTTTGAAGGGGAAAGAGGTGACGGTTGAAAATTGGGTTGTCGTCACCAGTATTGAAAATTGTCTAGGCAGAAGGAAGCAGTGGTCTAGGTTTATACCCCTCAATTGAGAGGTCAGGGTGCTTGCTTTTAAAGTATTAAGTAGAAGTAATATATGAGATGTTCATTCTATCATCAAATGGCAGGATCGAATGTGTTCCCTCCCCTTCAAGGGGAGGGTTAGGGTGGGGATGGGGTTCATACTTTGCTCGGTCAAACTAACAAAAAGATTCTTTCCGGCAGGCTGCAAAGGAAGTTGCGCCATTCGATGACCGATGCGGAACTTTCATTATGGCGCGCTCTTCGCCAAAGCCAAATCAATGGCGTCAAGTTTCGTCGTCAACATCCTTTTGGTGAGTATATACTCGATTTTGTCAGTCTGGACATCAATCTTGTTATCGAGGTGGATGGGGGGCAGCATGGAGAACGATTGGAATATGATACGGTTCGGACAAGACAATTGGAGACCGCAGGTTTTCGTATCCTGCGGTTCTGGAATAACGAGGTTCTTCAGGATATTGAAGCTGTTAAAGGAAAGATCTGGATGACGGTAGAGGAACTTCAAAGGCGGACCTATTCGCGCCGAGAACAGCAACCCCATCCCCACCCTGACCCTCCCCTTGAAGGGGAGGGGAAAACCAGGGAGAGGATTGCCGCCGTTGAAATTTATCGTTTCTGCATTCCTTTTGTTTCCCCTGTCCGGGTCGGCAACAGATTTCTTGATGTGCGTGAAGGGTACATCGTGGCCCTCACCGATAGCAACGGGCGGGTTGGGTATGGAGAGGTTGCACCCTTGCCGGGATTGGACAAGACGCCCCTGGATAAGTGCCGTCAGGACCTTATGTTGCTCAAGGAAATACTTGTGGGCAGAGTGATTGACTATGACCGGTTTCAGGTCACAAAATCCTGGCTGGGCCTCGCCGCTATCCCCATGGAGGAGCTTTCCCCGTGGACGACCCATACCCGATTCGGTATTGAATGTGCGCTTATGGGGCTCTTCCTGCAACGAAATAATACGGGCGACGAGGCATCACAGTATTCTTATCCCCTTCGCGTTCCCGTCAATGGCCTTTTTATGCCGGAAGAGACACGGGAAGATGCCGCCTGCCGGATATCTGCCCGGATCGCTGAATTGAAGTCGAGGAATATAAAAACCGTCAAGGTGAAGATCGGCCGCATAGAAGCGGACGAGGAAATACGTCAGATTCTCGAGCTTGCTTCTCAGCTTGGATCCGGGATTGCCTTTCGCCTCGACGGCAACCGCAGCCTGACGCCAAAGATGTACCGGCATTATTATGATGCACTTTGCCATTTGCCTATCGAATATGTCGAAGAGCCCTTGCGCGACGGTGATTTTGCATCCGATCAAGCTGTCCCCTGGGCTGTCCCCTGGGCCGTCCCCTGGCCAATCGCTCTTGATGAATCCCTGGAAGGTTTGCTTGACCAAAACGATCCCCGGCCTTCTTGCCTTTCTCCAGCGGTCCGGGCGATCATTCTGAAACCGGGCCTGTTAAACGGCCTCCATGCAATGGCCCGGTGCGCGGCTGATGCCGAAAGGGCGGGGATAAAAACGATTCTAAGCTCCGCATTCAACACGGGTGTCGCCATAACGGCCCTGGCTGTATTCAGCCGACTGGCCTGCCTTCCGGCTGACACTGCACATGGGCTGGATACGTTGCGGTATCTTGCGATGGACGTCCTGGCCGAGTCCCCTGTTATTCACGATGGGCTGCTTGTTATGTCCAGGTCTTTACTGTCTGGCAAGCAGCCCTTGAACGATGCCATAATTTGCCAAGAGAGTGGCTAATGATACCGTCATTTATCCTTAAATCCTCCATCCGCCTTGATCGCCTCTTTAAAGCTTACGCGAAGAAAACCGCCCTTATTACGCAATCGGGTGTGTGGACCTTTAATGATGTCAGGCAGTGCCTGCGGACGGTGATTTTTAACCTGGAATCGGCAGGGGTTAGAAAGGGCCATCGCGTGGCCTTCCACGGGGAAAACAGCGAATTGCACCTGTATCTTTTTCTGGCGTCGTGGGTTATGGGATTTCTCTATATTCCACTGGATTTCAAGTCCCCCCTGAAACGCCTGATCCGCGGACAAGATATCGATTTTCTGATTATGGCCGAAGAGGCCGCAGAGATCGGAAGAGCGGACCATCCTATCGTACTTGGCCCTGAAGCTATTATGCAATGCCTCCTCCCTTTTCCGGATTCCTTCACATGGCCGGCCATTTCTTTCCAACAGGAAGCGAGCGTGATCTTTACGTCGGGTTCGACGGGAAAACCCAAGGGGCTCGTTCATACAGTCGGCAATTATGTCTTCAGCGCCCTCGGAACAAATGAGTTCATAGGTCTCTCACGATCCGACCGCTGGCTCGTGAGTCTTCCCTTGTTCCATGTCGGCGGCGTCCTGATCTGGGTGCGGACCCTCCTTTCAGGAGGCGCCTCCATCCTGCCGGCGTCTTTGAAAGCCATCGACGAGGCTATCAAGGTCCATCAGCCCTCCGTTTTGTCCCTTGTCCCGGCCCAACTCATCCGCCTGCTGGATAATCACGAGATGGCGGCCATTCTCCGGTCATGCCGGGTAATTCTTCTGGGCGGAGCGCCGCCACCGGCCTGGCTCATCGAAAAAGCTCTCGACCTGGGGATTCCTGTCATGCCTACATATGGGTCCACTGAAGCTTGCGCCCAGATCACGGGGGTGGCGCTGAACGATCCGAGATCGGCCTACAGAACGGCGGGGCGCCCTGTTCCATATCGAGAGGTACGCATTGATGACGATGGATCGATTCTGTTAGGGGGAAAAACCATTTTCAAACGTTACCTGACGGATGAAAAATCACGTCATACCCGTAAGGACGGTTTCTTCAAAACCGCCGATGCCGGTTGTCTGGACGATAACGGGAACCTCGTATGTCTTGGCCGGACGGATGGCGTTTTTATTTCAGGGGGTGAAAATATTCATCCCTTTGAGATCGAAAACCACCTGCTGGCTTTGGAGGATGTTTCCGCAGCCTTTGTTGTGCCCGTACCTCATCGTGAGTTCGGGAAGGTCCCCTGGGCCTTTGTCGAGACATCGGCTGCCTTTGATGAGGGGCTGGTCATCGCCGGTTTGAAGAAACATTTGCCCGGCTATAAGGTCCCCAAACGGATCATCCGCCTCGATCCGGACGAAAAAAAAGGGAAACTGAAATTCAGCCGGGATGACCTGACCGCCCTGGCCGGGAAGATGATTCAAAATCGGAGATAGGCTCATGGAAACGGACAAAACGATACTAAAGTACTGGGCGAGCGGGTCGAACGAGGGGGAAGACATTGTTTTCCTGCATGGCTTTATGGGCCATGGCCGATCTCTTGAGGTCATTATTAAACCCCTTTCCCGAAGATACCGTTGCATTGCCTTTGACCTGCCCGGTCATGGTAAATCCCTCTTCGCTGAAATCAACCGGTTAGAGTCGCTTCGACTCATGGTAGATGTGGCAGGTCTTGTTTTGCAGGACCTGGATGCTTTGGGCATAAGTAATTTCAGCCTCTACGGTTACTCCATGGGGGGGCGGGTCGCTCAGAATATGGCAATCCTTGCGCCAGGCCGCATCAAGCGGCTCATCCTGGAGTCGGCTTCCTTCGGAATCAGCGATCCCGATGAAAAGCAGGCGCGTTATGTCCGGGATCAGGCGCTGTTGTCCCGAATCGGGACGAAAGCTGACTTTGAAGCCTTTCTCTCGGACTGGTACAATCTTCCCCTCTTCCGGACACTTCAGGGCACGCCGCTCCGTGAACTGATGATCCGAAACAAACTGGACAATGACATCTCCGAGCTTCGCCGGGCTCTTTCAATTATGAGCGTGGGCTGGCACCCGTTTTTTGCGGAACATCTTTCGGATTTGAAGATTCCCCTGTTTTATTTTTGCGGAGCTGAAGACGAGGCATACCGGACTACCGCTATTGACGCGAAAAAGCGGCTTCCCGGTTTGGAAGTGACCGTCTTTCCCGGCGCATCCCATAACATCCACTGCCAGTATCCCGAGGCGATTGTCAGCCGTCTGGAGACGGTTATGGCCGGAGGCCGGAGATTATGACCGGAGAAAAATTCAAGGCATGGGTCCAGGCAAGCCGGCCGCCGTTTTTTATCGCAACATTGATTCCCTTATCTGCAGGAACGGTCCTTGCAATGAAGGCCGGGGTCTTTGATCCGGGCCTGTTTGTCCTCATTGTCCTGGCATCGTTTTTTGTCCACCTGGCAACGAATATCGCAAACGACTATTTTGACCATGTCCAGGGAACGGATGCCGGGGATGCCATCGGCGGGTCCCGTGTCCTGCAGGAGGGAAAGATCAGCCTGGCGGAGTTACGCAGGGCCCTTATCGTCCTCTATGTTGCAGCGGCTCTCATCGGCCTCTATCTTGCGTTGGCCGTTGAACTGTGGGTCCTTTTACCCATAATGGCCGTCGCCTTTTTCAGCAGCATCTTTTATGTGGCCCCTCCTGTTCGTTATGGTTATCACGGCCTGGGTGAGCTCTTCGTAGGCATCAACATGGGGCCTGTTATGATCCTCGGTGCCCAGTGGGTCCTTTTGGGCCGTGTAGAATGGGCTGCCTTTCCCGTTTCCGTCCCCATCGGGTTCATGGTGGCACTGATCCTCTATTATCAAAGCCTTCCCGATATGGATACGGACCGGGCCGCCGGTAAAAGGACCCTTGCCGTTCGTCTGGGAAAGAGGGGCGCCCTTCAAGGACTGTTAGCCTTTTGGATCATCATATATGGGACGATTGCCGCCCTGACCGTGGCTGGTTATTTCTCTGCATATGCCTGGGCCACGATTCTGACCGTTCCTCTCCTCGTGAAGCTCTGGCGGATCATTCAGGCAACGGACAATTGGGTGGAACTGGACCAACACGGCAAATACATCCGCATCTTCTACTTCATAAACGGTCTGATCCTCATTGCAGCCTTGTGGTGAGCGTAATTATTTAACAAATCCCATTAAAAATATTTTCTTGACATAATTTTGACATTTTATTATCCTCGTATACAAGTAGATCGTACACAAGATACATAATCATGAGGCATCATGCAAAAAACGGATTGTATTTTCTTCCAGTTTGCCAAGGCTAATCAAATGGCAGGGCGATTTCTCAGCCAGAAGGTGGCGGCGCTTAATATTACGGCCGTTCAGGCCATGGTCTTGGGTTTTCTTGATGAAGAGGATAGGATTACGTCGGGTGAACTTGGCAAAAGAACCGAACTGGACAGCGCCACCCTGACAGGCATCCTGGATCGTCTGGAGACAGCGGGCTTTGTTGAACGCCATGACAATCCCGAAGACCGTCGGTCTGTCTGCATCTATCTGACGGAACAAGGCAAGATCATGGGCAAGGCGGCAGCACAGACCATCACGAAAGCCAATCAGGAGTTCCTGGCCGTTTTAAACGACGAAGAACGCCGCGACTTAAGGGACATCATCAACAAATTGCGTCTTCATGGTCAGCGCTGAAAAAGGCGCTGACAGATACCTAGCAGGTTGTTGAAAGACTCAATTTTAGGCAGGCGGTTCAAAAATGCCCAGATGCAAGGCGCGCAAAAGTCGAGGAATGAGGCGTACATAGAAGTACGTCGATTGACGAGGCTCGCAGCGCAACGCAGCAGATGGGTGTTTTTCAACAGTCTGCAAGAGAAAGGAGAACCCATGGGAAAGACCTACAAGACCGGCTGTGTCCTCTGCGCCCAGAATTGCGGCTTGGAAGTGGAGGTTGATAGCAACCGCATCGTCCGTGTGAAGGCGGATAAAACCAATGCCCGGAGCGAGGGTTATGTCTGCCGTAAAGGTATGAATATTGCCCATCATCAGCATAACGCCGACCGGCTCAAATATCCCCTGAAACGCATTGGAGACGCCTTCGAGCGTATCTCCTGGGATCAGGCCATCGATGAGATCGCCGCTAAACTCAAGGACATTGTCGGACAATACGGTCCCCGTTCTCTTGCCTACATGGGCGGTGGCGGCCAGGGTTGCCACTTCGAAGCGGCATTCGGAGTGCGGCTCCTACGGACTTTGGGTTCTCAATACCACTACAGCGCCCTGGCTCAGGAATTTGCCGGGGATTTCTGGGTGTGCGGGAGGACTTACGGCAGACAGAACATCCACGACGGAACGGATGTCACGGAAACAGATCTTCTTCTGGTCATCGGATGGAACGGCATGCAGAGCCACCAGATTCCCCAGGCGCCGCGGCACCTGCAAAGGATTTCCAAAGATCCCGATAAACTTCTGATCGTAGTCGATCCACGGCGCTCGGAGACGGCAAAAATCGCCGACATTCACCTTGCCATCCGTCCCGGTACTGACGCACTCCTCCTCAAGAGCATGGTTGCCATCATATTGAAGGAAGGATGGGAGAACAAGGCCTATATAGCGGACCATACATCGGGATTCGAACAGCTAAAAGACCTGTTTGCGGATTTCGATGTCCATGCGGCCATCCAGACCTGCGGGCTCGACTTTGACCAGGTTCGGGAGGTCACACGCCTTTTCGCAACCCGCAAATCATCTCTGCGCCATGACCTTGGGATCTACATGGGCCGTCACAGCGGTCTCAATTCTTATCTGATCGTGGTACTCAAGGCCCTCTGCGGGCGGATCGGAGTTCCGGGCGGGAATGTCATTCCCGGTCACATGATGCCCATGGGTTCCCATACGGACGAGCGGAACCCAAAAATCTGGCGGACCGTGGCAACCAATGCCTTTCCTGTCTGCGGTTCCTTTCCCCCAAATGTCATGCCCGAAGAAATCATGTCTGATCACCAGGAACGGCTCCGGGCGGTCATCGTTTCCGGTTCCAATCCCTTGCGCTCATATGCGGATACTACGGCTTATGAAGAGGCTTTCAAACGCCTCGATCTTTTGGTAACGGCAGAGATCGCCATGACGGAAACGGCCGTTCTTTCCCATTATATCCTGCCGTCAAAATCAGGTTACGAATCATGGGACGGGACGTTTTTTCCCATGACCTATCCCGGAATCTATTTCCAGATGAGGCGGCCCATTGTGGAGCCCGAAGGGGAGCCCCTGGAACTCGGTGAGATCCATTTGCGGATCGCCGACCGGCTGGGATTGATCCCTCCCATCCCTGAAAGCCTTTATAAGGCGGCGGAAGAGGGTCATGCCGCCTTCGGCAAGGCCCTGATGGAATATGCCATGACGGAACCGGCGGCCCTGAAGAACATGCCGTTTATCCTGGGCAAGACGTTAGGGAAGGTAATGGGGTCGGTGCATAAAGCGGCCCTATGGGGCATGTTGCAGGTGGCGCCGAAATCGTTCCACGAAAACGCCGCCCGTGCCGGCCTAAAACCGGGAGCCTCTCTGGGTGAAAATCTTTTTCAGCAGATCATGGATCGTCCTGAAGGCATTTGGATCGGCAAGGTCGACCCGTCAAACAACCTCACTCATATCAAGACCGAAGACGGCCGAATTTGCCTCCACATACCGGAATTACTGGATGAGCTCAGGGCAATAGATGCGGAGCGCGAGGAAGCGGCGCTCGTCATGCCGCCTGAATTTCCCCTCATCCTTATGGCGGGACGGCATATTGACAAAAATGCCAACACCCTCATGCGCGATCCTTCCTGGAACGAAGGAAAACGGGCCTGCACGGTGGCTATGCACCCTGCCGATGCCGAGGCATTGAACCTGACGGACGGACAGATGGTTTGTGTGACGACGGAGGCCGGATCGGAAGAAATCGAACTGGAGGTGACGGATACGGCGAAAAAAGGCCATGTTGTTATTCCCCACGGTTTCGGCATGGTTTACAACGGCAAGAAATACGGAGCCAATGTGAACCGCTTGACTAAGAACACGCACAGGGATCAGTTCGGTACACCGATGCATCGTTTTGTGCCGTGCCGGGTGGAGGCGGTGTAAAAGAAACTAATTATTGCCCGTTACGCCCAGCTCCGGTTTTGAGAATATGGAGAAGCTCGTTGAAGAGGTCTTGAGCCTGAAGGTGTATATCTTCAACAGCGGCCAATTTTTGAATGGTCTCATCCGCGCGATTTTGCCGTAACAATTCTATTACTTGCGAAGTCTTCATCTTGACGTCACCTAGCAATTTGTCGAGATCATTGGCGATGCGCTCAACCAGGATGCTTATGGCATCTGATGCTTGTTCCCGCAGCAGGCCGTTTTCCATGCGCTTTCGGTTTGTAATATCCCGGTTGCTGCCGCGGATACCCTGATATTGTCCATTTTCGTCATAGACAGGATTAAATGCCAGGGCGATTCGGCGTTCCTCTCCATCAAGGCGGATGATTCGGAATTCTATTTTACAGACGCCGATTTCTGCCCGCTTGCGATGAAGGTTTTCAGAAACCCGGGACAGGTCATCAGGATGAATGATGCGGAAAAGAAGGGTGGGGTCGGACGCGAAGGCATCGCTTTTATAACCTGTTATTCTTTCACAGGCCAAAGATGTGTAGATGAATTCCGCCGCCGGACTCAACCAGAATTCCCAATCATAGGTGTGATCGGCGATAAGCCGGTATTTGGCTTCCGATTGAACGAGGCTCTTATTCCTGCTTTTTAATTCCTCATTCGTTTTTTCTAAGGCGGCAAGGTGTGCCTTGGCTTCCGCATATTCGTGAATCAATTGTTTTTTCGATTTCTCTTTATCCGTCATTGCTCTTCTGAGGTCCTCTTGTTTCAATTATAAGCCGGTGCAGGTCATTAATATAATAAGAGCGGTCTGTCAATCCTGTCCGCAATTCGCCGCCAAATTTCATGATGCGGGGATTGGCCTTCCAGTTCAGGGGATTTTTCCTCTTATTCTACCTGCAAACGACAATAATGATACGAGTTTAGAAAAAACTATTCACCTCCAGACCAATCCACCGCTTTCCTTGGTCAGACGGGAATCAAAGTCTTTAGGTTTTTGTGGTGGATCTGGTCTGGGTTCTGTTCCTTGACATGAGGGTCATGAAAGGACTATAGCGTCCCCATTAAACTATTAAAAATAACTGAGAGGTTAAGTGAGATAATGGATAAAAAATGTCGCACAATGTTTTCTTATGCGTTGGTTTTGAGTTTCCTTTGTTTAACCAATCCAGTATCGGCTTACGACAGTGGCGTGACGGTCAAGACCCTTTTGAAATCAACGACGGCCGCCAACGGACAGCACCATGAATACCTGAAAACCGACCGGCCTGAAGTTACGGCATGCATTGTGGAAATTGCCCCCGGCGCACAGACGGGATGGCATTCACATAGTGTTCCCGTTTATGCCTATGTTATGGAAGGAACCCTCATGGTCACCCTGGAAGACGGCAAGGTTTTTAGCTTTGAGAAAGGGCAGGCCTTAATCGAGGTGATGAACATTGCCCATAACGGAAAGAGCGTAGGCAAAGAAAAAGTGCGTCTTTTAGTATTCTACACAGGAGAAGAGGGCAAACCTATGAGTGTCAAGGTGTCGCCCTGAAGAACCCATTATGTTTCGACGCATCGGAGAAAACATAGTTAAGCTTACGAGGAACGTCAGAAAAGAAACGGATCTGGACCGGGCCGCAGGTCTCTACTGGCGCATGAGCGAAGTGGATGACAGGGTGCAGGACCAATCACACTGGTGCGGCGCCATGAGATGGGGCCGTGACCGGTGGATCGAGTATGGAGATTTCTACTTTAATGAAGCATTGAAAAATTTACAACGCTTTGCAGCACCGGAATATGTGGAATGCCTGTCTGCCAAGGTCGCTCTGGAATGGGGGTGCGGCGGCGGATCGATTGTAAGGCCGTTATGCCAGCATTTTTCCCTCGTATATGGTGTTGACATTTCCGGAGCGACGCTTACGGAATGCGAAAACCAGATGGTGAAACTGGGACTTAATAATTTTCATAAAGTATTTGTCCCTTCTCAAAATCCCGAAGATGCTGTGAAAGAAGCAGTGGAAGGATCGGTCGACTTCATCATTTCTATTGGTGTATTTCAACATTTTCCGTCAAAGCGCTACACGCAGGATGTGCTTCATACCATGGGGAGACTGCTCAAAAGCGGGGCCTTCGCCCTTATCCAGGTGCGGTATTTTGAAGGTTTGCAAAAGTTCCGGCAGAAAGACCAGGACTATGCAAGAAATGTAATCTACATGACATCATTTACGATTGAAGAATTCTCTTCGCAGCTTAAAACCGCCGGCTTTACCTTGCTCGCGAGGGAAAGGGATCTTGAAGGCGAAGGTGATTGCCATGACTATTATTTTATCCGGAAGCGATAAACTCACCTCTATCTGAGTTTTTACCTGCCATATCACACCCTTTTAATCATCATTGAAAACCAATCTTGGGAATATTAAATATTGAAACACAAAACCTGCGATCCGAGGTGAATTAATCATGAACCGGGAAGTTGTTCTGTTTTATAATGACCTGCTTGCAGCAGAAAGGGCCGGTGTAGAAGTCTTAAGCGGTTTGATTCGGATGACGGAAATCCCTGACTTAAAGGCGCTGATGGGAAGATTCCTCCGGGATGAGGGGATGAACTGTCAGATTCTCGCTACACTCATAAGAAATTCCGGGGAGGAGCCATGGAAGAAAACCGGTGATTTTGTTGAAAAGGTTGCCCGGCTGGAAAGGATGGAAGATAAAATCAGCTTGCTGGTCAAAGGGCAAGAATGGGTGGCAAGGAGAATCAGAAAGAATCGCGCAATATTTACTTATGGTTCCGAGGCAATATTCATGGAATCCATTAAGATTCAGCACGAAGAGAACGTCGATCAACTTAAGCGCATTTCAGGCATTTCCAAATTGTAATTTCCCCCTTCAAAACTTACACCATGCGAAGGAGCGTTAGCAACCGCAGCAACCTCACAGTTAAATGAAAAGAGAGATTGCCGCGGGCTACGCCCTTCTAAGAAACTTGAGGTGTCATTGCGAGCGAAGCGCGGCAATCTTGCGTATACTCATTATTGATAGATTGCCACGACGCCTGAGAGGCGTCTCGCAATGACAGCAATTCTCTTCCATGAATAGCACCGGCATTTATTACGGGGTCAGTTGCTCGCAATGCCTTAGTTTGGTTACCCCGTCCCTGCAGTCACTCGGAATAATAGCGATTAAACGACACCCTTTTCCGCCAGCTCCTTGAGTTTTGCAGGGCCATAGCCTAGAAATTTCAAATAGATGTGACCATTGTCGTAACCAACGGGACGGCAGACCCATTTCGTACGGGGTGGTGTCTCCGTTGCCTTCCATTGCGCCTGAGCGCAAAGGATGGAGCCGTAGATCGGGTCCTGTACGGCAGTAAAAACTCCGCGGTCCCGCCAGAATTCGTCATGCATTGTTTTCCAGGGCGATACGATTTCGGCTACTACGGGAGTAATGGGCGACAGCCGGCCGGTTTTGGCATATTCGATGGACTTGAGCGTCAATTCTTCACTGGTGTATTTTATCGTTTCCTCATTGATCATGGCCTGGTACTTGAGCTGCCAGTCCTTTTTCATGAAGGGCGCCAGGGACGTCCACTCTTCCGCTCCCCATTCGTCGTATTTCCCCAGAATATCCGCAAAGGCCTTCCACATCTCCAGGCGCAGGCCGCCGAGGAAGACGCCACCATCCTTAGTGGGGAAGAATCCATAGAGCCAGAGGGCCGTATCGAGATTTCCGAACCGCTCGTTGAGGACGTGCTGGTCGGCGTACCAGTGTAGTGCATAGTCGTGAAGTCGTTCGTAAGCCTCCGGTGTGCAGACATCGATGGCCTGTCCTTCGCCGGTAAGTTCCCGGTAATAGACAGCGGCGAGGATGCCCATTGCGCCGAATGTCCCGGCGGACGACCACGCAATCCACGGACCCGCCTTGGTCGGTACGGCGTACGGCATTTCGTCTACGGTCTTTCCTTCCGGCAGAATCTCACCCGTTCCGTATTGGATTCCGGAGCGTGCCTGACTTACGTTGTCGTAATCATATTGTTTCCTTGAACATTCCGGGCCGAACTGGCCATGTCCGCTGATAGACGTATAGATCAGACGGGGATTGATTTCAGCCAGTTCTTCATAACCTATTCCCCAAGCGTCCATTGTCCCCGCCGGGTATGTTTCGATGAGGATATCCGCCTGTCCTACAAAGGATTTGAGTATCTCCCGGCCTTCTTCTGTCTCCAGGTTCAAAGTGATGTGATGTTTATTACGCCCTTCCTGGAGATAGGCGAGGCCCGTATCCTTGTACATGAAGCCGTCCGGGGAATAGGTCCGGACCAGATCGCCTCCCGGGGTCTCGATACGAATTGTTTTAGCGCCCAATTCGGCAAGTAATGATGAACAGACGCATCCGGCCATGCTTCGGGAGCTGATATCGAGCACGACGAGGTCATCTAAGGCCTCCGGTTTGAGATAGTTTTTTGCAGGGTCATCCAGTGATCGGATGTGGTCCGCCCATTCCGCCCATTTTGGTCTTTTATGATCCACCATCGCTTATCACCTCCTCAGAATTGCGCCTGACTGCCCGTCCCAGTCTGCAGGCGGCCGCCGGCCTTGCTGATCCTTCCATTTTCCCAGCACACCGTGAAGATAAAGTTCAGAGATCTGGGTCTGGTTCCTCCCAAGGAGCTTCGACATGATATAATCGTTGTCGAATCCCACGGGTCTGACCGACCATCTGTGTTTCGGAGGCGACTTGGACATCATGACGGGAAATTCATGATCCACGTATTGTCCATACATGGGATCGTCGATCTCCTTCACAAATCCCCGTGTGCGCCGGTGGATGTTTTCGTTCATGTCTTGCGATGTATGCAGCCGCGTGGCGGAAAAGCCGTATTCGATGCCCAGCGCTTCCACCTCTGCTGCCGACTTGGTTCTGACCCAATCCGCAATGATTTTGAGAATCGCGAGGGCATTTTCGTCCTTCAGGCGTATTGTGTGTTCTGCAAAACGGGGATCGGAGGCAAGGCCGGGCTGCCCCATGGCCGTGCAGAGCCCTTTGAATTCATCGGCCGCCGGTGCAGCCAGGGCAACGAAGAGATCGTCTTTGCAAAGGAATGTATCGGCTGGACAGATGAGCAAGTCCCGGTTTCCTGCCGGCTCGACCCCTTTGCCCGTAAGCTGCTGATAGGGCCATACCCAACCCATGGCGCGCATTATATTTTCGCTCTGGGACATTTCTATATACTGCCCTTTGCCGGTCCTTTGCCGATGACGCAATGCTGCAAGGACGGCAACTTCTCCCATCATGGCGCCGAAAACATCACATATCCAGATACTCTGCTTGAGGGGCGGCCGGCCGGGGAAGCTGGACATCCAGGCATAGCCGGCCAGTGCCTGCGCTGCACCATCATTGGATGGCCGGTCCTGTTCGGCATAAAGGCCCCATTGACCGAAGCCGTTCTTTTCGATGTAGATAATGCCGGGATTGTGTTCTTTTACCTCCTCATAGCCGATGTTCCAGCGTTTTGTCACACCGGGTCGGAGGTTGAACTCCACAATGTCGGATTTGGCTATCAGTTCTTTGAAGATATCCTGGGCCATGGTGTTGTGAAGGTCGAGGGCCATGAAGTACTTGGAGGGATTTATGTGCATGAACATGGGCCCCTGTTCTTTGTAAAACCAGCCGAAGGGATTCAGGGAGCGGGTGACATCTCCCACAGGGGGTAATTCGATCTTGATAACCTCCGCCCCCATTTCAGCAAGAAAGGATGGCCCCGCCGGGCCGAACAGCAGCGTACAGACCTCGAGGACCCGGACTCCTTTAAGCGGGCCGGGTTTTCTGAATTTGTTTTTGACATAATCTTTGAAGACATCAGACATGACGTTCCCTCCCTCAGAACCAGGACGGCCTCTGGCCGTCTGCATGTGTTTAACTTCTCGAAATATGCCTTTTTGACGCAGCCGCACTTCTGCATTCGCTATAATATATTCCCTTTAATCACCTCCCCTTCAGGCTGTTGAAAAATGTCCATCTGCTTCGTTGCGCTACAAGCTTCCCCCGCTTTCGCTTGGGGCAGGCTTAATCGGCGTACTTCTATATACGCCTCATTCCTCAGCATTTGCGCGCCTTACATCCGGGAATTTTTGAACAGCCTGCCATAATCGCGTTTTCCAGCAACTTGTTATATCAACGCCGGTGCGGCTTTCCTGTTGCGGTTATAAATATTGAAAAACAAAACCCTATTTTATCACCATATGTAAAGTGAAATAGCCCGTGTGTCAAGAAGCAATATGTGGCATAATGGCAGGTGCAAACCCACCACTAAGACCCAGACTTTGGTGCATGTCTGCCATGAGAATCGGGGTATTGGTCTGGAGGTGAATAGGATTTTTCCATCTCGTATCAGTTGTGTCATCTTCAGGTGTAACAATGGAAAAATTCCCTGAACCGGAAGGCCAGTGCATCGATTCTCTCCACTTGATTTGGCTATAATTCGGTGATGGATTACGGTAAGTCGAATCATTGACATAACCGGTTCATTTTGTTATAGGAGCCGCTCAATTTCCCGATTTCACAAGGATCGGCATGGAGGAGACGTGAACAAAAAACGTATATTAAGCGGGATGCGACCGACGGGATACCTGCATTTGGGTAATTTGCACGGGGCCTTGCAAAATTGGATCGATCTGCAGAATGACGGACAATACGAATGCTTCTATTTTGTTGCCGACTGGCATGCCCTGACCAGCGATTATGCCGACACGTCGCAGATTGCGGCTTTTTCACACGAAATGGTTATCGATTGGCTTGCATCGGGTATCGATCCCGAAAAGAGTACCATTTTCGTCCAATCAAGCATCAAGGAGCATTCTGAGCTTTTTTTGCTTTTGTCTATGATTACCCCTCTTGCATGGTTGGAACGAAACCCGACCTATAAGGAAATGCGAGCTGAACTTACCAATAAGGACCTGTCCAATCTGGGTTTTCTGGCTTATCCCGTGCTTCAGGCGGCGGACATTATCATGTATAAAGCCTTTGGTGTTCCCGTCGGCGTTGATCAATTGCCCCATGTCGAATTGACCCGTGAAATCGCCCGTCGTTTCAACTATCTGTATGGCGAGATATTTCCGGAACCGAAGACCCTGATGACGGATGTACCGAAACTGCTTGGGATAGACGGGCGGAAAATGAGCAAGTCCTACGATAACGCGATTTTTATCAGCGACCGGGGTGACGAGCTATACCGAAAGGTGACGTCCATGTTCACGGATCCCAAAAGACAGCGGCGCAAAGACCCGGGAAGCCCCGAGGTCTGTAATGTCTACGCTTTCCATGGCATTTACACGCCTGAAGAAAAAGTAAAAGAGATCGAAGTTGAATGCCGGCGGGCCGGTATCGGCTGTACGGATTGCAAAAAATGGCTGGCGGCGAATATGGCCAAGGGCATGGAATCTACCCATGAGCGGCGGGATTACTATCTGAACCATCCTGATGAAGTCAAAGGCATCCTAGCCGACGGCTGCAATAGGGCCAGGCAGGTGGCCCAGGCAACTATGGAAGAGGTGCGGCGCGCCATGAAAATCGCCATGAAAATCTAATGACGGATTATGAAGTAAAGCTGGACATTTTCGAGGGGCCTCTCGATCTCCTGCTCTACCTTATAAAAAAGAATGAAATCGATATTTATGATATTCCCATTGCCCTCATCACTGAGCAATATCTCCAATATATGGAGATGTTGAAGGCTCTAAATCTTGATCTTGATCTGGCTGGGGAATACCTCGTTTACGCATCGTCATTGATTCACATTAAGTCCCGCATGCTTTTACCCGACCCTGATTCGGGGGAAGATGACGAAGAGATCGATCCCCGGATGGAACTGGTCCGGCAGCTCCTCGAATACCAGACTTATAAAGAAGCGTCTTTGGCCCTTAATGAGCGGCCTCAACTGGAACGGGACATTTTCAAGCGGGGCGGCGCGGTCATGGATACCGCAAACGATGTTGCTGATGTGAAAGACCAACTTCTCGAGGTGAGCCTCTTCGATCTGGTGGAGGCCTTTCAACGGATCATTGCTAAGGCGAAGCCGATGTCGCTTATGGAGATCGAGGGAGAAAAGATATCCCTGACGGACAAGATCGCCTATATCAAGGAGCGTTTAAGGCTGGAAAAGAGTCTTACCTTTGTGGACCTGCTGGAAGGGCAAAAGAGCCGGCGTCAATTGATCTATACCTTTCTGGCAATCCTGGAACTGGTCAAAATGCGTGTCATCGGGGCCTATCAGTCGGCGCCGTTTGCAGCTATCAGGATTTTTCTCGAAGAAGAATGGGACACCGGGCATGAATGATGTGAAAGCCATTGTCGAAGCCCTTATCTTTGCGTCCGACACCCCTTTGGGGCTGGAAAAGATTGTCGAACATCTCAAAGATAGAGGCGGTGCGAAGGAAGATATTGTCCAGGTCCTGGCGGATCTAAAGGCGGAATATGATGAACGGCAGGGCGGTTTTGCCCTTCAGGAAGTGGCGGGAGGTTATCAGTTTCGCACACGGGCCGATCTGTCCCCATGGATCAAACGCCTCCGGGGCGATAAGGCCGCACTCTTGTCGCCTGCGGCCCTGGAGACACTGGCCGTTGTTGCCTACCGGCAACCCGTAGTCAAAATAGAAATCGATGCTGCCCGGGGTGTTGATGCGGGTGGAGTCCTCAAAGGGCTCCTCGACCGGAAACTGATACGCATTGTCGGCCGCAAAGATGTGCCCGGCAAACCCATGCTATACGGCACGACCAAGAAATTTCTCGAGGTCTTTAATCTAAACGATATATCTGAATTGCCCACCCTGCGGGAACTCAAAGATCTTCAGAAATCGGCGGGCTATGAACAGCTATCCCTACTCAATGATGAATAAAGATTCTAATCATGATGGCTCGTAAAAAATCAAAAATGTTCAAGAATCGTCATTCCGGTGAAAACCGGAATCCAGATATTTCAATGCGTTACACAGGTACTGGACACCGGTTTTCACCGGTGTGACGACTTTTTACGAGTTCGTCAATACTGGTAACCGGTAATTGATAATGGAGTCTTATGACCGAACGTCTCCAAAAAATCCTGGCCCGTGCTGGCGTCGCGTCCCGGCGTGCGGCGGAAGAACTGATCCTGGCGGGAAGGGTCTCCGTAAATGGACGAATAGTCACGGTTCTGGGTTCCCAGGCATCACCTGCCGATGATATTCGCCTTGATGGCCGGCCCGTCGTCATCGAGAGTGTGAAACGCTATATCATGGTCCATAAACCTGCAGGTTATGTCACAACGCTCAATGACCCGCAGAAAAGGCCGACCGTCCTCGACCTGATCCCTCATGTTTCGGAACGCGTTTATCCCGTCGGCAGACTGGACTACGATTCGGAAGGCCTTCTGATCATGACCAACGATGGCGATTTTGCCTACGGCCTGCAACACCCCCGGTTTGCCGTGCCGAAAACCTATCGCGTGAAAGTGGCGGGTCACGTATCATCTGCAGGTGTTAAACAATTAGCAGAGGGGATTTTTCTTAACGACGGCATGTTCAAACCCCTGGACGTTGGCATTGAGAAACGGACCGAGAACAGCACCTGGCTGTGTGTGGTCATTGCGGAAGGCAGGAACCGCATCATCCGCAGGGCCATGGATCGAATGGGTTTTCCCGTTCGCCGTCTTATCCGGACGGAGATCGGCGGCATTGCCCTCGGAAATCTTAAAACCGGCGAGTTTCGCGATCTGACACCAATGGAAATAGGCACATTGGCGATATCTATGAAAAAATTATCTTGACTTTCAACTTAAAATAAATAATAGTCGCCGAAACTAAAGGCATATTATCAAGTTATTTAGAAATGACGCCACGTCATGCAATATTAGAAGGAGGCATTTATGAATAAGTCCGGACTCATTGACGCATTGAGCAAAAAGGAAAATCTGACGGAAAAAAAGGCAATAGATATTATTAACCTAATATTTAAGGGCTTCAACGACGAACTGAAAAAGGGTGGACGGATCGAAATCAGGGGATTCGGCAGTTTTGTAGTACGCAAATATGACGCGTATACAGGACGAAATCCCAAAACAGGAAAGAACATCAAGGTGTCTCCGAAGAGCCTTCCGTTCTTCAAGGTGGGAAAAGAACTCAAAGAGCGGGTCGATAAAGGCAAATAGTTTCAACGTCTTTTACGAAGGATTTTTTACCGAAAGATTAAGGTACATGAAGGGGTCAGATACATGGCCCCTTTTTATTTATGGCTGCTTCGCCCTACTGGAATCTTGGTCTGTTTATCCTGACCCTTGTTTCGACGGTCATCGCCGGTGCCATGCAACAGGGGGTCAACCCTCTGGAATCGCCTTGGCAGATATGGCGGGGTATTCCCTTTTCCTTTACCCTGCTGGTTATTTTGGCCTCCCATGAGTTCGGCCATTATTTCATGTCTATCAAACGCGGCATGCAGGTCACTCTCCCTTATTTTATCCCGGCCCCTTCTTTTATCGGAACCTTCGGCGCTTTTATTAAGATCAAATCGCCAATACTGGATCGTCGTACCCTTTTGGATATCGGCGTTGCCGGTCCTTTGGCGGGCTTTGTAGTCGCTTTGCCCACCCTTCTAGTCGGCCTCCTCCTTTCGGAAACGCGGCCCACCGTGGCCGAGAACGGTGCCGGTCTCGGGAGTTCCCTGACGTTTTCTCTGCTGTCCTGGATCGTATTCGGCCAACTTCCCGATAATATCGATGTCATCCTTCACCCGATAGCCTTTTCCGGCTGGATCGGACTCCTGGTGACATGTTTGAACCTCCTCCCCGTTGGTCAACTCGACGGCGGCCATATCGCCTATGCCCTTTTCGGTGAGAAGCAGCGGATTATGGCAAAGATCGTCCTGATCGGTTTGATCATCCTTGGTGTGACGGGATGGATGGGATGGCTGGTCTGGGCCATCATACTCATGTTTATGAAGCTTTACCACCCTCCCGTCGTTTATGACTGGATACCCCTCGATCCGGCCAGACGGGCCATTGGTTGGGTTGCCATGATTATTTTCGTGATTACGTTTACACCCGTCCCCTTTTAGCCAGCAGGCTGTTGAAAAACGTCCATCTGCTGCGTTGCGCCGCAAGCTTCGTAAATCGACGTACTTCTTATGTAAGCTGTCCCCCGCTGGCAGGGGTGCAGGGGGTGGTAGCCTCAGCTTTTGCGCGCCTTGCATCTGGACATTTTTTGAACAGCCTGCCCAAAATCGAGTTTTCAACAACCTGTTAGGTTCAGCTGCTTACCCCAGTGTGGCCGTAATCCATTACAAAATTTCAGCCAAATCGAGTAAAGAGAAGCAGGGCATTGGCCTTTCGGTTCAAGGGATTTTTCCCATGTTTGCGTATTGCAGATGACATCACTGATACGGGACGGGAAAAATCTAATTCACCTTCACACCAATACCCCGCTTCTTTTGGAGGCTGCGTCATAAATTAGGGTTTGGCATTGCGAGCAACTGATACCAAGGTCGCTTCACTATGACGCAGTAAAACCTCTGGATTCCCCTTTTCACGGGAATGACAAGAAAATAATATGTGAATGACAACATCACCCACTCCGTCATTGTCGGACTTGATCCGACAATCCAGTGATTCACTGCAGGTACCTTCTCTTGTCCAGACGTGCATAACAGTCTTTGGGTTTTAGTCGTCGATTACAGGTCTACCCTTCGGTTGACAATCGTTCGGGTGATCACTATAGTCTTTGTGAAAATCATCACAAAGGGGTATGTGGAAGGTTATGCGGATCAAGTGGCATTGGGTGGCAGGAATGGCCGTCATAACCATTTTTCTTGCTCTTCTGGCCTTTCGTCTGGAATTATTCAATCGGACTAGCATCGATCAATCACATGCAGTAGGCGTCCGGAATGCCCCTATAGCGGAAGCCCATGAAACATGGATGGCCATCGCCCAGCAGGGCCGGAAGATCGGCTATTCCCATCGCACGTTAACGCCCACCGACGCCGGATATGATTTTGCAGAAGATGTATTTATGCGGATCAATACGATGGGTGTAGTGCAAGGCGTCACCCTTTCTACCCGCGGGACACTCCATCGGGATTTTAGTCTGGAGACGTTCCATGTCCGGTTGACTTCCAATATGTTCCGGTTCATCGCCCGCGGCACAAGGGTTGGCAAGAATTTAACCCTGTACGTCGGGCAAGGGGCTGAAGAAAAAAAATATAACCTGACATTGCAGGGGATTCCCTATTTATCCGGCAATATCGCCGACGCAGCCATGACGGCTGCTTCGGGGGGAGAAAACGCCAGAACCCTTAATGTCTTTGACCCAGCTTCCTTGGGAGCGAGACCTGCCAAAGTTTCCCGACAGGGCGAGGAGGTACTTTCTATTGAAGGCCGGGCACAGAAACTGACCAAGTGGTCCGTCGATTTCATGGGGGCCCGCCAATATGCCTGGGTCGACGAGCAGGGGCAAGTTGTCAGGGAAGAGGGGTTGCTTGGGCTGTCTCTTGAGCGGACGACGCGAGAAAGCGCACTGGCCGGATTATCCGGAGCCTCGGCAGATATGACGCAAGCGGCCTCCGTGGGGTCCCCGGTGACAATTCAAGAACCGGAGGCGCTTCAGACATTGTCTGTCAGACTGGGCGGTATCGATGCCGGGCGGTTTTACCTGAATGGGGGGCGGCAATCTTATCGGGACGGTGTCCTGATCATTCACAGAGAATCACCGGCGGGAAAGGGCGCCGTGTCTGAAATGCCCGATTCCGGAACCAGAGAAAAGTTCCTTCAGTCCACGCCTTTTGTTCAAGCCGACCATCCCAAGATCCGGGCAGCATTGGCGCCCATCGTCGGGCCGCATGAAAGTCCTTTTGTCAAGGCGCGGAAGATTATCCATTTTGTATACGGTTATCTAGATAAGCAACCCGTCCTGTCCGTTTCCAATGCCGTTGAAACCCTGGCCCGGCGAAAAGGGGATTGCACCGAACATGCCGTTCTCGTTGCCGCTTTGGGCCGGGCGGCGGGCATTCCCACGACAATAGAAACGGGCCTCGTCTATCAGCGGAACCGGTTTTATTATCACGCCTGGAATGTTTTCTGGATCGATGAATGGCAACAATGGGTTACGGGTGATGCCGTGTTCGACCAGATGCCGGCCGATGTGACCCATTTGCGGTTTGTTCGGGGAGAGGCGCAGGATCAATTGGATATGATAGGCCTTCTGGGCCGGCTAACGTTGACGGCTCCATAAAAAATATATGGGATACAAGACATCTATGATTGAGCTTATAAATTTGACAAAACGTTATGACCGCGTCGTGGCCGTCCGCGACCTGAACCTGAGTATACGGACGGGAGAGATCTTTGGCTTCATCGGTCCCAACGGGGCGGGCAAGACGACGACCATTCGCATGATGGGCGGTCTTCTCTTGCCGACGGCGGGCGTCATCCGCATAGACGGACTCGTAATGGCCGAGGAACCAGTGGAGGTTAAGAAACGCATCGGTTTTATTCCCGATCGTCCCTATCTCTATGAAAAACTAACCGGCATGGAATTCATGAAGTTTTCCGCCGATATGTTCGGTATCGGTGAAAAAGTATTCCAGGAAAAGGCGGAGTCGCTGTTGACGCTCTTTGCCCTGTTCGAATGGCGTGATGATCTGATCGAGGCTTATTCACACGGCATGAAACAGCGGCTCATTATCGCTTCCGCCCTTCTCCACGACCCGAAGGTGCTTATCGTCGATGAACCCATGGTCGGCCTCGATCCGGCAGCGGTGAAGATGGTCAAGGACATCTTTCGTTGCCTGGCCGCAGACGGGAAGACGATCTTCATGTCTACCCATACCTTGTCCGTGGCGGAAAATCTCTGTGACCGCATCGGCATTATTCATCGGGGCGCTATGATTGCCCTGGGAACCATGACTGAGTTGAAAGAACGGGCCGATCTGCGATCCGGTGATCTGGAAGAGATATTTATTCGGCTGACCGAAGAAGGGGAGGGGCTTTGAGTCACCTGATCACCCTTTGGAAGCCTCGCCTTTTGTCTTTTCAGAATGCCCGGTTATCAACGAAGATAAGGGACTACCGAGCTAAGCTGTATCTTTTTTCTCTGATGGGGCTCTTGTTCTGGGTGGGGATCTTCTGGATCTTTTATCGCGTCTTGTCCTATTTTCAGCGGGTTGAAGGATTCGGTGATATCCTAGCCTATCGGCTTCTGTTCATGGTTGTCATGACTTTTTTTACCCTGCTTGTCTTCAGCAGTATCATCATTTCGCTCTCAAAGCTTTATCTCAGCCGGGATCTTATGCTGGTCCACGTCCTGCCCGTCTCGCCTTCACAGATATTTCTTGCCCGCTTTACAGAAAGTATTTTCGACAGCTCCTGGATGGTCATCTTATACAGTTTTCCCGTTTTCCTCTCGTACGGCATCGTCTATCAGGCGGGACCCCTGTTTTATCTCACTGCACTGTTGTCCATGACGGCCCTGTGCATCGCGGCGTCCGGAATCAGTGTTCTTATGGTCCTGGTAGCCGCCCTCGTCCTGCCCGCCGGCCGGATCAGGACGGTCATCGTTTTCCTGGGGGTGGCCGTCGTCCTTGTCCTGGTATTGACGATCCGCATCATGAGGCCCGAACAGTTGGTCAATCCTGATCAATTCATATCCGCCGCCCTTTATCTTCAGTCGTTACAGACGTCAGGATCGCCGCTGCTTCCCACGACGTGGATCTATGATGCCATTCACGGGGGGCTCACGGGAAATAGGGCTGCCATGGTCTTGAATACGGCACTAGCCTGGAGTTTCGCCCTTGTGTTGATCTTTATAAATACATGGGTTGCAGGTGTCGCCTATTTCCCGGGTTTTTCAAAGGCCCAGACCACAGCCGGAAGGTTGTTTCGGCCCACACGTTTCGGCCGCGGATGGCCCCGTCTTTTCCGGGTTCTTCCACCTTCCGCTCAGGCCTTTGCCGTGAAGGAAATCCGGACCTTTTTCCGCGATCAGACACAATGGCCCCAATTGTTCCTCATTTGCGCCCTCATTGTTGTATATCTGTACAATTTTTCCGTCCTCCCCCTCGACAGGGCACCCATAAAAACCATTTATTTGCAGAACCTCTTTTCTTTCCTCAATATGGGGCTGGCGTCATTCGTCCTGACTGCTATCGCCGCCCGTTTCGTCTTTCCCGCCGTGAGCATGGAAGGCGATGCTTTCTGGATCGTCCGGTCTTCGCCCATTTCCATCCGCAGTTTCCTGTGGGTTAAGTTCTTTATTTATTATGTGCCCCTGCTGGTCCTGGCGGAGATCCTTATTGTATTGTCCAATATTCTCCTTCAGGTAACGCCTTTTATGATGATCCTTTCCGTCGGCACGGTCTTCTGCATGGTGCCGGGCGTCGTCGCTCTGGGCATAGGCCTGGGGGCGGTCTATCCCGATTTTCATACCGAAAATCACACCCAGGCCGTGACGAGCTTCGGCGGCCTTCTCTATATGATTCTGTGTGCAGGATTTATTGTTGCCGTCATCGTCCTGGAGGCGGGGCCCGTTTACACTCTCTTCATGAAGGACCTGCGTGGAGAGGAGCTGACCTTCCTCCAATGGTTGTGGCTTTCGGTCTCCTTTGGGCTGGCAGCAGCCCTGTCCGTGGCGGCTGTCGTGTTGCCCATGAGGATGGGCGAAAGGCGGCTCGGCACCGGTGATCTATAAAATCTATATTGAATTATCATCATTAATTCTGTATGGGGTGATGCACTACCTGCGGCAGGCGGCATCCTAATGAAAGCCATATTTTTATCAGACGCACATCTCAAAGATTCCCGGAGCCCCGGCTACCGTGCCTTAATGGCATTCCTTAGCCGTTTGCGGTTTGAAGGCGGGGACGAATCAGTAACCTCATCTGGAGCCGGAGCAGGGAAGGAAACCAAAGGGGAAGTAATAAACGGTCCGTCCCTTCCAGTGACGGATCTGTTTCTCGTAGGGGATATCTTTGATTTCTGGTTCAGCAGGAAGGGACGCATCTATCCTGATTTCGGGGAGTTAATCGCCAGATTGCGAGATCTGAAGGCCCAGGGTGTTGCGGTTCATCTGTGTGAAGGAAATCACGATTTTTTCTTAAAGGAATACTTTAATGATATGCTTAAAATGACTGTTTATGAAGACATTGCTGTCATCGAACGGGACGGCAGAAGATTGTTCGTCGCCCACGGCGATCTCATCGATCAGACAAACGTCCAATACCTGCGGTTACGTAAGTTCTTGAGAAGCCCTTTCATCTACTATCTCCAGCGCATTCTGCCGCTTACCCTCCTTTGGGGCATCGCCCGTTGGAGTTCGTCCATGAGCAAGGAAATCATGGGCGGCGCCGAGGATAAGATTGCCAGGGCCATGGGCCGGTTTGCCCAAGACCGTTTCATCGATGGCTACGATGCGGTAATCCTTGGACATTGCCACCGGCCGGGCCTGGAAGAGACGACCATAGATGGGAAGCCCCGGATATTTGTAACGCTGGGTGACTGGCTCCGACACCATACGTATCTGTACTACAATGAAGGGCGATTTGAACTAGGCCGTCAAAAAATGGAATAATTCGTAATTTGCAGCCAAATATCAGCCAAATCGAGTGGATGGTAAGTGGGGCATTGGCCTTCCGGTTCAGAGATTTTTCCCATTTTTGTATGTTGCAGATGACATCACTGATACGGGCTGGGAAAAATCTAATTCACCTTCAGACCAATTTCCCACTTCCCTTATAGGTATGCATCAATGCTTTTGGTTTTGGTGGCGGATTTGGGTAATGTTTCGTCTGGACTTCTCATGGGGCGTATGTTAAGCAACGCGACGGTCATTTTAAGGGGTATTTTATGAATTTCGGCGGTCTTGATTCAGAGTATAGAGCCTATGAAACGGCGATGTTTGCCGTCCTTCCCGTTCCCTATGATTTAACTTCGACGTATCAATCCGGTTCGCGTCAGGGGCCTGCGGCGATCCTTGCCGCCTCGGCCAATATGGAACTCTATGACGAAGAACTGGAGCAGGAAACATATCGGAAAGGAATCTATACGGCTCCTCCCGTGGACATCGACAGTCGGGGACCGGAGTATATGATGAGCTCTGTGGAACGGGCCGTTTCAGATCTCCTGGCCGGCGGGAAAATTCCCGTTATGCTGGGCGGTGAGCATAGCATCAGCTTTGGGGCCGTTTGTGCCATGAAAAAGGTCTATCCCAAAATTTCCGTCCTCCATTTCGATGCCCATGCAGACATGCGCGATACCTATCAGGGAAGCCCATACAGCCATGCCTGTGTAGCCCGGAGAATTCATGATATTTGTCCTATCGTGCAGGTGGGTATCCGCAGCATGAGTACGCCGGAGGCCGCCTTTATGAAGGAAAAGCAGGTGAAAACATTCAGCGCCGACTTTGTCCTCGATGAGCCGAATTGGATCGACATCGTCTCGGCACATCTTTCCGGTGATCTTTATGTCTCCATCGACCTGGACGCCTTGGACCCTGCCTTTATGCCGGCAACGGGAACACCGGAGCCCGGCGGTATCTCCTGGCGGCATATATTAAAGTTGTTGCAAACTGTCGCGAAAAAGTGTAGCGTCCGCGGCTTTGATGTTGTTGAATTATCGCCTTTAGCGGGCATGGTGGCGCCTGATTTTTTGGCTGCCAAGATGATTTATCGCATAATGGGGTATATTTAACCCTTGAGAAACATTACTGATGTTGGAAGGAGATCTGAAATGAACGTATTTGTCCCCAGAAAAATATTTTTTACGAAAGGTGTGGGAACCCATAAAGAGGAACTCCATTCTTTCGAATTGGCTCTGCGGGACGCCGGCATAGAAAAGTGTAACCTAGTTCAGGTTTCCAGTATTTTCCCCCCAGGTTGCAAAGTCATATCCAAGGCCAAAGGGTTGGAGGAACTCCGTCCCGGCGCCATCACGTATTGCGTGTTAAGTCGTTGTTGCAGTAACGAACTCCGGCGTCTCCTAGCGGCATCCGTGGGTTGTGCGATTCCAGCCGACAAGAGGACCTATGGGTATATCAGCGAGCATCATTCGTACGGTCAGACGGAAAAGCAGGCCGGTGAGTATGCGGAAGATCTCGCCGCCGCCATGCTGGCCTCCACCCTTGGCATCGACTTCAACATCGATGAAAGTTGGGACGAAAAGAAAGAAATTTTCAAGATCAGCGGTAAAATCGTCAGTACACGGAATATTACGCAGTCAAGCATCGTTAAGAATGTAGGTTTTACAACGGTTATTGCCGTCGCCGTTTTTGTTTTTTAGTCAGGCTGTTGATGAAACGTCCATCCCGCGCTTTCGCATGGACGGCTTCTACTGCGGTGCGCTACGATGGGTAGAAGAAATTCTCCTTGACATTTTTCGCTCTCCGGTTTAATAACTTCAATTCTTCAAACGGAACTGACGCGGGGTGGAGCAGTCCGGTAGCTCGTTGGGCTCATAACCCAAAGGTCGGTGGTTCGAATCCACCCCCCGCTACCAAAATGAAATTAAGGGGTTAGCCCAGTTGGCTAGCCCTTTTTTCTTTGTCCCCAGTACAATCCCCAGCAGGTGAATTAAAAAATCCCAAAAACCGCTCCCAATCATGTTTTTTCAGAATCCTCCACATGACGCACCATTTTGAATCCCCTGATCGATTCTTGGACTTTATAGATACCGTTACCGGCCTCTTCGGAAGAGAAAAGGACGAGAGCCTGAGCGGCGCCCTCGGAGCGGTGATGCAGACTTTTTATCGAATTGCTGATAAGTGCTTCAGTGTTGCATTACTTTGGAACACTTGTGTTGCCGAAGCAGCTAGTCAATGCAGGTCATTTTTCACATTAATTAAGTAATGGCAGGGCCCCAAATTATATGTGTTGTTATTTGCAACACTTTTTGATATTGGACTTAGAATAATTAAAGTATCTTGAAGATAAGATATAAGTGCTTTTGAACGTTGCGCCCATCGAGGAAGGAACGCCATGCACGATCCCTTCAAGAGTTTTGAAATCACCCGGTTGATTTTTGACAGTCTTTCAAGAATGGCCGTTACGGTGATCACGGATGCGGATGATCGAATTGTTGCGATTAGCGATCATTACGTCAAGATATTGAAAAGCAATAGAGAAGGCATCATCGGCCAGCCTGTTTCCAAAATAATCCCCAATACGAACATGCCTACGATCAGAAAAACGGGACAGCCGGATTGCAAGTTATTTACCCTTGCCAACGGCGAAACCGTGATCGCCCACTATGTTCCACTCATCAAAGATAAAAAAACACTTGGGGTCTTTGCCTATACGTCCATGAATACGATTGAATATATGAGTACGCTCTCAACAATGGACATTGTTTATCGTTTGAACAATGAGCTAAATCAGTTTAAAAATGAATTGCAGAAGTTGAGGGGCGCAAAATACTCCCTGAACAATATCATAGGATCGTCAGCCGAAATGGTGGAGACGAAAGAACTGGCCAAGAAAGTGGCGCAAACGAAATCGACCGTGCTGATTACCGGGGAGACGGGAACGGGCAAAGAACTGTTTGCACATGCTATCCATCAGGCAAGCACCCGTAGACACCAATCCTTTATTGCCTTGAACTGTGCAGCAATTCCAAAGGACCTGATCGAATCGGAGTTGTTCGGCTATGAGGAAGGGGCGTTCAGTGGCGCCCGAAAGGGCGGTAAACCCGGAAAATTTGAACTGGCGCACCGAGGTTCCTTGTATCTAGACGAGATAGATCAACTTCCCCTACTGCTGCAATCCAAGATTTTAAGGGCCATTCAGGAAAAAGAAGTGGAACGAATCGGCGGGACAAGAACCACCGACACCGATATCCGTTTGATCTGCACTTCGAACAGAAACATCAGAGAGCTCGTCGAACAGGGTGAATTTCGCGAGGATTTGTATTATCGCATCCACGTGATAACGTTGCATGTACCCCCTCTCCGGGAGCGTCTCGATGACATTCCCGATCTGGTTGATCATTTCATTGCAAAAATTAACAAGGGACTAGGGCTCAATATACAAGGTGTCCATAAGGATGTCTTAAAGTTATTCAAGCGTTACTATTGGCCCGGGAACGTTCGGGAATTGGAACATCTGCTGGAAAGGGCGGCGAATATTGCTCTTTCAGGGTATCTGAATGTCTACCACTTCGATAAATTCGTGCCGAGATTTCTTGAAGGAACCCCAAAAAAAGTTTTTGAGAAATCCATTAATTTAAATGACTTGAAATTCAAGATTGAGCGCGACGCGATCATCAACGTTTTACAGATGACAAAGGGAAATAAAAAAAGGACCGCCGAAATATTGCAACTCGACAGAAGCGTCCTCTATAAGAAGATGAGCAAGTATAACATCGATATAAAAGGAAAAAGCAGAACCGCATAAAGTGTTGTTAAACACTACATAATTATTGTAGCTATCTACTACACTAGCAAAGGCTCAATGTTTCATCTTGCGATAAACATTGAGCCTTTTTTATTGGCACAATAGCTGCACTAACTAAAAGGGGGGTTTTCATGGCAGGATCTTATACTTTCACCATTATCATTAAATAAAAGGAGGAATTTAAATGGACTGGAGTGTTCTCGGAATTATTATTTCACTGGCGTTCATCGTTATCCTGGCCCTCAGGGGCTGGCACATCATCATCATCGCACCTCTAGCTGTCGTTATCGTATGTACGTTCTCTGATATGAATGTCATGGAGACCATGTACGGACCTTACATGAAAGGGTTCGTCAATTATGCAGGGAGATTTTATCTGATCTTTCTGGCAGGTTCCGTATTCGGTAAATTCATGGAAGACAGTCAAGCGGCACGCTCCATTGCCAGCGGAATCCTGAAACTCATCGGGAAAGATGAGCCCATCCGGATGCTTCTGTCCGTGGCGATTATTTCCATGTGTCTTACCTATGGCGGTGTGAGCCTGTTCGTTGTCGTTTTCGCAGTGATCCCGATTGCCCGGCCTCTTTTCAAGGAGTTAAACCTGCCCTGGCATATCTTCATGGCGCCATTCATTTGGGGGGCGGCCTCGCTTACGATGACCATGCTCCCGGGGACTCCTCAGATACAGAACATCATGCCCACAAAGTATTTGGGCACGACGGCTGCCGCTGCGCCAATCCTCGGCCTGACGGGGGCAGCTATTATCTGCATCCTGAACGTCTTATATTGTCGCTATATCTTAAAAAAGGCCAAGGAAAAAGGCGAAGTCTATGAAGACCCCGCACCCGGCGTCCTCGGAGCTGGTGTCGCAGCATCAGGACCGATGCCGAACGTCTGGTTAAGCCTGATTCCTCCGGTTGTCGTTCTCGTGCTGTTGAATTCGCCTCTTCCTTATATCAAGAAGGATGTCGTTCTCGCTTTGACCGGGGGCGTTTTGGCCAGTATCGTACTCTTCTGGAAATACTATGCCAATATTATTGATACTCTAACCAAAGGCGCCATAAATACGGTTATACCGATTGTCAATACATGCGCTGATGTCGGTTATGGCATGGCTGTCTCCGCTACGGCAGGATTCAAAGTGGTTTCCGCGTGGCTCCTGACTCTCCCCATGCACCCCATCATCTCTCTTGCTGCCGCTACAGCAACCATGGCGGCTATCACTGGATCCGCATCCGGAGGTCTCGGCATCATCCTTGAAACCATGGTTCCCAAATATGTCGCCCTCGGGCTGAACCCGGAGATGATTCACAGAGTCGTCTCCATGTCATCCGGCTCTTTTGATGCGATGCCCCATAACGGCGCCGTCATTACCTTTCTCGCTATCTCCGGTCTTTTTCATTACAACGCTTACAAACATATTTTCTGGTGTCATGTCATGGCAACACTATTATCCCTTCTTGTCACAATACCGCTGGGCATCATGATTTACGGTTAATTGAATAGGTCTTGTTGGCCGGGGAGAGGACATCTCCCTGGCTGCTCGAAAACAGAATTACAAATAGCAGGAGATATTTCTGCAGTTTAAACAGGAGGTGGGTAAAATGGCAGGCAGACCATTTGAACATGTAGCAGTTGTCGGAACAGGCTTCCTGGGCACACAGATTGCGATGCTGTCAGCAAATGCCGGGTACAAGGTCAGCGTCTACGATACGAAAGAAGGTGCCTTTGATGAAACCTATGCCAAACTCATTGCGGATCTTAAGGGTAAGGGCATCAACCCATTCATTCCTTGGGACAAATGGCAAAAATGCAAAGATATTATTCAGTTTACGACAAATGTCAGGGACGCCCTCAAAGATGCTGATCTGGTCGTGGAAGCGATAACGGAAGATGTGGAAATAAAGCGCAGGGTCTTCAAACTGATGGGAGAAAATGCACCCGCCAAGGCCATCTTTTCGACAAACAGTTCTTCTCTGCCCGTATCAAGGATGGAGGACAGCAGCGGGCGGCCGAAGCGCTGTATCAATACCCACTTTTATCTTCCATTCCAGGGAATGAACATGACCGATCTCATGGGAGGAACAAAGACCCTTCCCGAGGTCATGCAGCAAGGCGAAGATTGGATCCGTTCAGTCGGTTGCATTCCACTGAGGGTAAAAAAGGAGATGCTCGGCTTCTGCTTTAATAGTGTCTGGCGAGCGGTCAAAAGACAGGTCCTCTACATGTGGGGAAATGATTTCGTTGATTTTCGGGATGTCGACCGTGGATGGTGCGTCTTCACAGGGATGAAAGTCGGGCCCTTTGCTCTGATGGATACGGTGGGTCTTGATACGGTCTACAATATCGAGATGGTCTACTATGGCGACTCGAAAGATCCAAAGGACAAGCCTCCGGACGCCCTTCTTGAAAAGATCACAAAAGGTGAGCTGGGCGTGAAGGCAGGGAAGGGATTCTATACCTACCCCAATCCCGAGTTTCTCCAGCCGGAGTTTTTAAACCCAAGGAAATAGGAGAAAGAAATATGAAGGACAAAGCCATTATTTCAGCAGCGATAACAGGCAGCATCCACACGCCTGGAATGTCACCATATCTGCCGATCACCCCTCAGGAGATTGCCGACGATGCCGTTCGGGCTTTTGAAGCCGGTGCAGCAGTTTGCCATATCCATGTCCGCAATCCTGAAACCGGTCAGCCGACCCCGGACATCGAGCTGTTCAGGCAAGCCATTTCGCGGATCAAAAGCAAATGCAACATGGTGGTCTGCATCACGAGCGGCGGTGGGCTCGGAATGACGGCAGAGCAGCGCTTGATCCCGGTGTCCACATTCAAGCCGGAGCTGGCCTCATTTAATGCAGGCTCAGTCAACTTCGCCCTCTTCCATGCCCTCGACCGTTACAAAGAACTAAAGTTCGATTGGGAAAGCAAGTACCTCGCCATGACGGAAGATTTTATCTTTCCGAACACCTTTAAATCTATGAAGGAATTTGCCAGTATATTCGGTGAAAACGATACGAAGCCGGAATTTGAGGTCTATGACGCCGGGATGGTTAACAACATCGCTTTCATGATCGATAGGGGCTATGTGAAAAAACCGGTTTACATTCAGTTCGTCATGGGTGTCCTGGGCGGCATCACCCCAAGTTCAGAGAATCTTCTCTTCCTCGTGGATTATGCGAAAAAGCTTATCGGAGATTTTGAGTTCTCCGTTTGCGTTGCGGGGCGGGCGCAGTTCTCCATCTGCACGCAGTCCCTCCTTATCGGCGGTAATGTCCGTGTGGGTCTCGAGGACAACCTCTATCTCGACAAAGGTGTGATGGCAAAGAGCAATGGAGAGCAAGTGGCAAAGATCGCACGGATCGCAAGGGAACTCGGGATTGAACCGGCAACGCCGGATGAGGCGAGAAAAATCCTGGGCCTGAAAGGTCAGGACAAGGTTCTATTTTAGGTTTCACGCCTATCAAAGGCGTTCTCCCTTACGCCATCTACAGGGATGGACTTTTCCATCCCTGTAGATATTAAACACCCTTACCCTCACAAAAGGAGCCGCTCATGAGCACACTCATCACAGGTGGGACTGGCTTTATCGGAGCCCACGTCGCGAGACTGAAACTTAAAGAGGAAGAAAAGGACGTCACTGTTTTTGATATCAATCCGTCCCTCAAGCTACTGGACGATATCGCTGACAGAGTATCCCTGATTCGGGGTGACCTGGGTAATTTCAGCCATGTTCTGAATGCCGTGAGCACCTGCAGGCCTAAAACGATTTATCACCTCGGCGGAATGCTCTCCGTCCCTTCAGACGCAGACCCTGCGGCCGCATTCAGGGCAAACGCCATGGGGACCTATCACATTCTGGAAGCCGCCAGATTATTTGATGTTCAACAAGTCATCTTTTCCAGCACCATAGGGACCTATGGTCTGGACCTTGAGGAAGGCATCCCCATAACCGATTATTCATTGCAGCGGCCGCAGTTGTTTTATGGCACGACCAAGGTGTTCTGCGAATTGCTGGGGCAATTTTATCGCAGAAAGTATGGCCTCGACTTTCGCGGGGTGCGCTTGCCCTCCATTGTCGGACCTGGCGTCAAGACACCTGGCGTGGTCCAATATACATCCTGGATGATTGAGGAAAGCCTGAAAGGAAATCCCTTCACGGTTTGCGTATCTCCCGAGACGCGGACCCCCGTCATGTACTTCAAGGATGCGGCCCTTGCCGTGATCAAGCTGGCCGCGGCCCCTCGAGAGAACATTAAGATGGCGGTTTACCTAGTAGCCGGTGTGACGCCGATCGCCACGGCTCAGGAACTTGCCGATATCGTCACATCTAAAATTACCGGCGCTAGGATTGATTTCAAACCGAACAGGGCGTTGCAGGAGATCTTAAACAAGCTTCTGCACCCGGTTGACGACAGCTTGGCGCAGAAGGAATGGGGATGGAAGGCCGAATATGATCAGATAAAGATTGTAGACGACTTTATTATGGAAATGAACAACAACCCTCGGCGATACGCATAACCCCGATGATGCTATCAAGGTGGCAAGAAATAGGCGGCACATGCTTATTTTTCATACTTCGAGGAGTCGATGACAATGTCAACGCAGATAGCGCCCTAATTTAGAATTGGTGATACGCCTCTTGAGGTCAGTGTATGGAAAAGGAGGAATCTATGAAGGCATCTGAAATTAAAAGAATCGCTGTCCTCGGCGGCGGCGGTATCATTGGATCAAGCTGGTCCACCTATTTTTTGTGGAAGGGATTTCAGGTGACGATCTACGACATCAACGATCACGCCCTGACGTTGTCCCGAAACCGCATTTCGGGCAATTTATCCTACCTAGCCGAAAAAAAAGTCATCACGAAAAAAGCGGCTAAAGAGGCGCTCGGACAGGCACAATTTACAACAGACATTCATGAGACCTTTCGGGATGTGCAGTTCGTTCAAGAGTCGGCTCCGGAAAACTATGCCGTCAAGCAAGCTCTTTTGGCCGCAATGGATCAGCATGGATCTCGGGAAGCCCTGTTTGCCAGCAGTACTTCCGGTCTATTGATTACCGAAATCGCAAAATTTTCGAAATACCCTGGGCGATGTATTGGAGCGCATCCCTATAATCCGCCGCATCTGATTCCCCTGGTGGAAATCAATAAAGGCGACAAGACCAGCAATGAAACCATCCGCATCGCTTACGACTTGTATAAAGCCATCGGAAAAGAACCGGTTGTCCTGAAGAAAGAAGCACACGGATTTATTTCGAATCGTTTGCAACTTGCCTTATATCGAGAAGTAATTGACCTCGTATTGAGAGGGGTATGTTCGGTTGAGGACATTGACAAGGCCGTTTGTTTTGGACCGGGTTTGAGATTTGCCTTGATGGGACCGAATTTGATTTTTCAGTTAGGGGGCGGCAAGGTAGGCCTGAAGGGCCTCATGGAACATGTCGGTCCCTCAATCGAGTTGTGGTGGAAAGACATGGCGGACTGGAAGACGTGGCCGGAAGGAAGCAGGGACCTGCTCCAGAAAGGCGTCGAGCAGGAGATGGCCAACCGCCGGCCGGAAGAGGGACGAACCACCGAGGAGATCACGCGCTGGCGCGATGATATGCTGATAAAGCTATTAAAGCTGTTGAAAAAAATCTGAAGAGCAAAACTAGCAGGTTGTTGAATAACTCAATTTTAGGCTGGCTGTTCAAAAAAGTCCAGATGCAAGGCGCGAAAAAGTTGAGGAAGGCGTACATGGAAGTATGTCGATTAGCGAAGCTTGCAGCGCAACGCAGCAGAATGAAGTTTTTCAACAGCCTGCTAGATGTTCAGTGGCATGTAAGCACCCGACCAATGCTTTCGGGGATGTCATCGGGATGAGTTGGCAAGATTATATAATAGTAGTAAATCGCGACAAATTCGAGGATGCCAATACAATGTTCATAGAGTGCGGAATTGATTGATTTAATCGAGTGTCGCACAGGGGCATTATAAGCCCGAAGAAATCCAGATCTTGAAAACTATGCTGAAGCTTGCCAAATCTTTTGCCTGGGGGATTCTAAAAAGAAAGTGGAATGTTTGTTTACGATTGAAGTAGGGCACGGTTGAGCTTAGGTATTTCTTGACGTGTCTTATGACAGCTTCTGGCCTAGAAAGTAATTCCTGGCGCTTATCAGCCATTGCTGTGGCACTCCGGTGCGCCCCTCCAGTAAGGTCGCCACTGACAATGATATGCTTGCATGGCCGCTCTCAACACGTGACATAGGACTGAGTCAAGCGGGCCATTTGAGCATACGATTTTTGGGGGGCTTTCCTAAAATATTAAGCAATATTCTTATTGTGTTATTCAACGATGTAAAACACTATTCTTGAGTTATCCATCATTTGGCGTCTTCAAACCTGCTGCTAAATTTATTGCCTTCAAATAATTTATCCGCATTGTTTAGTATGTATCCTTTTGCCCTCGTATTTCGTCTATAGGATAAAAATAAGGAGGAATGCATATGTTTGGATGCTGGGGAAATGCGACGGGATCGATATGGGCATGGTGGTGGATCATCCCCATGATTATGTTTATCATCTGTATGAGCATGTGTCTTTTCGGCAGGCGAAAAATGGGCGGACGATATTGCTGCTTTCCAAAGAGCAACGGCGACTACGATGGCGACACTGCCCGAAAAGAAATCATAGAACTCCGTGAAGAAATTGAAAAACTAAAAAAGAAATAATCAAATGAATGATAAGGAGACTGGTTATGGAAGAACGTATCACTAAATTAATTGCCGTTGGGGCATCAGTTGGGGCTAACTGCCATCCATGTTTGGAGTATAATGTTGCAAAGGCTCTGGAAGCGGGCATTGACCGGGAAGAGATCATGGAAGCTGCAAATGTGGGTAAGGCAATAAGGAGTGGCGCTGCATCCAGCATGGACAAGCTGGCATTTCACCTGATCCGCAATAGCCTTCCCAAGACATCTGAAAAACAAACCCCGTCGTGTTGCTGCTCATAACCAAATTTGATAATATTCGATGTGGTGTGATAAAGATTAAAAAGGATTCCTGACATTGGCGGAGAGATTGAAAATATATGGCACAGGACAACCTCAGTTTTCAGCAGATATATGATGAATTTCGCCCGCGCATTTTACGCTACCTGACGCGCATGGCGGGTGAAAGCGAGGCGGAAGACCTGACCCAGGATGTATTTGTTCGCGTCAATCAGGCCCTGGCCTGTTTTCGTGGCGAAGCCAGTCTTGCGACCTGGATCTATCAGATAGCGACCAATATAGCTCTGGACAGGCATCGGCTGTCGGTTTCCAGAAGGGAAGGCAATGTCATTGATGTGGATGATATTGCCGGGACTGCTGGCGACAAGGATAACTGGACCGGGGAGGAGCACACCACCTCGGAAGATCGAGTAATTCGCCAGGAGATGAACGGCTGCATCCGGGAAGTCATCAATTCGCTCCCGGATGCTTACCGGACGGTCATCATCCTGAGTGAGATCGAAAACCTGAAGGATGCGGAAATCGCAGAAGTTCTAAGTATCAACCTTCAAGCCGCCAAAATCCGTCTCCACCGCGCCCGGAAAAAACTGCGAGAGGCTCTGAGCTCAGCATGCATCTTCTATCGGGATGAGCGAAATGAGCTGGCCTGTGATCGGAAAAATCAGCTCGTTATAATTGAGTAACTAAAAAACGAGCCGGGCGAACTCTACTGATAAAATCATGATTTATTTTTAATCCGGTTTCACGAATTTGTAAAATTGTTCTTGACTCTTTATGGCAATATGGTTATTATGCCAAATAACATAAACAGGGACGAAAAATGGATAAAAAGTTAAGCACAAAACACGAGGCATGGGCAAAGATCATCAAGGCAATGGCCCACCCCAGCCGGTTATTTATCATTGAAGAACTAAATAAAGGAAAGCGTTGCGTGGGAGAGCTTACGGATATGATCGGGGCGGACTTTTCGACGGTATCAAAACATTTGAGCGTGCTCAAAAATGCCGGTTTGCTCCTTGATGAAAAACGTGGCAATTCCATTTACTATACCCTGCGCTGCCCCTGTATCATGGATTTTATGACCTGCGTGGAAGACGTGCTTTCGGCCAATGCCGAGCATCATGCGGAAGTTTTGCGATGCTGCAAGAAATAGTAAGGAGATGATTATGAAGATAGAAATTCTCGGTATGGGATGTGCAAGGTGCCATGAAACGGAGGATCTTGTCCGTGAGACGGTAAAATCACTTGGCCTGGAGGCGACAATTACAAGCGTGCAGGATATCAAGCAGATAATGGGTTACGGTGTCATGACGCCTCCTGCCGTTGTCATAGACGGGGTAGTAAAAGTTGCCGGGAGAATACCCAGGAAAGAGGAAATAGCCAAGTGGCTGAAGGGTTGAAATATGACGGACGTCTGCAAATGTGAAACAAACAGGGAGAGCAAGCCGAATAGGAAGATCTTGTGGCCCCTTTTCATGATTCCTGCCGTGATTGCGGTCTATTTCAATCTGGAAGCGGGGGTGGAATTCCTGGTCTTCACTGTCGGCAAATTGGAGAGGGGTACGCATCTAACCGAGGCCTTACATTTCTTTCTCTATGACACGCCCAAGGTGCTCATCCTGCTTACAGTCATTGTTTTTGTTGTCGGTATCATCCGCTCCTACTTTTCGCCGGAGAAGACGAGGAAAGCCCTGGAAGGCAAGCCGCTTTTCATCGGCAATGTCCTGGCCAGTATGCTGGGCATAGTGACTCCTTTTTGCACATGTTCGGCAATCCCGCTTTTCATCGGTTTTGTTGAAGGGGGCGTGCCCCTGGGGGTCACCTTTTCCTTCCTCATCTCTGCTCCCATGATTAATGAAGTGGCACTGGTGCTCCTTTTCGGACTCTTCGGTTGGAAAACGGCGTTCTTATACGTCGGTACAGGCCTTATCATTGCCGTATCGTCGGGTTGGATTATCGGCAGACTGAAGCTGGAACGATTTGTCGAACCATGGGTGTATGAAATAAAGGCTGGTGATTACGGAGTGCTTGAAGATGAGAAGACATTCGCCGACAGAATCGAAGCCGGTTATGCCGCAGTCATCGATATTGTGTCCAAGGTCTGGATCTATATCGTGGCGGGAATTGCTGTCGGCGCAGCGGTGCATGGATATGTGCCGGAAAACTTCATGGCCTCCATCATGGGTAAATCGGCATGGTGGTCGGTGCCCGTTGCCGTGCTGATCGGTGTGCCGCTTTATTCCAATGCCGCGGGTGTAATCCCGATCCTTCAAGCCCTTCTCGGGAAGGGGGCGGCTTTGGGCACGGCTTTGGCTTTCATGATGTCCGTTATCGGGCTGTCTTTGCCGGAAATGATCATCCTGCGGAAGGTCATCAAACTGCCTCTGATCCTGATTTTTGTCGGTATCGTGGCTTCCGGGATAATTGCTGTAGGTTACTTATTTAATGCTGTCTTCTAGGCGGATGGTGGATGCGCTTCGCTTCATCCACCCTACAGTGGCGCTAAAGGAATCATTGTCAAGAAAATAGACATCGGGAGGATTTTATCATGGCTGAATGTTGTAATGGTGGGACCGCATTGATTTTCGCATGCTCGGGCGCGGCTGATCTGGGGGAAATTGCCGATCGGGTGGCGAGACGGCTTCGCAACGAAGGATATGCAAGAATGACTTGCCTGGCCGGTATTGGCGCCGGGCTGTCCGGATATGTTGAGTCTGCAAAGGGTGCAGACGGCAACATCACAATCGACGGTTGTCAAGTAGCGTGTGCAAGAAAAGCCCTGGAAAAGATAGGTGTTTCTCCTAAATCGCATATACTCACTGATTTAGGGCTGATCAAAGGGGAAACACCGGTAACGGAGGAAATAGTTGCCTCGGTGTGCGAAAAGATCAGAACATGTTGATTGACCTTGTGAAATTAAAAAAGCTGTCAGACTATTTTGCAGCAGAGAAAATAATTGACTGAGGAGCAGTATATGTCGGAGCGCGTTGGCGGTAAATTATCATTTCTCGATAGGTATCTGACATTGTGGATATTCGGGGCAATGCTCGTTGGAGTGGGCCTGGGATATTTTATCCCGGGTGTTGAGGTTTTTATAAATTCATTTCAAATCGGGACTACCAATATTCCCATTGCCGCAGGACTGATTTTGATGATGTATCCGCCTTTCGCCAAGGTGAAATACGAGGAGATGCCGGAGGTCTTTCACAACAAGAAAGTGCTGGGGCTGTCATTGTTGCAGAACTGGATTGTTGGACCAGTTTTGATGTTTATTCTGGCTATCGTATTTCTCCCTGATAAGCCGGAATATATGGTCGGTCTGATAATAATCGGTTTGGCCCGCTGCATCGCGATGGTGATCGTGTGGAATGAACTGGCAAAAGGGAACACGGAGTATGCCGCCGGGCTGGTCGCATTCAACAGCGTCTTTCAAGTGCTTTTCTTCAGTGTTTACGCCTGGTTTTTCATAACCGTGCTGCCGCCTCTATTGGGCTTTTCAGGAAGTGTAGTCAATGTCAGCATCCGCCAGATTGCGGAAAGCGTTTTCATCTATCTCGGTATCCCCTGCATCGCAGGAGCATTGACCCGCTTGATCGGTGTAAAAACCATGGGAAAAGAGTCATATCATAAAAATTTTGTGCCGCTCATCAGCCCGTTGACCCTGACGGCTCTTCTATTTACCATTGTTGTCATGTTCAGTTTGAAAGGCAACCTTATCATCAGCTTGCCTTTGGATGTTGTTCGTATAGCTGTTCCGCTGCTTGTTTACTTTGTCATAATGTTTTTAGTGTCGTTTTATCTGGGCAGAAAATTGGGCGCAGATTATTCCAAGACGACCACATTGGCTTTTACAGCGGCGAGCAATAATTTTGAATTGGCTATCGCCGTTGCCATTGCCGTCTTTGGAATCAGCTCGGGGGCTGCTTTTGCCGCAGTCATTGGCCCACTTGTGGAAGTTCCTGTTATGATTGCCCTTGTCAATGTAGCTCTGAGATTTCAGCAGAAATATTTTCTGGAAGGTAAATGAAGTCTTTATGGCAGAGATTAAGAGAATAAATCCGAGCCGGCGGATAGCCGTCACTATGATGAACCAGCACCCCTGAAAAAATCGTTCATTCAGAGGGCTGGTTCATTTGCCGATCATTGATCTATTCCGTGTAGGGTGGCTCTCCCTGAATGGAGTTGGTCAAATCCATGGCTTTTTTCACCTGATCCCTGGTTCCTCTGAAAACAAGCCAGGTTGCACCCTCTGCGCCGCTGATGCCGCCGGCGCTGCTCTGGAAGGCGGTTGCTCCCGTCAGAATTTTAATGGCTTCAATCTCCGTGACAATCTCACCCGTCAAAAGCCACATAGAGGGAATGAGGTGCCCGGGGAACTTTGAATTTGAACGTCCGGCGGGGGCGGGCAGCATTTCCACCGGTTCGCGCATCTTCAATGTCAAATCCACGACATCCCCTGCAACCAGCTTCTCAAGGCCAATCGGAATAACAAGATTAACCTTGCGTGCCACGATGATGGGCATGGTGATCCCTGTCGTTCCCCCGAACGGGTCCAGAATGTCGACTGCCGCCATCTTGTTCTTGTAATCCAGGGCATTTCCACCTTTAATGACGACGTCACCCATTTTCAGTTTCTTCGCGGCCTCGGGGAGCGGGATATCCAGAATCTTACCTTTCTCCAGAATCAGGTGGTTGACGGCCTTCGCCTGGGGCAGGTATTTGGCCGCTTTCTCGGGTTCAATTCTTCCCGTTACGAATGCCGCATGGTCGATTTTCTTTCCTGTGAGTTCCTTAGCCACGTAGGCATTGGTTGTCCCTTTGATGACGATGATCATGCCGGTTTCGAGGGCATTTTTTACAATCGGCATCTGTGCCACCGCCTTGCCGATCAGTCGCTTGGATTCTGAGACAGTCAGCACCGCGCCGCTCTGGTACATTTTAGCCGGGTCGGCTGCGTACGGGACCCCTGAAAGCAACAACGGTCCGCCAATGGCAACAACAACCAGAAAGATAACCACCCGCAATACTTTTTTCATAATATTACTCCTTTCGCTGTTAAATGTACGTTGTCTTAAAGGGATAAGCCGCATGTATCAGAACGGCGACGTAGACGCCAGTGAACGAGTGTTGACTTTAATACCATTCTACCGGAAAGCTGTCTAGCAGGCTCTTGTATTGGCAATGGTTGTGTACTCTTTGACTGTATTTACAATTGCTGTCCGTGAGATTCCTTCATAATCAAGCAGTTCCTCCGGTTTCCCACTTCTGGGCATCTCCCGGACGCATAACGAGAAGAAGGGAACTGCCTTAGAGCTCAAGGCGTAGCGAACCGCTTCTCCGATTCCCCCGGCGGCGTAATGATCTTCCACCGTGATGATCGCACCGGTAGCGGCAGACGCTTCTCGAAGCGCCGCTTCATTGAGCGGTTTGATGCTGTAAAGGTCGATGACGCGAATGAAAATCCCTTCACTGCATAAAATCTCATGGGCCGCCAGGGCCTCATGAATGGTGATTCCTGCCCCGATGACCGTAGCGACGTCCTTGTTACTTTGCCGGAGTACTTTGCACCCCCCGATGGGGAAAGTTTCATCCGGTCCGTAGATAATGGGGGTTTCCTTCCTTGTCATGCGGATGTACACGATACCTTCATGTTCCGTGGCCTCTTCAACAAGTTTTTCGGCGGAAACCGCGTCCGACGGGTATAGGACGACACTGTTGAGAATTGTACGGAACTGGGCAATATCTTCCAGCCCCATCTGGGATGGTCCGTCCTCGCCGATCGATACGCCGGCGTGCGATCCGACGAACTTGATATTTGCACTGGAGTACCGGGCCATCCTGATCTGGTCGAAGGCGCGGGTAAAAAACGCTGCAAATGTGGAGACGAAAGGAACTTTACCCCGGCGGGAAAGCCCCATTGCCGTGCCTACCATGTTCTGCTCGGCGATATACATCTCGAAAAACCGATCCGGGTAAGCTTCTTGAAATATTTCCGCGTAGGTGGAATTGCTTACTTCGCCGTCCAGGCAGACGATGGCGGGAAACTTCGGATAGATCCTTGCCAGGGCATTGCCATAGGCCCTGCGGGTGGCGACAGGCACATTCGCCGGGTAATCAACCTTCGAAACAAGGCGTGGCGGGGGAAGAGCTCTTGGCATTATACTTTCCGGCCGGGATATTTCCCCACGGACAGATTTGTCAATCTCTCCAAGTTCTTCGATGGCCCGGTTGCAATCCTCCTCATTGAGCGGTTTTCCATGCCACCCGTTTTTGTTCTCGATGAATGAGATCCCTTTCCCCTTGATCGTTTTTCCGATCAGCATGGCCGGTTGATCCTTCACCATAATGGCTTCTTGATAGGCGGCCAGAATATCGGTGACGGAATGGCCGTCAAACACCAGTGTCTTCCATCCGAATGAAGATATCCTGGTTTCATAGGCTGCAAGATCCCATCCATACATGGTTTCCCCCCGCTGACCCAGCCTGTTCACATCGAGAATGCCAATCAGGTTGTCCAACTTGTAATGCGCTGCAATCTGGATTGCTTCCCACATGGAACCCTCGGCCATTTCGCTGTCCCCGAGAAGGACATAAGTCCGGTAAGGCAGGTTGTCGAGATATTTTGCATTGAGCGCCATTCCCAGGCCAATAGCCAGACCTTGCCCCAGGGAGCCGGTTGCCGCTTCGGCGTAGCGAAAGGACGAGGTGGGATGGCCTTCCAGAGGGCTGCCGAATTTGCGGAAGGTCAGAAGATCCTCTTCCGAAAGTCTTCCAGCAGCGGCCCAGAGTGCATAGTAAAGCGGGGATGCATGCCCTTTGGAAAAGATCAGCCGGTCGTTGTTTGGGTATTCAGGATTGATCTGCATCGAATCGAAAGATATCGCCGAAGAGAAGGCAGGTCATCAGTTCCGCAGCGGACAGAGATGAGGTCAAATGGCCGGACCCGGCCCTGGTCGTCATCAAGAGGATATCATAGCGAATCAATCTTGTTAATTTCTCAATCTTTTTTGTTAGTTCTTGAAGATTCATCCCATTTTCCTCTCATTTAGCTTACCTGGTTCAGGCTAACTCTCCGATTTTTTCCGGAGGATGACACGAGCCGGAGCGGCATCGGCATCCATAATTTTCAACGGCAGGCAGATCATCTCGTAACGGCCCGGCGTGACCAAAGAGAGATCAACTCCCTCGATGATCAATATCCCCGCTTTGAGCAGGATTCTGTGCACGTCCGGACCGTTTTTTTGATAGCCCCCTACGGACAGATAGTCCACACCGACGGCCTTGACACCACGAGCAGCCATAAACATCGCTGCGTCTTCCTCCAGGTAGATGAATTCTTTGTCAAACGTATCCTTGTGAAGGATTTGCTTGATCGAATTGGCCGTTCGCAAAAGGATCCTTTCCCCATTTTCGATATTATGGCCGGCAAGGTCCTTTTCTTTAACGGATTTAGTCGACACGATTTCGAGTACCCTCACTTCACCGATCAGCAGGTGCAACGGGATGTGGTCGATTCCCCAAGCGCCACTCAAGAAATGAACAGGGGCATCCACATGAGTTCCGGAGTGGACACCCATAACCACGCGGGAAAGATTGACCGTGTCGCCTTTATCCATGTCGCGGACACGTTCAATGAGGACGGATGGATCGCCCGGCCAGTGCAGCATACCAGTTTTCAGGGTTGTGGAAACGTCAAACCATGCGTTAATGTTATTCATTGCATCTCCCCTTTTGCCTTCAGCAGACATGTCCCCCGAAACCTTTTTCCTCCACCGGAAAGATTGACGGAGTCAACCAGGTCCGGCCATCCCGGGCAATAAGAACTGCCGCCGGTTCCACGTTCATAGTTCCGGCAGGATAGTTGGGAAAATCGGGTGACGCTGACTGCTCCCATGCCTCCAGGATCGGCGTAAGGACTGACCATGCCGCCTCGATCTGGTCAGCGCGTTTGAACAATGTTCCATCGCCGAGGATGACATCCATGAGCAGCGTTTCATAGGCATCCGGCGGTTCGGCCTTGAAGGCCTCACGGTAGCAGAAAGCCATTTCCACAGTGCTCAGATGGACGTCCAGTCCGGGCCGTTTGGCCTGGAAGCTCAGCAGAATCCCCTCGGCGGGTTGAATCCGGATCAGCAGGCGGTTAGGCTGAAAGTCCCGGATTGCCGTGGCTGGAAAGGACTGGTGCGGCACTGGTCTGAACTGGATGGAGACCTCAGAGATGCGTGCCGGTAGCCGCTTGCCGGTGAGAAGGTAAAACGGGACATCCTGCCATCGCCAGTTGTCAATGAGGAATTTTACCGCGGCAAATGTTTCTGTCTCCGAATCGGGACTGACTCCGGGCTCTTCCCGGTAAGCCGGGACACGTTTCCCATCGATCCATCCTGCGCCATACTGCCCTCGAGCAGCATACTCATGGATGTGATCGGGGTGGATCGGGCGAATGGCGTGCAGAACATCGATCTTCTTGTTCCTGATTTCATCCGCGTCAAAGGAAACCGGCGGTTCCATAGCGATCAGGCAGAGGATCTGGCTCAGATGATTCTGGATCATGTCCCGAAGGGCGCCGGTATGGTCGTAATACGTTCCGCGATGCTCTATTCCCACCTGTTCAGCCACCGTAATCTGGACGTTGTCGATGTACCGGCGGTCCCAGATCGGCTCAAAAAGGGCGTTGGCAAAGCGAAATGCCAGAATATTCTGCACCGTTTCCTTTCCCAGATAATGATCGATACGGAAGATCTGCACTTCGTTAAATGCAGCCGTGAGAATCCGGTTCAGTTCCCGGGCTGACGCCAGATCTCGCCCAAAGGGCTTTTCCACCACGATGCGGGCGTTTTTGCAAGCCCGCGCCAGGCCGGCTATCTCCATCTGCTCGGGAATAACCCCGATCATCTCGGGTGGAGTTGCCAGGTAATAAAGCCGGATAATCTCTGAATTCCATTTTTTTTCCATCTCTTGAAAATATTGTCCCAGTGCGGCATAGCAGCCGGGGTTCATGAAATCGGCCATCCGATAAGACAGAAAGGAGGCGAATTTCCTCCACGCTTCATTATCTGGTTTGCCATGGCGGGAAAACTGTTCGACACCGTTCCGGAGGCGCTGGCGGAACGCCTTATCGCTCATCGGTTTCATGTCGATTCCGATGATCTCGAACCGCTCCGGCAGCCAGTGGTCCACAAAGAGGCTGTAGAGAGCCGGGATCAGCTTGCGCCAGGTCAAATCACCGCCGGCGCCGAAGATGACGATTGCCACGGGACTTGTGTGGATTGACGTCTCCATGGTTCAGTCTTTCTCCCAATTCGTATGAAATATTCCCTTTTGATCCACCCGTTCGTAAGTATGAGCCCCAAAATAATCACGCTGGGCCTGAATGAGGTTGGCTGGCAGCCGGGTGCTGCGGCAGCCGTCGAAATAGGCCAGGGCCGCCATCATTGCCGGAGCCGGGATGCCAAGATTGGCCGCCCAACAGACCGTATCTCTCAGGCTGCGCTGGCATCTTAGAGCTGTTTCCACCATACGGGGTTGCAGGAGCAGATTGGAAATATCCGGATGATTCTCATAGCTCGCTCGGATATCCTCCAGGATGGCGGCCCGGATGATGCAGCCCCCCCGCCAGATCCTTGCAACATCGGCCAGACTCAGATCGTATCCGTAGGGGTCGGCCTTGCGCAGAAGGTCCATTCCCTGAGCATAGATCATCAGGAATCCGGCCTCTAATGCCTTTTCCAACCCATCGATAAAGTCTTCCTTAGAGCCCCGAAACATGCCATCTTGTACCGGAAAAAGTCTGCTTGCCGTTTCCCGATCCTGCCGGTAGACAGAAAGGTCACGGGCTGAAACCGCGGCATCGATGACGGGAGCAGGGACCTGCAGGTCCATCGCCGCCTGGGAAGTCCACTTTCCCGTTCCCTTCTGCAGAGCCTCATCGCGAATCGCATCGATAAGGCACTTGCCTGTCTTCTCATCCGTTTGCCGAAAAATATGGGCGGTGATCTCAATCAAGTAGGAATGAAATGAACCATCATTCCATCTCTCATAGATCTTGGCCATTTCACTGTCATTAAAGTTAAGCCCCCGCCTCATCAGGTCATAGGTTTCGGCAATCAGTTCCATAAGGCCGTATTCGATGCCATTATGGACCATCTTGACGAAGTGTCCCGCCGATCCAGGACCCAGATAGGCACAACAGGGGTCCTCTTCGACATGGGCGGAAATCTCCTCAAACAGATTCTGCACGCACTTATAAGCTTCCAGTGGGCCGCCGGGCATGATGCTCGGACCATGGCGGGCGCCATGCTCGCCGCCGGAGACGCCCACGCCCAGAAGCCTGATACCTAGTTTGTCCAGTGTCTTCTGTCTTGTATCGGTATCGGTGAAGTGGGAGTTGCCGCAGTCAATGAGAATATCGTTCGCCTTCAGATGGGGGAGCAGATCCCTGATTACCCGGTCTACGATGGGACCTGCCGGGACAAGCATGATGACAGCCCGTGGCGGGGCGAGCAGGGATAGGCATTCATCCGGGCTCCCGGCACCCCGGATGGTCCTGCCTGCCCCTTCAAGGGCGAGGGCATGGACCCTGGCCGGGTCCTTATCATAGCCGACTACCGAATGTCCGTGATCGGCCATGTTCAGAAGCAGGTTCCGCCCCATGACACCGAGACCTACGACACCGATTTCATACTTTTGCTTATTCATGGTTTCTCACCATTAATTGTATAATGCGCCTTATCCGAATGGCTGCAGGGCTGAAATCGCCTCCAGGATGGGACCGGGATAGATCCCCAATCCCAAAATCATAGCGGTGAGTATTACCAGGGTCACTACCCCTGCCGGCATGAACGCAGCGGCAACTGTGACCGCTGCTGTTGGAGGGTTGTACAGTGTGACCAGGACCCGCAGATAATAAAAAAGCCCTATGGCACTAGTGACAATAAGCGTTCCAACGGGGATCCAGAGGAAGCTTCCGACCCCGGCCGCCAGGACGGTAAATTTACCGATGAACCCGACAGTCAGAGGGATCCCCGCCAGGGACAGCAGTATGGCAGTGAAAGCACCTGCAAGCCAGGGCCTTCGAAAGAAAAGCCCCCGGTAGTCATCGAGCAGGCCGGCATCCCGCTTCGGACCGGAGAGAAGAGTAACGACGCCGAAAGCGCCGATGATGGAGATGATATAGCCGATCAGATAAAAAACGATTGCCGTGATCCGCAGCGGGCCGCCGGCCAGGAAAGCCACCAGAAGATATCCCATATGGGCAATTGAAGAGTATGCCAGGAGCCGTTTCACATTGTCCTGGAACAGCGCCAGAAGATTTCCTGTAATCATGGATGCAACGGCAATTACAGCGATAAAAACGCCAAAGGGATTTCCCTGCAGCATCTCGGCTTTCAGAGAGAAGCGAAGCAGAAGAGCGAAAACAGCGCCTTTGGAGACAGAGGCGATGAAAGCCGTCACCGGCGCCGGGGCTCCTTCATATACATCCGCCACCCACATGTGGAAAGGGACGACGGCCAGCTTGAAGCCGATCCCGATGCTGACCAGGATAACACCGGTTAACAGAATGTGCCCCATGCCATCTCCGGCCAGTTTCAGGGCTATACGGGAGAATGAAAGGGTGCCCAGCTCGGCATAAATGAGGGCCATTCCGAAGACGAGGAATGCCGATGAAAAAGTCGCGAGGATAAGGTACTTGATTCCGGCTTCGAGGCCGGATTCGTTCACCCGTTCATAGGCGATAAGCGCATAGAGAGAAACGCTCAAGATCTCCAGACCCAGGAAAAACGCTGCGAGATGTGCCGAACTCACCAGAATGGCAGCACCCAGAAGTGCTGTGAGGATAAGGATATAAAATTCCTCCTTCTCCTCGCGGCGGGTATCCAGATAACCGTAACTAAGCAGAAGAGTTGCAAGACCGGCAAGAAGGATGAGGGCGATAAAGAATAGGGCATACCTGTCGATGAGCAACAGGAGCATGCCTACCTCGAAAACGGGTGAAGCGGCTGCCGGTAACGATAAAAGGGCTAAACCAATCCCTCCCGTGGCTAGTGTAAAAGCTATTCCATGGCTCCGCCGTATAGCCGCAACAATCATGATCGCGACGGGCGCCGCCGCCAGCATCAAAAACGGTATGAAAGCTATAATGTCACGGTGCATCATGGGCGCCTCCTGGAACGGTTGTCCGGATGACCTCCTGAAGTGCTGGGCTGGACATTTTTCCTATATTTGCCAGTCCGTTCCGGGCAGTGTCGAGGAAAGGCCGGGGATGCAGGCCAAGCCATAGAATCATGGCGATCATGACCGCCATGACAGTGATTTCACGATGGAACAGATCGGGGATCTTCCACGTTTCACTGGCGTTTCCGAAGAAGACCTTCTGCACCATCAGGAGGCTATAGATAGACGATACGATAAATCCCAGCGCTGCCAGAACGGTCATTATGGGGCTGACCCGATAGGTCCCGAGTAGGACCAGGAATTCACCTATGAAATTTCCCATCCCCGGGAGACCCAGAGAGGCCAGGGCGAAGAATAGCCAGACCCCGCCCAGACGGGGAGCCGCGGCCCATAGGCCACCCATACGCTGCATGTCGCGGGTGTGTAGGCGTTCCTGAAGGGCGCCTGCCAGGATGAAGAGGGCGCCGGTGCTGATTCCGTGACTGAGCATCTGGATGATGGCGCCCATCATGGCCGTTTCAGTGCGGGCAAAGATGCCCAGGAGGACAAAACCCATATGACTGACACTTGTGTAGGCCACCAGGCGTTTGAGGTCCGTCTGTGCAAACGCCAGAATGGCCCCATAGAGGATGCCGATCACTCCCAGAGTCATGCACAAAGGGGCAATTTCTGCGACTGCCGCGGGAAAGAGGGGCAGGGCGAATCTGAGGAGACCGTATCCCCCGGTTTTCAGGAGAAGTCCCGCCAGGATGACACTCCCTGCCGTGGGAGCCTCGGTGTGGGCATCGGGAAGCCAAGTATGGAAGGGCACTGCGGGAAGCTTGACCAAAAAGGCCGCCAGAAAACCGAACAGGATCAATGACGCGATCCCGGAAGGTATGGGCATGCCGAGGAGGGCAAAATAGTCGAAGGTGTAGACTCCGGTTTGCCGGCCATGGATAAAATAGAGCCCCAGGATCGAAATCAGCATTAATAGTCCCGACAGTTGTGTGAAGATGAAGAATTTGACGGCGGCGACGGTGCGTTTCTCATGTCCCCACAGAGCGATAAGAAAATACATTGGAACGAGCATGAGTTCCCAGAAGAATGAGAAAAGAAAGAGATCAAAGGCGGTAAAGACGCCAATAATCCCCGTCAGGGCGCTAAGGAGCATAAAATGAAAAAAGCCGACCTGGCGGTCGATCTCTGTCCAGGAAGCTATCACCGCCGCTATTCCCAAAAGAGATGCGAGAAGAACGAATAGCAGGCTGATCCCGTCCATAGCCAGGTGAAAACCGATCCCAAAGGCCGGAATCCAAGGCGCGTTTATCTTGGCCAACCAGGATGAGCTGTAAGGAGATCCCAACCGCCAGATATAAATGGCCAGAGCCAGCTCTGCTGCTAGTGCAGTCAGGGAGATCCACCTGCAAAACAAAGCATTCCCTTTTTCAGCAAATGGTCCCCGCGACCCGACAGCCCAGGCCAGAATCCCTGCCAGAAACGGAATCAGAATCATCCAGACAAGCATCATACCAAATCACCCAACTGATAGACGTTTTTCAACAGCCTGCTTTATAAGGCCAATATCAGGCCAACACCTATAATGGCGCCCACGACGATCCCCAAGGCATATCGCCGGATCAGTCCTGATTGTGTTCCCGTGGCCAGCACCGAAAGGCGGGAGGTCACCAAAGCGATCCATCGGAAAAAGAGGTCGACAAAATCATCACGGTTGAACTGTGAAACCTGTACGAAGGGCCGCACGAAAATAAAATTGTAAAGGGCATCGAACCCCCATCCAGCCTGCAGGAAGCGATGGACCAATGCTCCTGTGGGCCGCCCGGCCAAAACATCCGCCATATGCGGCCGATACAGGAAAAGCCACCAGGCGGCAAAAAGACCGCCTAGAGGGACAATCATGGCAATGAACATGATCAGGGTTTCGATGGTGGAGCCGACTGTCACCTGTTCGAGGGGGGCAAAAGTCCCCGCCAGGAAGTCCGTAAAAATGCTTACCGGAGCGATAACTGCGGGTGTCTGGATAAAGCCGCTCACCAGGGAAAAGACAGCCAGGACGATCAGAGACAGTTGGCCCCTGGTTCCTGGTTTTTCAGTTACACCGGTCGTTGCCTTGCCAAAGAAGATGAGAAATACTGCCCGAAAAGTGTAAAGGCCGGTGAGAAAGGCGCCGGCAATGCCTGCTGCCCAGAGCCATACACTTCCCCGCTCGGCGGTAAGGGTAGCAGAGAGAATCATGTCCTTGCTGTAGAATCCCGCTGTGATAAGCGGCAGTGCGGAAAGGGAGGCCGCTCCGATGAGGAAGGTCCAGAATGTCACGGGAAGATTGCGGCGGAGCCCGCCCATCTTGTGGATGTCGTGTTCATCCCCCAGGGATTTAATAACGACGCCGGCCGCAAGAAACAGGAGGGCCTTAAAAAATGCATGGGTCATGAAATGGAAGATTGCCGCAGAGAAGGCCCCCACTCCGAGGGCCAGGAACATGTAGCCGATCTGGCTGATCGTGGAGTATGCCAGGATACGTTTGATATCCCATTGAGTCAGGGCGCTTGCCGATGCCATGAGAAGCGTCGCGGCGCCGATAACTGCAACGAGTTCCTGCACGGGGGGAACCATTGTAAACAGGAGATGCATTCGGGCAACGAGATACACACCCGCCGCGACCATCGTTGCTGCATGGATGAGGGCGCTTACCGGGGCAGGGCCTGCCATTGCATCGGGGAGCCAGGTCTGGAGAGGAAGCTGGGCCGACTTGCCGATGGCCCCTCCCAGAATGAGAAGCGCACTCCAGAAGACGATGTTCGATTCCTGGACTAGCAGTTTAGGCGCTGCCGAAAGAATATCCTGGATGTTCAATGTTCCCAGATTTACGATAAGTAGGATCAGGCCGATTGCCATGGCCGTGTCGCCGATGCGGGTGACAATGAAGGCTTTGTTGGCCGCCTCGCCGTTAGCGGAATTCCGGTACCAGAAACCGATCAGGAGATAACTGCAAAGCCCCACCCCTTCCCATCCGAGGTAGAGCAAGAGCAGGTTATCCGCCAGGACAAGACTCAACATGGACCCCACGAAAAGATCCATGTAAGCGAAAAAGCGGTTGAAGCCCTCTTCACCAGCCATGTGTTCCGATGAATACAGGAGGATGAAAAAGCTGACAACCGTAATAACGAGGATCATTACGACCGCAAGCGGGTCCAGGTAAAGGGCAATCAGGGAAGTAAAACCGTTCACCGACAGCCATTCCCACAGGGGCTGTGTATATGCCCCTGCCGGTGGGGGAGCAAGGATGAACCGTAACCCCACCGAAATGGAAATGGCAGCCGAAAGGCCCACTGTGCCGACGCCGATAATGGAAACGCCCTGTCGGGGCAAGCGAGAACCAACCAGGATCAGGATGAGAAATCCGGCAAATGGCAATGCGGGTATGAGCCAGATCAGTTCAAACATGTCAGCCTCTCAGCTTGTCGATGCGGTCTGCATTGAGAGTACCGTATCGGGAGTAGATTCGCAGGAGCAAGACCAGACCAATGGAAACCTCAACCGCGGCAACAGCCAGGATCAGGATGAACATGATCTGTCCATCGGGCTGGAGCCATCTGGAGGCAGCTGTGATGAAGGCCAGTCCTGCGGCATTGAGCATTACTTCCAGGGATAAGAGGACAAAGATCAGGTCGCGCCGTATCAGGACACCGGTCATGCCCAGTACGAAAAGTATGGCCGCCACAATGAGGCCGTGTTCTGCGGGAATACCGTGAGGGATGATTACATTCATGATTAGTCTCCATCACCATTTTGTCCGGCTCTGCCCTCACTTTGTTTGGAGTCGGCCCCATTTGGTTCTGAACCGGGATGGCGGCGGGCGAGGTGGCAAGCAGCCACGAGCCCTGCCAGGAGAAGTATTGATGCCATCTCGACGGCCAGGAGGTAAGGTCCAAACAGGGCTGCAGCCACCTCCTTGGGAGGTACCAGCCCTGTCGCTAAAGCATGTCCCTCTCCCCCGGCAATGATCCAGGCGAGTTCGGCAAGCAGGATGGTTGATAGGATGACGGGACCGGCCCATATTCCCGGGGAGAGCCATTGCTTTTCTTTGATCATTGAACGGGGGCCGGGGTTTAGCATCATCACAACAAAGACGAAAAGTACCATGACCGCACCCGCATATACGATCATCTCCAGAGCAGCGGCAAAAGGCGCCCCGAGGATGAGGAAGATAACCGCCACAGCCAGAAGGGAAATGACGAGGTAGAGAAGGGCATGGACCGCATGTGTTCCTGTGATGACCCTGACCGTAGCGAAAACAGCGATGATGGCTGCTATATAAAAGGCGTTTGTCATAATAGTGATCCTTCTTACGGAAGAAGGCTCTTCACGTCGACCGGCTTGGTCTCGTTTTGGGCCTCTCCTTTTTTCTTTCCGCCGATGGCGATTCCCGCGATCTTGTAATAGTTGTAATCTGGGTACTTGCCCGGCCCGCTGATGAGAAGGTCTTCTTTCTCGTAGACAAGCGATTCTCTTCTATATTCTCCCATCTCAAAATCATTGCTGAGTTGTATGGCACAAGTCGGGCATGCCTCCTCGCAGAAGCCGCAGAAAATGCAACGCGAGAAGTTGATCCGGAAAAAAGCCGGATAGCGCCGTCCGTATTCGTCCTCGGTTGCTTGAAGGGCGATGCATGAAACCGGACAAGCCACCGCGCACAGGTAGCAGGCAACGCACCGTTCGCCGCCGTCAGGGTCCCGGGAAAGGATGATCCTTCCCCGCCAACGGGGTTGGATATACGGTTTCACTTCCGGGTACAGGACTGTCTCCCGCTTGCGGAATGCATGGATGAAGATCTGCCAGATGGTTCTCAGATGGCTCCACATTTTGTCACAGCCCTCCCAATATAAGTATGACGGCCCCTGTTGCCAGGATGTTGCCAAGAGCAAGGGGAAGCATTAATTTCCAGCCCCATGCCAGAAGCCGGTCGTACCTGGGCCGGGGAAGGGAGGCCCGAAGCAGGATAAAGAAAGCGATCCCCAAAAAGGTCTTCAAAATGAACCACGCCAGGGGCGGCAGCAAGGGGCCCATCCAGCCTCCGAAGAAAAGTGTCGTGATCATCGCTGAGATGAGCGTGATCCCGAGATACTCGCCCAAAAAAAACATCCCGAATTTCATGGCCGAGTATTCTGTGTGGAAGCCGGCCACAAGTTCGCTTTCCGCTTCCGGAAGATCGAATGGAAGCCTGCGTGTCTCAGCAATCCCGGCGATCAGGAAGATGAACAGACCCAGGCACTGGGGCACACAGAACCACAGATTCCTCTGTGATTCGACGATATGGCGAAGGTCAAACGATCCGGACAGCATGACGACACCCATAACGGACAGCCCCATGTAAACTTCATAACCGAGCATCTGGGCGACCGCCCGGATACCCCCGATCAGGGCATATTTGTTGTCCGATGACCACCCGCCAAGGGCGACGCTGTATACACCCAGGGAAGACATAGCCAGGAAAAAGAGGATGCCCATGTCCAGACCGGACACTTCGACGCCCGGGGCAAAGGGGATGACCGCATAGGCGCATAACACTGTCACCACGATGATGCCAGGGGCGATGACGAACACAGGCCGGTCGGCAAAGGGAGGGATCCAGTCCTCTTTGGTGATGATCTTTATCATGTCGGCCAGGACCTGGAAGAGACCGAAAGGGCCCACGCGGTTAGGGCCATAGCGATCCTGCCAGAGGGCAAGGAGCCTTCTTTCGATCCAGATATTCACACCGGCCACGGTCAATGCTGCGATGAGGATACCGAATATGACCGTCAAATTCCTCATGTTTGCGCCTCACTTTTTCTTTCATCAGTAAGCAAGGTTCCCCATTCCGGGAGGATGATTCCTGAAAGACCGGCGAGGCCTGCAGGCATTCCCGCCACCCCGAATGGCAGGGAAGGGTCAAGGCGGATGGGAAGGTCCATATCCTGCCCGTTTAGAACAATTCTTAAGACCTGACTGTCCTGCATATTGCGGGTCCCGGCATCATCCGGATGCAGGGCGAGGTAAGGCTCGGGACTCAGCTGGGCAATGCCGGGCGCCAGGGCGCTCAACTCTTCGGAGCCGAACACGTGGTAGAGAGGTACAACCAGAATCTTCCCCTGCGGGGGTGCCTTCGCCGGGAGAGGAGGGGTCGCAAAGAATGCAGGTGCCGCAGCCTCACCGGGTTTAAGAATGAGCGGCTCCGGATGGTCTTTCCCTGCAGCACATTGAGTATTGTGTTGATTTTTGCAGATAGGCAGATCAGAATTCAACCCTGGTGCCCAGTATCGCATGATCAGGGGCAGCGGCGGTTCCGACGTCGAACCTTCCATGGAAAAGGCCAGCGCCGAGTCCTGATCATCGGGAGGTTTCGGTTCATGGACATTCAAATGGGCCGTCATCGCAGTCCTGCCGCTGAAACGGTGCGGCTGCCGGGGAATCTTCTGCCCGGCAATGCGGAAATCCGCATTGGGCCAGAAGTCTTTCAAGGTACTCAGGCCAGGTACCGTTTCACTCATGGCATCCGTGATAGCGTCGAGATTCATCAAGGACTCGGCACGGGGATCATTCACTATCACCATGATATCGTGAATCCATCGCCAACTCTCTTGAACATCCCCGTCGGGCTCTAATGCCCGGTAATATCGTTGAGCCCGGCCTTCAGCTGAAATGAGCGTGCCGCTGCCTTCCGCGAAGGTGGATGCCGGAAGAACCAGATCTGCCATTGCCGTGGTTGAACCAGCCACATGGTCGATAACGATGAGATGTTTTGCCGCTGTCCGAAAACATTCCACAAATGAAGCCTCCATCCGGCGGAAAAGATCATTCTCGGCGATAAGTACAATTCCTGAGGATTTTCCTTCGAGGGCTTCAATGACTTCAATAATTTCATCCAGGGGTTTGCCGCCGAGAAGCCCGATTCCCAGGCTGTTGCATTCCGGCATGCAGTAGTATAGGGAGGCCTTTTTACCGATGGCGCAGAGCGCGCAGGCTACATTGGCCGCTGCCTGAATGAGTGTCTCGTCTCTCAGTGCCGTACCGGAAATGACCAGGGGACGCTCGGCCTGACACAAGGTCCGGGCAATCGACTCCGCAAGGGACGCCATTTCTTCGCTAAGGCCGGAAACGGCCGGGGCTTCAGCATGGATGGCGTGGGCTACTGCAAACCCCAAAAGCGCAAGTTCCGCAGGCGTGTTGTGCGCCGTCGCAGTGGCCAGGTCGTCAAGGCGGGTTGCAGCCGGGGTGGCAATGAACAGCGGACCGCGTTTGTCCTGAATCACCTCCCGGACGGCATTGTCGTCCCAATCAGGTATGTTGAGCTTCCGTGCGATCGTAATGGGCTGCTCCCTGACAGCTCGGTGAAGGGATAGAGCGACCCGTGGCGCAGTATCGGGAACGTCCTCTCCAAGGACGAAAACGGCATCGGATTGTTCCATCTCCGCAAGCGACGGTGTATGGGCCGGGCCATTGGTCATGATGTCGAGAATCAGCTCAATCAGCCGCTGATCCCGCAAACCCAGGCCGCTGAAAAAGTTTTCTTTTCCCACAAAGGTCTGCAAGGCAAAATTCGCCTCCATGGAAGCACGAGGCGATCCGACGCCGATTATCCATGAGTTGTCCGGCGAAAGGATGGATGAAATCCATTGAAGCGCATTAGTCCTGCTGATCTCCTCGGGAATGCCTTCGATATGCGAATTTATCGGAATCAGGAAGGGGCGCCTGATTCTCCTTTCGGAATTGACAAACTCATATCCGAAGCGTCCCCGGTCGCAGAGAAAATAACCGTTTACGGCGGGGTTGAACCGGTTCCGGATGCGTCTCAGAATGCCTTCCCTGGCGCCTGCAATCGTGTTGCACCCTACACCGCAGTGGATGCAAATGGAGGGCGCCGTCTGCATATCCCATTTCCTGGCATAGTGCCGCTTCAGAGTCTTATCGGTGAAGACCCCTGTCGGACAGACCTCCACAAGGTTTCCACTGAATTCATTCTCCAGGGGGCCATCCTCATGGCGTCCGAAATAGACTTCATTGTGGGAGGACATGACGTTCAGATCCCTTCCTCCGGCATAGTCCCGGTAGAATCGGACGCAACGATAGCATTGAATGCACCGGTTCATTTCGTGGTTCACAAAGGGGCCCAGATCCTGATTTTCATAGGTTCGCTTCGGAAAGCGGAACCTTCTGTATACATGGCCGGTCATAACGGTCATGTCCTGCAAATGGCATTCGCCCCCTTCGTCGCAGACGGCACAGTCGTGGGGGTGGTTCGTCATGAGCCATTCGATGTTGGCGGCGCGGAACGCTCTCGCCTCGGGATCGTCGATAGACAACCACGTTCCCTGTGCAGCCGGAGTCATACAGGACATAGCGAGCTTGCCCTTCCGGTCTTCTTTATCCTTGAAGAGCTTGACGGCGCACAGCCGGCAGGCCCCCACGGAATTGAGCGCCGGGTGCCAGCAAAAGTGGGGAATGTATAAGCCGAGCGACAGGCAGGCATGGAGAAGATTTTGCCCCTCTTCAACGTCATACGGCTGGTTGTCGATGTAAATAGTGGCCAAATCTTACCTCCACGGGCACTTTTTTTCGATGATATGACGTTCGAAATCCATTCGGAAATGTTTGAGGGCGCTCTGAACCGGCTCCACGGCTCCCGGGGCGAGGGCGCAGAAAGTGTGGCCCGGCCCCAGAAGACCACACTGTTCAGCCAGGATTTCTATATCTTCCGGCCTTCCTTCCCCCGCTTCGATTGCGCCCAGCAGGTTGGCCATCCAAGGGAGTCCTTCCCGGCAGGGTGTGCACCACCCACAGGACTCGCGGGCGAAAAACTTTACCAGGTTAAGTGTCAGCCCCACGGGACAGGTCCTGTCGTCGATGACGATTATCGTTCCCGTCCCCAAACGGCTTCCGGCGTTTTGGAGTGAGTAGAAGTCCATCGGCAGGTCGATCTGATCTGCCGGGATTATTTCCGTGGATGCCCCGCCAGGAATAACCCCCCGGAGTTTGTATCCCGCCTGCATTCCACCGGCATGCTCCTCCAGCAACTCACGGATTGTTGTCCCCATGGGAAGCTCCCATGTGCCCGGTCTTTTGACCCGGCCGCTTACCCCGTAAATCTTGGTTCCATGGCACGGAGACCGGCTCAAGCTTCGAAACCAGTCGGCGCCCCTGGCGATGATATGAGGCAGGTTCGAGAGTGTCTCAACGTTATTTACAACGGTTGGCATTTCCCAGAGACCCGAAAGCTGTGGGAAAGGGGGTTTTGACCGGGGGGTGCTCCGTTTTCCCTCGATTGCATTGAGGAGGGCGGTCTCTTCGCCGCAGATGTAACGGCCGGCGCTTGTGTGGAGGCGCATTTCGAGGCTGAACCCGGTGCCCATGATGTTCTTGCCCAGGTACCCGTGTTCATAGGCCTCTTCAATAGCATGGGCCAGGCTGCGGGCCGATTGCAGATATTCCCACCGTAAAAAAATGTATGCGATGTCAGCCTCGATTGCGAACGCGCCAATGGTGAGGCCTTCGATGAGTTGATGTGGATTTCCCTGCATCAGGAGGCGGTCCTTGAATGTGCCCGGCTCCATCTCGTCTGAATTGGAGACGATGTACTTTGGATGGGGAGCGCTATCGCCTATGGGGACAAAGCTCCACTTCAAACCGGTGGGAAAGCCGGCCCCTCCACGCCCCTGGAGTTCGGAGTCTTTCACCTCTTCCTGGACCTGCTGGCAGGTCATTTCCCGGAGCGCCTTCTTCAATGCCCGGTATCCGCCGGCCCGCTCGTATTCGGAAAAACCAAGCGGTTGGCCGTCGGGACTCATATCCTGAGTAAGGGGGCGTTCCATAAGCTCCTCGTTATTGACACTCGTCGAGAATCTTATCTATCTTCTCGAACGTAAGGTCTCCGTGAATTTTCCGATCCACCATCATCGCCGGAGCTTGGTCACAAGCGCCCAGGCAGGCGATGGGAAGAAGGGTGAAACGGTTATCGGGGGTCGTCTGGCCCATCGCGATTCCCAAGCGGTTCATCAGATGAGTGAGGAGGTCTTCGTAACCCATGATCCAGCAGCTTACCGTGTCGCACAGAAAGATGACATGCCTGCCGATAGGCCGGCGGAAAATAAAGGGATAGAAGGTGGCAACAGAATCCAACTCGCCAGGTGTCATACCCAACAGGGATGCCACATCCACGATTGCCTCGTCCGATACCCAGCACTGGTGTTTCTGGATGATCTTCATCGCTGCCAGGCAGGCCGCCTGTCCGGATGGGTGTTTCCCTATCTCTTTCAGGATTTCCGACGTCTCTTCTTCATTGAGCATGCACATTCCTTTCTTTACCGGTCACTTCATCGGTCTACATCAGCCAGAACGAAGTCGATGCTCCCGAGGATGGCGATCAAATCGGGGATCATCAGCCCCCGACAGAGCATAGGGACGGCCTGAATATGGGCGAAAGAAGGGGTGCGAATGCGTGTGCGATAGGACATGGTACCTCCGTCGCTGATCAAATAGTAGGCCGTAAGTCCCTTGGCGCTCTCGATACCGACGCTGGCCTCCCCCGGCGGAATGACTGGCCCCCAACTGACGGAAAGAAAATGATTGATCAACGTTTCGATATCCTGAAATGTCTGTTCCTTCCGGGGAGGTGTCACCAGCGGATGATCCGATTTGTAGGGTCCCGCAGGCATCTGTGACAGGCGTTGTCTGATGATACGGAGGCTCTGACGCATCTCTTCAATGCGGACGACGGCCCTGCTGAAGCAGTCTCCGTCGGTCGCCGTCGGGATGTCGAATTCCAGGGCATCATAGCCGGAGTAAGGGCGCTTTTTCCGGAAATCCCACTCATAACCGCAGGCCCGAAGATTGGGTCCGGTGACCCCCCAGTCTATTGCCTCCTTCCGGGTGAGAACGCCTACCCCTTTGGTACGGGCCTTGAAAATGCGATTCTTCATGATGATCCCGTCATATTCGTCCAGTCTTTTTGGGAGGTAATCCAGGAAATCCCGAATGAGCCGATCCCAACCGCGCGGAAGGTCCTGGGCGACGCCCCCGATCCTGAACCACATTGGGTGCATTCGGCCTCCGCAAATCGCTTCGACGATTTCGAAAGCCCGCTCGCGATCATTGAACGTGTAAAAGACCGGTGACATGGCACCCATGTCGAGGGCAAAGGTCCCGTACCAAACCAGGTGGCTGATGATACGGAAGAGTTCGGCCATAATTATGCGGATAATCTTTGCCCTGCCGGGAACCTCAATCCCCGCCAGTGTCTCTACCGCGAGGACGTAAGGGAAATTGTTCATCACGCCGCTCAGATAATCGATGCGGTCCGTATAGGGGATAAAGGTATGCCATGATTGCCGCTCGCCCATCTTCTCGGCGCCTCGATGGTGGTAGCCGATATCGGGCAGGGCATCGCGAATTTCTTCTCCGTCCAACTGCAGAACGATGCGGAGGAGGCCGTGCGTACCAGGGTGCTGGGGGCCGAGGTTGAGAAACAGATAATCCCTTCCGAGTGGGCGTCCTGTCATCCCCCAATCCTCGGGATGAAATTGCAGGGCTTTCTCCTCCTCTACTGCCTTCCAATCAGGGAGATCAAAAGGATCCATTTCTGTACCCCGGGCGGGATGTTCCTTCCGCAGGGGATGCCCGTGCCATGTTGGAGGCATGAGAATCCGTCTCAAGTTGGGATGCCCGTCGAAGCGAATGCCGAACATATCCCATACCTCACGTTCATACCAGTTCGCCGATGGCCACAGATCCACAATGGTGGGGATGGAAAGGTCCTCATCAAGGAGGGATGTCTTGATCCGGATATCGGTATTCCGGCCGTAAGACAAGAGGTGATAGACAACCGTGAAGTCTCCCCCGGGCTGATCCTGGCGGTTCTGCCTCTCTCGTTCATCAATGGCTGTCAGGTCGTTGAGCATCCGGTAAGGGCAGGGGATATCACTTTTTAAATGGCGAAGGACGTCGGCCACATACCGGCGCTGAACCCAAAATGTCGGTATGCCATCCTTGGTTGCTTGAGGGATGACCTCGATTTCACTGAACCGCCTCTTCAGATCCTGCTGAATGTCGAGATTGTCATTCATGGATTTTCCTTTCCATCATCATCCGACTTACCTGATACAGCATCGTCGATTATCCGCGCTCAAATCTCGTCAGGAGAACGCAGATGGACAAGACTCCTTCTGCTTTCCCTGTTCTCATCCCGGAATGATGGTCCCGGTTGCCTTTCAACGACCTGTGAACCCGCGATCCAGCTCAAAGGCCTCTTTTCCGTACCAATGGCCTTCTGGAGAATGAGAAGCCCTTCCATGAAGGATTCGGGCCGGGGAGGGCAACCGGGTATATACACATCCACAGGCATGAACTTATCGACCCCCTGGACGACGCTGTAAATGTCGTACATCCCACCTGAGTTGGCGCAGGAACCCATGGAGATGACCCAGCGCGGTTCCATAAGCTGATCGTAAAGCCGTTTGATTTGAGGGGCCATCTTGATGAAAGGGGTGCCCGCAATGACCATCAGGTCTGCCTCGCGAGGGGAGCCACGAAGGATCTCGGCGCCGAAGCGTGCGATATCAAAACGGCTGGTTACACTGGTGGCCATCTCCACGTAGCAGCACGACAAACCGAAATTAAAGGGCCAGACCGAATTTTTCCGGCCCCAGGCCACAAGATCCTGAAGCTTTGCCATGAGGATGTTGCGGGTGATCGGGTCCCCTTCCGGGACATTCTTTTTCAAATTTAACTGCCGGATCATGAATCATCTCCTGTATGCACTGGTTTTCTTTTTAGTGGTGTCACCATGTCGAGGGCACCCGTTCGCCAGAGGTAGAAAAGAGCGGCCAGCAAGATTCCGATGAAGACTGCCATGACCCAATAGCCTCTCCAGCCTGCCTCACGTACCACTACAGCCCAGGAAAAAATGAAAATGGATTCTATGTCTAGAATCACGAAAAAAACGGCAAAAAGGTAGTATTTGACGTTGAAGCGCATCCACGCCATACCTGTTGGAACTATGCCCGATTCATAAGGTTCAACGGTCGCCCTTCCCGTATGCCTTTCCCCAAGGATGTAGGAAAGAGCCATTATGAATGCGGTCAGGATCAGGATCGCCATCACGTAAACGGCCATCGGCCATAAATCAGGGATTTGCAGACTCTGGTGATTCAAGATTTGATTCCTCAGAAATATCTTTTAAACCCGGTTTCTTCAACGTAATGATTAAGAAAAATGAATAACCTGTCTCTGGTCTCATTCTATTGGAGTGCAGGATTATTTCAACATGGGTAGGTTGTAAGCGTAATGGTAAGCTATAACTACCAGATGCATGTAGATATCTCCGGTAAGGTTGGAAGGTTTGTTGACGAAATTACTGCGGCATCATTTGAACAGACTAAGGGGATTACACAGATAAGCACGGCTGTGGCGGTAATGGATAGAGTGGTTCAGCAAACTGCCGCCAGCACCGAAGAATCGGCAAGAACAGCGGAAGAACTGAATGCCCAGGCTTAACAGCTAAAGGATATGTTGAGGAGCTGGGCGCACCTATCACATGTGCAGATTTTCCTTAGAAGTATCTTAAATTCCTCCTGACACACCACTGGAATAAACACTGGGAACATTAAGTGTATTATCAGAATTTGCAACCAAGTTCGTTATCTCATATTGCGTCGAGCCAATGGTAAATTCGTATGATAAAGGTGTTCCCGGAAAGCGTGCGATGAGGTCGGACCCATTTATTGTCGTCGTAGCTTTGCTGTAAAGTTTCAAAGGTGTAGCGCTTCCAGACTCGGCAATAGCATTGCCGTTAACATCCCAGGCGTTGATTGTGATGTTAGCGCCTGAAGTGGGAAGGATTCCGGATACGTCTGTAATCTTGATTGTATTAAGCGAACTGACAGAATTGATCACATAGTTTGTCGTCCCGCTTCTATAAACAAAAGGAATGGTAATGCTGCCGTCTGAGCTGTTCTTGGTATTTGTGATGACATACTTTGTCGAATTGACGGTAAACTCGTAGGCCATGGGTGAGCCGGAAGGAAAACGGGAAATAAGGCTTGTTCCCTGAATAGTAGTTGTCCCATGGTTGTAAAGGAGCAAGGGGGTAGCTGTGCTTGATTCGGTAAGAGCAATACCATTAGCATCCCATGCCTTAACTGTTATGGCTGCGCCACTTGTGGATAAGCTCCCTGACATGTCCGTAATCTTGATTGTATTGCGGGATCCAATGGAATTAGCCACGAAATTAGACGTTCCGCTGGTAAAGGCATAGGGAATATTTATGGTTCCATCTGCGCTGCTCTTCACATTGACAATGACATACCTGGATGAATCAACGGCAAACTGATAGGACATAGGAGTCCCGGTCGGAAATCTGGCCATAAGGTCGGCTCCTGCAATAGTTGTCGTCCCATTGTTATAAAGTTTTAATGTAGTAGCGCTACCGGACTCGGGAATGGAATTTCCATTGCTATCCCATGCAGAGACGCTAATGGCGGCTCCGGAAGTGGAAAGCGAACCGGACATGTCTGTAACCTTGATAGAGTTCCGGGAACCGACGGAATTTGTGATGAAATTGGCGACACCACTCGTATATCCTAAAGGAATATTTAAAGAACCATCGTTGTTGGTCTTGACGTTAGTGATGATGACAATGGGAGAATCAACGGTTAACTCATATAATGTCGGTATTCCGGAAGGAAACCGGGTTGCGAGGCTCGTACCCGTTATGGCTGTCGTTCCATAGCTATAAAGCTTGAGAGGGGTAGCACTTGCAGATTCCGGAATTGCGGTTCCATTGACATCCCATGCCCGAACGGTAATCGGGGCGCCCAAAACAGAAAGTGTGCCCGACATATCAGTCACTTTGATGGAGTTCTGAGACCCAACAGAATTTGTTACAGCAGTGCTGGACTGGGTAATTGTAGCGGTTTGCCCGACAATTGATATAGTTCCTGTCCTGGATGCAGTATTATTAGTTGCCACACTGTATGCTACTGTTCCGTTTCCTGTTCCACTGCTTCCGGACGTAATCGTCAGCCATGAATAGTTGCTTGCTGCCGTCCAGGTGCAATTGCTCGAAGAACATGTAACAGCAACATTGCCTGTAGCCGCTGAATTTGAAAATCCAATAGATTGGGGTGAAAGAGTGTAAGTGCAGTTTGCACCTCCATTTGGAAACCATCCCATTAAGAAATTGCTTTCCAGGATATGCCCATTCATGGCGCTTTCCAATTGGCTTCTCGTAAAGCCCGAGCTTAGGCTCAGCGTTGTATCCAAAGCATATACTCGAAAGAAATACCGGTGATTGGATGGCGGACAAGGACCAAAATAAGCTGTTGATGAATTATCATTTATTCCTTGTACGGCCCCTGACGGTACGCTGCTTTCATTCATGGAGGTTATATTTGGAGAATTCCAATACATTAACCAATGGAGATAAGTTCCACCAGGAGCATCAGGATCATCCATTATCAAGGCAAAAGCCTTGGTTGAAGACGGAATATTGCTCAAGCTCAACTGAGGATTACTATTTGTTCCACTATAATTTGTGCATGCCTGTGCGGTAGGTATATTTGCGTTATACTTAAAAGTTGTGCTTGTAATGGTCAAGGCCTCTATGGGATCTGATGATAATAGCAAGGTTCCTAAAATAATCAATAAACCACAAAGTGTTTTCCGGTTTCTCATTTCGAATCCCTCCCGATTATCTGATCGATTTTCAATTTGAAATGAAATTACACGACAATACCGCCCTCCAACCATCTGCTAATGGAAAATATGATTCTAAATACATGTTCAAAAAAGTTATGTGGCCAAAGCAGCCATGATTTAACGTAAACATAATGGTTTGTAGTCTAACCTAAATGGAAAAAAGAATGCTTGATATAGGAAACTATATATGTAGAAAGATGTGTATTTATTATTGATGTTAATGCATTAGCACATGTTTGGTATATCTCCCAAAATTCTGTATCTGTCAAGTATTTTTAAGGAAATATGACTTCTGTGCATTGACATAAATGGGTACCCCAATTTATATTAATCAATCCTAACAAAGGAGCTCTGAAAGATGAACCGTAAACCGGTTGTGAGAGGTTCCAATGTTTTTTGTGGTGCATCAACTTTTTTTTGTTTTTTCATTCTTCTTTCCTTTTATGCATCCGGACATGCGGCTCCCGCTGCGGCGGGATTGGAAAGACATCAAAAGGCTGGGCTCTCCTGCGGGAGCTGCCATAAAGAGACGCCACCGAAGGTCTCCGTTCTTGACAGCCAGTGTATGGCATGCCACGGCGATCTGGCAAAGCTTGTTCAGAAAACCAACAAGACTTATCCTAACCCCCATGCGTCGCCCCATTTGAATCCGGGCGAACAGCCAAAATGTGAAGACTGCCACCACATCCACAAACCTTCCGTGGTGAGCTGTATTTCTTGCCATGAGGAATTCAAGTTTAAAATGCCTTGAATTCATATTCAAGTAAATCTGTATTAAATGGATGCTTCAGGAAATTGATGGAAGAGTGGCACATCATTCTAATGAAATAGGAGGCAAATTTATGGAAAAGGAAAGATTTGATTCTGTGAACAGGAGACAGTTCATTCGGGGCATTGGGCTGGGTGCTGGCTTGCTTGCATTGGGCAAAATCGACATAGCAGAGGCGGCCCTGCTTCCCAAAGCAAAAAGAAGCGAAAAATTCGGCGTTATCGTCATCGGCACGGGGCTTAGCGGGATGTCGGCCGCTGTGGCGGCTCAGATAGCCGGAGCAAAGGTAGCGGTACTTGAAAAGTTGCCGGAAAGGGATGTGGGAGGCAACTCCAAACTGGCAGGTGGGCTCATCGCTGTGCCTCGTGCCAACACCCAGGAGGCAAAGGATGAGTACTTCGAAGATTTCATGAAAAAAAGTTCCGGCAAAGGAAATGCAGTGCTGACAAAAGTGTTGGCTAATCAGGCATTTGAAGCGGTTGAATGGTTGGCCGCACAGGGCGCCGAACTGACTGCGCCAATGAATGTGGCGGGCTATCGCGTGAAAAGTGTCGTCTTCAAACCCGGCGCCTACAAGGGAATGCCCAAAGGGCTGGCCGCGTTGCGTATGAATCTCACTCAGAAAGGCGGGAAGATCATCTATGATACGAAGGCAAAGCAACTGATCATGGACGATTCCGGCGCCGTGGTCGGTGTCCGGGCGCAAGATGCTCAGGGGCTCAAGGATTACATGGCCGACGCAGTGGTGATCGCCTCAGGCGGGTATGGAGCCAATCGTGAAATGCTGGAAACATTTGTCGATCCCGATGCCGATGAAATGATGGTGCGGGGAGTGAAAACAGCCACAGGCGATGGCCTGAACATGGCCCGCGAGGCCGGGGCAATGTGGGTTAATATGGGCGGCATGGCATCAGTCCACGTTGCTGCCGTATCGCCTAAAAACCAGTCGGCCGGAAACCCTTTCATGGCCATAGCCTATACCCTGGGCATCAATAAGAACGGCAAAAGATACGTGGATGAATCTCTGGGATATGTTGCCAATGGCAAGGCCTCAATGAAGCAGCCGGGCCAGACCGTGGCCATGATCTTCGATGAGGAGATTAAGAAACAACCGGGTGTCACCGCTGCAGTCAAGCAATTTGAGGGTTTGGGAATCAGCATTGTTGAAGCGGAAAGCATTGGTCAACTGGCGGCCAAGATAGGTGTCCCTGCCGTTGCCCTGGAGAAAACCATTGCCGATTTCAATGCTACCGTCAAAGACGGCAAGGCTCTGGATGCCCAGCCGGCCAAAACAGCCTTCGCCTATAAAGTGGAATCGCCAAAATTCTATGCCTTTTACCCCCTCTCACCGGGTATTACCCTGACTTTTGGCGGGATCAAGATTAATGAAAAGGCTCAGGTGCAAGAAGCTGACGGGAGTGTTATCCCCGGACTTTTTGCAGCAGGAGAATGTGCCGGCGGACTCTATTACGAAGATTACATCGGCGGCGCCTCTTTGGCCAACTGCCTTGTAATGGGGCGCATTGCAGGTCAACAAGCAGCGGCGGCAAAAGCGCCAATCAAGAAGGTGAAAGGAAAGAAAGGCTGAGCTTTTCTTTTGGCAGACCAGTAGTATTTCCCAACCATGGACAGGGAGGTCGTGTAAGCCTCCTTGTTCATGGATACACCGGAGGTAAAGCGTTTGATGGTGAAGCATGTGCACAACCTGTTCGAGCCGTCAACCACAGAGCTCTTACCATTGACAAGTTCGGAGATCCCAAAATGATACCCTGAGTGAGCCATAGTCATCTTTTCGATCATTTCAACGAATTAATAACCTCAAAGACAAACTCCATGGAAATAAGGATGATGATAATCCATTCCAGGATATTGGAATAATGGATATGAACTTCGTTACTCAAGAGAATATAGTTCTGATGGATGACCTGAAGTTTCCGGTTTACACTTTCCCTCCACTGGTCGGTACGTAACACCCGCAAGGTCGTTTGGTAAACCCGAGCATAATAAACATCCTCTGTGATTTTAATGAAATTATCTATTTTTTCAGTAACTTTTGTAATATCGGCGATGAAGCGCATCAGGGTACTGGTAATCCGGCGATACCCACCTAAGCGGCTGTAGGCTGGTCTGTATCCGGCCTGTTCAATATCGTCGTACATATCTTCCATGTGCTTGCTGAGCAAAGCATCATAGTAGCGAAGCTCAAGTAATTGGACATTGGCATACTCGATAAGATCGCATAGGTCTCCGGGATGGCTCGGGTCGCATATGAGTGCAGTATCCCAGGTCACCAGGGCAAAATCGGTCTCGCTGTATGACAGTCTATTTTGTAAAATCTGCTCTCGCATCTGCCCACTAAAAGCAGTTTCCTCTCCCATGAGAAGCGCAACAGGATCCGCTACCTGATTATTGTCCCTAATCCAGTAAATAGTGTGATCTTCATAGAAGTCACTGTCTATTTCCAACAAACCCAGAGCCGTAGTCAACATATCCTGAAGCGTAGTAAGCAGATATTTAAAGGGTTCCGTCAAACCCTTTTGCCCGGTAAAATACAGGGCTATTTCTTCTACACTGAGTGTGTTGGCTGGGGTATGGTTGTAAGCTAAACAGATGCTGATGGAACCAATATCAAATATGCGAGCCTGAGCTTGGAAGGTAACGTTTAACCCATCCATAGTCAAAGGGACGCTACCCAGATTAACCAGGAGGGGAGGGGAGCCCATCATAATGGATTTGGTGCGTACCCGTGAGAAATAGCTACGTGAAACGCTATGTATCTGGAAAAGCTCCTTCTCCAGTCGGGTTAGATCTATTTCCATCTGAGTTTCGTAGATACGATAAAAATAAAGTGAATACAATGACATACACTCCTATCATCACTAATAAAGCAGCATGGCTGCCTATTCCCACTGAGATTTTCCAGTCTATTGCCATGTTACCGTGACAAAAATGAAATCATGGCTTCCAGGCAACTAACTTTGATTTGCGCTTTGCTGGTTCCGACGTTCACCTTGTTAGCCCTTGGAGAGGTCGTAGAGGGCTTCTTCCAATGGGCTTTTGGTAGGACATTGCTTCTGTGATGTGGAAGTATAAGAAGAACGGTCTTTTATGTCAATGATAATGATGGACATGAAATGATGGACACATTCGATAAATATTGTACCGGGATGTAAAGTCTGGTATCCATATCTGATTATTGTAATAGCTATGCCGGTGTGGCAATCAGATGTTGTAAATGACAATCTAAATCGGTATGAACCAATTTACCAGAGTTCTGTTTAGTGTGGGTCAGTTTTACGTGATCACTTTCCTTCCAGGTGGTCATTTTTGGATTATCACAACCAAGATGTGGGATCATGTGCGGCAGATTTATTCTTTTGACAGATCTATCAAGAATTGTTGAATCGTTCAATATCGAGGAAGTTACCTGCCGATATGTTCCGAGTCATAGCATATTTCCCGGTCAGCAAATCATCGCGGTTATCAAAGAGAACGTTAATTGTCTGGTAGATTTCAAGTGGGGTTTGATTCCATCGTGGACCAGAGACGCCACTGTGGGAAATCGCTTAATCAACTGCCGTGCCGAGACAGTCGCCGAAAAACCCAGTTTCCGCACCGCCTTCAAAAAAAGCCGCTGTCTGATTTTGGCAGATGGCTTCTACGAGTGGATATCCGAAGGTAAACGCAAGGTCCCGATGCTTTTTTCTCTTAAATCAGGTGAGCCCTTTGGGTTTGCGGGACTGTATGAACAATGGCATTCACCGGAAGGGCAAGTCATTCGTTCTTGCACGATCATCACGACGGCTTCTAATGAACTGATTGCACCGATTCATGACCGGATGCCGGTGATTCTGCCGAAGGCGGTTGAATCGGAGTGGATAGACCCCGGCCCCGGTAATTTGAAGAGGCTCTTGTCTCTGTTGAAGCCCTATTCAGCGGATGAAATGGTCATGAAGGCTGTCGATCCGAAGGAGCTGGACGTTTTTCAACAGCCTGCTGACTAAATACCCTTGGTATGCAGAATAGGCAACCCCAAGTGTTTCCGTTTCGTCTCGCCCCAGAGCCGGGTTTGTTCCCGCACCGTTGCCTCTCCCCTTTTACCTTTGCCCAGAACTTCTATGGGGTGCGATGCCCCCAGGTGAACAGCGTGTTTGCCGTATTTCTGGTTGATTTCATCGATGGCCCCATATGCTTTGACGATCTTATCGGCCCTCAGGGGATCCTCGAACAAGGAGAGTTGTAATGGCGTATCGGGCCGCAGATCAAGAAGAATAATACCCGTTGCCCGGTAAAGTTCTTTTTCCTTGAAAATGTCTGCGAATATGCCCTGCAAAACGTCCGACAACTCAAGCGGATAGCTGGAGGGGCGGCTGAGCTTTATCTCGCATCCGGCATCTTCAAAGTTTTGCTTCCTCAGGATCGCAACAATTTTTCGTGCCGCCAGTTGATAACGCCTTGCCTTTATGCAGGCAGATTCCAGGTTTCTCATGAGATGGGCATATAAATAGTCTTTGTTGCCGGTTGGCGGCGCAAAGGTTTTCATCTTGCTGATGGATGCATACGTTTTTTTTTCTTCCGCGGAAACAGGATAAACAGATTCCCCTCTGAGTTCCTGCCAGATTTCAACCCCCGGTTTCGTAAAACGTTTTCTGACTGTTGTTTCAGGCAGTTTCGCAAACTCTAACGCGGTTTTAATTCCCATCTTATTCAAATAGGCCGTCGTTGCAGGACCAATGCCCCAAATCTTTTCGACGGGCAGGTCGTTCAGGTACCGAGCTATTTCACGGCCTGGAATGATGGTCATTCCGCTTGGCTTCCGGTGTTTCGAGCCAATCTTGGCAAGGACCTTGGTAAGACTGAGACCTGTGGAAACCGTTATACCCAATCCTCCTTCAATTTCAGCCTTGATCTTCCGGACGATGTCTTCATAAGAGCTATGATAAATTCGTCTCAATCCCGTGATATCTAAAAAGCTCTCATCGATAGAGTATTCTTCGACCAAGGGTGTGAATTGTCTCATGATGTCGGACATGCGTTTTGAAAAGAGGCTATAGGTTTCGTAATCGGAAGGAAGGACGATCAGTTGAGGGCATAACTTTTTTGCTTCGTGAAGGGGGACTCCTCTTTTGATTCCTATCTTTTTTGCAGCATAGCTGGCACAGGCGACAATACCCCGTTCTCCGCCCGTTATGATCGGTTTCCCTCTTAGTTCAGGATGGATGGCCTCCTCGCATGACGTAAAGAATGCATCGCCATCGATATGGACAATGGCACGCGGCCAGGCCCGTTGCCTCAGATTAAAATGTTACCGAAAGTGTAGTGACAAGAGGTAACGTTGCCTCATAAAGAAAGTTACCCCGGTTTGATGTGTGAGAAGATCGTTTTGAGTTTCTTTTCCATAGCCTTTCTTAGCAGGAATG
>CAZYDG010000033.1:0-15311 GCA_964645835.1 uncultured Syntrophaceae bacterium
TCTGAAGGAAGATTAATGATCAAAACGTGTTTTCCATTTGATCATAATCACTGTTATTGAGTTCATTCATGAAATATCCTGTCATAGCGAACATTATCTCCAGGCTTTAGTTCATAGCATTCATGTGTAGTACGGGGATAACCTATTTTAAGGAGTTCACTAATAGTGACAAATCGAAATCCTTTTGCAATCAAGCGAGGAATAAATGTTTGCAAAGCCTCTGCCGACGCCTGGCCACGACCATTGGCATGCATTATTATAATTGACCCACTTCGGGTTTTGTTCATGACTTCCCTGACAATGGCACCACTTGTCTGCTTTGGAGTGGGATCACCAGTTACCACATCCCACTGAATCGCCGCCAATCCCAGTGCAGCAAGAAGATCCAGAGCTTCTTTGTCGCAGGTTCCAAATGGAAATCTGAATACATAGGGAATCTTGGGAATCTTTTCAATTTCGGCATCACCTTCTTTTTGCGCACAGGGGCTTTTCACCAAATCCTGCCGAATCAATTCATATTGTGCCTGTGTCCAAAGCACCTGGTCCGCTAGTTTCTGGCCGTCCAACAATCTGAGATTCCCATGAGTCCATGTATGGTTGCCAATCTCAAAAAGAGGATCTGCAATAATTTGTTTTGCTTGTTCCGGGTGTGAGCGAAGCCATTTCCCACCAGCAAATAAAGTTGCCTTTATCCTATTGTCCCGCAAATAATTTACAATACGTTCATCGTAACCTGTCCGTTCATTTTCCATTTCACAGAGATCGAAGGTTAACGCAACCACCTTTGTCCCAGCGGAAACAGCAACACTGCGTATAGACCCGTAATGGCTTGATTTAAGAGATTTAGGCGTATATTTTGGCATTAACTCACCAAAATTGTTTGGTTCGCTGGATTTATATGGACGAATAATAATCCGATCCGTATCTTTTCCTGACAATTCTTTTTCATTCCAACAACTTTTTAATATTTTTTCAGAACCAAAGGATAATTGTTTCGGTAGGGAAATCCGAACAGGTGGAGGATCTATATAAGTAACTAATGCATTATCTGATCCAGCCCTACTTGGTGAATCAACAATATTAATTTTGCCTGCAAATGCAACAGCGTTAAAAATAAAGATTGTTATGCACATAACAATAGTAAATAATGATAAATGTTTAACTCTCATTTTGCACTCCTTGAAACTATCTTTTCTCACTAGTGTTTCACAACGTTACTCACAGATAAGAAAGCCACCAGTCCTTTCTACTGATCTTGAAGCGGGCAAACCGGCGACATACCGGATACAGCAGCATTACTGCCAAAATCCATGCGCCATATGTAAGGGGCAGGTCCCACTGGAAATCTGCGGGAGATACCGGCTGTGAAGTTATGGCCAGGAGTTGATAGGCTCGGATACTGGGAATTTCCGATACTATCATAGATATGATATTAAGCAGGGGAATGTGAATAATATAAAAGAAAAAGGGTACTTCTCCAAAATGAATCACAGGTTTCATCCATTGGCCAGAAGGCCTGTCCAAGGCGGCTATAAGAATCAATATGGGCCCCAGTGTAATAAGAAGGAAAGATAGTGAAGGCGGGTACTTCTCACATTCCAGGATATTCATGAAGGTTAAAAGGGCATTTTTTTGCGTCATCCAGTCAACCGGGTTCCCATATAAATTGAAGCCCCTCAAGAGAAAAAAAGCGATAATCAGGATGCTTCCCAAAATGAAGAGTTTTTTTCTCCTTTCTTTATGTTCGGAAAGCATTGCTTTACCGAGGCAGTAGCCGGCTGTCATAACTCCGATCCAGGGAATTAGTGGGTAAAGTATATATAATGGGACAAAACCATCTATCAATAATGGGCCTTTTTGATGGAGAATAGACCAGATTATGGAAAATGTCCCTGAATTGTCAGGAGAGAACGTATCAAAACAGTTGTGCAGCAATATCATTGATAGGGATACGGAAAGGATTAAAGACCAGGGCAGGAACACCATGCCGGAAAGGAAAATCATAGAACACCCAAGGCACCAGAAAATTCCGGCGGTGAAATTACTTACATCGTAGGTAAAACTCCAAAAAAATTTATTCACAGTAAAACCCAGCACGATAAGCCATAGACCTCTTGTAGCGAGTGTCATGCTCAACTGGCCCAGAGGTTTGCCGCGTGAAACGGAGAGATATGCCCCGCATCCAGCCAGCAGGAAAAAGCCGGGGGCGCAGAAATTTGTCACCCACCTTGTAAAGAACAAGGCAGGTGTTGTCGACAGAGGATCTAAGAAAACCTGTGATTGCGAGAAAAAGAAGCGGGAATGGTCCAGAGCCATAAGGATCATCATGATTCCGCGCACCGCATCCAGGGAGGAAATTCTATTTATATTTGAGAGAGCAGAAGACTTGGAAAATATTGACGTTGTGACGGATGAACCATCTGCAATCTTGACTTGTTTTTCCATAACTACTTGTCTGCCTGGAATATAATGAAATAGGCGGACACCCACTCGCCGAAGGTGACATAAGCCTTAAATGGTTTTCACTATAAATCATTCCGCAGGCATTTGAAACATATACTTAACGTTGCAGACGTTTCCTTACAAATAATGCAAGCATACATCATAAAGCAGCAGGCTAGCATTTAAGAATACATTTCTCTAACCAGCTGCTTTAATAATTTAATCCCTGTCTTGCTCAGCCAATCCACAACCCTTCCAGCCTTATTTGCCAGCCATCAAGGGTGCTGTTCATGTAATTAACTAAACCGCTATGCCGCCACTGGAGCATGCACATCCTCGGCTGGAAAAAATAACGTGCACCGATTCTGATTTCGGACTGCGTCTTCTGGACAATGCCTTCATAACCTTCGGCAATGTAATACCCCAAGTCTTTATAGCCTTGCTGACGTGGCTGCAATGGACCTGTAACACACCATGTCATGACGCCTGTGCGGTGGTCCACTTCCACTACAATGCCGCAATGGGTAATGGGGCAGCCACATGACATGCCCAGGGGGCGCCCGATAAGGACATCTCCGAGTTGGATATCCAGCTCCCGCGTTATCATCGGGTTATGAGGTATGATTATCTCCCGAGGCCCCGGGTCCTCGGGAAAATGCTCAAGGTAAAAGTCGAAATCCCGATCAAGACTGTCCTTGAACGTCAGTTCACCGGAATAGAGTGATGCGCATCCTGAGGCGCAGCTACCGCAAGACGCAAGGCCCTCTTTCGCAAGGGTAGGGATTGAAAGGGGAGCCACTTTGGCCTGGGTTGGCGCCTGGGCATTGGCAGGCATACGATTATCGGACATGTGAATGCAGCGTTTCTGTAAAGTTATGTCTTGCATAAGTTCAACGGCAAATTCCTCGCAAGTGCGATACCCGCATGAACCGCAGTCCAAGCCAGGCAAATCACTAAGCTTTATATCCACCAATTGTTCAGCAATCATTTTTTTCTCCTTTATTTTTGAATTAAGATTATGGAATCAATAAACATTCCCAGCGGTTTGCGTTTCGGTGATTTTAACCGACGAGCCCCTTTTCCTTACAGTGTTCCGGGGTTGTAAAACTTTAAGCAACAGCCTCATGAACTCGTCGACCTCATCGGCAGTATTAAATCTCCCCAGAGTAATCCTGAGAGAGCTCCTTGCCGCGATGGGGTCCATTCCCATTGCCGTGAGCACATGCGAAGGCTCGTCTCCTTTATGTGAACTGCAGGCGCTGCCTGAGGATACGGCAATGCCGTGGTGATCCAGATCCAGGAGCAGTTTTATTCCCAGGCCTTCCATCCCGGCAAATCCCAGGCAGATGTGCCCCGGCAACCGTTTATACTCGTGCCCGATCAGGTAAACATTCTGAAAATACTCACAGATTGCTTCCATGATTTTGTATCGCAATCTGACCAGGCGGGCGGTTTCCATTGCCATATCAAAACGGACAATCTCCGCCGCTCGCCCCATCCCGACAATACCCGGAACATTCAGTGTTGCCGACCTCAGACCGTTCTCCTGGCCGCCTCCATGAACCAAAGGTTTGATCCTGACACCTTTCCGGACATACAGGGCGCCAATTCCTTTTGGTCCATATATCTTATGGGCCGACATGGAGAGGAGGTCTATCTTATGATCTTTAACGTTAAGGGGTATTTTGCCGACTGCCTGAACAGCATCGGTATGGAAAATAATATCATGCCTTTTGACAATGTCGGCTATCTCTTCCACTGGCTGTAAAACGCCGGTAACATTGTTGGCCGCCATCACAGAGACCAGCTTTGTATTTGATCTAATGGCATTGGCAACAGCTTCGGGTCTGACGATGCCATCACTGCCAGGACGCAGGTATGTAATGGATGCTCCTTTGCTTACCAGATATCGGCTGGTCTCGGTAATTGCCGGATGCTCAATAGCGGATGTAATTATATGGCTTCCGACGATCCCACAAGCCTCAATAAGCCCGATCAGTGCCATATTGTTGGATTCCGTCCCGCTGGCAGTAAAAATAATTTCTTCCGGATTGGCATTTATCAGACCGGCTACCTGCAGACGGGACGCATCGACAGCCTCCCGCGCCTTTCTCCCGGCAAAATGCATGCTGGATGGATTTCCATATGAATCTTTCATATATGGCTCCATAGCCTCTTTTACCCGGCCATCCATTGGGGTTGTCGCCGCATTATCGAAATAAATGGAGCGTTCCATTTTACTCACCTCGATAGAACACTTGATTTTCCAGAGGCCTGACTACGCCGAAGTGCGCCTGCCAACCGATATCCCTCTTCCCAACACAGATAGTACACGTCCCTACAGGGGGATTGCCGCGCAGGAGTAATTTAGGAGTTGTTTCAGGGGTTGCATATATGTGTTCGACAAGGGGATCGATGCCTATGCCATGAAGTGCGTTAACTTCACGGATCGTGACACCAGGCGCCACGTCCTGGATCCGGGAGCGGAACACCTCACGCTCAGCCTGCGACACGCGGTCGATTTTCGTCACGACTGCTACGTCCGCCAGGGAGAGCATCGGCCCGACCTTGAGAGGCAGGTTGATTCCACTGGTTGCCTCCAGAACGACAATGCCGAGGCCGCCATCAACATAAGGTGAACAGCGCAGGCAAAGGCCGGCAGTTTCCACCAGCAACACCTGGCAGTTCTCGCGATTAGCCCATTCTATGGCATCTCCCAGCACCATGACGTTGCAATGATCGGGACACAGTTCACCCGAATAGACTTTCTTGGTGGGGATCCCGAATTCTTTAGCCAGCTGTTCGTCCTCTTCAGCATACTGGACATCTATTTTCAAAAAGGCCGACCGCTGTCCGGCGCTTAGCAATTTTTTGATCATATGCCGTAAAACGGCTGTTTTACCCGTAGTTGACGGGCCTGCGCATATGGCTAACTTCATACGATTCCCTCCAGCTCTGCGCCTGTGAGCATTTCACCCCTTCGGATTTTGTCCCGTAACCCGGAGAGGATTCCATCGAGCCTTCCAACTTTGACTGAGAAGGCCTGCTCTTTTACGCTGGACTTCTGGATCTGAGTCATGCAGCCGTTTTCCATTACTATCCTGAAATCGGAAAGCAGGGCGATCCTGGGGTCGTGCGTCACGAATATGAATATCTTATGGTGCTGTCTGAGTAATTCCAACGCCTTGGTCCTGTTGATTCCGGCATTTTCAACTTCATCAAGGAGCACTATGGGCGTATTGCAGATGATAGTGGCATCCGCGATCATCAGCGAACGGGTCTGTCCGCCGGATAGCTCCGTCATTCTGCTTTTAAGGGCAATCGGCTCGCCGGTAAGCTTATTTGCAAATTCCAGCGTTGATTGGACCATTTGCTCCATGCTTGCTTTAGAATTGCTGCGGATTCCGGCATGCGCCATAAGGAATTCATAAACCGGCAGATCGGAAAGGAATGTCGTATGCTGGGTAATCAGCGCAATGGGGTTGCTTGAGGGATTATCCTTGTATTCCTGGGGAGCCGGCTTGCCGTTTATCAGGACCCTCCGACCTGAAGGCGTGTTATCGTATGCAAATAGTTCAATGTCATTGATGAACGTTGTTTTCCCCGAACCCGTGCTGCCCACGATGCTGATAACATCGCCCATTTTGAATTCGACTTTTCCAACCGGTTCCTGCTTGCCGTTTTTTCCATACCCACCGAAAACACTGACTGATTCGATCATTTTATTCTCCTTTTTTTAACAAGTTAATTTACACAATGTTTTGAATCCATTATTCTAATACGCTTCCACAAGAGATCTGTTATAAATTTATGTTTGCATTCAGTTCCTCCCTTCGTTCCAGAAATTACCTCTGTTTCATCAAACGCCAACACGAGCAGAGGTCTGACAGTAAATTTGAAAAGCCCGCAATTCATTTCGTAATTGCGGGCTTGTGCCTGAAATATTGTATGCTGATAAAAAACAGCAGTAATGCAAACAATATCCTCAGGACATGGTCGGACAGGTGAAGCGCTATGCTGCCACCGAGAATAGTTCCCACACTGATGCCTACAATAATTCCGGGTAAATGCAGAGGCTCGACATTGCCGAGTTTCCAATATTTGCGGGCTCCGATTGCAGCGGTCGGCAACATCGCCAGTAAAGAACTTCCCTGCGCCAAGTGCTGGCTCATCCCGGCAAATATTACCATTGCGGACACCGTGACGGCCCCGCCGCCGATACCCATCAAGCCCGATATAAAACCTGTTGCCATGCCGATTGCCAGCAGAACGGAAACTCTGATAAATAGCGTCTGGGGTGCAAAATGGTGCGGCAGGTAAGGCTTTAAAAGCAAGACCAAGGAAATAATTATCAACAGCGCCCCAAAATATCTTTTCAGGTTATGGTCCGATAGTTTGCAACATAAATTTACTCCGAACGGGATACTTGCAGCACCCCCAATCGACAGGATAAGCGCGGCATTTAAATCAACTGATGAATTAAGATAATAAATTATTGTGCCTGCAATAGCCGAAAAGAACACTATTACCAGACTTGTCCCCTGGGCTTTTCGCTGGAGCATGTTAAGTCGAAGGACAAGGAGGGGGACCAATATAATCCCGCCTCCAATTCCCACCAGACCCGTCAGGATCCCGGCTACTAATGCTATCATTGTATGTTCTATCAAGGCGAAGTCCTTTGGAGATGACCCAGCCTTATTGGTGTGCCGGTCATACCCATCTTATTTGTGAATGACTTTAGCTGTTGAGTATTGCAGTGGTATTACAGTTCCGTTAATTATTAGATAAAATCTGTGCTATCAGACCATATCCATAATCGCCGTGCTTCCCAAACTTACCGGCGGAACCATAATCAAAAGGACTTTGGTATAATCAAATGAAATCAGGAAGCAAGTCATGTAACTCTTAGGGACAATTATCGTACCCCATATCTGATGAGCTCTTGTCAGCAAACAATATTTGACAAACATATATAAGAGCTATAGGGTAATTTTAAATCTCTTTTGCTTTTTTAATTAAGTGATTTGAATTCAGTTTTTATAGCTTAATTTACAGTATGAGTTCCTTTATTTTATTTACCTTCAAAATGTCACAGTAAAGCTATTTTAATCCGGAGAATTAAATGAAACGGGCAGTAAAGATTTTTTCAGTTGTTTTATCGACAGCACTGGCTTTTATGAGTGGTTGCTCTGGAATTGGGCCAGTAACCGTTCCACGGGACCACTTCGATTATACTGTTGCCATATCAGAATCCTGGAAAAGGCAGATGCTCCTTAATATGGTGAAGATGCGTTACGGAGATGTTCCGATTTTCATGGATGTCGCCTCCGTGATCAATCAGTATGCCTTGGAACAGGAGATCGCGCTGGGAGCGGAATCCGGGATCTATAACAGGAGTACAGCCTCCTATGTCGGCCCATTCTTTCGAGCCGGAGGTAAATATGCTGACCGGCCGACCATTACGTACACTCCACTCGTGGGTGAAAGGTTTGCTAAGCGCCTGATGACTCCGATTTCGCCGAATGTAATACTGCACCTGATCCAATCTGGGTTTCCCGTGGATATGGTCTTTCGCTTCGCGGTAAATTCGATCAATGGGATTCAAAACCGCTTTGGCGGTCAGGCGAAAGCACATTCCGCTGATCTCGAATTTTATCCCCTCATCCAGCTTTTAAGGAAAATACAGGATGCAGATGCCCTTGGAATTTCGGCCAGGAAATTAAGTGATCAAGAGAATATGGTGATTTTTTTCAAGAGCAAGTCCACTCTGGCCATTCAGGAAGAAATCAAAGAAGTCAAAAAGATACTTGGGCTTAATCCCAAGGCAAATGAATTTAATGTAGTCTATGGTTCAAGCGCGATGAGCGACACGGAGATTTCAATCCAGCCCCGCTTCATGATTGAAATTATAACTGACCTTGCATCGTATATACATGTACCTTACTCTCACGTGTCCGCCAAACGTGTGAACTTAACATTCAAAGATGAGCCGACCGTCGGCATTCCGTTTATTCCTCTCATTCAGATCTACAGTTCTCCTCAAAAGCCTGAGGATGCATTTGTCTCAATACATTATCGCAACCACTGGTTTTTTATCAATGACAACGATTTGCCGTCCAAGAGAGTTTTTTCCTGTTTGATGTTTGCAATTACTCTGACAGAGACAGGAATCCCGAAAGATGGGATCCCGATTGTAACGATTCCGACCAATTAGGTAATGTATTTCCGATCTGGTCCGGGGTCATCCTCTCCGGAACGCCGTTATCCAGCTGTTTAAATGGCTTCGGCCTGCGTCTCCATAATGTGGACATTGTCCGGGTCATCAATAACGCCGCACTTGATAATTTGCGACAAACAATACAGCTCTGGAATTCAGAAAGGTACCGATAGTCACCCATTCGATGCCCTGGCTAAAGGCCAAGCTCTCCATCTGTGTGGTCTACTACAATATTATCCGGTCTAAGACACCGGCTATAGTGGCATACGTAGTAGACCATCAGTGGATGTTATCTGAATTGCTGGCCTATCCAGTTCCATGTCAATGAAATGGGGACATCATCTAGTTTTGGAGTGATCCTGAAAAAAAAGAACTATTGATGCTCCGCAGTCAGCATAATCCGGCAATCGGCGACTGTCGCTCCATACCCCTTTTCATGAACTAGGAGAGGGTTTATATCCAACTCCGCTATCTCGGGGTTTTCAGTGACCATATTTGACAGGCTGACGATCAATTTTGCGATCTCAGCGATATCCGCTTCCGGTTTTCCACGGAAACCGGCAAGAAGTTTAAACCCTTTGATTTGATGTACCATTTCGTGTGCGTCTTCTATTTTAACTGACGCCAGACGGAACGTCACATCCTGAAAGACCTCCACAAAGATCCCGCCTAGGCCAAACATAACGAGAGGACCAAAGACAGGGTACCGATTCACGCCGAGGATTAATTCTTGGCCGGAAGGTGCCATCTTTTGCACCAGAACACCTATAATATCTGCGTTGCTGTCAAACTGCTTTGCGCTGTCGATGATCTTTTTGAACGCATGGTTGACCGCTTCGCTATTATCGAGCCCAACCTCAACGCCCCCCGCGTCGGATTTATGAATAATCTGCGGCGAAACAATCTTCAAGACAACGGGATAACCGATCCCCTCTGCGACGGCAACTGCCTCTGGCCCTGTTTTCACCAGTATCGTGGGAAGCGTACGGAATCCGTAACATTTCAATAAATCCAAACCCTCCAGCTCTCCAAGATAAGTTTTACCAGCAGCCAGACAATCCCTGATGATTGTTTTCGCACGGTCTGATTCGTGGTCAACTTTCAACTCCGCCATTTGAGGTCGATTTAGCCAACGTGTATATTGATATAGTGCTGAAAAGGCCTTGGCCGCATTTTCCGGAAATCTATAAACTGGGTATCCGTGCTGTTGAAGATAATTGACCCCGGCGGAAACATCCACGATACCCATAAAACTAGATATGATAGGTTTATGAGAGCTCCTGGCGATCCGCACGATTGCTTCCGCCGTGCCAAGAGCATTTGTCATCGACTGCGGTGTCAATACAACAAGAACACCGTCCACCCCGGGATCGGCAATCACTGTCTCCAAGGCTTGTTCATAGCGATCTGCAGCAGCATCGCCGATAACATCGACAGGATTCTGGAGGTTGGCTGTCGAAGGAAGTTGCTTTGCCAGATTTTGTACGGTTTCGATGCTGAATTCGGCAAGTTCAAGGCCCGAGGCCAAGGTCATATCCGTTGCCAGGATTCCCGGTCCTCCGGCATTAGTGACTATGGCGATGCGATTACCTCTGGGATATTTACTTTTTTGTTTTCCCAAGACACTTTCGTGCTTATAGGCAAAGGCGGTGGCGTAATCGAATAATTCGGTTACCGTGTCGACTCTAATAATGCCTGATTGTTCGAATATAGCGTCATAGACGACATTCGACCCAGCAAGAGAGCCTGTATGTGAAGCCGCCGCCTTGGCACCGGCCGTTGTTTTTCCCGATTTGATTGCCAGGATCGGTGTCGGCCGGAAACCCGAAGTGATTTCTTTTGCCGCTTCTATAAATTCGGGACCCCGCCGCAATTCTTCCAAATAGATCATGATGACCTTGGTCTCCTCGTCTTCGTGGAGATACCGAAGAAGGTCGAGTTCATCGACATCGGCCTTATTGCCAATGGAGATGAATTTAGAAAAACCAAAATCTCGTTCAGAAGCAAAATCAAGAACAGCGGTACAAAGAGCACCACTCTGTGAGATGAAGGAGATGGATCCACTTGCAGGCATGCGAGCGGAGAAACTGGCATTCATGCTGACTGTGGGCGCCGGATTGATTACCCCAAGGCAGTTTGGCCCGATCAGCCTAACGCCGGCTTCCTTGCACATTATACTGATCTTATTTTCAATCTCCAGCCCCTCTTTGCCGACTTCTCTGAATCCGGCAGACACAATCACGATGCCCTTGACACCTTTCCTGATTGATTCCTCCACAACGTTCGCAGCCGCCTGAGGTGGAACAATAATAAAGGCCAAATCGATTGGATCGGGAATGAGTCCAATCGATGCGTAGGCCTTAACACACTGGACGGAGTCGGCACCCGGGTTGACGGGATAAAGTGTTCCCCTGTATCCTCCCCATAATATATTGGCGAATATATCATGGCCTACTTTTCCTGGAGTTTGAGATGCGCCGATGACTGCTATGGAGCGCGGCGCAAAGATATAATCAAGACTGTTCATTGTAATCTCCTGTTATCCAATTTATTCCTTGTGTATGCGGTATCTTAAAGACTTGAGGCTCAAGGTTTACTCATTGAATAATCATACCATGGCCGAGAATTGAAGGCTTCCTTGACTATATTCACTGCTGCATCCACATTGTAATGGGCGGTATTGATGGTCAGATCATAATTGACCGGATCGGTCAGGTCGGCTTGGAAGTACTGTTTAATAAAGGCCCTCCTATCCTTCTCGGTTTTAATAACCCTTTCTTTCGCCTCATTATAGGCTACATCATAAGCATTCATGACATTGTGGATTCGGATGTCCAAAGGAGCGACAATGAGAAGTCGTAGACAGATCTCAGAGGGCAGAATATACCCGGTCCCTCTCCCGACAATAATTGCATGACCGTGTGCCGCTATGGCACCGACAACTTTAGTAAGATGAGAAATGTATTCATCCGGCCAGAGATGGCGCTTTTTTTCAATAGCACCGATCCAGTCATCCAGTATGGAACGATCCTGTTCATCGAGGGTGGCAATCACGGCTTCACTCACATCGGCACTCTTCGCTACCTCCTCCACAATTTCATTGTCGAAAAGATCGATCCTTAAATCTTCCGACAATTGCTTAGCCAGCGTATTTGCACCGCTGCCAGGCAGTCTCGAAATGGTAATGACAGGACGGATTGGCTTCTTATATTTCTTTTTGTGATTCAACTGCCATTTCTTCACTTGCGTGGCGATGATTTGTTCCACCAAAGCCTCCTGCGACTTAAATGTTTCCATAATTCCTCCTTGTCAATTTTATCTATTTTCCTTCATAATGATATCCACTCTTTAAGAGCATCATGATTCGTTATATTTATTCCTTGAAGGCCATTGTCATCTCATAGATGCCACCGATATTTTGCTTTACGATATCGAAGCCCCCATTTTCAAATACGTTAAGCATGGGCTTGTTTTCTGCTAAAACCTCCGCCGTGAATCTCAGGAGTCCCTGCCTTTTCGCCAGGTAAGTTAAATAGGCGAGCACCGTTGTTCCAATTCCTTTGTTATGGTAATCGTCTCTCACTGCAAACGCCACTTCTGCAGCATGCTTGCTTTCATCAATAAAATATCTTCCTACGCCTACGATTTTCTGATTATCCTCATGACCGACTGTTGCAACAATCGCCATTTCTCTCGTATAATCAATAACCACAAATTCCTGAAGCCGTTCGTGAGGCATATCTTTGCGAGCATTCATAAAACGTCGGTACAAACTTCTATCGGAAAGAGAGTGAATAAAATCCTTTAAAAGCGGTTCATCACTGATCTTGATCGGACGGAAGAATATCTTAAAACCAGTTTTGGTGGTTTTGTAAGTTTCCAGCTCCTCGGGATATCTGCCTTTCTCTCCCGGTATGAATGCTTGATCCTTGTAAATCAAACCGGCTCTTTTTGCTTCTTCAACGAGCCAGGGTCTAAATTTGGGGTGGGCAATGGCAATTAAGAGCATTGCTCGCTCACGAATGCTTTTTCCATGAATGTAGGCAATACCATACTCTGTGACGACATAATGGATGTCGCCGCGAATCAATGACGTTCCTGCCCATTCTTTAAGTGCCGGTGTGATTCTTGAAATGCTATTACCCCTGGCTGTTGAAGGAAGGGCAAGAATGGCCTTGCCGTTACGAGACAAGAAAGCCCCACGCATGAAATCGGCATGTCCTCCGATCCCGCTGTAAAAAACTTTCCCAATAGATTCTGCCGTAGCCTGTCCGGAAAGGTCTATTTCCAGAGCGCTGTTGATGGCCACCATATTTTCATGCTGGGCAATTACCAGAGGGTTATTGGTATAATCGATTGTCCTGAATTCAATATTCGGATTGTCATGAATATACTCATATGTGTCTTTATGACCCATACAAAATGTCGCCACAGATTTTCCGCGGTTTATTGATTTCTTTGTATTGTTAATAATGCCTTTCTTCATCAGGTCAACCATACCGTCGCTGAAAAGCTCCGTATGCAAACCGAGATTCTTTTTCCCGGAAAGGCTTTCAAGGATGGCATTGGCTAAAGCTCCATATCCGACTTGGATCGTATCGCCATCTTCAACAAGACGGGCTATGTTATTTCCAATTTTATGGGTGATTTCCATGTTTGGCACTGGGCTGTATTCCAAAAGAGGTTCGTCATGAGGTAATAAAAAATCTATGTGATCAATGTTGATAAAAGAATCTCCATGGACACGAGGCATATGGTTATTTACCTGGACAACAACATAAGAAGCGTTTTCAACTGCAGCTTTCACTATATCGAGGCTTACTCCAAGGCTCAATTGACCATGGCAGTCCGGTAATGATGTTTGAATAAGTGCTACATCTACATTGACAAGACCCTTTTGAAACAAAGATGGCAATTGGGATAAGAGAATCGGCGTATAATCTGCCTGCCCTGTGTTGATGGCTTCCCTCGTTGCATCGCCGATAAAGAAAGAATTGTGTCGAAAATATCCCTTAAATTTTTTTTCCGTATACGGGGCAACGCCGAGAGTCCTTACGTGAATGATTTCTGCATCGTAAAAGGCATGAGGTTTTGACTCGACATAGCGAATCATTCTATGAACAAGATATTGCGGCTCCGCACAGGCTGAGCCAATAAATATTGTATTTCCTCGATGAATATGGCCATAGATGACATCTTCTGATGCGAACTTCTCGGGATATTTCTCTTTCCAGTATTCCAGTGAATTTGCCTCTACCTTCATAATCAAGTGGTCTCCTTCAGCGAAGGGGAAACAATCTCGTGATTAAGCAAGGCGATAGCTTCCCATCTTAAATTACAATTTATTCGACACTGCGAGCTTTTGTAAGGGCAGTGTTCCAATCTATCCGATCCTATAATATAACCTCCTGCGTTCAGAATTCCGATCATCGAAGCGTGAAAGCGTTATGGAGGAACCCCGGATAAAAATAAAGACGGTGACGTCCGTTTTTTCTATCAGATATCATCGTATGAACAGGCATCAGAATGATAACATCAAAACATAAGACATAATCTAATGCCACCTAAGTGGGTAATCATGACTGATCAGTTGACAGGCAACGTCAAGACTTCTCTTATGTGTGTAATTCGTCACTACGCGGATGGAAACTTCTGGACGCATTTGTTGCGGGAAGTAATGTGGTACGTAAAAGCAGTGAGAGATAATCAACTGTATCGGAAGGTTTCGATAACAATGATCGATTTTCGGTTTACTATCCGAGAAGATCAAACACTATCATACTCTGCGACCATCATTGACTTCAACCAGAACCGATTTCAGTTTCTTTAAATCCAGCTTCATTTCCTGCTGAACCACTTGCATCCCCAACAGCACTACCTGGTGCAAGCCTAGCGTAGCGGTGGCTTCAGGGGCGGTAATCACAAGCACTCCCTGTGGAGACACCCATGCGGACAATGCCAGGGATGCACGACCTTTCACCGTCAGGGTAAAGGGGATGGATGCGTCCACCGGAATAGCGTCTCTGGGGGGCGTGCCCGGTTTAGTTAACACGGGTATCAGAGTTATGTAAGAGGAACTTTCCAGTACCTTATAGCTGCCTTGGGCAACCGGTGGTTCAGTGCCTGTCTGGCTGAATACCGTCAACACACCGATCTCAGCAAGTGTATCGGATGTCGAAGCGCTTACGATTGCAAGGGTGAGGCTTTCGCCGGTCTTGTTGAACGTAATCGGATTGATCAGGGTTGAAGACGAAAGCATCAGAGTTTCATTCCCTAAGGTTCGAGTTGTGTCATTGACGATGATTGAAGCCATCTGATTACCATAGGTGCTGTTTATTACTTCCTGGATTCTGACTACGGTGGGTACGAGGATATCGGCAGTGAGCCCGGTCTGCTGAACCAGGTTGTAGTTGCCTGCGTCTGCGCCGCTGATGGTGTTGCCGGTCACGGTGACGGCCTTGCCGGTGCCCACGTTTTTGTCAGCAAAGGTGCCGCTGGCCGTGCCGCCGATGGTCACAACATCCGTGCCCAGGGCGGTAACTGTCGCCGTGCCGCTCAGCATCGCGGTGGTGGTGCCGTCATAGGTCTTGTTGTTGGCGATTAAGCCGGTGACGGCAAGATTGGCCTTGCCGATATCGGCGGTAAGGCCTGC
>CAZYDG010000034.1:0-42170 GCA_964645835.1 uncultured Syntrophaceae bacterium
TGCCTGCTGGGCGTTAGCAGCGTTCTGCTTTGTCATTGCCGCGAGCTCTTCTGCGGATGACGACGTTTCCTCTATGGATGCCGCCTGCTCGGAGGTACCTTCAGCCAGTGACTGGCTCGCCGCAGATACCTGCCCGGAGGCCGATGCAACCTGGCTAGCGCCTTCGTTCAACCCCGCTACCACGCGGTTAACGGGTCTCGTAATAGACCGGGTGATAAAGACACCGAGTACAACGGCTATAACGAGGCCGACCACATTCACGATCATCATTACCCAGACCATCCGGTTCACATCGGCGGTGTTTTCGTCGGACTTTTGCGTTGCAAGCTTTTCCCGGAGTTCCAGTATTTTGTCGAATGTCTCGTTTACCTCCTTGGCAAGAGGCATCGCTTCGCCGTACATCAGACTTGTTGCCTCTGCATTTTTGTTCTGGAGCCCATACTGGGCAATCTTATCCGCAACCGGCCTGAACTTGGCGAGAGCTTTCTGCAGGCGGTCAAACTGTTCTCTCACCTCCTTGACTTTGATCGTTTTTTCAAATTTGACTAAGGCCTCGTCCACTTCTTTCCACTTCTGCTGATAGTTCGCATATACGGGCTTCATGGCATTTTCATCCGTGATCAGGATCAGGTCCCTCAAATTTGCACGCATCTCGTTGTAATCCGAATTTGCGCCTGACAGGTTGATTGTGGGAAACAGATGATGGTCGATGAGGTCCGAGTAGCTCTTGTCCATGGCTTTCATCTCGATCATTCCGAATAAACCAACCATTACTCCAATGATTGCAATAAATATAAAAGACACAATAAGTTTTGTCCCCAGTTTCATGTTTTTCATTTCCTTATCTCCTTTTGTTCTGCATTAATACAATCGATCATAATTTTTTAAGCAGCATGCAGCTGCTGGAGCTCACTGTTTGTGAGCACCCTGTCAATATCCAGCAGGGTTTTCACCCCATCCCCCGCTTTCGCCATTCCCAGGATGAAATCCATCTCCAGCCTGACGCCAAATGATGGTGTCTCGTCGATGTCGCCCCCCTTGATGTTCAGCACCTCGGAAACCTCATCCACAACGATTCCCACCGGAACAGACCGCGAGGAAAGCGTGATCTCCACGACGATGATGCACGTATGATCGGTGTAATCCGCCGTCACCATCCTGAACCGCGACCTCAGATCGATCACTGGAATGACTTTCCCGCGCAGGTTGATAACCCCTTTGACAAAATCTGGCGTTTTCGGCACTGTGGTTATGGGTATGAGGCCGATTATCTCCTTCACTTTCTTGATTCCGATGCCGTAAACCTCGTTTTGGAGAATAAACGTGAGGTACTTCCCGCCAAGGTCCGTCATAACCTCTGCCCGGTGTCCTACATTACTTGCCGCCTGTTCCATTGTCTCCACATCCTTTCCTTATCAGTATTCGCACATAGTGCAGTAGGTTGCTAAAATGTCCATCCCGCCATTTCGCCAGGGCAGGATACATCGATGTACTCCCATGCGTGACTGAAGGGGACAGATTTCAATTCTGTCCCCAGCGCACTGTAAGCCGCGTCGCAGAGGTTTGATTAATTTTGGCTTTGTCGTAACAAGAAGCATGCCAGTGTGAGAAAAAGGAAAAATATCTAAAAAACAACAGTATTTAATACAAAAATAATAAAATAGAGGAAGAAGAAGTGTCCGCATTTTACGGACGAAGTCTAAAAATATTGGACGATGTACGGAGAAATCGGACCGACCACAGGGTATTGTCGAAACCACAGCATATGACTTTAATTTATCCTGCCAATAGACACCCATTTAATTATCATTGAAAATCTTCCTTGCAGATTTATACTTTTGTAAGACGGTCTTCGGCATGGAAAGGATATCATGTCAGGATTAAAGGGGTCGGTTCACGGTATTAAACCGGGCCGGAGGGCAGTGTTTTCAGATTATAAAAGGGGAGGAATTCAAGATGATTAGGTATGGAAATCTTGTACTGGTAATCCTCGTGCTGTTTATCTTTATTTCCTGCAGCACAAAAGTGAACATTCCCGTGGACAAGGAATCTGTCCAGCCTGGGACATCGGTCATGCGGGAGGGACAATCAGTTAAACTGCTGGGTAAGACCATTGCCGTGGGAGACCATCTTCCTTCGGTGAACCTGGTGGATGCTGCCACAATGAAGCCGGTGGACCTGTCCAAGATGAAGGGGGAAGTCATGTTCCTGAGTATCGTTCCATCCATTGACACGAAGGTGTGCGAAGCCCAGACACACTATCTTGGTGAGCAGGGTAGCAAAATGCCGCCGACGATCAAACGGATCACGATCAGCCGTGACACCCCGTTTGCCCAAATGCGCTTCGCCAAAGAAGCGAAATTGACCAACATCCAGTACCTGTCCGATTATAAGCAGGGTGATTTTGCGCGCGCAAGCGGTCTTCTCATGGACGGCCTGATGCTCTTTGCCCGCACGGTAATGCTTGTTGATAAAGACGGAGTCGTTCGCTATATACAGGTCGTGCCCGAGATCACACATTTACCGGACATGGAGACGGCATTTAAAAAAGCCGAAGAGTTGGCAAAATAAGGGTGATAAGGCTGAACTGTTCATAATACTGCAGATGCAAATACAAAGCAGACATGGCTTTGTCCATCGGGATTAAGAAATATCCCGCGGGTTGAAACGGACACAAGTCATGTCTTTTTTATTGCCTGGGTATGGGCATTTTGCTTAATCAGGAGCAGATATTCGTATTTATATAGGTCTCCGATGAAATCGCGAATGATTTCGTCATTATCTGTACGAGGAGCCGGAGCGGCGAGAGAACATCTTATATGATCGGTTAGTTCAAAGGGGATGTAATCAGCTAACGGGCCTCTTTTTACCTCATAATCGAAGGCCCGGGCAATCTTGTCAAGATGGGAAAATTGGATCGTGTATTCATCATGTCCTTTTAAGCTTATTCTTTCCGGCGTATCCGCCGGTGAAAATCTCAAAATGCTGTGAAAAAAATCGGGAGCCGTTGCCTCACAACTGTGTTCGCTGATAAATATTGAGGGTATTTGAGAGAGGCAAAGCTTTTCAATGGCTTTAGCCGCTCCGATATTGAAATTGAATAAGGCGGTATGGGGGATATCCAGTTTATAGCGATTGAAAAAACGCGCGACCTCCGAAAAAGGATGACTGTCGGACACCGGCGACGGTTGAAGCAATTGTTCGGGCCGGATATCAACCACTGTGGGAAAATCCCCGACATTCTCATTTAAAACGGCCAAATCAAATTGGGGAAAGTTTGAAAGGTCCGTTTCAAGAAAATCTTCCAGAAGAAAATCGATGTTGTAACCGGAAAGAAGCTCCTTCTGATGATTAAGAAGGTGGGGAGAAATATCGACCATGGTGACGGAAAGCATGGGGTTGATATCGAGAAAATCCTTCATGAGATATCCGTATCCTCCGCCGACCTCAAGGACGCGGTTTATCTTGTTCAAAGCGAAATATTGATCAAGAAAGGTGAACAAAAGAAATCCGTACGACTTATCGGAGTTGAGAATACGGCGGCAGGGGCTCTGGTTATTTATCAATGAATTGCATACTGTTAATTCCCATCCCAGCGTCTGTATTTCATGACGATGGTAGTGTTCGGTTGTATTAACTTTCATTTAATGAACGGGCCTTAGCTGGAATAAACAAATATCCTTAAATATAACATATTCAACCATCCTGCGTCTTTATTTGTCAAGAATTTTAATAGAATTTTAAAAGAAAAAAATAATGAAAAAATATTGACATCCCCCATTGCTTCTGTTATTTGGTGCAAACCGCGTGGATCTTGGTTTCAACCAGGACTGGGACGGAAGGCTATATATATTTTCTATCGTAAGGACGACTTTTCAGCCTCCCGTATTGATCGTGGAGGCTTTTTTTTGTTCATGGCACAAAGGAGTTAGGAAAAATGCTGATAATTAACACTGTTAAAGAGATGCAGGCTTATTCCGAATCCCAAAGGAGATCAGGCCGGAAAATCGCCTTTGTGCCGACAATGGGATATTTTCATGACGGGCACCTTAATCTGATGCGTCTCGGCAAAACGATTGGAGATTGCCTGGTCATAAGCATCTACGTAAATCCTACGCAATTCGGCCCCAAAGAAGACTTGTCAAAATATCCCCGGGATTTTGCAAGGGATCGTCAGTTAGCGGAAGATGTTGGCGTCGATGTCATCTTTTATCCCTCCGATGAAGAAATGTATCCAAAGAACTATCAAACTTACGTAAACGTGGAAGGTGTAACCGATAATCTTTGCGGTTTATCCCGGCCCGGCCACTTTCGCGGTGTTACCACGATTTGTTGCAAACTCTTCAATATGGTCAAACCTCATGTATCCGTTTTCGGGAAAAAAGATTTTCAGCAATTGGTGACCATTCGCCGCATGGTACAAGATTTGAACATGGATATGGAAATAGAAGCCATGGCAACAACGCGTGAAAATGACGGCCTGGCCATGAGTTCACGCAATGTCTATCTCAATGCGGAGGAAAGGGGCTCAGCCTTGACTCTAAGCCGGTCTTTAATAGCTGCAAAAGGAATGTACGAAAGTGGGGAACGTGATGCCGGGCACATTATCCGGGAAGTTGAAACCATTATCGATAACAGTCCCCTGAGCCGAATCGATTATGTGAAGATATGTGATGTGGAAACGATGAAGGATGTTGAGAAGCTGGATAACCCAGCGGTACTGGCCTTGGCGGTCCGTGTAGGAACCACGAGATTAATTGATAACTACGTGTTTGGTGAACCGTTAAACATATAGATGGTTGTTGAACAACTCGATTTTGGGCTGGCTCTTCAAAAAAAAGTAAGAGGTAATAATCAATGCAGAGATTTATGTTGAAATCAAAACTTCATCGGGCAACAGTAACGGATGCGGATCTTCACTATGAGGGAAGTATTTCCATTGATGAAGGTCTGATGGAGGCTGCGGACATTCTGCCTTTTGAAAAAGTCGCCATTTATAACGTCACAAATGGCGAACGGTTTACAACCTATGCAATCAAGGGAGCAAGAGATTCAGGGGTCATGTGTTTGAACGGCGCTGCGGCGAGGAGGGCATCGAAAGGCGATATTATCATCATTGCTACCTATGTCAGCATGGATGAGGCCGAAGCAAAAGGCTGGGCCCCAAAATGCGTCCTCCTTGACGATAAGAATAAGATCAAGAAGATTCACTGATAACCTTACGATATTGTTTTGAGCTTGATATGAGGCGTAGAACCGTTAGGGCAGGCTGTCGATACAACCTGCCTTTTTTATTTCGGGAGGTATGACACCGTGCAAAAGAAGATCCGTCAGATTTTCATAGCAGGCCTGGTTGTTACAATACCCATCGGACTGACGCTATACGTCCTGTTCTTTCTCATTGGCGTCATGGACAGCCTTCTGGATGTCATGCCGCAACGATATCATCCCGATACACTTCTTCAGCAACATATTCCCGGACTGGGTATGATCGCCACGGTGATCCTTGTCTTTCTTTCCGGGGTCATGATGAAAAGCTATATCGGCAACAAGATCGTTAAGATGGGAGAAGGCCTTTTCCACAAGATCCCCGTCATTCGAAGCATCTATGACGGGTCCAAGAAGATTGTGGACAGTTTGTTCGTCGATCAGCAAAAAAGCTTTCAGAAGGTTGTCCTTGTGGCTTTTCCAAGTCCGGAAACATATGCCTTAGGGTTTGTTACGGGGGCGTGCCTGGACAGGATTCAATCCGGGATCGGCTCGGCATGCGTAAATGTCTTTGTGCCGACAACGCCAAACCCGACTTCGGGTTATCTGATTATGGTTGCGGAAGATAAACTCATCGATTTAGAAATGACCGTAGAGGAGGCTTTCACATACATCATTTCCTGTGGCATTGTCCATGGCTCTGCGAATGGCCAACTCAAAAAACAAGTTGATGATTATGGGAGGCCTATGTTAGAAAATCGTTGATCCTAAAAAATCAAAGGAGAGACGAGGCCATGCGCATCACATCGGAAAGCGTAAAGATCGGACATCCGGATATGGTATGCGATTGCATTGCGGCTAACATCATCAATGAGATCATTCGTGAAGAGCGGAAAATGGGGATGACCATCGATAATATGCCTCATTGCGGACTGGAGGTATTCCTCGGAAAAGGGGTCTGTGTCGTCGGCGGTGAGGTAATGACTCGTGTCTATATCGATATCGAAAAAATTGTCCGGAATACGACCCTATGCTTAGGCTACAAAGATTCCGGCGTAGGCCTGAACGGCAGTTCCATAGGGATCATGAACTGCATCATTCCCCAATCTCCGGACATCAACATGGGGACTAGGGAAAATCAGGGAAAACACCGTGAGATAGGGGCCGGCGACCAAGGTATCATCTATGGTTTTGCCTGCAATGAAACACCCGAATTACTCCCTTTTCCTTACGTCCTGGTGAACCGCATGATGAGGGCCTTTGAAACTTGCGGCAACCCTGTTTTTGCCCCTGATGGAAAAGGGCAAGTGACTGTGGAATACGGTTCTGATGGACAACCCAAAGGTGTCAGGACCATTTTGATGTCCAACGCGGTCGATTATCGTCAGGTCCCCGAGAGTTTTAGAAACACGGTGGAACGTGTTGCAAAGGATGTAGCCTTTGACGCTCTTTCCGAATATGTCGATGATGATACGGAATTCCTCTTCAATCCAACAGGGGAATGGCAAGCCATTAATTCATGCAGTGCCGCCGATTCCGGTGTTACAGGGCGCAAGCTTGTTGTTCAACTCTACGGCGGTTATCCCGGAGCCCAGATCGGCGGCGGCGCCGTTGTCAACAAATCGCCCGAAAAAGTGGATTGTTCGGCAACTTTCGGCACGCGATATGTGGCGAAAAATATTGTCGCCGCGGGACTTGCCGCAAAATGTTCCGTTCAGGTCGCTTATGCGATCGGTATGGCCAAACCCATTTCCATTTATGTCAATACCTTCGGAACGGGTGTTGTTAACGATGAAAAATTGGCCGATATTTCAAGGGAGATATTTGACCTGACGCCAAAGGGGATGATCGAAGGTTTTCATCTTCTCGATGACGGTATCTACCGGAGGATATCACGATCGCTATTTATGGACGATTACCGATGGGAAAAGACGGATCGGATCGATGATCTAAAGAAGGCAGCCGGCGTCTAGTGCCAGAAAATGGCGATGTCAAGGGCGATGCCATAATTATGAACGATAGATTTTAATAAAACTGGAGGTTATACGAAGTGACTTTTAAAAAAACGGATGCGAGGTTACCTTATAAGGTGGCGGATATGTCTTTGGCGGCGTGGGGCCGGAAAGAAATGGATTTGGCAAGAAATGAAATGCCCGGTTTAATGGCTGTTAGAGAGAAATATGCGCCTCAGAAACCTCTTCTAGGGAAAAAAATCATGGGAAGCCTCCATATGACCATTCAGACGGCCATGCTCATCGAGACTTTACAAGCTTTAGGCGCCGACCTTCGATGGGCGTCGTGCAACATTTTTTCCACGCAGGATCATGGCGCTGCCGCTATCGCAGAAGCGGGATCGGCTGCCGTATTTGCCTGGAAAGGGGAAACCCTTGAGGAATACTGGTGGTGTACGGAACAGGCCCTTACCTGGCCTGACGGTTCGGGACCGGACCTGATCGTTGATGACGGCGGCGATGCCACATTCATGGTCCATCAGGGTGTCAAGGTGGAAAGGAATCCCGATCTGCTAAATAAGACATCCGACAACAAAGAGGTTGCGATCGTGATGGAGCGACTGAAGCAGGGGATCAAAAAGGACAAAACACGCTGGCAGAGGATGGCGAAAGCCATCATCGGTGTCTCCGAAGAGACCACGACGGGTGTCCACCGGCTTTACCAGATGGAAAAAAACGGCGAACTCCTGTTTCCAGCAATAAATGTAAATGACTCCGTTACGAAATCTAAGTTCGACAATCTTTACGGATGCCGGGAATCCCTGGCCGACGGTATTAAGCGGGCCACGGACGTGATGGTTGCAGGCAAGACCGTCGTCGTCTGTGGCTACGGTGATGTCGGTAAGGGGTCCGCGCAATCCATGCGGGGGTTTGGCGCCCGGGTCATCGTTACGGAGATCGATCCGATCTGCGCCCTGCAGGCGGCCATGGAAGGCTATGAGGTCAAAACGCTTGAAGATGTCGTAGCGACGGCCGACATCTTCATTACCGCAACCGGCTGCTGCGAAGTCATTACGGGCAAGCACATGGAGAAAATGAAAAATGAAGCCATTGTATGCAATATCGGCCACTTCGACAGCGAAATCGCCATGCACTATCTTGAGAACAACCCCAAGTGCAAAAAAGATACAATCAAGCCTCAGGTCGATCAGTGGACCCTTGAATCGGGCCGCACCATCATCATCCTGGCGGAAGGCCGTCTCGTGAACTTGGGATGCGCCACCGGCCACCCCAGTTTTGTCATGAGCAACAGCTTTACGAACCAATGCCTAGCCCAGATCGATCTCGTGAAGAATGCTTATAAACCCGGCGTCTATACGTTATCGAAGATACTCGATGAAGAGGTGGCAAGACTTCATCTGGGTCGCCTCGGGGCCAAATTATCAAAACTGACGAAGGCCCAGGCCGATTACCTCGGCGTTTCGATTAAGGGACCCTTCAAACCCGATCATTATCGTTACTGATCACAAACTGCCGCAAACAAAGCTGATCAGCCCCCGGATTTTATCCTTCTTTGGATGAATTCCGGGGGGTTCCCCCCCCCCTTTTCCGTCATTATCCGGCTTGACCGGATAATCCAGCATCACTTCTTATATCTTCTAAAATTTCTGGATTCCCGTTTTCACGGGAATGACAAGGATGATAAGGAATTATTATGTGCTGACGCGACGGATCATTACCACAGCTGCCACGCCGAAGAGAAAGTTGGCAAACCATGCGGAAAGGATGGGAGGGATTGTACCCGACCTTCCCAATGAAAGCGAAAAGGCGAAGATCAACCAGTAGGAAAAACCGATGATGACGCCGGCGCCGATGCTTTGCGCTACGCCGCCGCTTCGTTCAGAACGCACTGAAAAACAGATCCCGATGACGACCAAAAGGACGCTGACCAGGCTGATGGCGATCTTGCCGTGAAGATCGACAAGATACCGTGTTGCATCGTAACCCTCGGACTGCAATTTGCGGATGTAATTCCATAATTCAAAAAAACCCATCTTATCGGCGTCTTTTTGAACGGTCTTGAACTGGTCCGGGGTTTCGGGAAGGTCGATAATCTTGGTGGATGCCCGTTCCAGGACCGGGAAGGCGCCTTCCTGTAAAGTTGTAACCAAGACGTTATAAAAGACCCATGAATTCTTTTGCCAGACGGCCTTTTCTGCATCGATCCGTTTTTCCAGAACGAAATTGCTGTTCAGATAATTGAGGGTGATTCCGTTCAATGTGTTGGTCTTGACGTCGAAATACTTGAAATTATAAATGCCTTTTGTGCCCCGATACCATATCTGGTTCTGTTTGAATGTTCCCAGTACCTCCTGCTTCTGGACCTCGACGAGACGTATATATTCTGCCTTATAATAAGATTGGGGCGTGATAAATTCACTGAACAGAAAGAGAAAGATGCAGATGAGGACCCCGATGACCATGACAGGAAGGGCCATACGATAGAGGCTGACACCATTGGCCTTCATTGCGACGATTTCGCTGTGCTTGGAAAAAGTGCCGAAAGTCAGAAGGGTCGACAACAGGACAATGGCCGGCGTGGTCTGCGATATTATCATGGGAATCATGAAGAAAAAATGGGACGCCATCTGGCCGATTGTGGCGTTATTACTCATAAACATCCTGATTTTGCTGAAGAAATCGATCAGTAGATAAACGGAGATGATGGCCGCCAGGATAAATAGAAATATTGTAATGAATTCCTTAATAATATACCGGTCGAGTAGTTTCATGGCCGATATCTCTTGATATATTGAAAGGGCCGCAAGGGAGGAATTTCCAAAGCGGCCATGATAAACAGATAGATTCCGGAAATGCCAAAGGCGGCCACCGGAAGCCAGGTACCAACCAGAACGGGTATCCGCCCGGTTTCGACAAGGGCTTCGCCGCTTAACCGGAGGAGGTAATAGGCAACTACGGTAATCAAACCCATGGTGAAGCCGAGGGATTTTGCCGAACGATGCTTCCGAATGCCCAACGGGATGGCAAGGATCGCAAACACAAGGCATGATGAGGGGATGGATAGTTTTTTGTACAATTCGATAGCCAGTTCCCGAAGGTCTGTATCTTTTATCGTGCGGTTTTTCATTTGTTCCATTATCTCTGTCGCCGTCATTTCCGTACTGGATTTGGTGTCTGATTTACCGTCAGACATCGGGGAACCGATATCGAGCTTAACGTCGTAAGATGTAAAATCCATTTTTCGATAATTCTTCAGATCCTTATCCACCGTATGGGTGCTTCCGTTTTCCAGGCGAAGCGTCACGGCCATGGATTTTAAATCACTGATCAGGTAAGCCTTACGGGCGAGGATGGTATTGGATTCTTCTCCCATTCTCTGATCGGAAATCATGACGCCCTCCATGTAATCCCCACTTACGGGGATCTTGTCTGCATACAGGAGAATGCCCTTGAAATCGTCGTTAAAAACCTTTTCCTTGATTCCGACACTGGCCTTTTGGCGTGCGATGTCGAACAGAAGCATCTTTGTGGCGTAATTACCATGTGGTACGAAGATATAGCTTGTCAGAATCGTTGCCCCGAACGCTACGACGGCCGTGAACAGAACAGGCTGGGCCAACTGGAACAGACTGACGCCTGATGCTTTAAGGACCGTGATCTCATTATCGGATGACATCCTTCCCAAAGCCATCATTATACCTACAAGAAGGGAAATGGGGATCGTGAACAGGAGAAATGACGGCATTAAATAGAGGATCAGCTGGGCGATTTCGGTGAAACGCACTCCTTTGTTGACCATCAGATCCATAAGTTGAAGAATCTTGCCCATAAGCAGGACAAAGGTCAGGATAAAGAGGATCATAAAAAAGGGAAGGGCAATCTCTTTGATGATGTAGCGGTTGATAATCTTTCGCATGTAATGAAAACAGAGCCCCTTCCCCGGTATGTTGAACAGATTGCCTGATAATCTGGTTTTACAACCTCTATTCGCAGGTCAATCCGTTAAAATTTTACGCTATCGATGTAGGGTGGATCTTCCTTTTCTATTGCATCGACTATGTTTTTGTTCATCCGCCTTTTTAGCTCACCGAAGATGGGTCTTTTTTTAGTGAAAGTTTTGGCGAAGGCCAAGGCCTCTTTCTGAAGTTCGGCATCATTATCGCAGGCTTTCAAGATGACATGATGTTCTTCAAGTTCCTTGGCTCCCATTTTCTTACCACTGAATACGGCTTCTTCCATTTTATAATACGGTATGGCCTTCCGCAGCATGGCCAGCATTCCCGGAAGAAAAGGGATATCGATATCCACTTCGGGAAAGCAGAAAAAGCCCTTGTCCGATTTCATGAAACGGAAATCGCAGCAACAGGCCAGAATACTTCCGTCACCGAATGCGTGACCGTTGATAGCGGCGATGACCGGCATTGGATAGAGGACGATGCGCTTGAACAGGTCATTGGCGCCATATAGGAAGCTGCGTACCGCCGGCATGTCCTTTTTGGCGACCTTGTCCATCATCCAGAACAGGTCGATGCCCTGAGACCAATTCTTGGGATCGTTCGATGTGATAATAACAGAAGAAATGGAGCTGTCCTGTTCTATTTCCTGAAGTGAATTCAGAACGGCATTGTTGAAATCGGGATTGAATCTGTTTTCTCCGTTGGTCAGGGTGATGACGGCAACGGTTTCGTCTTTTTTCCATTCTAATATAGCCATATGATCCTCCTCGTTGCAATTTGATAAACGGATGATCCGCAAAGTGGTAACACCCGCTTAAAATGTTGTTGAAAAACTCGATTTTGAACAGGCTGTTCAAAAATGTCCAGATGCAAGGCACGCAAAAGCTGAGGAATGAGTCGTACATAGAAGTACGTCGATTGACGAAGCTTGCGGCGTAACGCAGCAGATGGACGTTTTTCAACAGCCTGCTGATTGATCTTTAGCATAAGGCGGTAGTCAATACAATGCCATTTAGATTGGCAAGGTTTATTGAAAATGTGCTTTTTTTATTGTTTTCCTCTCGATGTCCGTGTTATTCGCCATGAACTTTCTATATGATGAAGAGCTAAAGAGATTAACAACGGAATTAGACGATGAAGCCCATTTCTTTCGATAAATACGACTACAGCCTTTTGGGGATGGTGCTGTTCTTTACAGTGATTCGATTGGCTGTGGCGCCGACTTTTGGCCTGGGTGTCGATGAGGCTCATTATTTTCTCTACGCAAAATATCTGGACTTAAGCTATGTCGACCATCCGCCTTTGGTGGGCTGGGTTCAATTTCCCCTCTACCGGATTTTCGGGACAAGTGAGTTTCTCGTTAGATTACCGGCCATCCTGCTTTTCGCATTGACCTCCGTGTTATGTTATCACCATACAAAAACATTTTCCGGGTCGAAGAGAATTGCAATCCTCGCCGTATTGGCCGTTAACAGCTCCTTCCTCCTGAATGCCATGAGCTTGATGTTGCTGCCCGACTGTCTGCTTTTGGCTCTGATCTTTCCTTTGATCGGTGTTTTTCTCAAAATCGAGGAAACGGGAGGAATCAAATATTTTCTAGCGCTGGGGATCTTGCTGGGACTTTCAGGGTTGGCAAAATACACCGCTGTTTTCTTTGTCGTTCCCCTTGTAGTTTATTATGGCCTGAAAAAAAGATTCGATCTTATCTTTTCCCCGTATATGTTCATGGCGGCGTTAGTCGCTCTTTTAATGATCTCTCCCGTTTTTTACTGGAATTACCACCATGATTTCATTAGCTTCCGATACCAGGGCGGCCATGTGCTGGGCTCAAAGAGTCCTAGTTTGACATCTTTTTTTGTTTCGCTCCTTGCCCAGTTCGGCGCCTATAGCCCATTTATGTTTCTGATCGCCTTCTATGGCTTCTTTAAAAGTATTTTATCAAAAGATGACCGGCTTCGTCTGTCATGTCTCTTCGGGGGTGTCTTGTTTGTTTTTTTCCTGTACTCATCCCTTTATGAAAGGACGTTGCCTCACTGGCCCAGTCTCTTCTATCTGCTGTTTATTCCCGCCGGCATTTATTATCTGGCCTCATCACCAAGCCGGGCAAAAAAAAACTTCCTTTCTTTTTCCATCGGGTTCACGCTTGTCATTACTTTGTTCCTTTATGCCGCTCTGCCGGGCAAATGGTTTACCTTCCCCGACTATCAATCACCTTACCGGGATATCTACGGCTTTTCGGATATTGCCGCTCAAGCGGATATGATCATGAAGAAAAACTCTAAAATGCAGAAGGCCGTTGCCGTCAACAACTGGACCATGGGGAGCCGTATGATGTATTATGGCATACCCTACGGAATGAGAACATTCGTCATCGATAGCAGGCAAGACCAGTTTGATGTATGGGAAAAGGAACCGCCTTTGGGATATGATCTCCTTTTTGTCGATACCCATTTTCATCATGCCGTCATGAACGAGAGGTACGTCTGTGATGCCTATGAACCGGTCAAATCCATGGATATTGTCCTTCGCGGTGGAAAGATCGATTCCGTATCCTATATATGGTGCCGCAACTATCAGGGGATGAAACCATGATACGAAAGTATCTTACTTCGGCTTTGAGTCTTCCTGTGATTGTTCTATTGGTCATTGCCGGGCACTACATCTATGATCGGCCCGTTGCGGCCGTTTTTTACGGAGCGGCAGGTCCGGTCGTCTGGTTCTTTCAGAATGTGACCTATCTGGGGGAGTCTACGTGGTCACTTGTCGGTTCGGGATTGTTGTTTTTTTACTATTTCTATGGAGTCAGGAAACGGCAACAGGCAAGCTGTATTGCCTATATCTTTTGTTCCATAGCATTGTCGGGGATTGTGACAAACATCATAAAGTGGTTTATGGGCCGATGGCGTCCGAATGTCTATGTTCCGGAGGGACTTTACGGGTTTCAGTTTTTCGGCGCCGGATATGAACAGACATCATTTCCCTCTGGTCACGCCACGACAATCTGCTCCCTGGCGTTTGCCATGACCGTGCTGTTCCCCCGATATCGCTGGGTTTGGGGTCTTGTCGCCATTCTGGTATGCATGAGCAGGATTGTCATCGGCGCCCATTACACGAGTGATGTCCTCATGGGCGCATATGTTGGCATTTTTATCGCGTTTCTGCTAAGGAAGGTTCCGCTGTTCGGAACCAGCATTAAGGAGGATGCGTCAAGTTGAAGCCGGAAACCATAAGAATCATCGACATTTGGATGGGCAGGATCATCTGCTTTGCCTTGACGGCGATTCGACGCATTGGGGATCGATTTGGGCAAAACTCAAATGCCGGACCGGTGCGAAAGATTCTTTTTATCAAGCTCATAGAACAGGGCGCCACGGTCCTTGCCTACAGTGCCATTAAACGCGCCGTTGAAATGGTAGGCAGGGAAAATGTCTATTTCTGCGTATTTGAAGAGAATCGCGAAATACTGGACATTTTGGACGTCATCCCGCAGGAGAATATTACACCCATTCGTCATAAGGAATTTCATCAATTCCTCTGGGATATCATGAAATTCCTGATTCATGTCCGCAAGTCCGGTATCGATGCGACGGTCGATATGGAATTTTTTGCACGGGCCTCGGCAATCCTGGCTTTTATGACCGGTGCCAGCCGGCGTGTCGGTCTTCATCGCTTTACCGGCGAGGGACCCTATCGGGGCGACCTGATGACCCATCGTGTCCACTACAACCCCTATCTGCATACGGCGAAGGCCTATCATCTGTTGGTCGAGGCCTTGATGGCCGATCCAGATGATATTCCTCTGATCAAGATGCCGAGTGTTCAAGTGAGCGAAGAGGCCCCCGTCTTTAGCCCCCGGCCTGAGGAAGTAAGAAAAATTAAGGACCTGCTGAAAGAGAGCTTTGGCAGGCTTCCCGATGGTCCCCTGGTCCTCTTGAACCCCAATGCCAGCGATATGCTGCCCTTGCGGAAATGGCCAACGGAAAATTTCGTTGCCCTGGGAAAAGAGATTATTGCAAACCATGGTAATGTTCTGATTGCCGTAACTGGCGCCCCGTCGGAGGCCCCGTCGGCCCGGGAGGCCTGCCGGATGATCGACTCCGACCGTGCTGTTTGTCTAGCCGGAAAGACCACCCTTCGAGAACTTCTGGTTTTATATACAATGGCGGATATTCTCGTAACGAATGACAGCGGCCCCGGTCACTTCGCCTCCATGACGGATATTGCCAACATCGTCATGTATGGACCGGAAACGCCAAGCCTGTTCGGTCCCATCGGCGGAAGAGGCCGTGTCATATACTCCGGTCTTTCATGCAGTCCCTGCGTCAACGTATTCAATCACCGTTTTTCCCCTTGCCGCAACAATCTCTGTATGCAGTCGATTTCCGTAGATTACGTTTATCGAACCATCCGGGAGTGTCTGACGGGAATGGAATCATGACCATCAACACAGCAGGCTCCAAAGCCTTTATCCTTTTCATCATGCCGCTGATCCTCTATGCGGCTCTTCTGCCGGTCATGCCTCTGATGGAACCCGATGAAGGGCGTTACGCCCTCATTCCTCATGCCATGAATGCCACCGCTGATTATGTGACACCGCACCTGAAAGGAGTTGTCTACCTGGAAAAACCTCCCCTCGGCTATTGGGGGACGGCATTGGCCTTCAAGATATTCGGGGAAAATGAATTTTCGTCACGGCTTTTTCCCGGTTTGTGCGCGTGGGGCTGCATTATCCTGGCCTATTTTATGGGGACTTATTTCCATAAGAGCAGGACAGGGCTTTACAGTGCGGCGGTGTTGACGACATGCCTGCTGCCCTTCGTTCTCGGGCGTGTGAACATCCTCGACATGCCTCTCACTTTTTTCCTGGCCTGTTCCATCTGGAGTGGATTTAGATATTTCGATGCGGACAGGGAGAAAAAAAGCCGTAGCGTCTGGCTCTATCTTATGTATTTATGCAGCGCCCTGGCATTTTTAACGAAGGGTCTTATCGGCATTGTCTTTCCCTTTGCCATCATCGGCCTTTGGCTTTTGTCGCTTTTTCGGTTCAGGGATGTCCTTGGCTTAATCTCTCCCATAGGGATCATGGTATTTGCCGTCGTCGCAGGCCCCTGGATTTACCTGGTACAAAAGGCCAATCCGGATTTTCTGTACTTTTTTTTCATTCAGGAGCATTTTCTCCGGTATACAACAGCCATGCATGAACGGACGGAACCGGCTTATTATTACCTGCTTATCCTGTTGGGTGGAACATTGCCATGGTGGCCCTATCTGCCGAAGAGTCTCTTTGGCATACGGAAAGGCGCCAAGCTTTTGGCCGAGAGGGTTCTGTTCAGGCGTGAGGAAATCTTATTCTATACCATATGGGTGGGCGTTATCCTGGTGTTTTTCACCTTGTCGTCATCCAAACTGGCATCCTATATCGCCCCGGTTTTCATTCCGCTTGCGATTCTGATGGGCCATGTGTTCAGCAGCTATGAGGCGCGGTCTCTCAAGAATCAATATGCCGGCATTATGGAGCGTATCTTAAGCAATATGCCGATTGTCCTGCAAAGTCTCCTTTTTGCACTCGTGGTTTTTGTGCCGTATTTTATTCCCGAATACGAAAAGATGGGCCATCCCAGCAAATTATGGGTTGCGGGCCCAATTATTGTCCAGGCGCTCATCCTGCTGGTTCCCCTTTTCATGAAGGGAAGAGTCGCATCCGGCTGGTTTTTTTCAGTCTATTTCCTATCAGCCGTGTACCTGGCCCTGATCCTTTTCCCTGTGTCGCACTATCTGACGCCCGGCAAATCATCGTTGGATATCGTGAGGGCGATGAAGACCAATCTCCCGAAAGGCGAGGTGCTTTACCAATACAAGATTACCATGTATGGCATCGATTTTTATTCGGGGATGCGAACGCCCATCGTCGACGACATGGGTGAATTGAAATATGGTGCGGAACATCTCCCGGAAAAGGAACGACGCCGGTATTTCCCCACAGCGGCTGAGTTTACCAAGGATATTCGGGAAGGGAAAGAACGATACTGCATAACGGAAGGGATGGGCCATGTGGAGGGCCTGAAAACTCAGGTGCGAAACGTCCGGATTTTGTGGGATAATAATAAATTTTATTTGTTGCATCTGAAAGGATGACGATGAAGATAAGAAAAGATTTTCTACCTTTAAACAGGCCGTCCATCGGCGAGGACGATATCGAAGCCGTCAACCGGTGTCTTCGGTCGAGCTGGATTACGACAGGGGCCATATGCAAAGATTTTGAAGACCGGTTTTCGCACCTGACAGGGGCAGCTTACGCCGTCTCCTTAACGTCCGCCACGGCAGGTTTGCACTTGACTCTTCTTGCTTTGGGAATCGGACCGGGCGATGAGGTTATCACACCATCCATGACATTTGTATCGACCGTGAACATGATTACCATGACCGGCGCGACACCTGTCTTTGTCGATTGCGATTACGGGACCCTGAATATCCGGCCGGAACTGGTTGAAGAGAAGATCACACCACGGACGAAGGTCATCATCCCTGTCCATTTTGCTGGTGCCCCGGCGGATATGGAACCCATTCTCGCCGTTGCTGACCGTCATGGCCTTACCGTTATCGAAGATGCGGCCCATGCCATCGGGACTAGTTACAAAGGGGTCCATGTGGGCGGCTTAGGCCGTATAGCGATCTTTTCCTTTCATCCGATCAAGAACATTACCACCGGCGAGGGTGGCATGGTAACCCACAGCGATGCGGAATTTGAAAAAAAGTTGAGACTTCTTAGATTTCACGGTATTGAACGGGACGCATGGAAGCGTTACGGTAAAGGAGGAAATACGGATTACGATGTTGCATCTCCGGGTTTCAAGTATAACCTGACAGACATGCAGGCGGCCCTTGGGGTATCGCAGATGAGGAAAATGGCGGCATTCAATGACAGGCGTGCGGAACTCGTCCGATGTTACCGGCAGGGCCTCGAAGGCATATCGGGTCTCGATCTGCCCGAAGTGCCCGGCTATGATCATGATCATGCCTGGCATCTTTTCATTATAAAGATAAAAGCCATGGCACGGGAGCAATTCATGACCCGTTTAGGGGATTTCAATATCGGCTATGGCCTGCATTTTCCGCCGGTCCATCTGTTGCAGTACGTAAGGGAGCGATTCGGAACCGGACGGGGCATGCTGCCCGACACGGAACGGGCGGCCGACAGGATTATCTCCTTGCCTCTGTTTCCGGATATGACGCAAAACGATGTAGGATATGTCTGTGACGCAATTAGGGAGATATTGGCATGATATCAGTCGTCATCCCCGTCTATAACGAGGAAAAGAACCTTCACCTGCTCATGGACAGGTTGCAGCAAGTCATGAAAGGCATGTTGCGCCCCTATGAAATCATCATGATCGACGATGGAAGCGGGGACGAATCCTTGTCCATCCTCACGGAAATGGCGGAGAAAGAGCCTGCGCTCAGGGTTGTGGAACTGACGAGAAACTACGGGCAACACTCGGCTATTATGGCGGGATTTTCCATTTGCCGTGGGGATGTCATTGTCACTCTCGATGCGGATTTGCAAAATCCGCCGGAGGAGATTCCCCGGCTCGTTTCCGTTATGGAGGAGGGCCGCTACGATGTCGTCGGCACGATTCGCAAGGGCCGCAAGGATTCTCTTTTTCGCATCCTGCCTTCGAAGATCATCAATCAGGTGGCCCGAAAGATAACGGGTGTCAATATGACGGATTGGGGCTGCATGTTGCGGGCCTATCGGCGGCCAGTGGTCGAAAGGATGACGGCCTGCCATGAACACGCCACCTTTATCCCGGCGCTGGCCACGGTGTTCGGCAAACGGATCACGGAAATCGAGGTCGCTCACGAGGAGAGGCACGGCGGAAAATCGAACTATCCCCTACGGAAATTGATCAATCTTCAATTCGACCTGGTGGCGTCCTTTTCCAATTTGCCCATGAAGCTCATCATGTACGGCGGTATTGCCATGTCGATTCTGGGTGTCCTGTTCGGCATCTTCCTGGCCATTGCCCGGCTGTCTTTTGGGGCCGTTTGGGCTGCCCAGGGTGTCTTTACACTCTTTGCTGTTTTGTTTATTTTCGTTGGCATGCAGTTCTTCGCCCTTGGCGTGACGGGTGAGTATATCGGCAGGATCTACCGGGAAGTCCGCAAACGCCCTGAATTCGTAATCGAGCGAATACATTTCGGCAAGGAGTGCAGCAAGGAGTGCAGCGAGGGACCGGAGGATAAACGTTGAAGGCCGTCGTTTTCGCCTATCATAATATGGGACTCGTAGGGCTGGACGCATTGAAACGGCATGGAATTTCCATCGCTGCCATCTTTTCCCACAAGGATGATCCTAATGAAAACTGCTGGTTCGGTTCTGTCGCCGCCTGGGCCAGTCAGCAGGGAATCCCTGTTTATTTTCCCGAAAAAGTCAATACTGATGAATGGACGGGGATGATTGCCGCTTTAAAACCGGATGTGATATTTTCCTTTTATTACCGGTACATGATTGGTCAGCGAATCCTGGATATTCCCAAGGTTGGGGCCTTCAATCTCCATGGATCGCTGCTGCCGGCCTATAGGGGCCGTGTACCCGTGAATTGGGCCATTATTAACGGGGAAAAAAAATCGGGTGTGACTCTCCATTACATGGTAAGGAGGGCCGACGCGGGCGATATTGTGGGGCAGCGGGCCGTTGATATTGGCAGTCTCGATACGGCGATGATTCTGTATGATAAGCTGTGCGAAGCCGCAAAGGACCTTCTGGATGAACTTCTTCCACAAATAATAGCGGGGCGAATCCCGAGACTGACCCAGGATGAGAGCCTGGCCACGACATTTACGGGCAGGCGCCCCGAAGACGGGAGAATCGATTGGCATAAATCTGCGACACAAATCTTTAACCTCATTCGTGCCGTGACGGACCCTTATCCAGGCGCTTTCACCTATTTGCCGAGCGGAGAGAAGATGACCGTTTGGTGGGGCCTGCCGGAAGAAGGGAGAGCGATTAACGGCATAACAGGGCTTGTAGAAGTTCGTGACGGTGCAGTTTTCGTAACGGCCGGTGAAGGCGAAATCAGGCTGGTAAACGTCGATATTTCGGGTGTCAGGTATCAAAATGACGCCCTCCATACATACTTTAAGAGCAAAGAAGGGATTGAATTATCATGAAGATCTTGATTTTAGGCGTCAACGGCTTTATCGGCCATCACCTGACGAACAGGATACTGGAACAGACGGATTGGACCGTATACGGCATGGATTTGGGCAATGAACGCCTCGATAGGGCAATCCATAATCCCCGATTTCATTTTCTCGAAGGCGATATTTCCATCAACAAGGAATGGATAGAGTATCACATCAAAAAATGCGACATCGTCATGCCCCTGGTGGCCATTGCGACACCGAAACTCTATGTGGAAGACCCAATTGCCGTCTACAATCTTGATTTCGAAATGAATCTCAACATTATCAAGCAATGCGTCAAGTATCACAAACGAGTCGTTTTCCCATCCACCTCGGAGGTCTACGGCGCATGTCCGGATGCGGAATTCAAGGAAGACGAGAGTATGCTTGTCGTCGGTCCCATTCAGAAGGAACGGTGGATCTATTCCTGCTGCAAGCAGCTGCTCGACCGGGTTATCTATGCATACGGCACGCGGGGACATCTCGAATTCACCCTGTTTCGCCCCTTCAACTGGATCGGCCCCCGTCTCGATTCAATGAACACAGCAAAGGAAGGCAGTTCCCGCGTCGTGACCCAGTTTATTGCGGAACTGCTCATGAAACGCCCCATTTCCCTTGTTGACGGCGGTTTCCAAAAGCGCTGCTTCACATATGTCGACGACGGAATAACAGCCCTGGTGAAGATACTTGAGAATAAGGACGACCGGTGCAAGAACCAGATCATCAATATCGGCAATCCGGATAACGATTGTTCAGTGAAAGATTTGGCGACAATCATGAAGGACATCTTCATGAAACATCCCAAACACTTAAACGACGATACCTATTCTGAGATCATCGAAGTGCCTTCGGATAACTTCTACGGAAAGGGTTACCAGGATATCTATACACGAAAGCCCAGCATCGAGCAGGCCAGGAAGCTCCTCGGCTGGGAGCCGACAATCGGCCTGGAGGAATCTCTGAAGAGGACAATCTATTCCTTCCTTGAGGAAAACGAGTAGACGCGTGGTCACAGCTGATGAACTCGTAAAAACTTGTCACACCGGTGAAAACCGGTGTCCACTGCTTTTGCAAGACATTGATATTTCTGGATTCCGGTTTTCACCGGAATGACGATTCTTGAACAATTTTAACTTTTTACGAGATCATCACGGCTAAGAAGTGTGAAAGCCTTTGCCGTCTGATTCCATCGTACGGAACACAGTCGGCAATCATATTTAAGGTATAACGATGAACGGCGTGCTCGGCCTCAAAATCGATGTTGATACATATCAGGGCATGAAAAAAGGCGTTCCCCGCCTTTTAGAGGTCCTTGCGGCATTTGACGTCAAGGGGACCTTTTATCTTTCCATAGGGCCCGACGCGTCGGGGCTTGCCGTCTTGCAGCTTTTAAAGAATCCGCTTTTCCTGAAAAAGATGATCCACACCAATGCGCCCGGACTCTATGGTTTAAAAACTGCCTTGTATGGGACGATCCTTCCTTCTCCCATGATCGCCCTTTCTTTTCCGGGGATGGTTCGGGATATAATGGAGCAAGGGCATGAAGTACAGTTCCACGCGTGGGACCACCGGCGCTGGCAGGATAGCCTCCTGAGTCGTCCGGAATCGTGGATCCGAACCTGGTTTGAAAAGGGTATGACGGCATTTGAAAAGGTGACGGGCAGACCGGCCACCTCCTTCGGTGCACCCGCCTGGCTCATGGATAACCGCGTCCTTAATATCCTGAAAGACTATCCCCTGGACTATCTTAGTTGTACGCGGGCTCCCCGGCCTTTTATTCATGAACTCCTGGGTATCCCGGAGATCCCCTCCGATCTTCCCTGTTTCGAAGAGGTTGGACCGGCAGGGGGAGCAGATATTATCCTGGAGCGGCTTCAATCTGGCGGGATGCACATCCTGCCCGTACATGCCGAAGTGGAAGGCGGTATCTGGCGCGAAGCCTTTGTAAATCTTATGCATCACATTCAAAGAAATGGATATGTAGTTAATACATTGGGGGATATCAGGAGAACTCTTGTCGTGGATGCTCTGGAGCGATGTCCTTTGAAGATGGGTCTATTACCAGGACGGTCAGTTCCATGTTGTATTTGAGCAGTTGTTGAAAAACGTTCATTCATGGCATGTAAAAGTCCGTCATTATCCGGCTTGACCGGATAATCCAGCATCACTTCTAATGAATTTCCAAAATCTCTGGGCTCCCGTTTTCACGGGAATGAAAGGGAAATGGGGGTGATGGTATGGACGTTTTTCAACAGACTGTAGGATGGATGAAGCGAAGCGCATCCACCATTCGCCGGTGGAACCGCTTCGCTTGTTCCACCCTACAAAGATTCTATTTTCGTTGTAATGACAGGGAACTGGGGGCGATGGTATGGACGTTTTTCAACAGCCTGTCAATCCTGGTGGCGGTGGACCTGATAGTGGGCATGAACATGACTATGGGCCGTTTTACCATGGAAATGGATGTGTTCATGGATCAGATTCACCTTAAGGAGCAGGGCCATGTCCTGCAGAATGTCATCAGCCTCGCCGATTCGTTCGATTGCATGTTCTTCGGAAATGACGGCCACACGAAATCCCAGTTCACTGACCAGAGACAGGTCATGAGTTGCGATGACAATAGTTTTCCCGGCTTCATGGAGGGTCAGGATCAATCCCATGAGAAAGCTTTTTGTCCTCGGATCGAGGCCGCCTGTGGGTTCATCAAGAACAAGAACGTCGGGATTCATGGTCAGAACGGACCCGATGGCGACGCGCTTCTTCTCGCCGCCGGACAGCATATAAGACGGACGGTGCTTCAGATGAGAGATTTCAAGCATGTCCAAAATACTGCAGGCCCGTGCCTCAGTCTCTTCATCGGATAATCCCAACTGGAGTGGGCCGAAAATCAGTTCTTCCCATACGGTAGGACAGAAGAGCTGAATGTCCGAATCCTGAAAAATATAACCGATCCTGCCCCGGAGAAACCGGAGAAATGAGGCATCCTTAAGGGAATTTTCGGAAACAATGCGATCATGAAAACGGACTTCGCCTTCCGATGGATGAATCAGGCCGGCCATGATCTGCAACAAAGTCGATTTCCCCGTACCGTTGGACCCGATGACGGCCAGCTTGTCACCGGCACCAATCTCAAGACTGATGCCGGTAAGAGCGGGAATTTTGCCATAATATGAATAGCTTATGTTCTTTATACCGATTATATTTGCCATTTAATCTCCATAACAACAGGCAATCACCAAATCAAAAAAAACATTCCGGTAAGCAGCATGATGCCGAAAGCGAAACGATCCATCATTGCCAAGTCTTTTAAATGGGGTTGCCGGTAGTCCTGTGCATAGCCGCGGGCCGTCATGGCCCGGTATATCTCCTCGTAGCGCCGCTCCGACCTTCGGAAGATATAGGCGATCCGGCCGGCCACCCACATCCTTGCCGCCTGGCCGCGCTCCGTCGTCAAGGAACGGCTTTTTCTCGCCAGATACATATCCTCTACATTTCGGGAAAAAACCACGATATATTTCATTGAAAGGGTGATGATCAGCAGAAATGTTCCGGGAATCCTAAATATCTGGAGACCCTTTATCATTTCAGACAGGGGTGTCGTGAAGAGCATCAAAAAAGAAATGGACAGAGAATTAAAGACCCGCAGGCATAGCATGGCCAGCGATTCAAGCCCCTGAACGGTGAAGCCGATATCCCGTGGAATATGGTAAATCCAGAATGTGTAAGACCGGTCCAGACTCATGAGCGGCCAGAGCAACTCTCCCGGTGTGATTATGTTCATGGCTGCGGGAAAAGCTACGAGGAACCCGAAAAAAAAGGTAAGGCCGGTAATTCTTAAGTAAAACCGTCCGAGGAGAATTCGGGATAAAACGGCAAGGGAAAAGACTATGAAAGATATAGCGGCCTCATGCGCCATCGTCTGTTTGAGGCTTACGATAGCGACAAATAAAACAAGGAAAACGATTTTAACCCGTGCATCCAGGCTCTGGAAAAGGCCGCGGCGGGATTTGATATCTTCCTCGCGGGAAAGAGACAAGATCAAGGAAGAAAATGTGCGGATACCCTTGTCAATAATCCATTGGCTTACATGATCTCCACGGCGGTCGTGCTCGGTCGTATAAGGCGTCTGCAGAAGAAATGCCGGGATTCTATTTTCCATTTTTGATCATCAGCCGGGAAATAAAGTACATGACGATTGCCACAGCCACCAATCCGATCATCCCGGAAATAACGTAGGAGATCACCTTGACTAACAGGTCCGCCTGCTCATTTCCGAAGTTGTAACCGGCAATGGGTGCGCTCCAGATGTTCGTCAGCCGTCTCAGCCCTTCAGGGACATAACCCAGCATCTGCTGGAGAGCTTCCACATTCCATTCCCCCCAGGCGCCGCGAGAATCCATCTTCTCCGGGAGGATTACCCCCAGAGGCGAAAACAAAGCCATAATCGCCAAACCGATCCAAAGTTTTCTTTCAAAGCTTTTCATGCGGAACCCTTTTAAAAGCATAGATCATGGCAAGATCATTTTTTACAAAGTATTTGATCAGCATCAGTGTCACGACACCTTCGATAATGCCAAAGATCAGCAGATGCTCCAGAGCCATAACAGGCAAGGCGACGGAGAGAGGATAAGGGGCGTAAAGAGGCCTCCCGTCGGGACCTGAGGCAATGATGGGCTGGATGCCGAGCAAAAAAGCGGCGCTCAAGGCGGCGGCCGTCAATCCCAGATAGCCGGAAAGAAACACAGCCGTGTTGAATCTAACCCCGTCCCTGCAGGTGCCGGCGATCAGCCGAAAGACGCTCCAGCTAACAAAAGGCATGACCATCGCCATGTTGAAGCAATTGGCGCCGATTGCCGTAATACCGCCATCGCCGAAAATGAGGGCCTGGATAATGAGGACAACGGAGACGGCCACCACGGCGGTCCAGGGGCCAAGAAGAAGGGCGACGATCCCGGCGCCGACGGCATGGCCTGTAGTGCCTCCCGGAATAGGGATATTGAACATCTGGATAAGGAAGGAAAATGCAGCGGCCATAGCCAGATAGGGAATATATTTGGCCGAAACATCGCGCTTCATCCTCTTCAGGGCAAAGCCTAGACCGACGGCTGTCAAGCCATACATTGGTATATATGTCAGTGGACTAAGATAGCCGTCAGGGATGTGCAATTTTTTTGCCTCCCGAATTGGAAAAACCCAATATCTGAGGAGTAAAATCCATCAAAGTTGATAAGGAAAGGGCGGTAAATAACATATTTGAATAATTCGTAATACCATATCGTTATTCTTCATTGAGGATATCCAAAAATGCTAACCATGCTATTAGAGTATCGTATCACATATTGGTGGCTAGTAACACAACCGTCGCCAATGTCAAGAATTATTCGCATTGTCTTTTTCAACCTCGACAGTAAATGCAATGTGGCAATGACCATAATGCAGCCAGACGTTGATTGACATTTATATCAATTTCCTTTAGTCATTGCTAAGGATGCAGGGAGGAGTCTATGCATTTCATAACCTTTTCCAGAGAGATAGGAACAAAAGGGACCGAAATTGCTATGCTCGTAGCCAAGGAGCTGCAATACAGCTTCTATGATACGGACGATATTGAAAAAAAGGCCGAGGAGATGGGATTTCTCAACGACATCCGAACGGTCAACGATACGGTTCCGCCTCTTTTGAAAAGATTGTTTTCTTTACAGCCCGAGATTTGTCTGGACCGGCTGAATGCCGTTATGTATGAACTCGCGCGTATGGGTAGTGCAGTAATTCTTGGACGGGGAGGCAATATGCTTTTCAGGTCTCTCCCATATGCACTTCATGTCCGGGTAATCGCATCGCAGGAAAAACGCATCAACAATCTTGTGGAGAGGGGTTACACAAGGGAAGATGCCGCTATTGCAATGAAAAAGAGTGATCACGAAAGGGAACGTTATATTAAGTTTGCCTTCCATCGCGATTGGAACAATCCTGAGTTATACGATGTTGTCCTTAATACGGATAAACTTACAGTCAATACTGCAGCTGATATAATTTTGCGCGCTGCTCGAGCAGATGAAGTCCTGGGGCGCTCCGATGATGCGATGAACTCTCTGGATATGATGGAACTGGCCGTTCGGGTGGGAGTAGCTCTGGCAGAAGCAGGTTTTCCGGCAAATTACGTTTCTGCATTCGTTAATGCACCAGGCAAAGTAAGGTTAACCGGTGTTGTACAGGTTCCCGGTGAAAAATCGGCGGCGGAGCGGACTGCAATAAAGGTCAAAGGTGTTGTGTCCGTCGAAAATAAAATTAAGATAGCCGGCAGATAAAATATTGTATGTCGATTGGCAAGGCTTGCTGCCTGTTTCAAGCCTTTAAAAACATGACTGGAGTGAGGAGGAATCGATGTTTTACAAAGAAAAATGCACTTTATGTGGAAGGTGTCTGGAGTTTTGCCCTTATGGGGAGTACGACCTCAAGCGGGCTCAGGACGAAATGAAGGAGCTTGTCGCGGGAGGAACGCCCCCTATTGTGGGTCTCTGTGTTACTTGCGCTTCTTGTAATCTGGTCTGCCCGGCCCAAGCCAATCCATTCGATTTGCTGAACCAACGCCAGGAGGAATCGGGTGCACTCGGCATTCCCGATCAGGCCATGCTGAATTTTGCCAAGCTCAAGTCCCTGCCGACCGTGGTTAAAAAAGGCAAGGAAGGCAAACCCGTCATGAATCTGTGCATTGTGGGAGATATGGTCCGTGAGCTTTTAGACAATCCTCTTTTTGATGATTTAACCATTGTCGAAGGTGCGGATTATTTCTGTACTGTGGGATACATTCACTTAGGAAAGCCGAGCCTTGTTGTCAAGGAGGCCAAGAGATATATCGATAACCTTGCCGCCTTGGGGGCGGAAGAAGTCATCTGTTTTCACGACGACTGTTACACTATGCTGACCACACTGGCCCAGGAGTATGGTCTGAAAGTGCCTTTCCAGCCTGTCCATATCTTTGAATATCTCTACAGGGAACTGAAGAAACGCGAGGGTCAGCTCAAGGCTGTTCCAATCCGCGTTGCCTATCAGTCCCCTTGCGCCTCTCGCTATACACAGTGGAAAGATATCTATCTCGACAAGATTTTCGAGCTTCTCGGCGTGGATAGGCCGGCGCGGAAGTATGAAAGAATTAATGCGCTTTGCTGCGGCGCCCCGCTCATGGCACGCGACAAAGATCGGGCGGCGGTTGTAAAAAAATGGAATATAGACGATGCAAAGAAGGTGAAAGCAGAGGCTATGGTTTTCCTGTGTCCCATGTGTTATCTCAATCTTCGGAAACTCTGCAAGGATGATGCAATCGATCCGGTATTCATAACGGAACTATGCAAAAAGGCGCTTCAATAAGTTGTTAAAAGACTCGATTTTGTGCAGGCTGTTCAAAAGCTTGTCTCGGATCTGATCCGGGATGCCCAGATGCAAGGCGCGCAAAAGCTGAGGCATGAGGCATGCATAGAAGTACGTTGAATGACGAAGCAGGCGGCGCAACGCAGCAGATGGGTGTTTTACAACAGCCTGTTAATAAAAAGGAGGCATAATGACACCGCAAACCCGGATCAAGGAAATTGACAATGTAGAAATCCTTACCCTTCAGGACAATTATATAGACCTGACGGCTATGGATAATAATGATATTGTCAAACGAGCTTCTCCGCTCCAGGACGGTCAGTTCAGAAAATCCATTCTTTCAGAACATGGTTTTTCAGCGTTTATAAGGACAAAGACAGGGGATGTTACGCACACTATCCTGCTTGATACGGGCTTTTCGGAAAGTGGAGCCCTTTATAACGCGAACGCTCTGGGAGCAGATCTGTCTTCCGTGGAGGCTGTTGCCATCTCCCACGGTCATTTGGATCATACGGGAGGCTTTGAGCTTTTGGCGGCGGCAATTCCTCAAAAAGGAATCCCCGTTGTGGCTCATCCCTATATCTTTAGAGCCCCGCGTTACCTTAAAATTTCGGAAAACTTTAAAATCAACATGACTTCTGTGACAAGAGACCAGATAAAGACATCAGGGATGACGCTCGTGGAAACCAAAACGCCATTGGTCATGCCGGGTGGCGATGTCCTCTTCCTGGGTGAAATTCCCCGGCGGACGGACTTCGAAAAAGGATTTCCCATCGCTTATTATCAGGAAGATGGAGTGGAGAAATGGGACCCCATTGAAGATGACACCTCCCTGGTTATGAACCTCCGGGGCAAGGGCCTGATTATTGTTTCGGGATGTGCTCATTCCGGAATCGTCAACACCGTACGCTACGCCAAAGAAGTAACAGGTGTAGATGCGGTATACGCCGTCATGGGCGGATTTCATCTGGGAGGTCCCTTTTTCGAGGCGATCATCGGACGTACTACGGAAGAGTTAAAGAAAGCCGATCCGACCTATATCATACCCACCCATTGTACGGGCCGAAAGGCGACGGCTTACATGGAAAAAGAAATGCCGGAACGTTTTATTCTTAACATGTCGGGAACGAAATTAACCTTTACGGCTTAGAATGATGGCGGTTTTTTAAATCGAAAAAGCCGCCATCATCTCTTGTTTCCGATATGCTTCAACCGTGATCTTGCCCTGATCCACAGCATTCATCCATATCTCTATGTTGCCACATATTCTTGTATGGCAGACCTGCCGCCGACCAGTCTTATAAGTTTGTTAACCTGGGATTTCATAACATTTGCCTGTGCTTTCATCTCCTCCGATGCCGATGCCGCCTCCTCCGCCGTTGCTGCATCGTGCTGAGTTACTTTATCGACTTCAGAAACAGCAAGACTGACTTGTCCGATGCCTATCGCCTGTTCAGCTGATGCAGCGGCTATTTCACTAATCAATTGTCCTATTTTGTTTGAAGCGTCTGCAACCTTTCCGAAATCTTCATATGTTTTATTGAGCAGGTCTTTACCACTATTGACTTTTTGAACAGTGCCTTCGATAAGCTCTGCCGTCGTTTTTGCCGCTTCCGTAGCCCGCATCGCCAGGTTCCTGACTTCATTTGCAACAACCGCAAACCCGGCACCGGCATCTCCGGCACGTGCTGCCTCCACTGCCGCATTAAGCGCCAGAAGATTCGTTTGAAATGCAATCTCGTCAATGGTTTTCACAATTTTCTTCGTATCTTCACTGGCGTTTGAGATTTCATTCATCGAGCCAACAAGGTTCTTCATGCTTTTTCCAGCCGCTTCCACATCTTGCTTTGTGCTTCCGATCAGCGCATTCGCTTCAGTAGCATTATCTGCATTCGCTTTTGTCATTGAAGACATTTGCTCAATTGATGCCGATGTCTCTTCAATGGCTGAGGCCTGACCCTGTGCGCCTTCTGCCAGCGTTTTACTGGCGTCGGCAATCTGGCCGGCAGCACTACCGACTGCCATGTATTGAATTTAGGGTTTGTTTTGAAATAACCAGACTCTTTAATAATTTCATTACTATATAGTTTCATAATGAAAAACATTCTCTTATTAAATAGATATGCATATCATAAATATAGGTATGTTATTTATATAAAATTATTTCCAATATGCTTTTAATCTCAACAATATGATCGGATTTAATTGATCATCGTCAAGATGTTGACGCAAATAATAATTCTGATGTTTACAAGGGGCGAGAAAAGGGGTAATCAAACCGAAGAGCAATCGAGATCCCGGCAAGGAAATTGGTTCCTGACCATGCAAAAGAAAAACGTCATTAATGGCTCCTATCTGAAATCCTCGTTAATGTTCAATCCCTTTGATCGCCTGAAAGGTTTGGTCAACTGTAAGGATATTCCTCATTCCCGTCCCTTTCATCCAGAATCAACAAGTAAAAAGGAAACATCATCCAATCCCCAACCTGACGAACAACTATTTCTCGAAGCAATGGCCGGGGTCAATCCCATTACAAAAAATCAAGCTGTCGGGGGAAATGCAGAGGTAAAACCGGAAGAAAAATCCAGATATGTTTTTGAGGACGAGACATTATCTCGACTTGTCAGACTCGTAGATCATGGAGAGGGTTTTATCGTGTCAGATACCCCTGAATATATTGAAGGGACAGGGTATAACGTTCATCGGGAGGTTGCACGGAGGTTGCATCGGGGAGATTTCTCAATACAGTCTCATATTGACCTTCATGGAATGAATGTAGAGCAGGCAAAAGAAGCCTTTGAATTATTCATGACCGATTCATATAATTCTGGAAAGAGGGCTGTCCTCATTATTCATGGACGTGGTCTTTCTTCTCCTGGGGAACCTGTCTTGAAGAATAAAGTTCGCGAATGGTTCAGTCAAAGCTACTGGCTTAAACGGATCATTGCTTATGCCAGTGCTCAGTCATACGATGGAGGTGCAGGGGCAACTTATGTGCTGTTGCGAAGTCGTCCAGCTTCAAAAGGATCAAGAGAACGAAACTAAAATTCATGCCATCTCATTATAGATAGAAATCAGCATCAATAGAGGTCGATATGCTAGATACCTGGATTAAGCAAAAGGCTATTGAAATACTTGTAATCATGAACACTGCGATTATCAATTTGCGAATCTATCCCCCGACGAGTGCCATGATCACCAGCACAATCGATCGACTCCACCAGGCTATGCAAGCGGTATTTGAAAGAGTACCTTTTTAAATTATCTCAGAAGCGGATAAAAATCTTCTGATCGGAGACCAACTGCTTAGCCAGAAAGAGTTGGAAAGACCGCAAATTGCTTCATTTCTCGAATTACTGCTAAACTTCAGTGTAAAAAGCATCACATTCAATAATGGCCTGACAAGGGAAGAGCTATCCAGCTTCTTGGAAACACTGGGAGAAAAGCCCATAACAATTAATGCAGCTGGAGGCTTGCCGAAGGTAATAATGCAGAAAAATGTGTCGCATATCGTTTTAGATCAAAAAATTTACATTGCCAAGGATAGTAAACATCAGCTTCTCGCCCAGCTTGATATCCAGGATGATGTCATTATTCAATATCTTATCGGGGACACAGATTCTGAAACAGATGTGGATGCTCAGCAACTCAAGGAGTTGGCAAAGAATGCGGAATGGCTGGAACTCATATTCAAGAACGGCATGAGCCAGATAGTTAATAAGAAGGATTTGTTACCGAATATCCAATTATCCGAAAACATGGTACGAATGCTTAGTATCTTTGACAAGATTATTGATAAAATGGACCAAGACAAATTCGTCCACCTCATAGCTAAATCTATTGCTGATCTGGATGTGGATATAATTGGCTTCATGCTAACACAGTCAATTGATCAGTTATTTAACGGAAAGTTATTCAAGGAAGTTATAGATGAAATGGACGATGATAAATTCATGCAAGTATCAGAAATGATGGGCCTGTTGGCGAAAAGTAAGCCCATTGCAGGCATGGAATCCAAAATTGCCCCTCCACAAGTCTATGATACTGCATATCAACGGTTAATGAATTCAGATAAAGGCATCCAGATACAGCAAAGATGTGATGAAAAGAAAATCAGGGAAAAAGATGAAACGGAAAAAAAGATTCATGCCATGAAGCAGGAAATCCAACCCATCCTCAAAGGCAATGAAGAGTGCTTTATGAATAACTCTTTGATGGGTTCCGTAGCTGTTATTGTCGAAGAATTGGTTGACCATGAAGGCTTTGAAACGGCGGATGCCGTCATTGAGCGTCTCGCGGAAGCTCTTTTGAGTGACAAACAAGATGTGCGTGATCAGGCATCAACAGCACTGGTAAGGGTGATTGATAATCTTCCGGAAGAGCGGCGACAAGATGTTATTAATAAGCTGTCTACGACTATTACAAAATGGATCGAGTTGGAAACCTCAAGTACTGTGGCCTATAAAAAAATCTGTTACCGATTAAAAGATCAAATAGTGATCTTTATTCGTGAGAAGCAATATGCTGAATGCTTGCCGATGCTGGAAGTCTTTCATCTCATCGATTATGGTCTGCTGGAAAAAAATGAAACAGCCCAAAAGATAGCTTCTGATATCATAATGGAGTTATCTTCTCCCGAACAGTTAGATATGCTCTTTGATCTGTATGCAACAATTAAGGAAAAGGAACAGAAAGATCTGGGGCGGGTGTTGTCAAGGTTGGGCGATGCCTCATTGAACCGGTTAATGGTGATATTACGAGATCATCCTGATAGCAATGAGCGCGTCAAAATTCTACATCTTTTTATTGAAATCGGTCAACCTGTACTATCTATCATTAAAAGCGAAGCCCTTCTTGATCATCCATGGTTTTTTCATAGGAATTTAGCATACTTAATCGGGCATATTAAAAGTCCGGATACCATTGAATCTTTACAGGCATTGCTAATGCATAACAATGACAAGGTGAGGAAGGAAGCATTGAATAGCCTTCATATCGTTGGGGGGAACAATGAAGGTCCTGTTCTCCTCTCGATTCTGCCAATGGTTGATGATGTGTTTAAAATGAGCATTATTGAGATGTTGGGCAAGATTAAATACAGGGAAGCAATACCTGTGCTCTTGGATATAATGAAAACGCGGCCATTTATAGTATCTTCAGCAAGAATTGATCTGGAAGAGATGATCTGCGTATCCTTTGGAAGAATAGGTGCGTCTGAAGCAGTTCCGCTGTTAACCGATATTAGTAAACCCAAGTTTTTTAGCATCACAACATATCATAAGAAAGTGGTGAATGCAGCTGCCATGGCATTAAATACTATTAAATTGTAGTCTTTTGCCTATCTGCTGTCTCCGGAAATTGTGGGCGAACTTTCCTCTTCTTCGTTCAACATAAATTACAGAATTCGGCAGCCGGCAACTGACGCATCAACCGGAATGATTTTTCCAAAGCGCGTCTCTCAGTCCGGACATCCTTTCCGTTCGCCGTGAAACTGCGAGTTGAAATACCGCCTCTGTTCCCCATATGCGCACCTTTACCCTTGCCCTTGTAATCCCCGTATAAACCAGCTCCCGTGTCAGGACCGGTGTGTCCCGGTCAGGGAGGATCATGAGACACTCGTCGAATTCAGACCCCTGGCTTTTATGAATTGTCATGGCGAAGACTGTTTCATGTTCCGGGAGACGCAGGGGAGGGTAAGAGCGGAAGGTGTTGTCATCACCTGCGAAAAAGACCCGGAGCTGGCTATTGGAATGAGGACAAGCAAGGGCGATCCCAATGTCGCCATTGAAAAGGCGCAAGGTATAGTCATTTCTCACTACCATGACGGGCCGGCCGGCATACCAGGGACTATCTCTCCGGATAAGCCGTCTCTTTCTGAGAATCTGCTCAACAAGGGCATTTATGGCATTTATCCCGTAGGGTCCTTCCCGCAGGGCGCAAAGGATGCGGAATTTGCTGAAACGATGGAATGCCTCTGACGGGTCCGTTGTTTCCAGGCAAGAACGATAACCATGGACGATCCAGTCTTCCAGGGCGGACGACCAATCGTCCGGGCGAGGCAAGGGATACCATGCAATATCGTTGTACATGTTTTCTTTCATCAATGATATGGCAAGATTGCTTTGGCCGTCATTGACGGCCCGGCTTAAGGCGCCGATGCCGCTTCCTTCGCGGAAGCGAAAATTTTCCTGAAGGGTCACGATGGCGTCGGCAAGACCCCCTTCGACGGAATCTGCCGCCGTCATGACCTCCCCGGTCATCTTTTCGTGGTTTTCGGCAAAAGATCTGGAATGGCCGTGTTCATGGCCCGTGTCGCAGATATCGCCCAGGACGGCGCCGGCCTCGACGGATGACAACTGGTCTTTATCGCCCAGAACAATCAGGCGGGCCGATGGCGGAACAGCCTGGAGAAATTTGGAAAACAGGGCGAGATCCACCATGGAAGCCTCATCAACGACGACGACATCCACAGGAAGTGGATTTCCCTCATGATACCTGAAATAAGGCGAATGGGGTATGCTTCCCAATAGGCGATGAATGGTGGATGCCTGATCGGGCATGGCAGCCTTGATTGAAGCATCGCAATCGAGAGAGGCCCTGACCTTGGTCATGGATTGTAGAATACGGGCCGCTGCCTTGCCTGTGGGCGCACAAAGGGCGATGCGCAAGGGGGCGCCACGGCGCTGTTCAAGGAGGAGGGCCAGTATCTTTGCCACGGTTGTTGTTTTTCCTGTACCGGGACCGCCGGTAATGATGCACAAGGCCCTGCAGATGGCGGTAATGGCCCCGGCCTTAGCCCAGTTCGGTCCATGATTGCCCGCAGCACCAAAGAAACGACAGAGGCCGTCCCGGAGGAGATCACCGTCAATGGGAGACATTTGCTTTGTGGCGCGGTCTTTCAAAAGACGGGCCAGTCGATCTTCATAAGCCCAATAGCGATATAGGTAAAGGCGATTTCTGTCGAGAATCAAGGGCCGGTCGTCACCGGGTTTGCCGATGACGGGACTGGTTTCGAGCAAGGAATGCCAGGTTGCCAGTGATGGACAGGAGAGCGATGTCTCCGTGCTCAAGGGAAAGGTCTTTCCGGCTACAGTGTCAAGATCCAGACAGATATGCCCCATGGAACGGAAGTGGCTTGTAAGGGCCGCCGCAAGAAATACCGCCGGGGCCTCTCCCTCGGAAAGCTCTTCCAGGAAGCGTCCGAAGCGGATATCCAATTCGGATAAAAAGGGGCGTTCGTTTATGTCAAGCCGGCTCATCATCACCCCCGTCTTCGTGATGCCTGGAGATATGCGAGTCAGCGATCAATCTTCTTTCGAGGATTGCAATGGCCTCCTGTTCCGGCCGGTCGTAGAATATGCCGAATTCAGGACCCCATGCAGGATCGATGCCCCGCAGAAAAATGTAGAAAACGCCACCGAAATGAAGGCCGTAGTCGTAATCGGGGACACGCATCCGCAAATACCGGTGCAGGGCCAGGACGTAAAGGTGATACTGGAGGACATAAAAATTTTCCGTCATGACTTCCCGGAGTGGTTCCTGACCGTAGTCGGCAATTCGGCGGCCAAGATAATTTGATTTCCAGTCGACGAGATAAAACCGGTTTCTGTAACGAAAAACGAGGTCTATGAAGCCTTTCATAAAACCATTGGCTGGTTGAAAGGTCAATCGTCCCATCTGCTCTGGAAAGCCCGGGATAGAGATTCCGCTGATTTCATCGAACAGACTGCTCAAATGCGCTGCTGATAACGGTTTCAGGGGAAAATGAAATTCGAGCTCACTTACCCGCTCTGCCCATGATATTTCAGCCAGACGAAGCCCGGCGATTGTGTGATTAAGCGGTACGGTCAAAACTTTGTCGATGGTGTTGGTGACAGTTTCCTGCCACAGAGGATCAAACCCGTATTCCCGCAATTTTTCCGCCACAATGGCATCCACAATATTCCTGTCCTGATTCTGGAAATCTATGTGTTCAAGGATATCGTGAAGCAAAGTACCTGCCCCGGCCCCTTTAGGGAATGCAAAAATACCCGTGAGCGGATCGCCGGGATCTGTTAAGGTGCTGACCTCCAAGGTGTCGCGGTCGGGCAGATCGGCCTTGTCATCGGGATTAAACTCCAAAGCGGCAGGAACCCGGTGGGCCGTGAGATAGGAAAAACTGGCAATCCGTTCATTTTGTTCAATGGCAGCAGTAAAACTCCGGCAAGAGAGGCGCTCGCCGGTCCCCTCCGGCATTGTCAGGGGGGAGGCATGTTCTTCGGATAATTCCGAAATCTGGATGGTTCCACCCGCTCTGCAGGCAAGCACATCCAGTTCACGGCGGTAATCCTCGTCTGTGAGGTTACATAAAGACGTCTCCAGGTCCGACAGGCTCAGTGGAGTTTCGTTGCCCTGATGATGAAGTATATAGGCCAGTGAGGATGTCCCGCTGTCCTTGAGGGGGCCCCATACGATGTAACAACGAAACTTGGCCCGTGTCATGGCAACGTATAAAAGACGTACGTTTTCGGCCAGAATCTCCCGTTCCGCGTCTTCCCGATTGGGATTGCTCCGTCCGTCGAGAGCCAGGTGAACTGACCAATCATCTTTTCCATCTTGCCGGTGATAGGTGAATGCCCCATCCTTGAGGTGGGAACCATCCCAGTTGAAGGGGCAAAATACAATGGGGTATTCGAGGCCCTTGCTTTTATGTATGGTAACGATCTTAACAGCCATATCATCGCTTTCCAGTCTCAATTCATGAGCCTCGTTCCGAGCCGTATCGGGATGGATCTCCCGTGTCAGCCATTTGACGAGGCCCGCCATCCCCAACTTCTGTTCCAATGCCTCCTTATGCAGGATTTCTGCAAGATGAAGCACATTGGTCAACCGCCGTTCCCCATCGGGCAGAGACAAAAGCCGGTCGCGGACTCCTTCTGCCGAAAGGAGATGGCGAAACATGGCGATAAATCCGTTGCGTTCCCACAGTTGATGATATTCGCGAAATCGGAAGAGCCATGCTTCCCAATCCCGTTCGTTCTCTTGGAGAGCGGCAAGGGTTTCTCCTGTCAGACCCATGATGTCCGTCGCCAGGGCAGCCCGGATGGCGCCTTCCCGTGCGGGTTCGGCAATAGCAGCGATGATCAGCCGCAAGTCCCTGGCCTCATCGGCATCGAAGACGTTTCCCGCACTGTGGAGAACGCTCGGAACGGTGACGGTCCGGAGGGCCTCTTGCATATTGCGGGCTTCGTAGCGGGTCCTTACCAGGATGGCTATATCGCCTGCTTTGAGGCCTTGATCGCCCATGCAGGCCTTCCGGCGCTGACCCATGGAAAGAAGACGTTTAATCTCCCCAGCGATGGCAGATGCGATGATGCGTTTGGTCCGTTCCTTATTTCCGAGGGCGCCTGCCACATCAAGGCGCTTGGCCGTCACATGCCAAAGCTGAAGGGGTGCTTTTTCCGGAGGATCGAAGATAAGTTCCGTTCTTTTCGCCGCATCTCCGGCCACGACGGGTGAGAAGGCGATCTGTTCGTAGATGAAAGGACGCTCGGGCCTGCCGAAAAGGGTATTTACAGCACAGATCAGGCCGGGGGCGGAACGCCAGTTCCTGGACAGGGTGTAGTGACGGTCAACATCGTTACAGGCGCCAAGATAGGCGAAAAGATCGGCGCCGCGAAAACTGTAGATGGCCTGTTTCGGGTCGCCGATGAAAAATAGTCGATGACCTCTGCAGCGAAAGAGGCGGTGAAATATAGCGTAGGAAACGGGATCCGTGTCCTGGAATTCATCGATGAGGGCCGCTTTGTATGATACCCGGATTGCGGAGATCAGTGCCTCGGCTTCCGGTTGAGCGAGAGCCCGGTCAAGATTGAGGAGGAGATCGTCAAAAGATTGAGTACGCCGTCTGCTCTTTCGACGGGGAAGTTCTTCCCGGAGGTGACGAAATAGTTCCGCTTTCATGCCCATGAGCCAGGCATCCATTTCCGCCGCAAATCTCTCCAGGGTCGATAAAAGATCCCGGCAAATCACGAAAAAGGGGTGTTCCGGTGGTTTGGTCCCCTTGCCTGTGGTCTTTAATCCAGAAGGCGTGAATTTTACCAGTTCCGGAATTGCGGGGTAGGGAATGCCGCTTTGCAGATACCGGTCCATGGCAGCTATAAGTCGTTCCGGTGATTTGAATGATCGCTTGTCCAGTTGGGGACACCTTAGCAGGGAGAGGACCTCGTCTCTTCCGGTTTCCCAGGAAACTGCGGCCAGGGCGAACGTTTCCCGAACAAAAGAAAGGGAAGAAACGTCGGATAGCGAAACGTCGGGACTGATGTGAAGGCGATGAAGTTGGGCCTGTCCGGAAACGAGCATGATCAGGGAGGCAAGATCGGCCTTGTTCTCCATTGCATAGGCGACGATCTCCACCGGCGCCTCGTAAAAATGTCGGCGCCAGAAGTCCTGAACGATCTCTTCGCGAAGGGGTCCTTCGTCGGCAATGAAATCCATATCGAAGGCATACAGGCTCTCAAAGGCATGATCGCGGAGAGTTCTCTGGCAAAAACTGTGGATTGTATGGATGGCCGCTTCGTCAAAATCGCGGAGAGTGGCCTTGAGGCGTTCCTGAGCTTTTCCCGGGTCGGTATGGGCTGACACCAGCGCATTGAGGAAGGCATCGTCATCCCCCTTGCGGTCAAAGGCGCGAAGTGCCCGGCGGATCATGGTGCGGATCCGGTCCCGCAACTCCTCCGTTGCCGCAATCGTATAGGTGACGACGAGGATTTCTCCGATGGGAATGCCTTGTTCGATCAATAGACGCAAAACAATGCCGGCGATGGCAAAGGTTTTTCCCGTTCCCGCACTGGCCTCGATAAGGTTCGCACCATCCAGCGGGCTTGTCGTCAGGTCAAACTCGGTGATTGCGGGCGACGTCATTTGAGGGACTCCCGGTATTCGAGGATAGGTCCGATAATCTCCACGGCCAGGGTCACAAATTCGGCATCCAGAGGGTTGCCATGGCCGAAACAACGCCGGTTGGCCCAATCGGCATTTTCGGGAAATTTGAAGCCTTCCCATTTGTCTCTCGCCCGTTGAAGGGCGGTTCGTTCATCCTTGCCGGCTGAGATTGACTGGACAAATGCAAATGATGACTCCGGAAAAAATTTAATAGGTTTAGATAGTCCTGAGAAGTATTGGTTTAATAAAGGCAAAAGATATTTATCCGGATCTGCAACGGGGCGGAAACACAAAGACGCATCTTCGAAGACGAGAATGGAACGGCATCCGTCCGTGGATGTTCCGGCACGATTGAGGATGAGATGATAAATCCAGGCCCGCAAGTAGTCTTTGGTCTTTATCCGGGTTGGTCGGTAATAGACGCAGCCTCCATTGTAAAGCCCATCGATACAACCCGTAATGCGAAAAGGTCCGATGGACAGGTCTACCGTCATAGATTGTTCGGGGCAATCTGCCGTAAAGGGCCGCAGACGATTTGTGAAATCTTCGGTGAAAAGGCAAAGCTGTGAATAAGCATATTCGCCGGGTGTACCGTGGGGCAGACGGCCCGAGGCGGCTATCACGGGATATTGCCCGGACGGGTCCAACCCCGACAATGCCTTTACCGTCAATTCCCGGCGAATACCGTACATGTCCAGGGCGTCAAGGGAAAATGGCTCCTGTTCATCGATCATGAGGGCCTCTTTGCCGGGATTTAGGCCCAGGCGGCGGGAGAGAAAGAATCCGGAAGGATGGGCAAAGAAGCGGCATAGGTCTTCCACTTCTACCTGGCGCCATGTATCGTCAGGTTCGGGAAGGCTGGAAGAGACGAACGGCGCCGGGTCACGGCGCGGCGCCATAGCCCGTTGAGCGGCCCTGCAGTTTTCATCGTCATAACTGAACAGGCGGCCGTCGTCTTTGAAATAGGCGGCGCTGAAGGCCTGAAGAGGGTGCTTAGTCACAATTGTATCAATGATATCCGTGCCTAGCATTTGATAGCCCTCATCGATGCAGTCCAGAAGTTCGCTTACAAGGACGGAAGGCGGGCGGATGCTGTTATCCTCGATGGATTGGCCCACATAACTGATGTAAAACGTCTGTCGCGCTGAAAGCAAGGCTTCCAGAAAGAGGTAACGATCGTCCTGGCGGCGGGAACGGTCCCCCGGCCGTGGGGATTTGATCATGAGGTCGAAGGCCAGTGCCGGCGATTCACGGGGATAGGAGCCGTCGTTCATGCCGACGAGACAGACGGTCTTGAAGGGGATGCTCCGCATGGGAAGCATGGCGCAAAAAGTAACTCCACCTGCAAGAAAACCGTGTCCAAGGCTTCCCTTTTCAAAACGGTCCTTGAGCCACAACCGGATGACATCCAAAGGAACTGTTCCTGAGAACGCGGAAGAAAGGGATGCCAGGTCATCCAGGATTTGACGAATGTTATGCACCTCCGACAGGCGGTCTTCTTCGTTAGTGAAGAAAAATGAATCCAGGAGGTCCTTGAGAAGTGAAGACCACTGTCCAACAGGGCGTGGCGCACTCAAATCTTCCATGGCCGCAAAAAGCCGTTGCGTGAAGGCGAGGAGTCTTTCGAGGATGGCCGTGTCGCTCCCTTCGATAAGATCGAAGGGAAGAATGCTTTCAAACAGGCGTTTTCCACCGTCCGACGGCATGGCATAGCCCAAAAGCATCCGTTCCAGGCCTTCGCGCCATGTATTGCGTCGGCTTGTGGGAAGATCCAGGGCGGCCCGCATTGGGGCGTCGATGCCCCAACGGATTCCCGATTCGTCAATCCAGGTATGGATCAGCTCGAGGTCGTCCTCGGTAAAGGAGAATTTTGCCCGTACGGACGATGTTTCCAGGAGATCAAAGACGGAAGAGGCGCTGAAGCGGCTGTCTTTGAGATCGAGGAGCTTCATGAAATGATCGGCCATGGCGCTTTCCTGACGGAGTTCCCGGTCCGTAATGGTATAGGGGATATATCGGGGATCTTCCCTGGGCAGGGAAAAAACCGCCTGAATAAACGGGGCGTAGATGCCGATATCTGGTGTCATGACGATGATATCCGACGGTTTCAGGTCCGTGTGAGTTTCGAAGAGGTAAAGGAGTTGATCCTGAAGAACCTCCATTTCCCGGACGGCACTATGGCAGGAGTGGACGAGAAGGGACCTGTCATCACCGTCAACAAGGGCCTTGTCTTCTTTTTCTCCTTTCCGGAGATTCAGAATGTCTGACTGGAGGGCGCGCAGGAGTGAATCACGGCCTGGATCGAAGAAAAAGGAAGCCTCGGCCAAACCGTCATAGGTCCCGATCAATTCAAAGAAATCTCGTCCCTGGATGCCGAGAGACGAAAGCAGCGCGTTTCCCGTTTCAAGATAGAGCTCGTCCGGCGACAGTCCCATCCGTTCGTGCCGGGCGGTAACACGGTTCATCTCCCGGCCGGAAACGATATCACCCCAGTATTCGCGACAGGGATTCATAATGAAAAGATGAACGTCTATTAAACGGTCCAAGGCAGCAAAAACCTCCATGTGAAAAGGGGGCAAGGCGGATATGCCGAATATGGACAGCCGCTCGGGCAGGGATGCCGGCGTAGTGGCACCTTTCCGGACAAGATCGATAAAGGTCCTCTGAAGCGATGCCGGGTGTATTGCACCCAAACGCTCGACGAGGCTGCGCCATAGGACGGCCTGCCAATGATCTTCCTTTCCTGCTTCCCAGCCTAAGATCATGTCGGGCCGGAACAGGAGATAGTGGTCGAAGGTCTCTGCAATCCTTGAAGAGATTTGGAACAGGCGGACCTCATGGTCCGTTCTGCTCAGGTAATGATGCAGCATTTCAAAACCCGGCCGGGAAAGGAGGGCAGGCAGGATTTCCATTACGCTCCAAGTCATGGCGGCAGGGTCGAAGGGATTATCGTTCGCGGATGCTTCAGGAATCGTATTGCGGAATACATCGGCAACCAACCTGCTGGGAAAGGGAAACTGCATGTTGGCGCAGATACCGTGACGCCGGGCCAGTTCAAGAGACACCCACCGCTGCATGCCCTTGCTCTGAACGACAACGATCTCTTTGTTCAGTGGATTGGATAAGGGCGTTGACAACAGGCCCGCCAACTCGTGGACGAGGATCTCAAGGCGATTGCTGGTTATGAGGTTCAATCCGGCCATATGTGAATCAGATCAGGTGATACGGTAAGGTGGGGTGTAGTCGTCAGTCATCATCCATTCTTGGTCCAGCAAGAGAATGATACATGGGACAACAGTATATGATCAATGATTATCCTTAATAAAAGCAATAGAATAAAGCGTTAATTGCGAATTACTCAATAAGTTGAGCAATTATACTCAACGGCGTTGTAATGTCAAGGACAGTATGCCTTAACGAATTGCCTCAAATTAAATGTTACCGAAGGAGGTGAATAAAAAGGATCGTTGACTCATAATTCGATATTACCGAATACCGCCATTTCTATGGAGGTTGAATATGAGTCCGCAATCGAAAAAAGAATACACCGAAGCCA
>CAZYDG010000035.1:0-11670 GCA_964645835.1 uncultured Syntrophaceae bacterium
TCCGAATATACCTCTTCAAATCGCATCCTCCGGATCTCCTGTAGCATCTCCGTCTGTCGCATCGATCACCTCCATAGGTGATCTTAACAAACCGGACAGATTGTGTGCTACAAACCGGACATATCACGTACTCCCAACATACAGCAGAATATTTCTTGACTTTCCCATGAATATAAATATTCTGGATCCATATAAAAGTTGAGCGATTATTGTATGTCATGGGTTAAGCACTTTCATAAGAAGTTTCCCATCCTTATACTTTCCATCCTTTTAGCATGGTCAGCCTTTGTTATTGCCTTTGATCAACATAATGATGGGTTTTCTCCTTTATGTCCGATTTGCCAGGCGGAAAATTCCATTAACGGCACTCAAGGCACCTTTGTTCTCGATTTCTATCCGACATTATCCCGTTATTATACTGATGTAAAGCTGTTTGGATACTCTGTTCAAACCTCTGTGCCCTTCGAAGGCAGGGCATCACCCGCATTACCTCAAGTTTAACATTCACCATTTATAGCGTTGATTTGGGTTGAACATTCTGAGAGTGGTCAATTCGTATCGATAACTACTCATGACATTAAAAGCTTATTGACGGTGTAAAGTGTCTGGCGTGAGCAAAATACATAGCTTCAAGAAATTGTTAAGGGGGGAAAGAAAATGGCATTGACGAAAAGAGAAATCATAAAATCCATCTATGAGAATATGGATGTACCCAGGCACGAATGTTCCCGGATTGTCGAATCGGTCTTTGAAATTATTAAGGAAGAGCTGGAGAATGGCAATATGGTGAAAATATCCGGTTTTGGGCAATGGAATGTCAGGCAGAAGCGTGCGAGAAAAGGCCGTAACCCTCAAACCGGAGAAGCAATGATCATTGGTGAACGGAAGGTTGTTACTTTCAAAGCATCGCAAGTACTGAGGGATGGTTTCAATGGAGATAAGTCTTAACACCACGCCATCAACGGAAACACTGCATGAAATTAAATGGAAGGCTCTGCGCATCCGGCCGTTTCTTGAAGGCAAGGACGCGAGGTGGGCCACTAAAGCCAAAGCAGAGTACGAGACGCTCGTGGATCATCTCCATGATGCATGCCGGGGAATGATGACGCCGGAACAATGTGATGTCGCGAAGAAGGACTTCGAATATTTTATAACCATGCTGGTCCATGCAGAAGCAAATAGCAAAGAGGACAAAGGAACGAATTAATGTATTGCATTTTTCCAGGGCTGATTTTTGCGTCACCCAAATTATGATCAATTTCATATAATTGATAATGTACATGTTTTAAACGGCAACAGAATTTCCTGCAACAAGTTGGATGCTGCCAGGGTCCTCTTGCCGCCCTTTCTCAAATCTGCCGATTTTTTCCTTTTGTGGTCAAAATTCTTTTGACATACGGGAAGCTTAACCTATACAACGAATGTCGAAAAATCAATTCCTGTCATTTTTTCGAGTCATTAATGGATAATCATCTGCGGATTATCCATTAATGACGCTCATCCGAAAAGATTTTTAAAGATCGAGAAAGGAGCCCTATGTTTACTCACCTGTTTACGCCAATCGAAATTGGGAAATTGAATCTTGTTAACCGGATTGTCATGCTCCCCATGACCACCGGCTATTGTGAGGTTGACGAAACAGTGGGCGATCGCTTCGTCAATTTTTTCGCAGAGCGGGCAAAAGGCGGCGCCGGCCTTATCATCATTCCCTTTTCTCCCGTTGCCGCCGGTTCACCGGTTGAGCCGGGTATTTTTCACGATCGGTTTATCCCAGGGGTACAGCGCCTCACGACGGCCATCAGAGACCGGGGGGCCAAGTCCGCCTGTCAGCTCATTACTTCCTATCATGTCATTTTTCGTGACGATCTGGCCGAGGTGGTGGCCCCTTCTTCCATCCCGAACCAGATCCTCCGCGTAATGCCCCGCGCCATAACCATTGAGGAAATCCATTTTATCGTAGAGGAATATGGAAAAGCCGCCCGTCGCGTCCGTGAGGCAGGCTTTGATGCCGTTGAGATCCTGGTGGGCGGAGGGTATCTTCTTAATCGTTTTCTCTCTCCCGTCGGCAATCAGCGCACTGACGAATATGGCGGCGTATTGGAAAACAGGATGAGGATCCTATTTGAAATCATCGCAAGTGTGAAGAAAGCGGCTGGAGATGACTATCCTCTCGGTATTCGGTTGAATATCGAAGAGCAGATGCCGGGAGGGCACACTGTTGAGGAGTCGAAAATCGTGGCCCGGATGCTGGAGGAGGCCGGTGTCAATCTTATTAACGCCTACACGGGTTGGCATGAATCGCCCATCCCTACGGTTGCTTCCTCCCTGCCCAAGGGGGCGTTCGCCCACCTTGCCGGAAAGATACGGGACGCTGTTGCTATCCCCGTCATTGCGGTAAACCGGATTAACGACCCCTTCATTGCCGAGAAGATCCTTGCCGACGGTCAGGCCGATCTTATCGGTATGGGACGGGCCCTCCTTGCTGATCCCGATTTGCCAAACAAGGCAAGAGAATGCCAGATAGATGAAATTGTTCCATGCATCGCCTGTTCCAACTGTCTTGGTGAAATTATGTCCGTCTACAGGACGTGGGGAAAGGGCGCCAATACTTTCTGCACCGTGAATGCAATGGCAGGCAATGAAGGCCGGGATTTGCTTCGCCCAGCGGTGACACCGAAGAAAGTCTTTGTTGTCGGAGGCGGCCCGGCGGGATTGGAGGCAGCACGGACGGCGGCGATACGGGGCCATAAGGTCACTCTTTTCGAGAAGGAAGCAGTGACGGGCGGGTGGCTGCGGGTAGGCTGCTTGCCGCCCCATAAGGAAGAAATCCGCACCCTGTCAAACAGCCTTGCCGCAAGAGCACGCAAGGCAGGCGTGGAAATCCGGCTCAATCATGTGGCAACGCCCGGAGTTATAGCGGAAGGAAAAGCGGATGTTCTGGTATTGGCGGCGGGCGCTTCATCATTTGTCCCGGCAATCCCTGGTGTTGATCTTCCCCACGTGGCATTAGCTGAAGATGTGCTTACAGGTCGGAAGAAAGTCGTCGGTTCTGTCGTCGTAATTGGCGGTGGACTGGTCGGCTGTGAAACGGCAGAATTCCTTTTAGACAAGGGAAAAGAGATCACAACCGTTACGATCCTGGAAATGCTCGATCGCCTGGCGCCGACGGTCTCTCCTACCTATCGCCCCTTTTTCCTCGCCCGTCTGAAGAAAATGGGCGTCCTTACAGAGATGCAAACCACCGTTGAAGCGATCACCGATAGAGGCGTTATGGTCAGCCGGAAGAGAGTCTCTGATATGATCTCCGCTGATTCAATCGTTATAGTCGTTGGTCTCAAGCCGGATCGGACGCTCTCTGAAAATTTCCGGGGAACAGCCCCTGAGATATATTCCATTGGAGACTGTGTCAAACCTAGGATGATCAGGGAGGCTATCGAGGAAGGTTTTTCCCTGGGAACGAAGATTTGATTAACCCCTAATAAAAATGTTATCCCCTCGCAGTCGGGAATCCATTCGGCCTATTATTGCAAGATGAATGGATTTCCGCCTGCACTGCCATTCCAATTTCCTTTTCTCGTCACTCTTATTTCATTTACCTATAACTACCTAATCATTGTTCTGTCATTGCTATCCATTGTTCTGTCATTCCCTCTTCATTTTTTTGTCATTCCCGTGAAAACGGGAATCCAGAGGTTTTCAGGAATGGGTCGGAAGTGATACTGGATTATCCGGTCACGCCGGATAATGACGAAGAGGATGTGTGTCATTCCCGTGAAAACGGGAATCCAGACGTTTTTAGGAATACGTCCGAAGTGATACTGGATTATCCGGTCACGCTGGATAATGGCGTACAGGAAAAGGAACGTTGACAAGCGATGAACGAAATTTAATTCCAATTCTAAATCAAAGCTCTATCTCCATAATCTCAAATTTTTTCGGCATCACCCTTGCCGTCGGGAAAAGGGTTATTATATTTTGTTCAGTCAGTGAACCAAGATGTGAGGTTATAAGGAAAATATGGGAAAAGATATAGACATCACTGAAATTCAGAAAGATATCAGTGATTATGTTTCGAAGAAGTACGGGATTAAATTCAAGGTTGCCGGTATTGGTTCGATGCCTGAGCCTGCAAAGGATAAGACAGGTGAGGAAGAGCAAGAGGCTCATGCCACTGTTTCCGCGATTCACTTTGACATGAAACCGGATGAATTGAAGACGTACCTGGATGAGTACATGGTCAAACAGGATGATGCCAAAGAGGTCTTGTCTACTAAGATTTGTACCCATTTCAATCGTATCAAGAGATTTGAGTTGAACCGCAAGAAAAAACGTCCCGAAATGATCGGTGAGATTAAGAACAATATCATTATGATCGGACCCACCGGCGTCGGCAAGACTTTTCTCGTCAAACTCATTGCCAATAAGATCGGTGTGCCCTTTGTAAAGGGCGATGCAACGAAGTTCAGCGAGACGGGATATGTAGGCGGCGATGTGGAGGATCTGGTAAGGGATCTTGTGAGTGAAGCAAAGGGTGATATTGAGCTTGCCCAGTACGGGATTATATATCTGGATGAAATCGATAAGATAGCTGCTTCCCGGAGTCTGATCGGACCGGATGTATCAAGGACCGGTGTGCAGCGCGCTTTGCTCAAGCCCCTGGAAGAGACGGAAGTGGAGCTGAAGGTGCCCCATGATCCGATCTCGCAAATGGAGGCCATGCAGGAATACCAGCGGACCGGTAAACGAGAAAAAAAGAAGATCAGTACGAGGCATATCCTTTTTATAATGAGCGGGGCTTTTAACGGACTGGAGGACATTGTCCAAAAGAGACGTAACCGAAAAGGAATCGGTTTTGGGTCCAATATGCCGTCAAAGGATGCGTCTGCTGAAAACCTGAAACACTTGAAGGCGGAGGATCTGATCCAATACGGTTTTGAATCCGAGTTTATCGGGAGGTTGCCCGTAGTGACAATCTTTGAGCATCTGGAGGTTGAGGACCTTTACAAGATTCTGAGGAACCCCAAGAGCCCGATTATTGTCGGAAAAAAGCGGGATTTCAAGTCGTACGGAATCGACCTTCAATTTGAGGATGAAGCACTTCATCGGATAGCCGAAAATGCCTTCCGGGAAAGAACCGGAGCGCGCGGTCTTGTGAGTTCGGTAGAACGTGTTCTGATGAAGTTCGAACATACTCTGCCGTCAACAGATATCCGGCAATTGCTTGTAACACCGAAGATGGTTGATGATCCGGCCGCAGAACTTGAGGCAATTCTGGCCTGTCCGGATGATGCGGAAAGGGAGGCGGCCTTCAAAAAAGTGATGTGTTGTGATGAAGAACGTCTGGCTGGTGCAATAGCCGAGAAGATACCGGAATGGAAAAAGTCCTACGGGCTTAATCTGCCGGACACCAGAATCAAGCTGATCATCCGGCATGCATTGGAGCAACAGACGGATTTAGAGCAGGCAATCGAGGATATCCAGGCTAATCATCAAGTTTTACATGAATTTACCAAACAGTTCTCGGAACGAAACGATCTGGATTTGTCGTTTACAGATGAAGCGGTAGACAGTCTGACGGAAAAGGTCTGGAAGGAACCTCAGGAGCCCCTTGACTACCTGAAGAGATCTCTTAACAACTATGACCACGGACTGAAGCTGGTTAAGGAAAAGACAGGAAGGAGGCAATTCATCATTACCGGTGAGGGGATCGAACGGCCGGAGCAGTTTTTGAACAGTCTCATCCAGGAGGCCTATCGAAACAAATGTGAATAGTCGACGGAACAGGATGCCATGCAGATTGAAAGACTTGAACTCATGATGAGTTGAATAAGGCCTCTTTGAAAAGTGGGTTGGGAGTTTATGCTCTGGAAATTATAGACGGTGCGGGCACATTTTATCTTATGCCCGCACCGCTAAGAGTTATTTATAAGCTGAGGCTGCAAGAATAACGTCGCCTACTTTTTCGAAATAGGCTATCTTGGGAAGGACTTTTTTCGTTTTGGGATGGCTGAATTTATACTCAACCACTCCGCTTCCTTTGGCATTAGCCGTATCCATGATTTCTTTCATGAATGCCTTGCCGTCGGGATCTTTCATTGTCACAAAATTCTTGCCGATCAATGCTTTTTGAAATGGGTGATTGATGACGCCGCCCTTAAGATCGTAAACAGAGATATATACATCCTTATAGATGAATTTTCCTTTAGGGTCTCCGAATTCATTGATGGCCTTCTCTTTACCGACCTGTTTCATGTAGGCAACGGCCTTTTTCAGCATCTGTTGTGCATCTTTAGGCGTGCCGCCCGTATCGACCTGAGCCCAAGCCATGCTAACCATGAATAGACTCGCTACTACTGCTAGTATAACCTTTTTCATTTCTGGCCTCCTCGATTTATTGGATTTCAACGGATTAAGTGAGCATCCTTAATCCACCGGCGCAAGATATCATGTTCCAGGACGCGGGTCCATTGTTAATGATAAGTCTTTCTCATTTCCACCTTGTTGATCTTGCCGACGCTTGTCCTCGGTATAGCCTCGACGATCTCGACCCGGTCGGGAACGCCGTATTTGGGTATCTTTCCTGCTTCGGCGCTTTTGAGAAGGAACTGGCGCAATTCCTGTCCGGTCGTCTTGCCGACAAAATCCGGTTTTAAAACTGCGATCATGAAGGGCCTCTCCCCCCACTTAGCATCGGGGATGCCGATGGCAGCTCCTTCCAGAACCGCTTCATGCTGGCTCAGGAGATTCTCCAGGTCCAGGGAAGAAATCCATTCACCCCCTGTCTTGATGACGTCTTTGATACGGTCCGTGATCTGTAGGTAGCCTTCTTTGTTGATGTAGCCCACATCTCCCGTGTGCAGCCAGCCATCGATCCAGAGATCGGCAGTACGTTCCGGATCGTTGTGGTAGGTTTGAGTCAGCCAGGGGGAACGGGTGCAGACTTCACCCGTTGACACGCCGTCGTGGGGCATCTGTTTACCCGAGGGATCGAAGAGACGGATATAGACGAAAGGTATGGGGAGTCCCGTCATGATCACTGTATCGACCAGGTCTTCCTTTGCTTTTCCCAGCATTTCGGGTTTAAGATTGGCGGTGGAAAGCACCGGGCAAGTTTCGGACATTCCATAACCCGCGCAGATTTCAATACCCAGTTCCATGGCGGCCTGGGCCAGACCCTTAGGCAGGCGGGAACCGCCGATGAGAACCTTCCATTTGGACAGATCCACCTTCTTTGCCGAGGGGCTGCTGATTAGCATCTGAATGATTGTGGGAACGCAGTGGGAAAAAGTCACCTTCTCCGTCTCAATCAATTTCAGCAGCATTTCCGGTTCATAGCGGCCGGGATAGACTTGTTTGAGCCCCATCAACGTCGCCGCATAGGGAACGCCCCAGGCGTGGACGTGGAACATGGGTGTAATGGGCATGTAGACGTCAGTCGATCTCAAGCGGGTGATCGATTCCAGGGTGCCCCAGGCGATGAGCATGGCCTGGGTATGCAGGACGAGCTGCCGGTGGGAGAAGTAGACACCCTTGGGCAGGCCTGTCGTTCCTGTCGTATAAAAAATCGTGGCCCGCGTATTCTCGTCGAAATCGGGAAAATCATATGAAGGTGATGAGGTGGCCAGGAGTTCCTCGTATTCGGCGTCAATAGGGATTTTTGTTGTCGGCCATTTTTCGTCGTCTGTAAGAAGGATGACTTTTTTGACCGTCGTAAGCTTGTCCCAGACAGCCTCCAGCATGGGCAGGAAATCCGAGTGAATGAGGACGACTTTGTCCTCTGCGTGGTTCATGGTGTAGAGAATCTGCTCCGGCGACAGACGCCAGTTTTGCGTGTGCAGAGCCGCCCCGATCATGGGGACGGCAAAGAAACATTCGAGATAGCGGTGACTGTCGTAATCAAAAACACAGATTGTATCGCCCTTTTCAACTCCCAGTTTTTCAAGGCCCGAGGCCAGCCGGTTGATCCGCTCAAAAAGGGTTGTGTAGGTGAGCCGCAACTGGTCCCGGTAGACGATTTCCTGATTTGGCGCATAAAAACGTGGCATCTCCAGAAGATGCTTGATAAGCAGTTGATAATCGAAACTTTCACCCGGCGCATAGACCTTTTGTTTCTCCATGGTCCTCTCCTTTATTCTAATTATTTTTGTTGACTTCAGTACTCATTGCTTCTTTTGACGTACCCTTCTAGTAAATCAGGATGCCCATGGGGATGACGATGACAAGTGCGACTAGGGTTGCTACAACATGTCCCCACCAGACATACTTATACGCCTGGACATGGGTAAGACCGCAAACGGCAAGAATGGTAATGACGACACCGTTATGCGGCATGGCGTCGAAACACCCGGAGGACATGGCGACAATGCGGTGTACAAGCTCCGGGCTCAAGCCCAGGGCTAGATACTTGGGCGCCAGTGTTTCCAGAATGATACCCATACCGCCGGAAGCTGACCCGGTAATGCCCGCCATGATATTCGTCGCCAAAGACAGGGAGATGATAGGATGCATGGGAAGTGTCAACAGCCAGGCGGATACGACTTTAAAGCCTGCCGTAGCGGCAATGGCCATGCCGTAACCGACATCGGCGCATGTGTTTACGATGGTGATAACCGTGTTTAGAACCCCTTTATTAAGGGTTTCAAGCACATTGGCATATCGTGTCCAGAAAATGACTGCTGCGGCGATGGCGCCCGCACCGAGCGAATAGACGACATCCAGTTTCAATCCCGGAACATTCAGAAGAATGATGACAACCGCCATAGGAATCAAACTCAACCAGACATTGGGCAGGTTTGCCTCATCTACGGCCGCTGTAGCGCTGCCTGTAGGCGCCTCATACACTTCACCCTTTTCCTTGACCTTCTTCAGGCAGTATTTCATGTAGAAGACATTGAGCACGGCAACGACGAAAGCGCCCATAAGACCGATCAAAGGCGCTGCCATGGCAGTTATTTTCATGTACTTGGTCGGCATAATGTTTTGGATCTGCGGCGAACCCGGAATCATCGTCATGGTCAGGGACGCGGCGCCGAAGACGAAGGCCAGCACAAACAAATGCCAGGGCAGGTCCGCCTCCTTGAAGAGGGGCCGGGCAATTGGAATAACGGCGAAGATGACCACGAAGAGGCTCACGCCGCCGTATGTCAGGACCATGCAGATGATGGAGATGGCGAGCATGACGCGCAATGGATTCTGGCGGCCGATGACCTTAAGAATGCCGTGCGCAATTGAGCTGGCGGCGCCGCTGTCCTCCATGAACTTGCCAAAAATAGAACCCATTAAGAAAATGAGATAGAATTTACCCGCATAGTTGATAAAACCCTTCATATAGGGCCCTGTCAGCGTCTGGAGCACGTTCATCTCGGAAAAAAGAGAAACAAGAACGGCGGCAAGGGGAGCAATAACGATGATGTGCCAACCCCGAAGCGCAAGAGTGATGATAAAAGCCAATGATACGAGGATACCGATAGTGCTCATGGTATTTAAATCCATAATATTAATCCTCCTTTTTTTTTCGTTATGTACTGCGATCAGCAACATGCATGCCATAAATAATTATGAGCTAATACATGGTGTTAGAGAGTTGGTGGTAGTAAATGTGTAGGCTTATCCTACAAGTCGTAGGGATTGCCTACAGCGATCAATTCTTTCGACTTAACTTACAGATGACGCTACTGATAACGCGTTGGAAAAATCCTAATCACCGTCAGACCAATGCCCTGTTTCTCTTGGAAACTATGTCATAACCAAGTCTTGTCATTGGGTTTTGATGGTGGATTTGTGGTGGAGCCAGATTTGAGTTTCAGGTTTGAATGTTATATCTCTTGATTTTGTCGTAAAGAACGCTGCGGTCGATTTTCAATATTTCGGAGGCACGCGTTTTATTGCCTTTGGTCTTTTTCAGGGCCTCGATGATGAGCTCCGTTTCCACCATGGATTGTCGATCTTTAAGAGATCCTTGGCGGCTATTCTGGGTGGCATGACGTGTCCCTGTCAGGTGGGGCAAAAAATATTCAAAACTATCGATATCAAGGTGACCAGATAGAGCGATATTGGCGGCTCCCTCCAGGACATGCTCCAGTTCCCGGACATTTCCCGGCCAATCGTAGGCCATGAAGAGGTCCATCACAGGTGGGGTTACCCCCAGAATATTGAAACCATTTTCATGATTGATCTTCGCAAGGCAGTATTTAATAAGAAGCTGTATGTCCTCAGCGCGTTCACGGAGCGGCGGAATGTGAATGACGACGACATTGATCCGGTAATAAAGATCGCGGCGAAATTCTCCCTTGTCTACAAGCTCCTCGATATCCCGGTTGGACGCAAAGATAAACCGTACGTCCGTTTCAATGGTCTTTACGCCGCCTACTCGCTCAAACTCCTTCTCCTGAATGACCCGGAGGATCTTTGATTGTAAATCAAGATGCAGTTGATCGATTTCATCCAGGAATAAGCTTCCGCCATGGGCAAGCTCAAATTTCCCCGGTTTTCCTCCCTTTTTTGCGCCGGGAAACGCCCCGTCTTCATAGCCGAAGAATTCCGATTCGAGGAGATCCTTGGGGATAGCCGAACAATTGAGACGCACAAAAGAATTGTGACTTCGAGGACCCTGCTGGTGGATGGCATGGGCGATCAATTCCTTTCCCGTGCCTGTCTCTCCGGTGATGAGGACCGTTGACCTCGTTTTGGCGACTTTCCTGATAGCTTCCTTGACCCGCTCAATGACCGGCGACGCACCGATGATCTGATCCAAAGAATACTTCGCACCCCTGAGTCTCTGCAATTCCTGTTTATACTGGTTGATTTCCAAATTCAGGCGGTTGAGTTGCTCCATTGTGGAGGTAGTGGTCAGTTCATCCATCTTGGACAATGCCGGAAGGGCAACAGCACCGATCACTTTACCATCTTTTCTGACAGGAATTCTGTTGACGATGATTGTCTGGTTCTTTTTGGTAACAAAAACCGAGCCGATTTCCTCACGGCCCGTCTCGATCACAATGGGCATTCTTGTGCCCGGGATAACGTCGCGGACATCCTGCCCTTCGGCTTCTTTCGGGTCCACACCGAGGACGTCCGCGTAATTTTGATTTACGTAGACGATCTTGTTGTCGGCGTCAACAACGACGACCCCTGCCATGGCCTCCAGTATTTTTTCTACGAGCTCCTGATGATGTTTTAGAGTCCTCATATCCCTTTCACGCAAATGTTCCCGTCTATCGATATTGCAAACCAATATGATATTATTGCATATTAAAAGAGATCGGACGCGCATCAAGATATCATCCTGCCGCGTTCCGATTCGGAAGTCACAAACATCATGGTATCATGTTTATGAAGATATTTATTGATACTATCGGTTTATTATTGTGGAAGTATAGGAAAGGCAGGTCTGTATGTCAATAATGAATTTGTCCTGTGAATTTGTCCTGTGTCGAGCCAAATTAGAAATTTCCACCGGTTATATTAGACCAATTTGTGCGTATCCTGAAGAAAAGTTTCTCTATGAATTTAATTTTCCTGTTCATCCCCCCCGTTGCCTCAGATTAAAATGTTACCGAAAGTGTAGTGACAAGAGGTAACGTTGCCTCATAAAGAAAGTTACCCCGGTTTGATGTGTGAGAAGATCGTTTTGAGTTTCTTTTCCATAGCCTTTCTTAGCAGGAATGGGTT
>CAZYDG010000036.1:0-23465 GCA_964645835.1 uncultured Syntrophaceae bacterium
TCCGAATATACCTCTTCAAATCGCATCCTCCGGATCTCCTGTAGCATCTCCGTCTGTCGCATCGATCACCTCCATAGGTGATCTTAACAAACCGGACAGATTGTGTGCTACAAACCGGACATATCACGTACTCCCAACAGAAAAACGCACCCCACATACTTCAGGAAAAAAACTTGGCGAAAATATTAAAATTCATTCCTATTGTGGTATCACAATACCAAGTTGCTTTTATTTGGCTTTTTTGTAGATGGCGGCGGCTCATCGACTTCCATCAGGGCAGGCACGGGGGCCTGCCCCTACATCGATATCGTTTTAAATTGCAAGTTGCTATTATTTCAACTCCGAACAAATGGTTTTTTACCCCATCCCCACCCTAACCCTCCCCTTGAAGGGGAGGGAATTACTCTTTGCTGACCATCCGGCCTGAAGGGGAGAATTTACCAATAGTTCCTCCCCCTTCAAGGGGGAGGTTAGGAGGGGGATGGGGTACTTTTTGGATTCAGAAGATGAGATCGAATCAACCTCCGTTCGTATTGCCTTGCTTCGCCTGCCATTCAAAGTACTTTACCATGGAATAGACCGCATCCTGTATTCTGGCGTATGTGGGAAAGCCCGCTTTTCGCAGGGAAGCAAAGGTCGCGATCCTCGTACGTTCCATATCCAGATTGTCTTCCACAAAACTGGCCAGGATCGGTATGACCGGTTTTTTCATTTCTTTTGCCATATCCAGGATGGGTTGCTCGCTATTCTTCACATTCATGATGATTTCCGCATGCAAGATGTATTCAACGGAAAAATAGGGGACTATCACATCGATGCTGTCATCTTCATCGAGGGCCTTCATGGTATGGAACATGACACTGAGGTCGAAACCATAAGCCCCCAGGTCGACCGGGTTCGTCGTCGACGTGTTGACTCCCTTGATCCTTTCACCAATCCGTTTCTGGGTTTGTTCCTGCAATTCCGGCAATGAAAACCCGGACTGCACGGCAAGATCGGCAAACAGAACGGAGATGCCCCCTCCGGCACCCACAAAACCCAGACGTTTACCTGTCAGTTTAATTGCCTCCGTTCCCAGCATGACGACATTCATCAACTGATCGAAATCGTCGACCAGAATCGCGCCATGTTGACGTACGGCAGATTCCCAGATAGCATAATCGCTGGCCATGGCCCCGGTATGGCTTGCCGCCGCCTTCGATCCGGATGTCGTTTTTCCCCCTTTGAGGATGACCACCGGTTTCGACCGCGTGGTGCGCCGCAGGATATTGAGAAAGTTCCTCGTATCCTTGATATCCTCGATATAACAGGCGATGAGTCGGATGCTTTCATCGTCGGCAAAATAATCCAGGTAGTCTTCGACACGGATGTCGATCTGGTTTCCATACGAGACGACCTTGTTAAGCCAGATTTTTCTTGACATCGCCATGCTCATAAAATTAGCCGTAATCCCTCCGGACTGCCCAAGAAAGGCAATTGTTCCCGGCGATTTTTCCTGAACGGCGCCGAGGAAACTGATCTTCGATTCGGTGCAGTGAATTCCCACACAGTTCGGGCCTACGATCCTGACCCCTCCTTTCCGGGCTTCGCTTAAGAGTTCGTCCTCCAATTGCTGGTTTCCCGTTTCTCCAAAACCGGAAGTAAAAAAATGGATGAATTTAAACCTTTTACGGGCTGCCGTCTTGATAATATCTATCGTTTGCCCTGCCGGCGCGGAGACAATCGTAAAATCGACATCATCAGGCAATTCGTCCATCGAGGCATAAGCCTTTATTCCGTTTATTTCTTTATATTTCGGGTTAACCGGATAGAGCTTTCCCTTGTAACCGATTCCTTGTAAGATATGAAAATAGGGTATTTTCCCACCGCCCAGGTTAGGGGAGGCGCCGATAACCGCCACACTCTTCGGGTAAAACAAGCTTTCCAGATCCATCATAAAACTCCTTCATCTTTCAATTGTAACTTTCGCGTCGCATCCTTATGCTAAAATTATGCATTGATCAAGATTATTTGGCAGAAACTATAAGCCTCAAGCCGCCTCATCCCGGCTGACTTGATATCCTTCTGAAGTGTAAATTGGCGTTACGAATATAAAATTGGCATATGATGCGGTTCTCGGAAGAAACTTGAGGAGTCATTGCGAGCTAAGCGCGGTAATCTTGCTTTTACTCATTATAAATAGATTGCCACGACGTCTGAGAGGCGTCTCGCAAATGACAACAAGTTTCGTTCATGAATAACCCCAGTGCCTGTTGCTGGGGTCAGTTGCTCATAGGGAAAACTGCAGCCCTCCCCCTTTTAAAGGGGAGGGTGAAGACGGGAATTGGCTGATATGAGCACATCTACTTCACTGTATAACCACGGCCTTCCAGGCAAGCCGTTTCGGCTCTCCGGTAATCTGTGCGTTTCCTGCTCAATTCGGCTCCCAACTGGCCGGCCGGCGGTTGTGTCGGGTCGAAGCCGGTTTGGCCGGTAGCCCAACGGTAGCACTCATAGCGGTCCGTCGCCTGTTGCTTCTCACTTTGACCTTGTCGGGGATAGATGAATGTCTTTTCCGCAAAGGGCGGCGGTGATGATACCGGCGCCGGAGCGGGGGCCATAACAGCCTCGCCCGGCGGCGGGGTTACGACGGCATAGCCGTCCGGTGTTTGCAGGTAATACACATCATTAGCATAGTAATAGGGCACGCCATTGAACCTGACCATCGTATAATATGTAGGCAAGATCGGAACGACGACCCCGACCGGCGGCGCCACGATAACAAAACGTGAGCCATACGGACGATACCAGACACCGCCGGAGAAGTAATAGCGGTCCCTACCGTAAACCACCACCCGGTGGTTACTCGGCAGTACGTTGATGTATACACCGCGTGCCGGGTAGTAATGATTGTGGTGGTACCGCGAATCCATAACTTCGTGGTTGTGATGCCCCCGGTCATCCGCCATGGCCGGCCATGGCCTCACAAACAGCGACATACCCTTTCATTCGATTTGACTTTAACATAAATCTCTCCTTACTGAACATTATAGCCGCGCCCTTCCAGACAGGCAGACATGGCACGCCTGAATTCCTGACTTTTTCCTTCCTGCTGTGCCGTCCGGGCCTGATCATACCGGCTGTTATAGGCTTCCTCGGCCTGCCGGGCGGACTCCTGCCGGGCCGAATCGGAGAGTGCACCGGCAATGGCGCCTGTGGCACCGCCGATAAGGGCTCCGGGCAAAGCATGCCTTGGGCCGCCAATCAGAGCGCCCAGCAGGGCACCTCCCACACCCAATACTGCCGTGTCATGCCTGGGCGCGGGCATGGGGACAACCGCAATGCGTCGATCCGGTGGAAGAAAGACCATCGAAGGATCGAAACCGGTCTGATTCACTGCCCAGTTATGGCACTCGTAGCGGTCACGGTCTTGCTGAGCAGGTGTCTGGCCCGCTTTGGGGTACAAATAGACAGATGCTGCCGGCATATTTACGGCTGCAGCGCCGTTATCCGGTAAAGGCTGAGCACAAACGCTTTGCGGCCCAGGATAATAGCATGTGGCAAATCCAAGAACCGCAATTACCCCAAAAATCGTGCCGACAATTTTTCCGGACCATGGCAGCCCCGTCCTTGCAACTGTTATTGATATATATTGTGAAAACATGTCTTAAAACTCCGTTATCTCATCACTTCTTACTTCATGGTATACCCGCGTCCGTCAAGACAGGCGCTAAGCGCCCGGTTATAATCACCACGCATCTGAATCATCTGTGCTTCGTTCTTGTTTCCGGGTGGTTGGGTCGGATCGAAGCCGGTTTGACCGACGGACCAGCGGTGGCACTCGTAACGGTCATTAGCCTGTTGCGCTTCGGTTTGACCCTGGCGCGGATAAATGAAGACCCTCTCCGAGGAAGCCGCCCCTTGCAGCGGCGTTTGTTCAGGCACAATAACCCGTTCCTTAATAACTACTGGCGGCGGTATATAATGGTCGTAGTAATAAGGTGAGTAATACGGCCCATAATAGGGTCCATAATAACGTCCATAGTAAGGTGCGACAACCGCTGCCCCGCCGACAACCACTGCGGGTCCCCACCAACCCCAACCCCCATGAACTCTCCAATAGCCCCATCTGGCCTCGCTACCCGACGGATTGATTAGAAAGACGGCCATTATAAGAAGGAGCACTATACAAACCATTTTTTTCATTACTTTCCCCCTAGCCTGAACATGAAATTCTTACTTGAATATAATCTCAAAGCATTGAACATGCCAAGCAACCAGCCATTATCAACTATTTATATTAATTGAAATATATGCATACGTAAGCCAATCGTCAATATCCTATTGAGATCGCAAGTGGATAAGAAGTAACCAAGGGCGTATCCAGAATGGATACTTGTTATACAGATGTCGTGGTTCGAACATTTTTTGTCACACATTAAAAGAAATATTGTATCAGTTGGTGAACCACATGGGTCCATCCCTGCGGGCGTTTAATTTAAATCTCGATGCCCGAGCTAGGTTCAATGAATTATGAACAAACAAAGGGCAACACGATGAAAACGATATACAACCCCTTTAGAGAAGTCCTGAGTGAGGATAATGCTGAACTGGAACTGATTACCCGATCTCTCCAAGGTGATCGACATGCTTTGGAGTCCATCATTCTACGGCATCAGTCCTGGATCTATAACATTGCCATCCGCGTGGTATACGATCCCTATACCGCGGAGGACATTACCCAAGAGGTCTTGATCAAGCTCATAACAAGGAAAAACTGGCAAAAGTTTATGGTGTCGCAATAGCCGACATCAATTGCAACGGCTGCCGGTCCGCCAATGTGTTCGTTTACTGCCGGGTTTGCCCGATCAAATCCTGCGCACAGGAAAAGAACTTCGAAGGATGTTATCAATGCGGATCTTTCCCCTGCGAAACGATCGAGAACTTTCCCTTTGCAGAGGCGAAGGAGATTATCATGCGCACAATTCCACGGTGGCGGGAACTCGGTACGGAAGCATGGATCGAGGAGGAGGAAAAATGGTACCTGTGCAAATCTTGCGGCACCCCATCGTTCCGAGGGGCAAGAAAATGCCGGCAATGCAACGCCGTACTTGCGTGACAAGAAACGAGCCACCATCTTGGGTCAAAAGATGATGGCTCGTCTAAATATTTACAACAGACCGAACTGCTCCATAACCCGGCGCAGCGCCTCACGGCTTTCGGGCCTCAAGGGAGCCATTGGCAGGCGGACTTTCCCGGCCGGAAGCCCCAGCATATTGAGAGCTTCCTTGACCGGAACGGGATTCGTCTCAATAAAAAGCGCCCGGACGAGGGGCAGCGTCCGATAGTGGATGGCCCGTGCGGCTTCGATGTTTCCGTCCAGATACCGGTGGATCATCTCACCGTATTCTTTCCCGATAATATGGGCAACCGCCAGGATTCCCCCATCGCCACCGAGAGCCATCATCGGAAAAGTAAGGGCGTCTTCTCCGCAAAGGACATAAAACTTCTTGCTGCTGCCGCCGGTCGCGCGAATGATGTCCATGGTCACCATAAGATCGCCGCAGGCGTCCTTCATCCCGATGACCGTATCCATTTTGGAAAGTTCGATCATGGTTCGGGCCTCGATAAGCCGTCCTGTCCGCGACGGGATGTTGTAAATAAAGAGGGGCAGCGTTGTCGCCTCTGCAATCGCTTCAAAATGCCGGAGTAGACCGTCCTGCGTAGGACGGTTGTAATAGGGGCATACCTGAAGGCTGGCATCGCAGCCCAGATCCGCGGCATGCTTTGTCATTTCGATGGCTTCCTTGGTGCTGTTCGACCCCGTTCCGGCCATGACGGGAACACGCCCTGCGACTTCATCGACGACAATTTCGATGACCCTGGTATGCTCGTCATGATCCAGTGTCGGCGATTCTCCCGTTGTCCCGCAAGGAACAAGGCCATCGCACTTTACCTCTTCGATATAATAATTAACAAGTTTGCGCAGCCCGGCCTCGTCGATGGAATCATCATCGCGAAAAGGTGTGATTAAGGGCACATGACACCCGGCCCAAGATTGTACTTGCATAAGTCTTCCTTTCTATCAATTTAGGATGAATAAAATTCGTTTGTACGGTTCTGAAAATCTGCCGCAGAAAGAGCAAAAAAAAGCCACGGGGACTACCCATGGCTTAAAGGAGACGATATATGCGGTTGGTCAGTACATGAACGTCCTCAAAGCAATGGGCAGTCCCTTGCGCTTTATGCCCTGCTTTTTACCGATAGTCTTTTTAAACTCTGAGCGGACGTTCATCATTTTTCCTTTAATTCACAGAGAGGATAAATACACATGTAACAGTCCATGTCAATGCCTTTTTCTAGAAACCAAAACGTTACTGATAAATCAATGATGTCATTTACTTGAAATCTATGGTATAGATACTTATGATTTAGTTTAAATAATAGAAGAATATCCATAAGCGATTGATAAATAATTAAAATATTACGCTGCACTGCAGTCGTTGAAAAAAAAGGTAGATATTTTAAATAACCTTGCTAACTATGAAAAATTAATTAATTCAGCTACATGAAATAATTTTTGAGGTAGGAGAGAGGGAGAACAAAATATGAGTGCAAAAAAAGTCATTTCATCGATAATTTTTATGGTGTTTGCTTTTTTACTCGTTTCCTATACGACAGCCTTTGCAGAAGGAGGATATGATTTCGTCAGCAAGTGGGGATCCCTTGGCTCGGGAAATGGCAATTTGAATAAGCCACACGGCATCTTTGCCCGCCCATCGGGGAATTTGTATGTTGCTGACTATTTTAACAACCGAATACAAGTATTTTCAACCACCGGAAGCTACGTTTCGCAATGGGGCTCTTTCGGTACCGGTAACGGTAATTTTTCATATCCTGACAATGTGGCCGTTGATTCTTCGGGCAATATCTATGTATCGGATGAAAATAACCATCGTATTCAAAAGTTCACGTCTTCCGGGGTCTACAGTGCCCAATGGGGGTCTCAGGGAGGAGCGGACGGACAGTTTAATTATCCCCAAGCCATTGCCATTGATTCTTCAGACAAAGTGTATGTCGTTGATTCAGGCAACAACCGCATACAGGTATTTACGGCAGCCGGCGTTTTCAGCACAAAATGGGGTTCACAAGGAAGTGGGGCCGGACAGTTTAATGCTCCCCGGGGAATTGCCGTAGATGCTTCAGGGAATTTCTACGTAGCCGATAGTGGCAATAATCGCATCTCAAAATACACAACAGCAGGGGTTTATTCAGGATCTTGGGGGACGCTAGGAACCGGTGACGGTCAGTTTAATTTTCCACGAAATGTAGCCGTTGACTCATCAGGAAACGTGTATGTCACTGATCAGTATAATTCACGCATTCAGAAATTTGCCGCCGGCGGTACCTTCATAACGAAGTGGGGATCGTATGGTGCGGGAGATGGCCAGTTTGACAAACCGTATGGCATCACCGTCGATTCATCGGGGAATGTGTATGTAACGGATGAAAATCAGAACCGTATCCAAAAATTTTCCCCAACGACTTGCACGTATACTTTGTCTTCCACCGGGTCTACTCTGAGTGCTTTAAGCAATACGGGGACTACCAATGTGACGAGTTTATTCAATTTTTGCAATTGGACAGCGACAGCCAGTGCATCCTGGATCACGATCACTGCAGGAGCAAGCGGTACCGGCAACAGCACCGTCAGCTTTTCAGTTACCGAAAATACTGGCGCTGCAAGAACCGGTTCAATAACCATTGGAGGACAAACGTTCACAATAGCACAGAGCGCATGGACGTATTCGAATTCAATAGGTTCCCGAAACTCAATCAAAATAACCGATATGTCCGGATCCCTCTCCACCACGGGAGCAACGATTACCGTTAAGGCATGGGATGTCAACGGTAATTCATTGGCCGAATCCGGAAGTGCAAGTCCATTGAAGGTATACAACAATGCTACGACAACGATAACAGGAACAAGTCTAGCCTCTCGTTTTTCACCTAACAAACCAATTTTGTACGCTTTTACATTGGATTCATCCAAGTTGGTTATCACTAATGTGAAGACCAGCGTAGATGGTAATCTCAACATACCGAGTGGTTACAGTAGCGGTACAACGAATTTTGTAACAAATTCTGTCGGTTCACGAAATTCTATCAAGATAACGGACATGTCCGGCACTCTTTCTTCGAGCGGAGCAGCTGTTAACGTAGCAGCCTGGGATGTAAATGGCATATCCATTCCCGTGTCTGGAACTGCTCTACCATTGACGGTCAATAATAACGCAACCCTGACCATATCGGGCTCTGATTTGGCGGCACGCTTCCCAACGGGAACACCAATGTCTTATGACTTTTCTGTTGCTTCAACTAAAGTCGTCATAACGAATGTAAAAAGCAGTGCGGATAATTCAATCAATATTCCTTATGTTTATACAAATGGAACAACGAATTTTGTCGCCAATTCTATTGGTCCGCGCAACACAATCAGGATTACAGACAGATCAGGAATCCTCACCGATAACGGAGCCGCCATTACGATAAAGGCTTGGGATACAAACGGAAATTCGCTTTCTGAGTCTGGAAGCGTTTCGCCGTTAACAGTTAAGAACAATGCAACAACCACCATATCAGGCACTAATTTAGCAGCCCGATTCCCATCAGGAACGCCAATGTCTTACGACTTTTCAATCGCTTCAACGAAAATAGTCGTTACAAACACTAAAAGCACAATGGATACATCCATTAATATTCCATCTTCCTATGTGAATGGGATAACATTCTATGCTTCAAATTATATAGGTACATATGATTCCATCAAGATTACAGATCTATCCGGGATAATGTCATCTGATGGGGGACTCATCACGATTAAAGCATGGGATGCTAATGGAAATTCAATTCCCGAATCTGGAAGTGCAGCAAATTTGTTACTCTTCAGTTATGGAACAACAAGTATTTCCGGATCGGCGCTTGCGGCTAGATTTCCGAGCGGAACACCTATTGCTTACGAATTTTCGTTTCCTTCATCGAAGTATATCATCACAAATATAACTGGAGATTCGTCAGGAACGGTCAATGTTCCGAATATTTACACATCTGGTGTAGCCGGTGGAATATAATAACTTTAACTTCTCATAGTCAACTATAACGAACTAAAACCTGCCTTACCATAAGTGCCAACTAATCTAGGGAAACGGGTTTCATCATAAATCCCGCGATTCCAATCTTTTTTGCCCCTCTTCATCGGTCAAGGCACTCTATATACCGCATCAACAATCCAGCAAGAATCGTCCCCGCGACAATCGGGAATTGAAGTCCTCGAACACCTGTGCTAGATAAAAATCCGAATGTATGATTATCGGCGTACAGGAGAAGTTAAATGGACCTGGAAATAAAAAAACTCATCGAAAAGGCCAAAGGAGAGGGCCGAAACGCGTTTTCGGAAGCGGTATCCAAGCAGATTTTGGAAGTCTACGGCATTCCTGTGGTGAAAGAATCTATCGCAAGGACCCCTGAAGAGGCAGCCTCACTTGCCGCGCAACAGGGATTCCCTGTCGTGGTCAAGGGCTTGGGGGCAAAGCTGACCCATAAAACCGAAAGGGGCCTGGTATGCCTGAACCTCCAGACCTCAAAGGATGTAATGGCTGCAGCAAAGGCCATTGCTGAATCGGCGGGAGAAGATCTCGAAGGATATCTGATTCAACCGATGGTTACCGGAAGGCGAGAATTTGTCGCCGGCATGTTCTGTGACCCCCTTTTTGGTCCCATCATTATGTTCGGCCTTGGTGGGATATTCACGGAAGCCCTGGAGGACGTGGTCTTTCGTATCGCTCCTTTGAATGAAGTTGAGGCAGGCATGATGATCGATGAACTCCATTCCTCCAGCCTCCTGAAAGAATTCCGGGGAGAATCGGCCGTCCATAGGGAAGAGCTTGTCCGGACCCTCGTCGGGTTATCCCGTCTGGGCACCGAATGGAACGACATCACGGAAGTGGATATCAATCCTCTCATCGTCAGCGCAGATGGGCGGGTAACCGCCGTAGACGCCTTGGTCATCATCGGTAAACGACCGGAGGAAAGAACCATCCGTCCGCTGGTAGAGGACAAGGATCTCTACAAGATTTTCGCCCCCCGCTCGATTGCCTTTATCGGCGCCTCCGCCCAGCCCGGCAAATGGGGAAACATGCTTTTCACGAATCTCGTCGCTGGTGGGTATGACGGAGAAATTTATCTGGTTAATGCCAAAGGGAAAGACATCGCCGGCAGAAAAGTGTACCGGACCATCGCCGACATCCCCAATCATGTCGATCTTGGCGTTGTCACCGTTCCTGCCGGGGCGGTCCTGGGTCTGATCGATGAATTTAAAGCCAAGGGTATCCGCTACATGCTCCTGATAACTTCGGGATTCAGCGAAACCGGCGACGAAGGCCGGGAAATGGAAAAAGAACTGGCCAAGGCCGCGGCAGAGGCGGGCATCATCATCCTCGGCCCAAATACAATGGGCATTTGCAATCCCCACGCAAAATTCTATTGCACAGGCTCGCCATGCTGGCCCAAAGCCGGATCAATCGGCCTCGTGTCGCAATCGGGCAATCTCGGCACTCAGCTCCTGGCCTTTGCCGAGATGGAAGGGATCGGTATTCGGGCCTTCAGCGGTTCGGGCAATGAGGCCATGATTACCATAGAGGATTGTCTCCACGGCTATGAATTCGATCACATCACAAGGACGGTAGTGCTTTACATCGAAAGCATAAAAGACGGGAAGCGCTTCTTCAAAACAGCCCGGCAGGTATCGCGAAAGAAACCCGTTATCGTCCTCAAAGGGGGACGCACGGAAGCCGGAAACCGGGCTGCCGCAAGCCATACGGGCGCCCTGGCATCGAATATTAAAGTGTTCGATGCCGTATGCCGACAGGCCGGTATTATCCTCGCCGACCAGCCTATGGATCTTCTGGACCTTTCCACAGCTTTTTCATCCGTCCCCCTGCCGAAAGGAAAACGCGTGGCTCTGATGACCCTGGGCGGGGGATGGGGTGTTGTGACAACGGACCTGTGCATTGAAGCAGGACTCGAAATTCCGAACCTGACGGCCGATATCATTGCGAAGATCGATGAGATTCTACCACCATACTGGAGCCGTGAGAATCCCGTGGATCTGGTCGGGGAATTCAATCCGGAAATCCCCATGAAGGTTGTCGAAGCCTTGGTCAAATGGGATCAATGCGATGCCGTCATTCATCTGGGGGCCGTTGGGAGGCTCAATTTTGTCGGCAATATGCTAAAAGCGGCCATTGCCACAGATCCCAATTTTCCCAAAGAACTTGGCGAAGCGGGTATGAAAAAATATGAAGAGGCAGAGCAGCTATTTTTCGAGCACACCATTCAGTTGATGGAAAATTACGGGAAACCGATCCTGGGAGTCATGTTGCTGGATGATGATATGAGAAAGACTGTCACGGAAATGCCGGGATATGACTACAAAGGGGTCGCCTTCCTCACCCCCGAACGGGCGGTAAAGGCTCTGGCAAGGATGGCGGAATATCAGAGCTGGCGGAGTCTGGTAAGCTAAAGGGTGCTCATCTGAAATAAGGTCGGGGAATCAGACGGCAGGCCATACCTTCTTGAAAGTGGCTTTCGGGAAAAAGCAGGAAGGGCATTCTTCCGGCGGTTCCTCACCATAATGAACGTGCCCGCATATGCGGCACCGCCAGGCGGTTGTATCTTTTGCTTCCGGCACGCCCATATCCAGCTCGCCGACCATGGGAAGATCCTCCAGCGGAGGCATGACCGGCTGATACTGATTCAGGGCATAACCCGAAACGATGAGTCTTTGTATCTCGCTTGTCCCCTCATAGATGCTGAATAAACGCATGTCCCGAAATAATTTTTCGACGGGAAACATCCTCGTATAACCATAACCGCCGAATATTTGCATGGTCTGATTGACGACCTCCATAGCCGCTTCCGTCGCGTAGAATTTGGCAATCGAAGCGCTGATCGTTGGGTCCATTCCCTGATCGGCTTCCCATGCCGCCTTCAATACCAAGAGACGGGAAGTCTCCACCTTCTGATACATTTCAGCAATCTTGAACTGGATGGCCTCGAAGTTGGATATCCGGGTTCCAAATGCCCTTCTTTTCTTTGCATAATCAATGGCAAACTCCATCGCTGACCGGGCACTCCCCACAGCGAACGCGCCGATAGAGGGCCTGGTCAAGGCAAACGTCTTCATGGCCAGAATAAACCCCTCACCCGGCTCCGCGATGATATTTTCTTTCGGCACCACTGCATTTTTGAAATTGATCGCTGCTGTATTCGAACATCGCTGACCCATTTTTTTTATGGGTTTTCCGACAAAGACCCCTTCCCAATCTTTTTCTACAAGAAAAGCGCAGATGCCTTCATGTTTTTTCTCCGGGTCGGTTGTGGCAAAAACGGCCATGTAATCGGCAACGCCGGCATTGGTTATCCAATATTTAGTTCCATTGAGGAGGAAGCCATCATTGTGTTTTTCAGCCAGGCAACGCATACCGGAAACATCGGAGCCCATGCCGGGTTCCGATGTCGCAAAACAGATGCGCTTGAATTCACCGGCAATTTTAGGAAGATACTTTTCTTTCAACAGGTCGTTGCCGGAAAGCCTGAGTGGTGTAATTCCAAGCGAATTATCACATAGAGAGGTTGCCAATCCGGAACATGCTGCTGCAAATTCCTCTGTCAGGATGACGGTATCGATAAGGCCAAGCCCCTTGCCCCCGTATCTCTCGGGGATATCGCCATTCAAAAGGCCGGCATTAAAGGCCTTTTCCAGCAGAAAGAAGGGAAACTCATCATGTTGATCATAATACCAAATGGCAGGCAGGATCTCCTTCAAGGCAAAATCACGGACCTGCGAACGAAGTTCCAATTGCCGGGGATTCAAAGTAAAGTCCAGCATGGTTTACCTCCACTATTATATTGTACTATGAACCTGGGATCTCCCTTTCAAAGGCTGCTTCGACCAACGACAAAATTAAGTTAACAAGCATTTTTATGCTGTCAAATCATATGGTTATTTTCATCCAACGACTCAGGCAGGCTAAGGAATTGGTGCGAGATAAATCATCCATACTCGTATCGATTTCTGAAAATTATTTTTTTACTGCTGTCCGATTATCCTTTTTCTGAGATAATCTAAAACATTTGAACGTATAAAATCAGGGAAATCATTATGGCTTCCATCTCTAAATTAAGTCATTAATTGAGTTGTTTTGCATGATGGAAGAGGTACCCTGATCAATGTGGATCGTACGCCTTGCCCTGCGCAGACCCTATACGGTTGCCGTAATGTCGATGCTGATCCTCGTGCTCGGCGCCCTTTCCCTGAGCAGGATGATTGTCGATATCTTCCCTACAATCAGTATCCCCGTCGTTATCGTCGTCTGGAATTATCCGGGCCTCTCACCGGAGGACATGGAACGCCGTGTGGTCATCATCAGTGAACGGGCCTATTCAACAACAGTGAACGGAATCCGGCGCATCGAATCCCAATCGATCCCCGGCATCGGCATGCTCAAGATCTATTTCCAGCGAGGGACGGATATCGGTGCTGCAATTTCCCAGATATCGTCCGTCTCCAATACAATCCTGAGAATTGCCCCACCGGGCATGCAACCGCCGATTATCATTCAATACAACGCATCCAATGTCCCCGTGGCGCAACTGACCGTCTCCAGCAATAACCTTTCCGAGGAGCAGCTCTTCGATTACGGCCTGAACTTCATCCGGGTGCGCCTCTTTACGATCCCCGGGCTCTCCATCCCTGCGCCTTTCGGCGGTAAGAACCGCCAGATCATGATCGATGTCGATACGGACAAGCTGGCCTCGCGGGGCCTTTCACCGGCGGATGTCGTCACGGCTCTTCAGACCTCCAACGTCATCATCCCGGCGGGGACAGCCCGAATGGGCGACCTTGAGTACAATGTGACAATAAACTCAAGCCCCCGAGTCCTCGACCATTTCAACTTTATCCCCATCAAGGTCGTCGGAAGCGCTCCTGTCTATCTGGGAGATGTGGCCCGTATTTCGGACAGCTTTGCCATCCAAAACAACATCGTCCGGGTTAATGGGAGGCGAGCCACTTATCTTGCCATCCTCAAGCATGCCGATGCCTCGACCTTGGCCGTTGTAGATGCGACGCGGGAGGCCCTTCCCCTCATTATGGAAACGGCACCCCAGGGTCTTGAACTCAAGATCGATTTCGACCAGTCGGTCTTTGTCCGGGGGGCAATCATGAGCGTCGTTCGCGAAGCGATACTGGCCTCCATCCTTGTGTCACTCATGATCCTGATATTTCTCGGCAGTTGGCGGAGCATGATTGTTGTCTGCATCTCGATCCCCCTTTCGATTTTTGCCGCAATCATCTGTCTTAATCTGTCCGGCGACAGTATCAATATCATGACCTTGGGCGGGTTGGCCCTGGCAATCGGCATGCTTGTCGATGACGCCACAGTGGCCGTGGAGAATATCCACAGAAACCGCACCCTGGGAAAACCCCTGATGGTCGCCGTCGTCGACGGTTCAAGCCAAATTGCGGTTCCGGCCATCGTCTCGACTCTGGCAATCTGTGTCGTATTCTTCCCCGTCATGCTTCTTTTCGGCGTGGCCAAGTATCTCTTCACGCCTCTTGCCCTGGCCGTTGTCACTGCAATGCTGGCATCATATGTGTTATCCAGGACTCTTGTACCAGTCCTATTCCGGATGCTCATGAAAAACGAGGAAAATCCGGAGATTAATGAGATAACAGATGGATCGCAGGGTTCCGCCGGTTCTCTGACGGAAAGGTTGAACCATTGGCGCGACCGGGCCTATGTGAACCTGCAGGAGGCCTACGGCAGGGCACTTGAGGTAATTCTGCAGCATCGCGCCTTCACCCTGAGCATTGCGGGCGCCTTGGGCCTGATCAGCCTTGGGCTCGTCTTTGTGATCGGCCTCGATTTCTTCCCGGAGGTTGACACAGGGCTGATGAAGCTTCATTTTCGCGCCCCCTCAGGCATGCGCATCGAGATGACGGAGAAACTCGTCGATCAGGTCGAAAAAAAGATCCGGGACGTGATACCGCCCCGGGAAATCGAGACAATCAACGACATGATCGGTGTTCCCATTTTCTACAATCTGGCCTTTGTCCAGACAGAGAACATCGGCGGTATGGATGCAGAGATCCTAATTTCCCTCAAAGAAGGGCACCGACCGACTGCCGAATACCGGAAGAAACTGCGGGAAATTCTGCCCCAGACCTTTCCCGGGTGCCGCTTTTATTTTCAGTCTGCCGATATTGTGACTCAGGTCCTGAACTTCGGCCTTACGTCGCCGCTCAGTGTCCAGATAGAGGGGAACGATTTCAACCGTTCCTACGAATATGCCGTCCAACTGAGGAATGCGATGAAGGAGATCCCCGGCGTCGCCGATGTCCATATCAATCAGGTTCTTGACTATCCGACCCTCGCCATCGACGTGGACAGAACCAGGGCGGCAAAGCTCGGTGTGAGTGAGCGCGATGTGGCCAATAATGCCCTTATCTCCCTGTCCTCCAGCATCCTCATTGCACCGTCTTTCTTCCTGAATCCCCTTAACAACGTCAATTACACCGTTGCAGTCCAGATACCTCCGGCTAGTATCGATTCCCTGAAGAATCTCCATTCAATGCCATTGACATCATCCGCAGCGGCAGCCTTGCTCCAATCTGTTCCTACGCCCGCACTGTCGGATACCCCGCGGTCGCCGGCCCTCTCTCTCGGAAATCTCGCTTCGGTCACCCATTCGGTCAGCTCCGAGAATATCAATCACTATACGGTGCAGCGGGTTCTTGAGGTTGAAGGAAGCGTGGAAGGCCGTGATCTCGGGTCCGTCGCCACAGCCATCGAAAAGCGGATTTCAGCCCTGAAACCCTTTCCACCGGGAACCCGCGTTACGCTTCGCGGTCAGAACGAGATCATGTATGAATCCTTCTTCGGCCTGGGCACGGGACTCATCCTGGCAACGCTCCTCGTCTACTTTTTGATGGTCGTCCTCTTTCAGTCGTGGCTGGATCCTTTTATCATCATGATGGCCGTTCCCGGCGCCCTCATCGGTATCCTCTGGATGCTTGCCGCAACGGGTTCCACGATCAATGTGGAATCCCTCATGGGGTCCATCATGGCCGTGGGCATTGCGACAGCCAACTCCATCCTCCTGGTCAGCTTCGCCAATGACACGAGGGTCGACAGGGCGCTGACACCGGAGGAGGCGGCCATAGAAGCAGGGAAAACGAGGCTCCGTCCTGTGCTGATGACGGCCCTGGCCATGATCATCGGGATGTTGCCCATGGCCCTTGCCATGGGTGAGGCAGGCGAGCAGAACGCACCCCTGGGCAGGGCTGTGATCGGCGGTCTCATTGTCGCCACCTTCTTCACGCTCTTCGTAGTGCCGGTCTTTTATTCACTGCTGCGTAAAGACATGCCGTCCCGGCATCTCCTGGATGAAAAGTTTGAAGCGGAAATGCATGAAGGGGGAGATCGACATGATTAGGAAATTCCTTCCAACCGGAAGAAGTGCGAGGATCTATATATATGGGTTTATCCTGATCGGCCTTGCCGCAGGGATTCTTGTCCTGCTTGTCGGATATAGGTATATATCCACCGGCAATGAAGCCCGCGAAAAAGCGGCAGTCATCAAAGCAGGTCCCGACGTGCGTGTGGCCTATGCCGCACTGTCATCGAATGAGCGTGCGCTGACCTTTTCGGGCGAGGCGAGACCTTATGCGACAGTTACTCTCTATGCCAAGGTAAGCGGCTATCTCAAGGAGATACGAGTCGATAAGGGAGATCGGGTGAAGGCCGGGCAGATTTTGGGAATCATCGAATCCCCGGAGATCGACCGGCTGTATGAGGCGAGCTTGGCAGATGCCCGGGACAAAAGGAGAGACGCCGTGCGCGCCCGAGAGCTAATCAAAAATGGCTACATCGCGCAGATGGATGCCGATCATGCGGAGACGGCCGCTATTCAGGCCGAGGCCAATGCATCGGCGCTCTGGGTCCAGAAGGATTACGAGATATTGCGTGCACCCTTCGAGGCCACTGTAACGGCACGTTTTGCCGATCCCGGCGCGCTTCTGCAAGGTGCCACGGGCTCCCAGACCGCCGCCTTGCCCCTGGTCAATCTTTCCAAAACCGACAGACTCCGCGTTTACATCTATGTCGATCAGCGCGACGCTGTCTTCGTCAGAGTGGGAGATCGCGCCGAAGTTTCCGATCCCAACCGTCCGGATATAAAACTGCCCGCCTCCGTCTCCAGGTTAAGCGGTGAACTGGACCCAAGAACCAGGACTATGCTCGCAGAGATTGATCTGGACAACCGGCTGGGTCGTATCCTGGCGGGGAGTTTTGTCCAGGTCAGGCTGACGCTCAAGACGGCGTCTTTCGTGGAAGTCCCTGCTGCCGCCCTGCTGATCAGAGGAGATAAGGCCTTTGTCGCGGTGCTGGCGTCAGGGAACAAGGCAAATTTCCGCCCCGTCGAGGTGCTAGACAGTGACGGAAAATCTGTCCGGCTTCGCTCGGGGCTTCAAGCGGGTGAGATGATCATCCTCAACCCCGGAACGGGAATAACAGACGGAGAGCAGGTAAGGCCTACAGTTATTGGTAATCAATGATCAAATAATCCTTACATTTCGGGGACGGCCAAAGGAACCACCACCCCCTGCACCCCCGCCAGCGAGGGACAACAACCGCAAGTAATGTGTCATGATTGTTAAATTGTCCAAACTCCAGGGTTCTAATTCGCAGATATTACCTTACGTTGAGCGTAATATCTGAGGGGCACCACGAGGCCGAAGAAGGGAATGATATACATGGCGGCCACCAAAGCTTCCGTAGAGCCGAAAAAAGTCCAGGAAAAGACAATGATCAGCACATTATTCATGTTCCCCATCATGACGGCGCCGGCCAATTGATTTTCCACCGGGGCCTTCAAGAAAAAGATTATCCCGACTACACAGTTGATCACCGACAGCGCCACCGCCACTAGTGAAGCCGCGATAATGATGACCGGCTCCGTCCTGAAAAGCACCGAATACCGGCAAAAAACCCCCAAATTGATAATGGCGAAAAAGATAAGTGAAACTGGAAAACGTACTTTGATCATATACTGGATCAGATTAGGTGTCAGGCGCCTCAGCCCCTCAACCATTAAAATGGGAAGAAAGATCACCAACAAAAGCATCCGGGTCATGGCAAAAAGAGAAATCTCCGCATGCCTGGCGGCAATTACCTGGATTAGCGCCGGCAATGTTACCGGCACCAGAATCGACGTGACTACAGCGACCACAAGGACCAGAGCACTGTTGCCTCTCACCAGATTGGAAATAAAAGGCGCCACAACCCCGGTGGACGCACCTGTTAAAAGCAAAGCAGCCAGGGCAAAGGATGGGAAAAGAAGATTGAAAATATAATAGACTAAAACGGGAAGGATCAGACTCTTTAAAATAACAAAGGACAGGATCATCCACATGTCGCCCTTCAATGTCGACCAGACGGTCTTTAATTCGACGGAAAGATAGCTGAGAAGAAAAAGAACCATCAGGCAGTAAATCGGCATATCCTGGAAATGAGAACTGAAGCCGGGGAAAATGATCCCGACCGCCATGGAAGTAAGGACCACAATAAGAAGCAGGAAATCGTTGACGCGAAGGGAAGACTGCATGCAGACAGGATAGCAGAAAGAAGTTATTTGATCAATGGCCCGCAAGTTTGATAAGGTGGATGTAAACAATAGATGAGCAATATGGAGAGGAAGCTATGAAAATTCTGTTTTCCGCACATGAAAACGCGTGGGGTGGTTTTTTGGGACTTATTAAAAAGGAACTTCCCGAGCATGAATTTCTAGCCAGCGGCCGATTTGGCTTCGACAGTTTAAAAGGGTTTGATATTCTGATACCGACAATGACGGTAATTACTCGAGAACAACTTGCAAATGCAGACCGCCTGAAGCTCATTCAGCAATGTGGCGCCGGACTGGAAGGCGTTGACATTCAAGCTGCTCAGGATTTGAATATCCGGGTGGCCAATGTTCCTACCGACATATCCGGCAATGCCGATTCCGTGGCAGAACTGGGCATCTACTTGATGATTGGTTTGTCGAGGAATTTCCGGCAAATGGCCCTGAGTCTCGCAAGCAGGCAAATGGGCGCTCCTCAAGGTCGGGCCTTGAGCGGCAAGACCGTGGGGATCATCGGCCTTGGGGGTATTGGCCGTGCCTTGGTGAAAAGACTCAAGCCGTTTGATGTACATCTGATCGGTATTAAGCGCCATGATCCCCTGAAGGCGAAAGAGGAGCTTGGTTTGGAATGGGTCGGAAGTCCATCAGACATGGAGGTATTATTAAACAGATCGGACTACGTGGTTCTCTGCCTCCCCGTGACATCTGAAAGCAGGAACATAATCAATCGACAATCTTTCGCTGCCATGAAACGGGATGCATTTTTAATCAATCTATCCCGAGGGGGTTTGGTTGACCGGGATGCGATGGAAGAAGCGCTTGCTTCAGAGCGGATTGGCGGCGTCGGGCTGGATGTCTTTTGGGAAGAGCCGGTCAATCCGAATGATCCCATATTCCGGTACAACGTTCTTGCAACGCCACATATTGCCGGATCTACGGATGTTTCCATATTGGGTATCATGAAAACGGTATATGAAAACATCAGAAGACTGGAAGAAGGACAAGAACCCCTATACCAGAAATATTTTTATAAAGTATAGAGGGATGAATAATCCATAAAATTGCAGCAGTCGCTCCTGGGAAACTTCATCTTTTTGTCACTGGAGGCCGAAAGCCAGAGCCTCCCCTTGCCTGATCAGGGGTTGGAAGTCTCAGTGATCGCCACGATGCCTGAAAGGCATATCGCGATGACAACAAGTTTATCCATGAATAACTCCAATTCCAGTCGCGGGTCAGTCGCCGGCAACCCCTTCCTTTGGTCATTTTTCACTACTAAAAAACGTACAGTTAATTATCATTGTACCTCGTCCTGTTTTTCTCTTAAATCTCATTAGAAAATCCCTATCTTCCCTCTTTGCCAAAGGGAAATACTGGAAACTTATTATTATGAAATACCTTATTAAAACAGGTAAATTTCAGATTGCCCTTCTTGTCGGCTGGACGGCTATCATTCTCATTTCGACCGCCTTCAACGTCAACGAATCATGGCAGGACAGTATCGAGGATGCCCAAATCGAAGCAAGTGCCTCATACAATGCGGACCTGGCCTACCGGACCTGGGTCACCCGTACCGGCGGGCTCTATGCATCCGTTGACAAGGTTCCTCCCAATCCTTACCTCGAAGTCCCGTCCCGAGATATCGAGACCACAACAGGCAAGAGACTCACCATGATAAATTCCGCCTATATGGCCAGGATGGTTGCGGCAACGGAGGAAAAAACTGCGTCCACCGTCATCAAAAAACTGATAAGTCTCAAGCCGATTCACCCGTCACACACGCCGGATACCTTCGAGAGAATAGCGCTGCTGGCCTTCGAAAAGGGTGACCAACGGAAGTTCGAGATGACAACGATCCAGGATCAACCCTACCTGCGGGTCATCCGGCCAATCGTGACCGAACAGGCTTGCCTCCCATGTCACGGAAGGCAGGGCTATCGTGTTGGAGATATTCTCGGGGGAATCAGTATCTCCATCCCGATCAGGCACGACACGGCGATCTGGGGATCAAGCACAGGCGCGATTCTGATGACCCATATGCTCATCTGGCTTGCAGGCAGTGCCGGCATCGTCATAGGCTCCAGAAAGAGTTTCGCCCAGCAGCGGACAATCACGGAGAACGAGTGGAAATTGAGAACTATCGCGGATTCAATAAGTGACTGGCTCTTCTGGTTAAATAAAGAGAATAAAATCAGTTTTATAACGCCCTCTTGCAAAGAAATAACGGGATACGATGCAGGCGAGTTCCTCACCGACAATGAATTGGTTTCCCGAATTGTCTATCCTGCCGATCAGGCGCTCTGGAAGAAGCACACGGACGACTTTGAAACGCCCGAACATTTCGGACTCGAATTGCGGATCATGACAAAGGATGGTGAAATCAAATGGCTCTCACATATCTGTGATCCCATTCATGTTGATGGTCATTTCCTCGGCAGGTGTTGCAGCTTCAGAGATATCACTCACCACAAAGAGAAGGAGGAAGCGATAAAGAAAAGCGAAGCCCGCCTGAAGGAGGCCCAGCGAATCGCCCACATCGGCAACTGGGAATTGGGTCTCATCCAAAATCGCTTAACATGGTCGGATGAAATGTATCGTATATTCGAGAGACCCATCGACAGCATTGGCGCTTCCTATAATGCCTTTATCGAAGCAATTCACCCGGATGACCGGATCATAGTCGATCGTACTTACAAAGACTCTGTAGAACTGAAGCGACCCTACGAGATTATTCATCGACTGCTCATGGCCGACGGACGAATTAAATACCTCCAGGAAATGTGCCGGACGTTTTATGATGAGAACGGAAAACCTGTACGTTCCGTAGGTACCGCTCAGGATATTACGGAACAAAGGAAGGCAGCCGATCAAATCAGTAAACAACTGAATCGCCTGGGCGCCCTTCGTGCCATCGATATGGCCATTACCGCCAGCCTCGACCTTCGCGTTACATTGAGTGTGGTGATCGATCATGTCGCCGAGCAACTCCACGTTGACGCCGTGGCCCTGCTTATCAGGGAGCCCCATGGTCACGTCTTCGAATACGCCGCGGGCAAAGGTTTCCGGTCGGATGATGTGAAGTATTCACATGCCAGGGTCGGCCAAGGCTTCGCCGGCCATGTCGCTTACAATCGCAAATCCCTCGCTATTAACGATTTGAGTGATGAAAAAGAAATAAACGACCGGCCTTCTTTCTTGATAAAGGAGGGTTTTCAATCCTATTTCGGCGCCCCATTGATTGCCAAAGGCGGCGTCATCGGCATCCTGGAGTTATTTCACCGTTGTCCTTTGCATCCGGACCGGGAATGGTGGGAATTCTTCGAAGCCCTCGCCGGCCAAGCCGCCATTGCCGTAGACAATGCCAAACTGTTCAATGAACTCCAGCACTCAAATGACGGGCTCGTCATGGCCTATGACAGTACTCTGGAAGGTTGGTCAAGAGCGTTGGACTACCGTGATCAGGAGACCGAGGGACATTCCCGGCGTGTCACGGATATGTCCATCGCCATGGCCAGAAAAATGGGGCAAAGCGAGGAGGATGTCGTGCAAATCAGACGGGGAGCCCTTCTGCATGATATAGGAAAGCTTGGGGTACCGGACAGCATCCTTCTGAAACCAGGCAAACTGACCGATGAAGAATGGATGATCATGAAACAACATCCCCAGATCGCTTACAATATTCTCTACCCCATCGCCTTTTTGCGGCCGGTCATCAATATTCCTTATTGTCACCACGAAAAGTGGGACGGTTCCGGTTATCCCCGAGGATTGAAGGGCGAAGAGATTCCCTTAACGGCCCGCATATTTGCAGTGGTGGATGTATGGGATGCACTGCGGTCCGATCGACCCTATCGCAAGGCATGGCCGGAGGAAAAGGTGAAGGAATACATCCGTGATCATATCGGACTGGACTTCGATGAACAGGTTGCCGATGTTTTCCTGCGGCACGTGGACACAATGGTTGCTTATAAGCGTTAATTATAGGTATTGTTTATTTCTGAAAAATGCGGTTAGGAAGCTCCCCATCTTGCCTAACCGCATTGTCTTGAACGGTTATTTATAGATACCGCTTGCGAAGTATATATCCCCTTCACGCTGGTAATAGGTTGACTTGTGGCCCATCTTCTTGGTTTCAGGGTTTGTCCAGTCATAATCAACCCAGCCCTTGCCCTTGGTTTTGGCCCCTTGGGTCATATCATACATAAAACGTTTTCCATTGGGATCCTTGAGGTCCGAGAGGTTTTTGCCGATCAGGCCTTTGGTAACACCGTGGGCCAGACAGACCGTATTGAAATCAAAGACATAAACATAAAGGTCTTTCTTGCGGAACGGACCATTGGGATCGTTAATGGCCGCAAAGGTTTTGTCTTTACCGTTGGCCTTGTAATAGGCCACGGCTTTCGCAACGAGATCCTGGGCCTCCTTGGCCGTTCCCTTTTCCGCCGCAAAAGCAAAACCTGTTGTTAGAAGACAAATAATAATAGCTGCTAATACTTTTTTCATTCCCTTTCCCCTCCTATTCTTTCGATTTTTTTACATAAACTTCCCTGCTGATGAGAGTATAGGAAAAATACCATAATGTCAATAAAAAAGAGACCATAATGTATGGGGCGAATTGCCTCAAATTAAATGTTACCGAAGGAGGTGAATAAAAAGGATCGTTGACTCATAATTCGATATTACCGAATACCGCCATTTCTATGGAGGTTGAATATGAGTCCGCAATCGAAAAAAGAATACACCGAAGC
>CAZYDG010000037.1:0-25778 GCA_964645835.1 uncultured Syntrophaceae bacterium
CTCTCCTCCTGAATCGCTTCGGGAAGATGCCCCCATAATCGGTAAAATTTCAAGTCGAGTACACATGAATATGGCATATTTATTACACTATTATAAATGGTTACAAAGAATTAATAGTCCGTATCCCGGACACTAATGATATCGTATTAGTATGAGATCAGCTAAAACGACGAAAAAGATAAGCAATATAACTCTCTATCTTGGTCTTATTCCCGTCCTTTTACTCATCGCCACCATAAGTCTTTTGCATCTGGTATTCCATAACTATCCCATTGCGCGAATTGTCTTTGACCCGCCGCTGTTGGTCCTCATTCTTAACACGATATTTCTTTGCATTGCATTATATGTTGTCTCTTACAGGGCGATGAAGAGTTATCTCCTGAATGGTTCACCCACTATTCTGTTCCTTGGATGCGGCACGTTGTCATTGGGTACGGGCTCTCTCCTTGCAGGATGGCTAGTCGGCCCTTCAGGAACGAATGTGCTTGTAACTGTGCACAACACAACGGCGCTGATTGCAGCAATGTTCAGTATGGCAGGTACCGTAGCGAACGTATTGGAATGGCCACCGGAAGACGATCCAAAGCAGCGTCGCCGCCTATTGCTGATATACTACATAAGCATTGTAATATTCAGTGCAGCAACTGCCTTGGCGGCGGTTCTAAACATTACGCCGCCTTTCTTTGAGCAGGGAGTTGGCCCGACACATCTTAGACAAGCTGTTTTGATCAGCGCCCTCTGGCTTTTCGTCATCTCGTCGGCGGCCATGATGATTCGTTTCGCCGAGAAGGGGATGCAATTTCTTTATTGGTATTCCCTAGCCCTGATGTTACTCGCATTGGGCATGGGCGGTATCTTTCTCCAACCCGCCGTGGGAAGCCCTATCGGATGGGCAGCCAGAATTGCTCAATACTTGGCGGGTATATATTTCCTTGCGGCCATAATCGCAGCATTGCGGGATGCAAAGACTCAAGGGGTCACCTTCAATGATGTTATTGCCGACGTCTTCCACCAGTCGGAGCGAAAGATTGCCGCCATCCTCAACAGCATGACCGATTGCCATTACGAACTGGATAAGGAATGGCGATTTACCAGAATAAACGACCGTGCCCTAGCCTATTTTGGTAAAAATAGAGAGGATTTCATCGGCAGGAACTATTGGGATGCCTTATCCGCTCCAAGAAACAATACTTTTGAGGAGCACTTCGCGAAGGCTCTCTCGGAAGGTGTTTCTGTTCACTTTGATCTACCGTCGGCCGCTGTCCCCGGTAAATGGGCAGAAATGCATGCATACCCCACTGACGAGGGTCTTTCTGTTTACTTCAGAGATATAACGGAACGTAAACAAACGGAGAAGGATTTACGGGAGAGTGAGGATCGGCTGCGGTTCGCCCTTGAAACAAGCCATACCGGAGCATGGGATCTGGATCTGGTAGGACATAGCGCGTACCGCTCGCTGGAGCATGACAAAATTTTTGGCTACTCCGAACTGCTCCCGCAGTGGACCTATGAAATGTTCATCGACCATGTGTTGCCCGAGGACCGTGCTTACGTGGACGCTAAGTTCCATCATGCCACGGATACGCTGGGTGACTGGAGTTTCGAATGCCGCATCAGGCGTGCAGACGGAAAGATCCGTTGGATTTGGGCGGCGGGAAGGCATCGCACTGACGGAGATGGCGGACTGCATCGCATGGCGGGCATCGTACAAGACATTACCGAACGCAAGAGGGCGGAGGACGATCTGCGACGAAGTGAGAATCGGCTGAATATCCTCATTAAGAACATCAAATCGGGGGTTTCGCTGATTGATGATACCGGTAAATTCAGTATAGTCAACCCGACATTTTTACAGATGTTCGGTCTCAAGGATGGCGAAACGATAAAGAGCGTCAATGATCAGAATTGGGGCGATTGGCAGGTATTTGAAAGCGATGGGACTCTGTTGCACGTGGATGAGCACCCTGTCCGAAAAGTCGTCCTTACAGGCAAATCAGTCGTAAACAAGTTTGTCGGCGTAAGATTACCTTCAGGCGGAGATCTCATTTGGATGCTTGTTAGTGCAGATCCGATTCTCAGACCAGATGGAAGTATCGAATCGATTATTTGTACTTACCATGACGTCACCGAACGCAAGTACGTTGAAGATGTGCTGAAGGAACAAACACGGCAGTTGGAAGAAGTTAACAAGGAAATGGAAAGCTTCAGCTATTCAGTATCCCACGACCTTAGGGCTCCCCTTCGGGCCATAGAGGGATTCTCCCGGATAATTCTCAGAAGGCAAGAGCACCGGTTGGATGAAGACGGAAAACGTCAATTGCAAGTGATCATAGACAATGTGAAGAAGATGGGAGAACTCATTGACGACCTCTTGACCTTTTCCCGCCTTGGAAGACAAGAAGTAACCAAATTGAACCTCAATGTGGATGAGTTGATTCACGAAATCTGGGGGGAATTGGTCACAATCGATTCCGGCCGGGCTATGACTTTGAAAATGGAGCCAATGCCCGTACTCTTGGGGGATCGTGCATTGATCAGGCAGGTTTACGTCAACTTGCTGGGAAACGCGGCCAAGTTTGCCCGCGGCAGGAATCCAACAGTGATCGAAGTGGGGAGCTGTATCAAGAATGGCGAACCCGTATATTACGTAAGGGATAACGGCATCGGCTTCAATATGAAATACTATGATAAGCTCTTCGGCGTATTCCAGCGGCTCCATAGCGATGCAGAATATGAAGGAACGGGAATCGGCCTTGCCCTGGTACAGCGCATCATTCACCGCCATGGAGGGCGGGTCTGGGCTGAAGGAGAGGTTAACAAAGGTGCGACTTTCTATTTCGCCCTTCCGCAGAAAGAAATAGACTAAATCCGGGAGGACAAATAAGCCCGATCAGGCCAAACCCTTTCTTTTGGAACCTTTGCACCTTTCGATACGTCACAGTTGAACGTATAGGTAAATGCACGCAATAGCCAACAATGAAGTTCCGGATGGGGCGGAAAAGGTTCCATCTGCAAGCCCCTTAGAACGGCGGTGAAACGCGGCTTCAATTTGGGATGGCGTTTGAAGAATGTTCGGGCCTGGCGGAGAAAATGTTTATAACCCGCCGGGCCATTACTCCGGCTTTCCCTTGTAAATGAATCTTTCCAGAAGGCGGTGGAAAGGGGTCCATTCCGATTCGTTGTCGCCGGCATCCTTGATGGTTTCCTGGAAAGCGTTGACCTTCGCGTCGAGGTCATCCATTTGATGGACGATCTGGGCCTCTACCGTCTTGGGCCGCTTCGGCGAGCCGAATTCCAGTACACCGTGATGGCTGAGGATGATATGGCGAAGTTCCATAGCCAACTGGGCGGGAAAAGCCTCTATAGCGGCTATTTTGGCGTCTATCATCTCAACGCCCATGACAATGTGGCCGATCAGGCGGCCCTCGTTCGTATAGTCGACAAGACGGTCATAGGTAAATTCATTGATCTTGCCGATGTCGTGGAGGATACCCCCTGTAATGATCAGATCGCGGTTCAGCCGGGGATAGTGGGAGGCCACGCCGTCCAGGAGACGGGTTACGGAGAGGGTGTGTTCCAGCAGGCCCCCAAGATAGTTGTGATGGAACCCTTTGGCGGCGGGGGCACGTTTGAAAAGTTCCCGTGTCTTATTGTCGTCGAAGAAGGCGTCAAGGAGCTTTCGCAGGGACCCGTCGGATACCTGATCCTTGTAGGCCATCAAATCGGCAAACATGTTGCCGATATCCCCTTTGGTTGCGGGGAAATAGTCAATAGGCTCTATTTCCGTCTCGATAGCCTGACGGACGCCGATTAGTGAAAGCTGGATCGCGTTTTTATAGCTCAACGCCCTGGATTGGATATGGACAATATCACCTTTTTTGAAGACTTTTTCCAATTCCTGCACGTTATCCCAGACCTTGCCGTCCACTTCCCCCGTCTTGTCCCTCAATCGCAGATTAAGATAAGGGGCGCCTTTTTGGGAAAAAGCCGAATTTTTCTCTGCGACGAGGAAAAAATCATTGATTTTATCGCCTGCCTTGATGTCCTTTACATAGATCGTCTTTTTGGTCATGCGTCGATTTGTTCTCCATTTCTATTTTAATGGCAGGTCATGGTTTAGTCCTGAGGATCCGGAAATCACCCGTGCGAATCGTCAGTTTTGTAACATCGAAATATTCCATAAGGGGAATGATGAATTTTCGTGTGAGGCCTGTTAATTCCTTGAATGTGACCGGGGTTGCCTTTCCCTCTTTAATCAGAAGGCTTTTGTAATCTCCCCGAAGCTTGTCGAGGGTGTTCTTGTCATAATAGAGGTCTTCATTGACCTTGACCAGGCGGCCCTCTTTGAGCATGACGTCTAAAACGCTCGCGACCTGCTTGGTTTGTCGGGGATAGCGCTCCATAACCTCCCGTTTGGTCGGCGGCATGAGGCCTCCCTGAGCAAAAAGGTCCGTTAAGGCGGCCCGAAGATCTTCCATCTCTCCCTGAAGGTTGACTTGATGGGCGGGAAGCCTGACGTGTTCCCGATCAATCAGGAGCAGACCTCGTTTTTCAAGGTCCCGGAGGGCGGCGTTGAAGAGTTTCGGCAGAAGAAAATCGCCGGCCATATTTCTTAATTCTTCCTTCTGTATGCCCTCTTTCAAGGGGTTTTTTTCATGATAAGCCCGAACAAGGCCGACCATTGCTTCCTGCAATTTCCCATAAATTGCGGCGGAGACAATTCGCTGTTCTTCCTGGTCGATCAAAACGGCCTGTTTTCGGGACAACATCGCCTCCACAATCTTGCGCATCGGGTTGTGGGCGATTCCTGTGCGTATGACGAGTTCCGCCGGACGGATGCCGCCTGCTCCCGCCCGTTCCAGGATCACGGCGGACCGTTTTTCATCGTTGCCTTCCATTAGAATTTGCAGATCTTCGAATAGATGGGCATCATTTTTCCTGTGTTTCCGGGTCAAGGGATCAAGGATCGTTCCACCACCTATGGTCGTAACGGGCGAGTAGCTGCGGATGACAAAATGGTCCCGGGCCAACACGACGGTTGGTCTTTCGAGAAACAATTGAGCAAAAACCGATGCATGTGTTTCCACTGAGTCTTGTTCGAAGAGGGTAATCCGGGCGATGATCTCGTCGGTCCCTGTATGAAAGCGGACGAGTTGGCGGTTTTTTAAGGCCTTGCCGCCGGTACCCAGATATTCGAGCCGAACGTCCAGGCGGCGTGTTCTTTGCAAAGTCCCGGGCCGTGTCAGGGTATCTCCGCGCAGGATGGCCGTTTTGTCGACGCCCTGGAGATTAATGGCTGTCCGCTGGCCTGCCTCCGCTATTTCTTCGGAGATGTTGTGGATCTGTATGCCCCGGACCCTGGCCTTTAATCCTGACGGAAGGATCTCTACCTCTTCGCCGGTCTTTATCTGGCCGGATACGAGAGTCCCCGTAACAACCGTTCCGAAGCCTTTCATGGTAAAGATGCGGTCCACGGGGAGCCGGAAGAGCCCGGTGTCGGTTTTTTCACGAACCTGTGCGGCGGTCTGGTCCAGGACTTTCAATAATTCCGGCAGGCCGTCACCGGTATGTGAAGAGACGGGGACGATGGGCGCCGCTTCCAGGAAGGTCCCCTTCAAGAAGGCCCGGATGTCATCGGTGACTAGATCTAGCCAGTCGGGATCGACCATGTCGATCTTCGTCAGTGCGACCACGCCACGAGTAATACCCAGAAGGGAGCAGATGGCGAGATGTTCCTTCGTTTGGGGCATGACTCCTTCATCGGCAGCGATGACGAGGGCTAGAAGATCGATGCCCGCTGCGCCGGCAACCATGTTTTTGATAAAGCGCTCATGGCCCGGTACGTCGACGATGCCGACAAACAAGCCGCTGGGCAGGCTCAGGGAGGCGAACCCTAGCTCGATGGTTATCCCCCGCTCTTTTTCCTCTTTGAGCCTGTCCGTATCGATGCCGGTCAGGGCCTTAACCAGGGATGTTTTCCCATGGTCCACATGACCCGCCGTGCCCAGTATAATATGTTTCATGGCCTCGCCTTTAGCACGCCGTTGAAAAACGCTCATCCAACGCTTTTGCGGGGACGGCGTCTGCTGTGTTGCGCCGCAAGCTTTGTCAATCGACGTACTTCTATGTACGCCTCATTCCTCAGCTTTTGCTCGCCTTGCATCTGGGCATCCCGCATCAAGTACGGGACAAGCTTTTGAACGGCCTGCCCAGAATTGAGTTTTCAACAACATGATTTGGCAAACAATTAGCAGACTCCCCTTGTTTTAACAACAAAAACGTATAAAGTCGCCGGATCTCAGCGTCCTGTAAAAATCCCTATTTCCGTTTCGTCTGATTCCTTGAAAATCCCTCCTTGACAGTTTCTATAAATAACATGCATATACTCCCATGCAACAAGATATTGAGAGGAGGTTAAAATATGGGGGACACCAAACCGGTGCTTCCTAATACTTATTGGAAGTGCAGCAACTGCGGTAACACCATACAGACTGAAAGACCGCCTTTGAAATGTACCGTATGCGGTAAGGCGTGTGAATTTATCAATGTGACCTGTTATCAGCCTGATTGCGGCTTTACGGGCATCGATCCGAAACTGAAATGACATAAATCTAACGTATTGAATACATAATTAAAGGAGATAATAAAAATGTGCAAATCCATCAAGGGGACAGAAACGGAAAAAAATCTTCTCGCAGCCTTTGCCGGTGAATCGCAGGCCCGGAACCGTTATACCTATTTTGCCAGCGCCGCCAAAAAGGAAGGGTATGAACAGATCGCCCATCTCTTCCTTGAAACGGCGGAGAATGAAAAAGAACACGCCAAGATCTTCTTCAAACATTTGGAAGGCGGCGAAGTCACCATTACGGCCGGCTATCCTGCGGGTGTCATCGGGGATGTAATGGCCAATCTCCAGGCTGCTGCAGACGGTGAAAACATGGAATGGACAACCCTGTATCAGAACTTTGCCCAGGTGGCTAAGGATGAGGGTTTTCCCGCTGTTGCCCGTTCCTTCGAACAGATTGCCAAGGTAGAAAAATTCCATGAAAGCCGTTATCGTAAACTGATCGAAAATATCGCTGCCGGTGAGGCCTTCAAAAAAAAGGAGACGACCAAGTGGCACTGTATAAACTGCGGTTTCGTTCATGAAGGGCCGGAAGCGCCTAAGACCTGCCCGGCCTGCCTGCATCCCCAGAGCTACTACGAAGTCCTTGCCGAAAATTATTGATCATCTTCCGGTTGAATACGCCGGGACTGTAAAGTCCCGGCTATCGGACGAATCTATCGGGCGATGGCCGGTCGGGAATTCGCTACAATTCTCCGCACAATTATACGGAGGTTTCCAACACCGGCGAATGGATTCTTAAAGGTACCGCCGGACTTTATGCCGGTAGTCCGTCCAGGCTTCTCCAAAGCGTAAGGCGAGGAATCGTTCTTCTGCGAGGATGATACGGTGATGGATGACGATGAACAGGAAAGCGCAAAGGATATTGATGGGATGGATCACATATGCAGATGAACCCACACACATGAGAAACATGCCCAGATAGATGGGGTTTCGGCTAAACCGGTAGAGCCCCTCCGTTTTAAGCGCCGTTTCTTCCGTAGGCAGCCCCATATAGGTTGATTTTCCCAGGTTGGAAATGCCGGCGGAAGAGATTACTCCGCCTATGATGAACAAAGCCATTCCCGTAATCTTGAGCAGGAATGATTGATAATAGGTTAGCTTGCCGAGAAAGGTTTCCCCGAAGAAAAAAAGCACACATACAACAATAGACACTTTGCCTACGGCGAACCAGAAGAGGGGGATGGGTGGGGTTCCGATTATTTTCATTTTTTTCCTTTATGGCAAGTTGCCGTCGATATCAAGTATTTTTAAAGATTCAGTATTTCAACAACCTGTTATAGAATCCGTTGACAAGAAGGCGTGAGTTCTATAGACATCGTAAGGTAAAAAAATAAGAAATATCTGTCCTCACCGCCGGGACCTGCCGGCGGCCTCAAAAAGGAGAAAAATGATCAGTATATCAAAACTATATTGCGGCACCGTAGAACCTGGTGATGTCTTGCGGTACCATCGTGATTCGGGCAAACTCCCGTCTCATCTGCTCCAGTTTTCCGCGGACAAGAAGCCCGTTGTTGTCTGGAATATGACCAGGCGATGTAATTTGAAATGTATCCACTGCTATTCGAATTCCCGGAACATGGCTTACCCCGATGAGCTGACAACGGAAGAAGCCATGGCCATGATAGACGATCTGGCAGCTTTCGGATCTCCCGTCCTGCTCTTTTCTGGAGGAGAACCCCTCATGCGGGCCGACCTGCCGGTATTGCTGCGGTATACCGTCGACCGGGGCATGCGGGCCGTTATTTCGACCAACGGGACCTTGATCACAAAGGAGAAGGCTGCTGTTTTTCAGCAGATCGGCCTGTCCTACGTGGGCATCAGTCTGGATGGGATGGAGGCGACCCATGACCGGTTTCGCAGTGTCCCCGGCGCCTTCAAAGCCGCCATGAAAGGGCTGCGGAACTGCCGGGAGTCGGGCCTTAAAGTTGGTGTACGCTTTACCATCAATCGCCATAATGTAGCCGATGTGTCGGCCATCTTTGATCTCTTGGAGGCTGAAGATATTCCCCGTTGCTGTTTCTATCATCTTGTCTACTCGGGGCGGGGATCCAAGCTGGTTGAAGAGGATTTGAGCAATGAAGAAACGAGGCGGCTTCTCGATCTCATCATGGACCGGACGCGGGACTTTTTCAATCGGGGTCTGTCCAAGGAGATCCTGACTGTTGATAACCACGCTGACGGTCCGTATGTCTATATGCGGCTCCTGCGGGAAGATCCCCGGCGGGCCGCGGAAGTCCTGACACTACTTGAAATGAACGAGGGCAATAGTTCCGGTAATGGTATCGGCTGTATCAGTTGGGACGGAGAGGTCCATGCCGATCAATTCTGGCGGGGCATTTCTTTCGGCAACATAAGGAAACGCCTGTTCAGCGCCATTTGGACGGATACCCAAAATGAGTTGATGGTCAAACTCAAGGATAAAAAGCCACAGATGAAGGGACGTTGTGCTACCTGCCGCTGGCTGTCCGTTTGTGGCGGCAATTTCCGCGCCCGGGCCGAGGCTGTGACCGGCGATATCTGGGCACCCGATCCGGCATGTTACTTAACCGACGATGAGGTGATGAGAAGGGGAGACGAACGATGACGGGAGATCTACTTGAGGGCAATCACGAATTGCTCATGCAGCTCAAGGATGCGCCGGCTTTGAAGTTTTTTCAAAAAAAAGACCTCAACCGCATGCTCCACTTCAGTAAAATTAAACGCTATGAACCGGATGAAAGGATCATTGCCGAAGATAGCTATGATAACTGGGTGTTTTTCCTAATATCCGGGGCCGTGAGGGTGGTCAAGGACGGTGAGACGGTGGATAAAATCACCCGGACGGGCGATATCTTTGGTGAGATGTGCATAATCGACGGTCAAGCCCGATCAGCCTCTGTCCATGCCATTGGCCCGGTGGTCTGCCTGGCGACGGATGTGTCGTTTATCGAACACTTGCCCCCTGAAGAAAAGACGGCGTTTTCCGCTCTGTTTTATCAATTGTTGGCACAGATTCTGGCGGATCGCCTCCGGGAGACAACGTTGGAACTGGTACGGGCCCGGGAAGAGATGGCGGCGCTGAAGGCCAGCCGCCCATAACGGTTTGTAATGACAAAAATATATGTTTTGTCAGTTTTTAAGAGACCATAAGGAGTGATGACCATGCAATTTCCAGAATACCGGCCCAGGCGGTTGAGAAAGAACGACCTCTTTCGCAGGATGATCCGTGAAACGGCTCTAACGGCAGATGACTTTATCTATCCCTTGTTTGCCGTACCAGGCAAGAATGTGAAAAAACCCATCGACTCCATGCCCGGCATCTTTCAGATGTCTTTGGATCATATAGTGAAAGAGGCTGAGGTGGCAAAGGAACTGGGAATTCCGGCAGTCCTTCTCTTTGGAATTCCCGAACGCAAGGATGAATTGGCGACAAGCGCGTTTATGAAAGATGGTATTGTCCAGCGGGCCGTCAGGGAGATCAAGCGTAAGGTTCCCGGTATCCTGGTCGTCACGGACGTGTGCCTCTGCGAATACACCAGCCACGGCCACTGCGGCATGATCGAAAAAGGCGATGTGGATAACGACTCTACCCTGGATGTTCTCGCTGAGACGGCCGTGTCCCACGCCCGGGCAGGTGCTGATATGGTGGCGCCTTCAGCCATGATGGACGGCCAGGTGGGGGCCATTCGCGAGGGCCTTGATGAAGAAGGATTTGACGGTGTGCCGATCCTGGCCTACAGCGCTAAATATGCCTCCTGCTTCTATGGTCCCTTTCGGGATGCGGCGGAATCAGCCCCCCAGTTCGGCGATCGGCGCTCCTATCAGATGGATGCATGTAACAGCGATGAGGCCATGCGGGAAATCTGCCTCGATGTGGGGGAAGGGGCGGACATGATCATGGTGAAGCCAGCCCTGTCTTATTTGGATGTTATTCGCCGGGCCAGGGAAGAGTTCGATCTTCCCTTGGCGGCATATAATGTGAGCGGCGAGTATGCCATGATTAAGGCGGCTGCCAAAATGGGCTGGCTGGATGGTGAGCGGGCCATGATGGAAGTCTTGTCGTCGATCAAGCGAGCCGGGGCGGATGTTATCATTACCTACTTTGCGCCGGAGGCAGCGAGAATTTTAAGAAAATAGGCCATTGGTGAAAAAAGAATCCCCCCATATCCTGCCTTCCACGTTAAGCATGGTGGCCTGGGAAGTAACCCGGCGCTGTAACCTCGCCTGCGCACATTGCCGGGCCTCCGCGCTCTTGGGACCTTACGAGGGTGAACTGGACACGGCGGCATGTATGAGACTGATTGACGATATGGCTGCCTTCAGCAATCCAGTCGTCATCCTGACGGGCGGTGAACCTCTTCTCCGGGCGGATATCTTTGATATTGCAGCCTATGGCGATCAAAAAGGGTTACGCATGGTCGTGGCGACGAACGGGACCATAGTAACGACGGATATCGCTGAAAAACTTCTGGCCTCGGGCATCAAGCGGGTCAGCATGAGCATCGACGGAGCCGACGCGGCAAGTCATGATGCCTTCCGCCGCGTCCCCGGCGCCTTTGACGGATCGATGAGGGGGATCAAAGCCATTAAGGAGGCGGGGCTGGAGTTTCAGATCAATACGACCATTACCCAGGCCAATCTGAGGCAGATCAAGGCGATTCATGATATGGTTCTCCGCCTTGGCGCAGCGGCCCACCACATCTTTCTCCTCGTGCCGACAGGGCGGGGAAAGGAAATGGCCGATCAGGCCATTTCGCCTATGGCCTATGAAGAGACCCTCGAATGGTTTTATGGTCAGAGTGAATCCTGCTCCATTCAAATAAAGGCGACATGCGCTCCCCATTATTACCGGATTCTTCGCCAGAAGGGCAGCAGGGGAATGCCGCGTCAAAAAGAGGGTGGCGCTTCGACGGGCCATCCCCTCAATATCGTATCACGAGGGTGCCTGGGTGGCAGTTCTTTCTGCTTCATCTCCCATGTGGGCCAGGTTCAGCCCTGTGGCTATCTGGAAGTGGATTGTGGTCAGATCAAGAAGCAGGGTTTCAAAGAAATTTGGCAGGATTCGGATGTTTTTCGGCGGCTTCGTGATTTAAGTCTCTACAAAGGGAAATGCGGCCGGTGTGAATTTATCAAGGTCTGCGGCGGTTGCCGGGCGCGAGCCTTCGAGGCGACGGGCGATTATTTATCGGAAGAGCCTTTCTGTATCTATGAACCCAAAAAAACGATATAACTATTTTTTGGAAGGGGAAGTTTGTGTTGGCAAGAGGTGGCAAAATCAGGAAAGCGTTGATCGGAATAGTTTTTGTGTTTGCAATGCCGGGTGCTGTATGGGCCGGTGATAATTCTTTTGAGAAAACGGATAAGAACAAGACCGGTCGGCTTGACATGAAAACGTTGGACGATAAGGCGATGTCCCTGTTCAAGGCCTATGACAAAAACGGTGACGGCTACATCGACAAGTCGGAATTCATGCAGATTAAGGGCGCCAAAACGTCTTTCCGTAACCTCGACAAGTCGAATGACGGAAGAATAGATATCGAGGAATTGAGGGAGGCGGCTCTGAGAAAATTTAAGGCATGCGATACAAACGGCGACGGATATCTTGACGAAGAGGAGCTGGAAGCCTGCATGGCCCAAACTCCCGATGAGGAAAGCCCGGCCGCGGCCGAAGAGCGTGACCGGCGTGTACGCATGTTCGATCGTTCCCAGCGCTGGTCTCTGGAGACTGAGAGCCGGGCCGCCTATGACAATTCACGATTACCATCAGACTCACGGAAAAAACCTGTAGTGGCCCCCGTGTTTTCCGTATATTTCTGAGGCAGCGCCATGGATAATATAGATAAGCAAATCCTGAACCTTATTCAGACGGATTTCCCTGTTGTATCAGAGCCCTTTGCTGCGATAGCCGAAATGATAGGGATCGGCGAGGCCGAAGTCATGGCCCGCATGATCAGGATGAAGGAAAACAATGTCATCCGGCGTATCGGCGCCGTCTTCGATCCCCGGAAACTGGGATTTTCCAGTGCTCTTTGCGCAGCTGCCGTTTCCAGGGAGGCGGAAGTCTCCTTTGTGGAGGCTGTCAATTCTTATCCCGGTGTTACGCATAACTACCGGCGAAACGATGCCTATAACATCTGGTTTACCGTCATTGCTCCCACAGAAGCGGAACTGGGAGACTTTCTGGCGGCGGTTCGAGAAAAGACGGGGGTTACGGATATCCTCTGTATGAAGGCAGTACGTACCTTCAAGATCAATGCGCAGTTCGAAGTTTGAAATTTTAGGTGGGCCCGGCCCGCAGCCATAGCAAGTTGACGAAAAACTTGATTTTGGACAGACTGTTCAAAAATATTCAGATGCAAGACGCGCGAAAGTTGAGGAATGAGGCGTACATAGAAGTACGCCGATGTGGCCTGCCCCCGCGAAGCGGGAGAAGCTTGCGGCGCAACGCAGCAGATGGACATTTTTCAACAGCCTGTTGGATTGGAAAGGATTGAATGGAAGATACCAAGAAACCGGCTTTATACCTAGTAGACGGCAGCAACTACCTATTCCGGGCTTTTTATGCCATCCGGGAATTGTCCAATTCCCGGGGCTTTCCCACCAATGCCATTTATGGGTTCACGACGATGCTCCTGAAGCTCTTGCGGGAGAACAATCCGGAATATATAGCCGTGGCCTTTGACGTGAAGGGGCCCACGTTCCGTCATGACGCCTACGAAGGGTATAAGGCTACGCGCAAAGCCATTCCCGAAGCCATCGTTCCCCAGATCCCGTTCGTTAAGGAAGTCGTACGGGCCTACGGCATTCCCGTTATCGAACAGCCCGGCATCGAGGCGGACGACGTTATCGGGACGCTGGCCACGACCTATGCCGGTCGGGGCATGGACGTAGTTATTGTATCGGGTGACAAAGACCTGCTGCAGCTAGTTTCAGAACATGTGACACTCGTCGATACAATGAAAGACAAACGTTATGATGTGTCTGCCGTGAAGGAACGCTTCGGCGTTATGCCATCCCAGATCGTCGATCTCCTGGCCCTGGCGGGAGACGCCTCGGACAACATTCCCGGAGTTCCCGGTATCGGCCCGAAAGGGGCTGAGCGCTTGATCCAGGAATTCGGATCCGTGGAAAATGTTCTTAACAACATATCCAAGATCAAGAACGGACGAGCTAAGGCCGCCATTGAGGCCCATGCCGATTCGGCGAGGGTGAGTCGTGTCCTGGCCCAGATCCGCCTGGATGCCGTATTCCCTTTCGATATCGAAGACTGCCGCAGAAAAGCACCCGATCAGGACGCCTTGAGGCGGCTTTTCAGAGAATTTGAGTTCGCTTCACTTCTCCAGGATTTGAAGTCCGATGGTAGCGGGGCCATAAATGGCGATTATTGCCTTATCACCGATGAGGCATCCCTGATGGCGTGTTTGGCGACCATCCGGGAACATCGTGAATTAACGATGGAACTCGTCCTGGCTAACCGTGAACCCATGCGGGCCCAGATCTTAGGTCTGGCCTTGTGCATATCATCCGGAAAGGCGTTCTATATCCCCCTGTTGTCCGGCGGTGGTCAGCACGGGCAGGATCTGAATCCGGATGATGCCTGGCGATTGCTGACGCCTGTTTTCTCCGATGCGAGTATTGCCAAGGATGGCCATGATTTGAAGACGATCCTTGTCGCCTTGGACCGAAAGGGAGTCGTCCTTCGAGGTCTGCGTCGTGATACAATGCTGATGGCCTATTGCCTGAACCCTTCCCGGCGTGGCTTTGATCTTGCCGATATTAGCCGCGACTATACGGGTTGTATTGTTCCATCCCTGAAAGAAATCTCCCCAACCGAGATGGGGAAGACGACAACGATGGACATGGTCCCCCCAATCCTGATGGCGACCTATGCCTGTGGTTATGCCGATGCGGTCTGTTGCCTTGCAGAGCACCTGGACACCCTTTTGGTCAAGGACGGCTTGGACGGTCTATACCGGGATCTGGAAATGCCCCTTGTACCAGTCCTGGCCGGGATGGAAAGCCATGGAGTCCTTCTGGATTTACAACTGCTGAAGGATATGTCCCAGGAGCTAAAGCAACTGATGGATATGTCCGTCGAAAAAATCTACCGACTGGCGGGCGAGCGGTTCAACATCAACTCGCCGAAGCAGCTTCAGGAGGTCCTTTTCGACAGATTGAGGCTTCCAAAGGGCCGCAAGACGAAGGAAGGTTATTCCACAGATGTCGATGTCCTGACCCAGCTGGCAAAAAGCCATGAACTGCCGGGAGAGATTCTTGCCTATCGCAGTTTGGCCAAGCTCAAATCTACCTATATCGATGCCTTGCCGCTTCTGGTTCACGAGGGGACAGGGCGGGTCCACACCTCTTATAATCAGGCGGTCACAGCGACGGGGCGTCTTTCAAGCAGCAATCCGAACCTGCAGAACATTCCTGTCCGGACCTTGGAAGGGAAAAGAATCCGTCAGGCATTTGTTGCCTCCACCGGCTTTTGTCTTGTCTCAGCCGATTATTCACAGATCGAGCTTCGCGTCCTCGCCCACCTTTCGGAAGACAAAACGCTGCTGGCGTTTTTTGCGTCAGGAGAGGACATCCACAGCCGGACGGCCTCCACTATCTTCGGCGTATTTCCCGAAATGGTCAACGACGCCATGCGCCGTCAGGCGAAGGTGATCAACTTCGGTGTCCTGTACGGCATGAGTGCCTTCGGTCTGGCCAAGGAACTCGACATTCCCCAAAAGTTGGCCCAGGCCTATATTGACGAGTATTTCCGGAAATACGACGGTGTGCGGGATTATCTGAAAAGCGTCCTTACCCGGGCCCGACAGGACGGCTTCGTGACGACCCTTCTGAACCGGCGGCGTTATCTTCCCGATATCCATTCGGAGAACCTGAACGTCCGTCAGTATGCCGAGAGGATGGCTGTCAACATGCCGGTTCAGGGTACGGCGGCGGACCTGATCAAGATGGCCATGATTCACATCGACCGCCGTCTGAGGGAAGAAAAATTTCGTACCCGCATGATCATGCAGGTTCACGATGAACTGGTCTTCGAGGCGCCTGAGGTGGAACGTGAAGAGGTCATGGGGCTGGTGAGGGAAGAAATGGAGAATGTCGCTGTCTTGCGTGTCCCCTTGAAGGTAGAGATCGATTGTGGTAGGAACTGGGACGAGGATCATAGATGACGGCAGGATCATAGATGATAGCGACGGATTACGTCCCGTACGGTTGACCCTTCGTGATGGTGTGTTCCCGGAATAAAATTTGCGAGGCGGTTGATACGCCTTGAAGGTTGCTCAAGGTAGATATGACGATAAAAAAGAGAATCATGAGAAAAACGGCAGTTCCCGTGATGGGACTGGTTCTTTGCATTGTCGCGCCCGAAGCATTTGCAGCGTGGACGCTGGATTTGTCTATGGGCGTACAGACGGCGATTCAGTCCCGGATAGGCGCCCTGTCGGATACGACACAGAGGGATTCCGGGGCGTTGGTCAAGACGACGGATCAACTGATTCGTGAGTTTTATGCCCGCAGGGACTATCGTCCAGCTTGGACGGCCGCCCAGGCGGAGGTCCTTCTAAGAGTTCTTCGTGACGCGGGTCAGGAAGGACTCAATCCGAGCGATTATGACCTGGATGCATCGGCTGCATTGATTACGACCTCCATGAATGCCGCCGGCGGAGCGGATGCAGCAGAACGGCAGGCCGATCTTGATATTTTCCTGACATCGGCCTTCCTCAAGTACGGACAACATCTGTCCAGCGGACGCCTGGATCCGGAGAAATGGTTTTTCCAATGGGTGCCTCACCACCGTAACGCAGATGTACTCCATGCCCTTCAGGAAGCCATTGAGAAAAACGATATCGAAGCAAATCTCAAGGCCCTGGCCCCCCGGCATCCTTCTTATATTCAAATGCGGCAGGAATTGTTGAATCTGCGCCGCATCGCCGCAAATGGAGGCTGGCCGCTGCTAACAGGTGCCGGGGTGCATAAAAGAGGCGAACATGGACACTCCGTGGCGATCCTGAAGCGGCGGATGATCATGGCGGGGGATCTCAATCCGGCGCTGATTGGGCATGAGACCTATTTTGATGCCGCCCTGGACGAGGCCGTCCGCAGATTCCAGTGGCGTCACGGTCTTGTTATCACGGGGGTAATAGACCGGGAGACCCGCGCCGCACTGAACGTTCCCGTTGAACAACGGATCCGCCAGATGGAGATCAACATGGAGCGATGGAGGTGGCTGCCTGACGACTTCGGGTCACGCTATGTCATGACCATTATCCCCGATCTGTGGCTTTACGTTGTGGACGACCAGAAGACGATCCTGTCCATGAAAACGGTTATCGGTACACCAAAGCAGCCTTCACCCGTTTTCAGCGACGAAATGTCCTACCTGGAACTCAATCCCACGTGGGGATTACCCAATTCCATTGTTGCCAAGGAGATTATCCCGAAGGTTCGAAAGGACCCTGAATATTTGACAAAAAAGCATATACGCCTTTATCAGAACTGGAGCGACAAGGCCAAGGAGGTCGACCCCAAAACTATCAATTGGGCCAAGATCAATCCCGAACGGTTTCCTTATCGGATGGTTCAGGATTCGGGCGTGAATCCCCTGGGCAGGATCAAGTTCATGTTCCCGAATGATTTCGACGTCTACCTCCACGATACGACGCAAAAAGGTCTCTTTAGCCGTCAGCGCCGCCTCTTCAGTCATGGGTGTATCCGTATAGAAAAACCTTATGCTCTGGGTGAATGGGTCCTGAGGGATAATCCGTCGTGGAGCCGGGAACGACTCGTTGCGGAGATCAAGAAGGGAAAACGTCTCCAGGTCAACTTGCAGCGTCCGGTCCCCGTTCATGTCATGTATCTGACAGCATGGGTGGATGGGAATGGAATTCTGCAGTTCCGTCAGGATTATTATGGTTACGATAGTAATTATGAAGAGGCCCTGAAGAAAATCGGCCGGTTGAAATCCGGTATATTGCAATCGACGAGGGCCAAGATTTCCCTTGGGACGATATAATTCCCGATGAGGTCACACCCATGACAGAAATCGTTTCCATCATGTTTACCCTGTTGAACAGTATGGCGGTCATAGCCGTGATCGCTTATGTCCTGACGAAGGTCCAGCTTTACCAGGATATTATGGAGAACAAGATCACCTGGCGGAACCGAATCCTCCTGATGCTGGTCTTTGGCCTTCTGTCTATTTACGGGACCATGAGCGGTTTTAAGCTGATGGACGCCATTGCCAACACGCGGGATCTCGGACCGGCCCTGGCAGGTCTCCTGGCGGGACCGGTTGTAGGATTGGGGGCCGGGTTGATCGGCGGTATCCACCGTTATTCTCTGGGCGGTCTCACTTGCGTTTCATGTTCTTTGGCCACTGTGATCGCGGGACTTGTGGGTGGTTTGGTCTGGCGCTGGAACAAGGGAAAGTTTATCGGCATTCCGGGGGCGGCTGCTGTTGCCGTCGTGAACCAGGTTATCCATTCTGGCTTGGCCCTGCTGATCGTCCAGCCATTCGATCAAGCCTATCTCATCGTTCGCGATTTTACCCTGCCCATGATTCTGGCCAACGGTGTGGGCATGGCCCTTTATGCTTTCATAATCACAAACCTGATCCGTGAAAGGGCCCTGGAGAAGGCCAAACAACTGATTGTAGGTGAACTTCAGGCGGCCAATCAGATCCAGATGAGCATGATTCCCAAGATATTTCCCCCATTTCCCGAGCACGCGAGCTTTCAGCTCCATGCCGTTTTGGAGCCTGCCCGGGAGGTCGGGGGTGATCTGTACGATTATTTCTTCGTCGACGACCGGCATCTCGTGTTTTATGCGGGAGACGTGTCGGGCAAAGGTGTTCCCGCTTCCCTTTTCATGGCCATGACGACGACGCTTTTGAGGGCAAAATCAAAAGCTATAAAGGGCATCGGTCCTCATGACATCCTGACGGGCGTCAATCGTGAGCTATGCCGGGGAAACGAGACAAGTATGTTCGTGACCCTCTATTGCGGGATCTTCGATATCCTGACGGGCGAGACACAATACTCCAATGCCGGCCATAACCCCCCTGTTCTCCTTCATCGGGGCCATAGCCCGGAGTACCTTTCTTCGGGGGAGAATCCACCCCTTGGTGTTATGGATGATTATGAATACACCATGGGAACACTGCACCTTGCCCCGGGAGACGTTCTTTTCCTATATACGGATGGTGTTACGGAAGCCATGAATCAGCAAGACCAGCTCTTTTCAGAGCCGCGCCTCCTCGAATGCCTCGATCGTGGCGGTGACATGGAAGTTCGTGACCTTGTGACCAAGATCCTGGCCGATGTGCATACCTTCACGAAAGGTGCCCCGCCATCCGACGATATGACAATTCTGGCAATCAAGTATACGCCACTAACCCCTGTGCCGGCGGCGGACTGAACAGGATCATAAAACTGCCCTGGTCCTCTAAGGTTTATACGAAGCATAAATGTTACATTTTTTATAGTTTTGAGCTTTTCCGGTCCGACTTAAAGATTTGTCTTACAGGTAAAAAGGTATGAAAAACAATCGCCGCGGGGCGATTCCTCCGCGGCGATTGTCTTTCATTGTGATAACATGGGATGCGCTGTTTATTCTATTTTTGCAGTTTCAGGATAATGTTGACAGGTAGGAACGCAGGTTGACTTTTTTGTTGTTCAGGCCCAGTTTATTGCGAATATGATTCCGGTGAAGATCAATGGCGCTTTTTGAAACGTTCATTACCCGTGCAATGTCCTTCGTTTTCTTGCCGTCCCGGATAAGACTGGCCACCTGTATCTCCTTCGGCGTGAAGCCCAGGTATGTCGATGTCAATTTCATAAGGAAGGGCGCCGTGATCTCGTTCAAGTGAATCTCGATGATATCGATAAAGATTCTCTGGGTTTCATCGAGGGTGGTTGTTTTCAGCTTTTCAATATAGGGCAGAACCAGATCTTTCACATTAGCGATGACCTTGATACCCACTTCATTCTTATCGTCTTCTTTGTGCTTGAGAAGAACCCTCATGGCGGCATTCAGCTCTTCGAGGGATTTTGTAGTCGCTTCTAAATCTGCAACCTTTTTTTCCAAATCTTCCGGTGTGTTGCGCATCGTCCCGTCTCCTTTCTGCAATAGTGTCTCTGGTTATATCTTTACTAGGTCGTGTTTGCCCAAAATCAAGTTTTCCAATAACTTGTTAAATGGTCGACGTTGCTCATCGGTAAAGACAAATACCTGCCCGTATAAGACACGGATAAGGGGAAACAGGGTGAGAGAAAACATAAGTAGAGAGTGTTTTATAGGGCAAAATTAATATTGAATATAACATATGATAAAAGGCTGATAAAATCAAGAAAAGAATGTCAGGACATAAGATGCCCTTTATTGGTTAAAGATGAGATTATGTATTCAATTTTTTATAAAATATTTTGTTATTGACACACGACGGCCTTTCCGATACACATTTTTCGATTATGGATCGTGGATCCGTTGAAAGGGCCCCGAAAGCGTGCAATATGGAGTATTTGCTGTTATTTGTAGATTATTTTATTCATCTTGACCGTCACTTGGGGGCCTTGATTCAGAATTTCGGTGGGTGGACTTACCTAATCCTGTTTCTTATTATATTTTGTGAAACAGGGCTGGTCATTACGCCCATTCTGCCGGGCGATTCTCTCCTGTTCGGTTTGGGTGCCTTTTCCGCCAATCCCTACCTGAAAGGTCCCTTGGAGATTGAATGGCTATTGCTGACTCTTTGTGTAGCGGCGATTCTGGGGGATACGGTCAATTATACCATTGGAAAATACCTGGGGCCCAGGGTATTCCATTATGAGGACAGCAGGTTTTTCCGTAAGGAATATCTTGTGCGAACCCATGAGTTCTATGAAAAATATGGGGGAAAGACTATTATCATCGCCAGGTTTATGCCTATTATCCGAACGTTTGCCCCGTTTGTAGCCGGCATCGGCCGCATGACCTACACCAAGTTTATCCTCTATAATGTAATAGGCGGCATCGGCTGGATTTTCGCTTTTCTCTTGGGTGGTTATTACTTCGGCAATTTCCCCATGGTGAAGTCCAATTTTACGTTGATTATCATGGCTATTGTCATTATCTCCGTTATGCCTGCCATCATTGAATATTTCCGTCAACGCAGGCAGGCGGATTCATAAGGTAAGATATGAAAAAAACATTCTCCGTCATCTTTTTGGTCTTTCTTCTCGCTACCCCCGTTTTGGCCTGGGCGGAAGGCGCCAATATCTTCAAGATCGGCGAGGATGTGACTATCGAAAAGGGCACTCGGGTGAATTCCGTCGTGGCCATCAATGGTCAGATTACCGTTTCGGGAACGGTAGACGGTAATGTGGTTGTTATCGGTAATTCCGTTGTCTTGACGAAAAGCGCCGTTGTTGAAGGCAATGTCGTCAGTGTTGGCGGTGTTATTGCCGTGGGTAAGGGTGCCGATATCCGCGGGTCCCTCACGGAAATCAATTCATCCAACATATCCGACGTGGTCACGACCCTGCTGAGTGATGAATGGGAAGGGTGGTCCTGGATATGGGCCATTTTCTCCCTGATCATCTTCTTCAGTATTTTGATCATCGGGATTCTTCTGGCGGCCTTGCTGCCGGGACCGGTGCACACCGTCGGCTATGCCATGCAGAAGGAGACCCTGAAAGTCTCCCTGTGGGGGCTCCTTGCGCTGATCCTGATTGTTCCCCTGGCCGTGCTGTTGACCATTTCCGTGATCGGTATTGTCCTGATCCCCCTGGAGATCATTCTGGTTGTATGCGCTGCCCTGATGGGATTCATTGCCGTTGCCCAGTTGATCGGCCAGAAGGTATGCACTCTCTTCAAAGGGTCGCGGCCGCGCATTATCCGGGAAACGTTCTGGGGGCTGGTGATCATTTGGCTGATCGGCTGGATACCCTATATCGGCTGGATGCTGAAGGTCTTCATTCTGACGATTGGGTTGGGGGCTGTCATCTATTCCCGCTTCGGCACCACCCGCCATGATGTTCCAGAGGCGCACGCTACTATCCAACAATAGAATATACCGCTGTTATCATAATTAATCGTTCTTCATTTCCAGAGACAAATGATGTTACGGACGGCGGTACACGGAGTAATTTTATGGGAAAATTTTTTGGGACCGATGGCATTAGAGGCATGGCCAATCAGTACCCCATGACAGCAGAGATGGCCTTGAATATCGGCCGGGCGACGGCCCACGTCTTCAAGCGGCGGGGCCATTCGCCCCGGATCATCATTGGCAAGGACACCCGCCTGTCGGGGTATATGTTCGAAAGCGCCATGGTGTCCGGAATATGTTCCATGGGCGTCCATGCCATGATGGTCGGTGTCCTGCCTACACCGGGCATTGCCTTCCTCACGGCGAGTATGAGAGCAGATGCGGGTATCGTGATTTCTGCCTCACATAATCCTTTTCATGATAATGGGTTCAAAATTTTTTCCGGCGAAGGATTCAAACTTCCCGATGAAAAGGAAACGGCCATAGAAGAGTTGATCTTGGCCAATAATATGCATTCTCTCCATCCATCGCCTCGGGAACTGGGGAAAGCCTTTCGTCTCGATGACGCCAGGGGACGGTATATCGTCTTCCTTAAGCATGCCTTCCCCAAGGCTTACACCCTGGAAGGCATGAAGATTGTGATGGATTGCGCCAATGGCGCCACATACCGTGTGGCGCCGGAGACCTTTGCCGAGTTAGGCGCCGAGGTTTTTACAATCTGCGATGAACCGAACGGGGAAAACATCAATGTCGATTGCGGGTCCCAGTACCCTGAACGGTTGGCCCGTGAGGTGATTGCCCGGGGCGCCGATTGCGGATTTGCCTTCGATGGTGACGGCGATCGGGTAATCGCTGTGGATGAAAAAGGGATGGTCCTGACGGGCGACCGGCTTTTGGCCGTCTGCGCGAAATATTTACAGGAGGAAGACTCGCTGAATAATAATCTGGTCGTGCGGACTGTCATGAGCAACATCGGGTTGACCATTACATTGCGTGAATTGGGCATCGATTCGATTATGACCGATGTGGGGGACCGTTACGTCCTGGAGGCCATGCAGGCGAAAGGAGCCGTCATCGGCGGGGAGGATTCGGGGCATTTGATTTTCCTCAACCATCAGACGTCCGGCGATGGGATCGTCACGGCACTTCAGGTTCTGGCGGCGATGAAGCGGGCCGACAAGCCACTTTCGGATCTGGCCGGGATCATGACCGTCTATCCCCAGGTTCTCATCAATGTAGATGTGAAAGAACGCAAGGATATCTCCACGGTACCGGCTATTGTTGCCGTTATTCGGGATGTGGAAGAGCGTCTGGGGACCCGGGGCCGTGTACTCGTCCGCTATTCGGGAACACAGCCCCTTTGCCGGATCATGGTGGAAGGTCCCACACCTGAGGAAACGGATGCCTATTGCCGGGAAATTGCTCAGGTAATTAAGGAGGTGTTGAATTAACTGCCGGGTGCTCAACCGGGTATGCCATATGCCCGTTTCGCTTCCTCCTGTAATATTTTGTCATGTCCGGGCATTACTGTTGAGGGTTCAGGGCTGTTAAAATCGGGGGAGGCATGAGTTTTTTGATCGGTCTGGCGGCTGGGGTGTTCGGCGGCCTCGTGGGAGTGGGCGGCGGCGCCGTCATGATCCCCATGATGGTGAGATGGATGAAACTCTCCCAGCACAAGGCCCACGGCACAAGTCTCGTTGCACTCGTCTTTACAGGTATGGTCGGGGCTGCAGCCTATGCCTGTAGCTACCATGTAGATGTTTGGGCCTCAATGATCCTTGCTGCAGCTGCCCTCTGGCCTGCCAGGTTGGGAGCCCGCTGTTGCCGTCTCCTGCCGGAAGAGAGCCTTCGGCGTCTCTTTGGGTTTTTCCTCATCACCATGGTCGGCCTGATCCTCATCAAATCGTTTCTCCTTCCCCTGTCTGTGCCCGCGGCAGTTTGGTACAGGGTGGTGATACTGTTGGTGACGGGAGTGTGCACCGGTTTTTTGAGCGGTCTGATGGGGATTGGTGGAGGTCCCATCATGATTGCGGCCATGGTTCTTTTGGCCGGTTACGGCCAGCACGTTGCCCAGGGGAGTGCCCTTTTGGCCATGGTGCCTGCCGGGGCCGTCGGCGCGTATACGCATTGGCGTTTTATGAATATAGAGATTTCTCTCCTCAAAGGGCTCATACCGGGGATTGTTTTAGGGACTTTATTGGGAAGCTCCGTGGCTCAGTATCTACCGGATGAGGTCCTGAAGATCGTTTTTGTGGCCATCCTGCTTTGGATGGGCGTGCGGCTAATTGTTAAAAAAACGCCGAGCGTATGCGAATGAGGCCTTTGTGCTGTGCAGGCCCGGGTGTTTATGATGGATAAGGAGGAATCAAATGGAAAATGAAGGCTATGTCGGCTACAAAACCGATTTTGAACGGATTTTTCATCCCCGCCGTCTGGCTGTTGCCGGTGTTTCCGCCCAGGGCCTGGGATTTGGAAGAGGGATTTTTGAATCGCTTCTTACCATAGGGTTCGAGGGTGAAATCTTTCCTGTCAATCCCCGGGGCGGCGAGATCTTCGGGAAGAAGATTTACGCCAGTATTGATGACATTCCGGGGCAGATCGATTTTGCCATCCTGGCCGTTTCGTCGCAGTTCGTTCCGGAAACCCTGGCCGCCTGTCGCAGAAAAGGAGCCGCCGGGGCGGAAATCATCTCCTCCGGTTTTCGGGAACTGGGGACGGACGAGGGCATCGCCCTGGAAGAAGCCGTTAAGGCAGAGGCCAGAAAAGGCATCCGGGTAATCGGTCCCAACTGTTTTGGAATATATTGTCCCCGAAGCGGCCTGACCCTCCTTCCTGGTCCCGATCTGTCGCGCAAGACCGGACCTGTGGCGTTCATTTCCCAAAGCGGCGGCATGGCTATAGATTTTGCCTTTGCTGGGATGTGGATGGGGATTGGCTTCAGCAAAATGATCAGTATCGGTAACGGGGCGGATCTGCGCGAAACAGAGCTGCTGGATTATCTTGCGGAAGATCCCGAAACGGGTATCATCGCTCTTTATGTGGAAGGTGTTGAGGAAGGAGAGCGGTTTTTTCGATCTTTGAAGGCAGCCGCCGCCAGGAAGCCCGTAATCGTATACAAAGGCGGGCTTTCCGAGGCTGGAAATCGTGCCGTGGCGAGCCATACCGCTTCCATGGGCGGCAGCCGCGTTATTTGGGAGTCCTTGATAAGGCAGGCCGGTGCTGTACAGGTCAGCGATTTCCAGGAAATGAGTCAGGCTTGCCTGGCCTTTTCTCTGCTGCCGCCTCGATCTTACCGTGGCATGACAATCCTCGGCGGCGGCGGTGCGGTCGGAGTGGCCGCCTGTGATGCCGCCGAAACGAATGGCCTGTTTCTGCCCCATTTAACCGGTTCCATCTACGAAGCGGTTTATGAAGCCCTTCCCAAGCCGGGTTCCAGCGCAGCAAACCCCATCGATGTGGCCAGTCCCTTCACGGCGCCCCAAGCGCTGAAGACGGTCCTTCTGGAGGCGGCTAAAGATGATCGCGTGGATATCCAGATCCAAGTGTCGCTTCTCTATCATTTCAAATCAATGGCAAAACGCATGGGAATCGATAATCTCCGTGAGGCGGCGCAAATCTCGGCTCTCGTGGACGGGGCCGGGGAGGCCTGTGAAAAAACAGGAAAACCCGTGATTCTGGTCCTTCCCAGTTGCCGTCAGGGGATTGATGATTTGGATTTGGAAGACCTGTTCCGGTATACCCGGAAGAGATTCCTTGAACAGGGGATTCCCGTTTTCGACTCGCTGCCCGATGCCCTCCGGGCTATTCGTCATGTGTCCACCTATTACAGCCGTCAGGGGAAGGGTGAAAATGCATAGCGCCTGGTCGGTGATACACCATGATGTATACAGGCAGATGAGTAATAAATAGATTAAAGATAGTCTGGTTTTTCAATCCCGGTGGTTTGATCGTGTCATGATGGCATGGAAAGTTCGGCCTATCGTTTTTCCCCCTCCCGTTGCCTCAGATTAAAATGTTACCGAAAGTGTAGTGACAAGAGGTAACGTTGCCTCATAAAGAAAGTTACCCCGGTTTGATGTGTGAGAAGATCGTTTTGAGTTTCTTTTCCATAGCCTTTCTTAGCAGGAATGG
>CAZYDG010000038.1:0-11772 GCA_964645835.1 uncultured Syntrophaceae bacterium
TTTTCTCGATGGCACGGTTCCAGGCAATCACCACGCCTTCGCAATTGACCACAAGGGTTGCATCGGGAAGAAATTCGATAATATCGGCAAGACGTCTCTCAGATTCGCGGAGCGCGTCCTCTGCCAGCTTGCGTGCCGTAATATCGCGCAGGACCGCTATCGCCCCGACAATATGCCCGTTATTGTCATAAAGGGGACTGGCTTTACCCCAGACAAAAGTTTTTATACCCGGTACCCATGTCTCAACTACCAATTCGTTGGTCTTCCTGTCAAAGCCTGAAGATCTTCTTTCCAACTCCTCATCTGGTTTCAGTACAAGATCCACGATGACAGGTCTTCGGTCCCCATAAAATGGCAGGGAATATTCATAGTCACCTTTACCGACCATATCCTTTGCGCTGACCCCGGTCATTTTCTCCATTGCCCGGTTCCACGCAATTACCTCGCCTTCACAGTTGATTACGACAGTTGCATCGGGAAGAAACTCGATAATGTCGGCAAGACGTCTTTCCGATTCGCGACGGGCATCCTCTGCAAGATTGCGCTCCGTAATGTCCATCGAGTTACCCAGGATAGCGGGCTTCCCTTCATACATTATCGAAGTCACCGTTTCCAGGATCCAGCGGATTTGTCCTCCCCTCGTCACGATCCGAAATTCATACGGCGTTGTTCTTTCTCCGCGAAGCATGGCACGGGCATTTGTTTTAACAAAGTTCCTGTCTTCCGGATGAATCAAACTATCCGCTTTTACTCCTAATAGATCCTTGATGGTATATCCGGCAAATGAAAATGTATTCCAACTTCCAAACTTAAATTGGCCGTCTTGCGATACATAGGCGCCCGCAAAAGATTTTTCTGCCATGATGTTCAGCAGTTGTTCTCGCTGCTGTAACTTTTGCATTTCCTGGTTGAGATCAGTGATCGTCTGCTCCAGTTCGGCTATCTTTTGCTTTAGTTTTTCCATTGCGGGTCTTTCAGACATTGCCATGCCCTTTTATCTTCCTTTTCCAGCCATTCCCAGTGTTCCGGATGGGCGATGGAGATGGATAGAAGCCGCCCGCTCGTAACTACTTTTGACAAGAACTCGCTTTTCAGGAAGGGTGTTTAATTTGCTTTTTCAGGAAGGGACTATAAGGAAATTGTAAATATATGTCAATGAAAACTAACCGAAATCTACCCCATGGTTCATCATGGGTGCTGGCGGGTAAATGGGTGAGAGGGGAACAACTTTATTCCCCTCTCACCGGCATTTTTTATTTGTCTATGATTTCCTGAATAAAGGCCGGGTATTCAGTTTTGGCCGGCAGGAATATCAACTCGGGGTCAACGAATTCCCTAAGCACGAAGAGTTCGCGATATGTCGGTCGGGGAGTTTCACCCTTAACCCTCGAGACATTCAGATCAAATCCGCAATTGTCTTTCACGGCTTCTATTGTAACGCCAGGATGATAAGTCTCCAGGTAAATAATCCCTTCGTCATCAAAGCGGTAAACGCCCATATTCGTCACGACGGCGCAGGGGCCGCAGTTTGCATAGGCTGTTCCCTTCCAGACTTCCTTTTTTGGTTTCCATTCCTTAGTGCCGTCATCTTTGAAATCCCAGCACCACCAGCCTGGTGTCGTTGTGTAGTCGTTTCTTTCCAGGAAACGTCTTTTTTCCTGGAGGATGATGTAGGCAGTCCGATGCGCCATGCCGCCGATGTCGGAGTTACCGCCCGAACCGGTGAAACGATGGTTCGGTTTATAGTAATCGCCGATGGAGGTGACATTTACGCCGCCGTACTTATCAATGGCAGCACCGCCGAGGAATCCCAGGGTCACAAACCCCTGCTGGAGATAATAGCCGAATGTGTCGACAAGACCGCCCAGAACGGAACTCATATAAGCTGCACGCTGATCTCCGACGGACATGGGTACATGAAGGGTTTTACCATCACAGACACCCGACTCATAGATGAGCGTTGCGTTGGGTGCGTTTGTCAAATTTGCGGCCATTATTCCCACCATGGGAAGCCCCGTGCCGGCGAACACGATATCATCATTCCTGACTTCATGAGCGACGGCAATACCCATCAATTCGGGTAGAATAAACTCACCTACTTTTGCCGGTTCATCAGGAATATTATCAATTGCACACATTAACTGTTCCATAGATTTAGCCATATTCATTTCCCCCCTTTCTTAAAAACCGCTTCTGGCCACGGATAAGGGCATCTTCATCCTTGGCGCCGGTTTTTTGCCTCTCATCATCCGGGTGCTATAGCCGGTTGTACTATCCGCTTTCAGATCCAAAAGTTTCTTTGCGCCGAGTTTGACAATCAAATCTTCCCAATTTTTGGGACCATAGACCCATTCATCGAGCCATTTTTTCATATCATCGGCATTTCTGGAGGCGGCGTCCATCCCGCGCATAAAGGGGGCATCATAATCATAATAATAGGGTACCGAACTCGGATAGGCACCCCAGGGACATTCCACAATAGCGTCTACTGTGAAGAACGGAATCTGATTTGCGTCCGGATCTTTCCTCATCTCCGCTTCGGGGACAACTTCTTCGGCAGTGATAACCACTTTATCGCAGGCAAAGCAGATTTCCTTGTCGATGGTTCCCACGCCTTTCCAGCGTGCAGTTCCCTTGTCACCGACAATGGGCACATGTACGATTGCCAAATCCGGTTTTGCAGCCGGGAGAAGGATAACCGTACCGTCGCCCCAGAAGGGTTCTTCCATCTTGATGAACTTCTTTTTGGCAATTTTGGGATGTTTGCCGTCTCTCATTCCTGCTTTTCCTAGGGCATCATACTCTTCATTGTAAAGATCCGATCCCAGGGGGGCGGCATAAGGAATAAAGGGCGCTCCAACAGCGCCGGCAAGGAATCTCATGGCCGTGGCGCCGTGAGAATAGTCTTCTAGGATCACTTTACCCGCTTTATAACTCTTTTCGAGGTTGATATCGAGTTTACCGGCCATTTCACCCCAACCCATCCAGTTTGTCTCGAATATCTTAATAGCCCCAACTGCGTTTAAAAGCCAAGTACACTGGCTTCCATGCCTGTCCATGACATGGAGATCCTTGATTCCCTGCCTTGCAGTTTCCCAGGCAAAGGCGAAAGGATTTCTGTTGAATCCCGTAAATCCTCCAAAAGCACATACGATGCCATCATACATATACTTTTTTACTGCTTCTTCCAGTGTCAATAATTCTAACTTTTTTGCCGAACCACGAATTCTAGGCATATTTACCTCCTTTTTTATATTCCCCGATAATTAATTATTGAAAACAATCCGACCTGGCTGATCTGTCACCTCCTTCCCATATATATAATTTTACTCTTTAATTTCGGTTAAAAAAGTTTGGAAAATGATCAGATAGAAATGATGGTTTAGGTATGGGTGTATCGATAAAGGCAGTCTTTTCAAGAGTTCTGCGATTTGCGTCATCATTCCTAACAACAACAACTGAGGTCCTGTAGTAACAGTCTCTTTTATGTTTGTTAACTGAATGACAGATGAATCTGCCCCCGTAAAGCCTATGGTATCTTTTTGACGAAAAACTTATTCTTGAAAAGTGGTTTTGATGATTCTTGAAACGATATTTAGGCAACAATTATTATTGTTGTTATTTTTCGCTTAGGAGAATAAATAATAAAACAGATAAGGTCAATGTTAAATATTATGTATAAAATATTTCATTTTTTGTAAATATACCTGTTGCGTCATATTTTTGTAAGGCATTGAATTATTAATCGGAATTTTCTGTAATAAATTAGCACACAGGTAAGGGTATCATTCTGCCCTATCTCACCTTCCTTCTTGGCTTTTTCTTGGCTATCGGTTGAACAATGGATGCTATTTCTTCAGCAAGTTTTTCACGAAATTCGTGCGGTATGCCCTCTCTGATCTCATCGAGCCCCACACATAATACTTCACAATAGGCATGGACAAATCCTTCGTACAGGGAGATCAGATAACTCATACCTCCGTCCCGTCCACCTGTCATATTCTCCTCTTCAATAATGGTCTTGATAAATTCATCCTCAGCCAGCAGGAGCGATGATTGCTTGAGATATTCCAGATATTGTTCCGGTTCGGCGCATACGTTTTCATGGAGCCGACTTAGCTGAAGATAAACACAATAGCAATATTTAGCCCTTTCCCGGATCTCTTCTTCGTTGAGCATGCATTCTCCTCAGGCTGTTGAAAAACGTCCATCTGCTATGTTGCGCTGCAAGCCTCGTTATTCGACGTACTTCTATGTACGCCTTTCCAATTCTAAATCAAAGCTCTATCTTCGTTGTCTTCGTCATTGGTTCCTCGCCGTATTTCTGTATACGCCTGCGTCGCCTCTTCCTCGACGCCTTGATATCATCTTTGATTTAGAACCGGAATTATTCCTCGACTTTTGCGCGCCTTGCATCTGGGCATTTTTGAACAGCCTTACCCTAATCGAGTTTTTCAGCAGCCTGTTAATAAAGTCTTTCTCCCCGGCGGCTTCTATCAAAACAATACGCTTCAGCTCCCGGAATAATTACCCGGACAGTTGGCATTCCAACCTCCGGACGTGTCAGATCAACGACGATGACCTTATCCAGGCCCGCGGTCTTTACCATCGTGATAACCTGTTCGATGTCTGCCAGGATATCCTGACTGAATCCGATATCGAGTTCTTGCAGGGATTTCTCCTCATCCAGGCAGAAACGGGGATCCTCGCCCTCTGAATAAGCCATGTGACGAGGAAGAGCTTCGCATAAGCCTTCGATGCCGTGCTTCTGGATAAATAGAGCGCGCGTAGTAGCGACCTCTGTTAAAGCGCGGGACATGGCAACCTTTGGGTCAAGATGAGCGCCAAAGCCATCAATGGGCATCATGGTTTCATGGACCAGGTCTCGGGAAAATGCGGCAATGACCGGCACGCCGATATCGGAGGTTATGTCTCGAGCGACGATTTCAATATCTGCCTTATTATATCTTTCTAAGATATCCAGCAGGAAGCCGTTTTCCGGCAAGTCATCAATTGTCAGTATCTCTCCGGGGTGGTTGTTGAACTTGGCGATGCTCCAGGCATCCCGTTCAATGACTTCCATCATGGCGTGAAATACGGCCTCCTCAATTGTGTTGCCGGCGGCGAAACCATCAGTATGGGTATTCATCATTGGGTTTTCATCAAGATGGAAGGGGTGGAAAACGGCACAAGCCGGAACCAGGATGCTCTCCTTGTTGATAAGATCATAACCCCAAACCCAATAGCCTGCATCGTCGGATGTATAATTATTGAACTGCGGCAGGATCAGGGATGCGGGATCGACAACGGCATTGTCACTTTTCACTTCATTGTAACTGCCTTTGATGAGGAGTTTCTCATGGCCGCTTCTGTATTCCGAACAATAGCGTTCGATGGCTTCCATGGTAAGGGAAATCTGCGCCTGTATCTTGGTGAACCCTTTGCCGGTATGCCATGTAGGCGAATTATCCGGCCTGATCCGCTTGCATGTGAAAACGGGGAGGCCGATGCGATCCATATCCGTTGCATCAGTAAAGATTTGCATGCCGAGTATGTTTTTCATGCCTTCAATGAATTGAAGCGTATCTGCCGGTGATTTTGAGCGGTGGGTCTCCAGGATGTACACTTTCGGGCAATGTTTCAGGGTGATTTCAACCGCCATTAGAGTTCCTTCCTTTACTTGGAAATATATTCTGGAAACATAATCTTGACATCGATATTATTTTACACTAACTTAAAGTTATATCTTTCTCAAGGGTGGAGAGTAAGAAGCGCATCTTCAAAAACACCAAATTCATTTTATCTTACTTATAACAGACAAACGTTAGAATTTCTAGTTTCCTGAAGCGCAAGCAGAAAGGATTCATAGATGAAAAAGGCTGTTATTTTTTCTACGGGTAGTTTTCTTCCTGATAATATTGTTACCAATGAATCTCTGACCCAATTTTCTGTCGAAGCCCGCCGTTTAATTGCAGAAAAAACAGGTGTGCAGGCAAGAAGGCACGCCTCTGATACGGAGTGCACATCAGATCTTGCGCTTCATGCAGCTAGGAATTGCCTGCAGAAGGTAGGGTTCCCGGAGAGTGATATTGAAGGGATTATCGTTTCTACCTCATCACCGGATCGTATGCAGCCTGCAACGGCCACTCGTGTCCAGCATTCGTTGGGCGCAAGCCGCGCTTTTGCCTTTGACATAAATTCGGTCTGTTCCGGAAGCACCTTTGGTATGGCTGTAGCTGATTCTTTGATAAGATCGGAAGCATACCGAAATGTCCTTTTCATTGCCGCGGAAATGTATTCAAAAATTCTCAACCCCAAGGATTTTTCCACGTATCCCTTCTTTGGCGACGGGGCGGGAGCTATCCTATTCGTTGCAGGAGAGGACAATCATGGGGTTTTGCACTCGTGCCTCGCCACGGATGGATCGAAAAGCGATACGATTTGTGTGCCCGGCGGAGGAACCATGATGCCATTTGACAGGATGACGTCCTCCCGATCCGCCTATTTCAAAATGAAAGGCGAAGAGGTCTTTGCGTTTACGATGGACAAAGGTCCCCAAATCATTCGGCAACTTATTCGGGAGGCAGATGTGTCGTTCGAAGAAATCCGTTGTTTTATTTGTCATCAGGCCAATATCAATATCATCCGTGGCATTGCGGATATCCTGGAGGTGCCTTTCAATCGGTTTTATATAAATCTGGACCGTTACGGCAATACAGCCAGTGCATCCGTTTTGATTGCCCTTGACGAGGCATTTTCAGAGGGTGTCGTCACAAAAGGTGATCTGATCATTACCGCTGCTTTCGGCGGTGGCCTTTCCTGGGGAGCCAATCTAATCCATATTTAACAACTCATCCAAGAGCAGTGGAGGAAAAACTATGGACGAACTGTTGGAAAAAATCGGTGAGGGCTTAAGAGAGTTGTTTCCCGAGATAGGGAAACTAGACATGAACTTGGAAACCCGGCTTGGAGATATTCCGGATTATGATTCAATGGCGGCAGTCAATTTTCAATCATATCTTCAGGAGGCCTTTCATATCTCCATACCGCTGGACCTTCTCGATGAGGATACGACCCTCGGCGATCTGATCGCTTTCATCCAAGAGCCGAAGAAGGCAAAGATCACAGCATAGCATGGAGGAACAGGGATATGGATATGGATCCTTTCGGTATCGTTCCCTCCTTCATCAGGGTTCTGGAATCCTGGAAGGACCGATATGCAGATTTTCTGCAAATCTCTATGAATCTCTTGGAAAATCTTGAAGAAGCAACGATTGAGGAGTTGCCTTCACTTACAGCCGCCGTAAATAAAGCGCTGGAAATGAAGGATCCGAAAGCGGCAATGCTCGATTATGTCCGTTGCCGTGCCGGTCTTCATGGTAAACACCATAATATCCTGAACGGATGGCTAAAGGAATTTGTTGGAAGGGCTCAAGGCCTGAATGAAGAGGAGCGCAAAAGAGCGCTTTTCTGGACACGGCAGATAACCAGTGCCATGGCGCCGGCAAACTTCTTCTGGACGAATCCTTTCGCCGTTCAGAAATTTTTAAACAGCGACGGGGAAACCCTCATCAAAGGATCATTGAACTGGCTGGATGATGCTTTTCAAAGGGACTTTCTGACCAGAATCGTTGATGAGTCGGTCTTCAAGGTTGGTGATAATATTGCGTCAACACCGGGCAAGATTATCTTCCGTAATGACTTGATAGAGCTTATTCAATACAAGCCCTCCACAGAAAAAACCTATGCCGTTCCCATTGTCCTGATACCACCTTGGATAAATAAATATTACATCTTCGATCTGACGCCGGAATCCAGCCTTGTGAGATATCTGAGAGATCAGGGTTTCACAGTATTTATCATCAGCTGGAAGAATCCTTCCGGAGAAATGCGTCACGTCACCTTCGAAGATTACATATTTAAAGGCATACTTAAGGCTATTGATGTGGCAATGCTTATAAGCGGGGTTCCACAGGTCCATGCGGCAGGTTACTGTATAGGGGGAACGGCCCTGGCCGTTCTCATGGCATGGCTGAACCGGTCGGGAAAAGAAAAGGCGGCATTCCCTGTTGTCGATTGGACCCTGTTTTCTGCCTTGGTTGATTTTGCTGAACCCGGTGAACTGGGCGTTCTGATAAACCGCAATGTTGTCGAAACCGTTGAACAAATGATGGAAATCACAGGGGTCCTCGATAAGAAATTAATCGGCTTGACATTTCGATTATTGGGAGCGGACAATCTCATCTGGCGAAACTTTGTTCATAATTACCTCTACGGTGGCTCTCCGCCAAAATCGGATATGCTCTTCTGGAACTCCGACGGCACGAACCTGCCGCAGGCGATGTGTTCTTTCTATCTGCGCGAATTTTACCTGAACAATAGTCTGGCAAAAAGCGACCGGATGGTCATGTCCAAGAGGCCCATAGATATGAATCGAGTCACCCAGCCGCTTTATGTGGTAGGAACACAAATGGATCATATCTGCCCATGGCGCAGTACTTTTCAGACCTGTCGCCTGGTCTCAGGTTCCGTCAAATACGTTTTATCCAGTGAAGGTCATATCACGGGCATCATCAATCCACCTTCGCCTTATTCCCGGCGAAAATACTGGGCCGGTAATTTTCAGGAAGAGACCCAACCCGAAGTGTGGTTAAGCAGTCAGGTCGAGTCGCACGGGTCCTGGTGGGGCGATTGGGTAGAATGGATGAAATATCGAAGCATGCCGATGACCGGACCGCCACACATTGGATGTAATAACTATCCGCCTCTGGAGGATGCTCCAGGGATTTATGTGACCGAACACTGAAAACTTGGCTGGCTGTTGAAAAAAGTCCATCTGCTGCGTTGCACCGCATGCTTCGTCAATCGACGTACTTCTATGTACGACTCATTCCTCAGCTTTTGCGCGCCTTGCATATGGGCATTTTTGAACAGCCAGCCCCAAATCGAGTTTTTCAACAGCCTGCTGACTAATTCGGGTTATTCATATCCGGTTTGTTGAGGTCTCGAATCAAACGCTGATAGTCTGTTGATTCCGTCAGAATGCTGCGGGCGGCCTTCTTCAGCCGGTCTACGGCCTCATCGCTTAAGCGGAAGGATGTGGGCAGCTTGCCCAGGTACTCCCGTTCTGCGGGGTCTTTATGCTGATCAAATTTAACATCCATGAGGTAGAATTCAATATCACCGCAGGTGCCCGACACTGTTGAAACCTCGCCTGGAGGACATCTTCCCGTCCGGATGTCGTTGGTCCAGCGCATAAAACTCTCCTGCAGAAGAGCCATGGTTTCCCGATTGTACCGGATGATGGCAATGGACGAATAATTCGAAACTATAGCCATGAGGGGTGGTACGATTTCCAGCTTGTCCCATTTGGATTCAATCTTGGTTTCCGCATTGACGACAATAAAGACGACCTTTCGGACATTTTCCGATCGAAGAATTTTCATGGCGGTCCAAAAGTTGCCCATAGCGTCAACGGCCTCTTCAACGGCACGGAGGCCCAGGTTGTCGGCTACACCGCCGTCGATGAGGTGAAAGTAGGGTTTTTCCTTGCTGTCAAGGAGGATCGTCAAATTTTCCCTCATTTCCTTCTGGCGATAACTGGGGGGATGCTTTTCGTATTCCGGCGGGACCTTGTAGCCGCAGATCCCCGAATAATTTTTCAGGGTGATGGGCGTCAAGATGCCGGGCACTGCTGACGAGGCGGCGCATGCCCTTGCCACGGAATACGATGAGAGATCGGAACAGATGGCGTTGAAGAGGGTCTGCTGGAAGGTTAAACGTGTACCCAGAGACATGTCGGTGGCATTGATGAACACCATAGGCCCCTTGCGCTTTAACATGTCGCCGAAGGTTCCGCCTTCGAAGACATTCTCATCATAATACTCTGCGGCCAGATCGCTACGGTCAAAGTAGGGCGATGCCAGGCGCAGCCAGTTGCTGGGATTCAGAATGATCCTGGCCGTCAGGCTTGACTGGATATTCTTTTTGAGGAAGCGGGGTTCGAAATCGGTAAAGATACGGTTGCCGAACAGACCGTAATAAGCTGCCGTGAAACTGCCGCCGGATACGCCGGATATGAGGTCCACCTCGTCTACAAGCCGGCGCTTTTGCCCGTCATAGGTAATTTCCGTTGCATTCAACTCTTCCAGAACACCATATGAAAAGGCCGCCGCCCGTGTTCCACCGCCGGAAAAAGACAGAATGACCAGGAGCTTGTCCGAATTTCCCGGCTTTTTCATATTCTGGGCAATATAGCCGGAGCCGGGATTGTATTGCGCAGGAGGCTTATTCAAGGGGTACTTGACATAAGTGCAACCCTGAGTCAGAAAAAAACACAGGATAAGAACCCCGACCGCCCATAACTTGGATCGAATGCCCATTCCAGACATAGATTCGCTGATTTTCACGCCCGATCCGCTCGTTCGCTACGGCAGAGCCCCTTCATTATTATTTCTCTTTTGGTTCTTCCGCTCTCAAGTTGTCCAGAGGCTTGATCTTGTCCATGACAGTCCTGATCCGCTGTGCCCAGAATTTGAAAGCTTCCTTGGCCGATCCCAGTTGGGAAAACCGTTCAGTAAATCCGGCGGTCCGTTCATCAACGCCGGCGGCAACGACCTCACCGGTTACACTGTCCACCATCATAAATTCAGCAGATATGGAGCCGGAACCAGTCCATGAACTCGTTGCGCCCTTCTTGACGATGCTGATGCCGAGACTCACGGGGACAACGGACGAAATGGCGCTTCTAACGGGTTTGCTCTTTTTGATATTGGTAATGGCCGTTCTCAGACGCAGAACATCGGGGCCAGGCTCGGCGACGATGCTATATCCATCCTTCATGGCATTCACAAATTCCAGATTGAAGGCATCGGAGAGTTCTTTCATTTCATTCCCGTCGATCCCTTTGTCTTCCGACTTGTCGGCGTAGTAGAAGATGACGCTGTCGATCATCACCTTCTTGTATTTTGCATAATCAACGCCCGGTTTTAGCCATCGTTCCTTGGCCCCGTCTTTGGGTCCGGGTTGCAGTTTGTCATAATAGCCATCCAGGAAGCCCGAGTGTTTCACGTCTTTTGCCATTGCTGCCGATGCGGCAAGAGCGATTCCAAGCACGATGGCCATGATCATTCCGGTTTTTCTTTTCATAAATTCCCCCGACTTTATTAATTATATTGTGTAATATGATCACCGCGGATCAGAATGCAGTCCATTCTATACATCCATCAAAACGGGAAGTCACGATAGCCGTTATTCAAACTTAACAGCCCTTTTGGGTATGTCGCCTTCTTCCGCCTGCCCATAGCCGCGCAGCTTCATGCAGTCAGCCATCCGCTTTTCGACAACAGATTTTTTACCGGCTTGTCCCATATTAGAACTATATGTAGCTGCATCCGCTTCGCATTGGAAGTGGTCTTGTTGAAACGACGCTGCATCTTTCGTTGTCGAATACCAGTAGCTCTTGCCGCATCCACTCAAACCGATAACTGCTGCCATGGCTGCTATTAATATGACCCATGTTCCGCTTCTCTTCATTAGACGTTTTCGCATTTTTGTGACCTCCCATGCTTACTGACAAATATAGCGTAAAATATAAATCAAATGCCATTTTATATCAACTTAGAAATTGTCCGCGAATTGCCTCAAATTAAATGTTACCGAAGGAGGTGAATAAAAAGGATCGTTGACTCATAATTCGATATTACCGAATACCGCCATTTCTATGGAGGTTGAATATGAGTCCGCAATCGAAAAAAGAATACACCGAAGCCA
>CAZYDG010000039.1:0-14319 GCA_964645835.1 uncultured Syntrophaceae bacterium
CCGAATATACCTCTTCAAATCGCATCCTCCGGATCTCCTGTAGCATCTCCGTCTGTCGCATCGATCACCTCCATAGGTGATCTTAACAAACCGGACAGATTGTGTGCTACAAACCGGACATATCACGTACTCCCAACAATAAAAAGAAATACTCTTGACTTTGGAAAGAAAAACGTTAAACTAAGATCAAATCTCCATGATGAAATTGTCGGGAGATGAATGGGGCGTGAAAAACGTCCCGTCTGCCTAAACGTTACAATAAAGTCGGGAAGCCGTGATGACCTCATTTGAGTCAAGTCACTGGTGGATAACAGGAATAAACTTCATCTTGGTGGTGATAAAGGCACCCCGTTAAAAAAGAGCGAGAATTGAACTGAAAAGACCAAACAATAATAATAAGCTGACTACAGCTTAGCGACACGATGGCATTACGGCTTCGTTGCATTAAGACCCTCGTCGGGAAAAATTCCGGCGAGGGTCTTTTGTTATGAGAGTACTTGTTTGGCAGATATTCCATAGTGATAACCAAAGAGGAGAGGAGCGGGGCATTGGCCTTACGGCTCAGAGATTTTTCCCGTTTTTGCATGCTGCAGATGACATCACTGATGGGAGTTAGGAAAAATCCAATTCACCTCCGGACCAATACCTCGCTGCTCTTGGTCAGATGTCAATAAACAGTTTTCGGGTTTCGGTGGAGGATTGAGGGATATTTGTTTTATTGCCACCAGGGGAAAGTTGATGCTATTAAATAACATTGATTCTTCAGGAGGTTATACGTCATGAAATATTCCCAAGCCAAACCGGGACGTATCTTTGTCATTCGTCTTGAAGACGGCGAGATCGTCCACGAAGTTATAGAAACCTTTGCCCGTGAACAAGCCATCAATGCGGCGACCCTTGTTATTCTGGGTGGGGCCGATAGGGGCAGCTGCCTTGTCGTGGGGCCTGAAGAGGGTCGGGCGACGCCCATTATCCCCCTTGAGGTCACGCTGGATAATGTCCACGAAGTTGCTGGTGTCGGCACTCTTTTTCCCGATGACGAGGGGCATCCCATCCTTCACATCCATATGGCCTGTGGCCGGAAAGGGGATACGGTGACGGGTTGCGGCCGGACGGGGGTGAAGGTTTTGCATGTCATGGAGGTTATCGTTTTTGAACTGGCTGACAGCACCGGTGTCCGCAGACTGGATATGGCCACGGGCTTCAAGCTGCTCCAACCGTAACGGGTCAGGATTCGGACCGGCCGTTTTTATGCTGGATTGCGCAGCGCGTTTCTGCAGGCAGAAGGCAGCCGACAAGGCAATGATTGTCGCATTTTCCGTCACAGGGCTCAACATGGATAGTCACGCTGGTTCCCGGATATTGCTTTTCAATGATAGAAGTAAGATCTTCCGTAATATCATGTGAAGATTGGACCGTCATCGTCGGGTCCATTTTGAGATGGAACTCCATGAAGCGGAAAGGGCCTGCCTTGCTGGTCCGCAGATTATGAAATCCATGGATCACCGGCCGGTATCCTGTGATCCGTTGAATGACCCAATCCTCTTCTTCCTTTGGCAGGCGGGCATCCAGCAAATCCCTCCCGGACTGAACTGTAAGATCGTACGCTGCCTTGAAAATCAGCAATGCGACGCCGATGGCCGCCACAGGGTCCAGCCAGTGCCAAGACCTGTCAGGCATCAGCTGCGAGGCCAGCCAAAGGATGGCCAGACTCACCATAACGCCAGCCGAGGTATAAACGTCCGTCCGCAAATGCCAGGCATCGGCCTGAAGGGCAATGGAATCAGTTTCCCTGCCAATCTTAAAGAGCTGCTGGGATACGATGATATTGACCATCGACGACGTGAACATCACCACGACACCCCAACCGATATGATCCATCGGTTCGGGATTCTGTAGCTTTTTGATAGCCTCGAAAATTATCCAGCCGGCGGCGAGAAAAATGAGAAGGGCCTCGATTGTTCCCGACATATTCTCGATCTTGCCGTGGCCGAAGGCATGCCGCCGATCCGCCGGAAGACTTGAAGTCTTAACGGAAAAGAGGGCGATGATGGCGGCAAGGAGGTCCACCCCGGAATGGATTGCCTCCGAGATGATGGACACGGAGCCGATAAAGAGCCCCACGGCTAGTTTCATCCCCATGAGAAGAATATTGGAAGCAACGGACAGAGTCGCGACACACTCTTTGCGATGTTGGTTATCCATAGCTATTTTATATACCATCTTTTTCCTGATCTGCAAATGCACTGTCAATTCATTTATCCTCATGCCCTTGAATTCCCTTGAAAAGGTTTTCCGTTTCAGCTAGGATCGCTGTCATGAAAGTGATTCTTGCAGGATACAATATCGATTACGACCTCATCCAGGATATCGAGGATGCCCTCCCCGATATGGACATTCTCACGCCGGAGACAATCGCTGCCGCTTACGCCCGGATCAGCCGGAGCCCAAAGCCCGTAGACGAGCTGCGGGCAGGCGCCCGTGCCGAAGTGGACAAGGCCCGCCAGTCCAACCAAAATATCGTCTTCGGGATGGGCCACAGTTCCATTGCCGAACATGCCGTCTTCAATATAGATATCCTGGGTGTTTCCCGCCTTCTCGTAGAAGAAATCGAGAAATTCCGCCTTTGTTCCTATACGGAAAAGTCCCAGCGGTATGTCTTGTTCAAAGACGATGCTGTTCTCCCGGAGGAGATTCGGGTTGTGGGTCTTGAAGCCCCCTACATGGATACGATTCGCGTGCAGAACCGTTTTTATCAGGAATGCTATGAAAAGCTGAGGCCGTACATCTTCAAACAGCATCAGGATCTGGCTGCCGATCCGGCCATGCGATCTACCCTGGAGGGGTGGGCCAAGGAGGATGCCCGTTATGCAATCGCCCTGGCGACGGAGACCCAGCTCGGCATGACGATCAATGCCCGGAATCTCGAACTCATGCTTCGCCGCCTGGCCGCCCTGCCCCTGACGGAGGCCCAGTCTTTCAGCCAGGCGCTTTTCAAGGCGACCCGTCATGTGGCGCCTTCCCTGATCCGTTACACGGAAGCCACCAGCTATGACCGGCTGACCCGTCAAACCCTGAAAGATGCGGCGGCCGAACTTACGCAGCCCACCCTTTCAAAAGATGAAGATGAAGATGTCCGCCTCGTCTGGGCCAGTCCCGATGCCGACAACCGCATTGTGGCCTTCCTTCTCCATTCCTCTACAAACCGGTGTCTGACCGATTGCCTCAAGATGGCATCCACCATGACCGAAAAAGAAAGAGAAGGATTCGTCAAGACTGCTCTTCGGCATATTCAGGCCTATGACCAGGTCCTTCGGGAATTCGAACATATCGATCTCCTTTTTGAGCTCACTATCAGCGCCAGCTGTTTTGCCCAATTAAAGCGTCACCGTATGTCCACCCTGACCGGCCAGGATTACGATCCTACCCTGGGTGTCACGATGCCGTCCGTCATGACCACCATAGGTATGGAAAAACCGTTCATGGATGTTATGGCCCAATCGGAGGCCATGTATGAGCGCATAAAAAAGGCCGCCGCCCCCTGTGCCGCCTATATCCTGACGAATGCCCACCGCAGGCGGGTGGCTTTCAAGGTCAATGCCCGCGAACTTTATCATATCAGCCGTCTACGGTCCGATGTCCACGCCCAGTGGGATATCCGGCAAGTTGCAGACAAGATGCTGGCCCTGGGACGGCAGGCGATGCCGTTGACGTTGATCCTTGCCGCCGGCAAGGATGGTTTCCGGAACCGATACGAGACGGTATTCCCGTGACCACATTATCTCCCGGCTTCGGCAGGCCATGCGCCCTTATGGTCTTTCTCTTATTGACCTTCTTTTTTCCTGCAGCGAATTGGGCAGCAAAGGATACGGAATGGCAGTTGCTGAGAGATATGCCCGGTTACACCACCTATATCGATACGGCGAGCATTGCCGAAGTGACGGGCATGCCGACCCATTTCCGGGTCCGCTATAAAATCGTCGCCAAAACGAAAGACTACCGGGAATTTATCCAGGATCTCCGCTTGGAGGAGGGACGGTCCATTGAGGGATATGATAAATATGCCCATACCCTATCTGCGGTCGAGCTTGATTGTGCCGGCAGCAGACATAGGACCCTGAACACCGTCGATTATGATAAAACCGGCAAGGTTTTGGGAAAGACAACGGAGCCGGAGGCCTGGAAGAAGACATTTCCGGAGACGACCTTCGCCGCTCTTGCCCTTTGGATATGTGAAGATGCCCAGTTAATGGACGACTCGCCAGATGATGAAAAAACGAATGAAGAATAAGATAACGGCTAGGATGCCGTCAATAGAGACGCTTGGTTTCCATGAATACGTCGCGGTATGACCACATGGATGATAACTATGAATTCTTTCCGAAAGGAGGCCCTTTATGAAAAAGATTTGTTTTTTTGCATCGCTCGTCTTTTTGGCAACTCTGTGCCTGACGGCTGTTGTTCAGGCGGGAGACACCATGGTTATCTATTTTAAAAACGGCCAAACGCAAAACGTCGATCTCGGAAGTGTTTCACGTATCGAATTTTCCGGCGGAACATCGCGGACAACGGCTACAAATTTTCCGGCCATCTCTTCCGGCCGCACCTATGAAATAAAGGCCAAGCACAGCGGCCGGTGCCTTGATATCGCCGGTGTGGGCATGCAAAACGCTGCCAATGCCCAGCAATGGGATTGTCATGGCGGCCCGAATCAGCAATGGACACTCACGGACAAGGGCGGCGGCTATTTTCTTGTGATCGCCAAACATAGCGGCAAATGTCTCGACGTTACGGGTCCCAGCACGGCAGATGGGGCCAATGTCTATCAATGGGATTGTCATGGCGGCGATAACCAGCTCTGGCAGTTCATCCCCCAGGGTCAGGGATACTATATGGTGACGGCCAAACACAGCAGCAAGTGTCTCGATGTGGCCGGCGCGGGCAAGGGAAATGGCGACAATGTTTACCAGTGGTCATGCCATGGCGGCGACAACCAGCTTTGGAGACTGAAGTAGCGAAAAGCCATGGAAAAACGCCCTGTCATCGGTCTCAATATGTCCCTTGAGGCCGTTAAAGATGAAGACCGGTGGGAAATCCAGGTGCCTTTGTTCTATGTGGATGCAGTAATGGCCGCCGGCGGTCTTCCTGTTTGTGTTCCTCCTTGTGAAGACCTCTCCGTCATCGCCCAATGGATGTCTTTTATTGACGGTTTTATCTTTACCGGCGGCGACGACTACCACCCGAGACACTATGGCGGCCATCCCCAGCCGGCTGCGGAATTGATGCCTGAACGGCGGGACCGCTTTGATGTGTCCCTGGCCAAATGGATCCTGGATAAAACAGACCTGCCCGTTTTAGGTATTTGCGGTGGCCAGCAACTCATCGCTATCGCCCGTGGGGGCTCCCTGGTCCAGGATATAAAGATGGACTGGCCGACGCCGGACAGTCGTGTACCCATCCCTCACGCCAAACGGGAACGTCCCGAAGACGATCACAAAACATTTCGCCATGTCGTGATCATGACACCGGGGAGTCTTATCACCCGGATATTGACGGATGGAATGACGGACCGGATTGACACAAACTCCTTTCATCACCAGGCCGTTCACCCACTGCATCCCGGCAATGGCCTTACAGTTTCGGCTTGGACGGAAGATGGAATAGTGGAGGCCATCGAACCGGCGGAAGGTTCTGCCTGGGCCCGAGCGGGGCGTTTTGTCCTCGGAGTCCAATGGCACCCGGAACGGATGCAGGATGAGGAGCCCGAGCGTCATCTCTTTCAAGCCTTGGTAAAGGCGGCGAAAAGACATAAAGAGCCTGCATGAAAAAGAATTGTTCCTTCTTGGGTGGATCGCGAATCCAGCGAAAAATGCTCTTACCTCACCCCCACCCTAACCCTCCCCCTGAAGGGGAGGGAAGAATTTGGAGGCCTTCATTTCGATGGTTAGAGAGATTTGGCAAGCTTATCTATGGAGAATTTGAAGATAAAGTCTCTCCCTCTGAAGGGGAGGGAAGAATATTATTTGAGAGTTTCCCCAATATAGATCAGGACAGGAAATATTTGGTTCCTCCCCCTTCAAGGGGGAGGTTAGGTGGGGGATGGGGTTCTCTTGTCGGAGCGAAACTCAGCCGATGACATCGATCAATAACCCCTTGGCCCTCTTCAGGATTTACCTCAGCCGTCGCATGCTCCTTATGCTCGTGCTGGGTTTCTCATCGGGCATGCCCCTGGCCCTGACGGGCTCCACCCTTTCGGCCTGGATGGTTTCTGAAGGTGTCGATTTAAAGACTATCGGTATATTTGCCCTTGTTGGGCTCCCTTACGCCTTCAAGTTTGTCTGGTCTCCCCTGATGGACCGTTTCGTCCCCCCTTTTCTCGGCAGGAGGCGTGGATGGATCGTCATTACTCAATTGTCCCTCATGGCAACGATCTCTTTTATAGGATTTTTTAATCCCGCTTCCCAACCCTGGCTTACGGCAGCCCTGGCCTTGGCCATTGCCTTCCTCAGCGCCAGCCAGGATATCGTCCTTGACGCTTACCGAACGGAGCTCCTCTCGCCGGAAGAACGGGGCGCCGGCTCCGGCGTCTGGATTATGGGATACCGGATCGCCATTCTGGTCAGCGGCGCGGCGGCCCTGATTATGTCGGACCGCCTGCCTTGGCATGTGGTCTATATTATCATGGGGCTCATGATGGCTCTGGGCTTGATCGCCACACTCCTTGCCCCTGAACCGGCGGCGGCAGGTTCAGGACAAACGGTGTCCATGGCGCCGAAGACGCTGATGGATGCCGTCGTTTTGCCTTTCGTTGAGTTTTTCAAGAGGCCCGGCGCCCTGGAGATTCTCTTGTTCGTTATTCTCTATAAAATCGGTGATGTCGCAGCCGCTCAGATGACCACGCCGTATATTCTCCAGCACATCGGTTTTACGCGCACTGAATTGGGGGCCATCTTCAAAGGATTCGGTATGGCGGCCACTATTGCAGGAACCCTACTCGGCGGCGCCTTGATGTCCCGGTGGTCCCTGAAGCGGTCGCTACTGGTCTTCGGCATTTTTCAGGGTGTTTCAATCTTCGTCTTTATCCTTCTGGAATTTACGGGCCGCCAGCTTTGGGCCTTAAGCCTCGTCATCGGTGTGGAGAACTTCTGCGGCGGCATGGGGACGGCCGCCTACATTGCTCTGCTGATGGGCCTGTGCAATACTAAATTTACTGCAACCCAGTATGCCCTCCTGAGCAGTCTCATGGCCGTCAGTCGTTATATTACAGGGGCGCCTACTGGTTATCTTGCCGCCGCGACGGGCTGGATCTGGTTTTTCGCCATATGCACTGCCGCCGCCGTCCCTGCCCTGCTGCTCCTCTTGCGCTACGACAGGTGGGCTGTGGAAAAGACAAAATAAAACCCCATGGGGAACTTTATGATAGATGACCTTCTTATAAAAATTACTTTTTTAAGTCTATTGATTCCCCTGTTCGCGACATACGTCCAGGCGGAAAAAACGGCCGGTCCGCCTGCTTTCGCAGGTTCCCGTCAGGCTATTGTTGTCACGTCAAGCAATTGGAACAATTCATCGGCAACCCTCCAATGCTATGAACGAAGAGAAACGGACCGGCCATGGACAAAAGTGGGAGAGAAAATACCCTTAGTAATCGGCAGAAAAGGCCTCGGTTGGGGACTGGGGCTTCACCCTTCGTCTCCGGAAGGTGAGCCGGTCAAGAAAGAAGGGGACGGCAAGGCCCCAGCAGGGATTTTCCGCCTGAGCGCCGCCTTCGGCTATGCGCCGCCCGCTGCTCTGAATCGGGTCCGCTTGCCCTATCTTCAGGCGACACCCGATTTTCTGTGCATCGATGACGCGGCTTCAACCCACTACAATCGCATCGTTGATATGAAGCAGACAAGAGCAGACTGGAAAAGCTCTGAAGATATGCTGCGCAAAGACGATCAATACCGTCTGGGCATCGTCGTGGATCACAACGCAAATCCGGTCGTCCCCGGTAAAGGCTCCTGCATTTTCATGCACATCTGGGCCGGTCCCGGCAAGGGGACGTCTGGCTGCACGGCCATGGCGGCAGACAATCTGGAGGCACTCCTCTATTGGCTCAGCCCCCAGGCCCACCCCGTTCTGATCCAGCTTCCCGACAGTGTCTATGAGCGTGAAAGAAAGGCCTGGGAATTGCCTTAAGGAAAAGGGAAAGGTATCGATCTAAAATCGCGCACTTTGCCTTATTTTTTAATCACCTTGATCTCAAAGAGCTTCGGCCACAGTTTTCCCGTCACGAACAAGCGATCCTTTGCAGCGTCGTAGGCGATGCCGTTCATCACATCGGCGACCAGGGCATCTTCCTTTCGCAGGAGTCCTTCCAGGTTTAGCCAGGCCTTGACCCGGCCAGTCCGGGGGTTAATTATAGCGACAAGGTCGGTCTGCCAGATATTGGCGTAAAGCTCCCCTTTCACGTACTCCAATTCGTTGAGGCCCGTAACGGGACCCCGGTCGTCGCGGACTTCCAGGCGGCCCGTTTCATGGAAATCTTTCGGGGAAAGACAATGGATTACCGACGTCCCATCGCTTATCAGAAGCCGTTTTCCGTCATGTGTTATCCCCCAACCTTCATGAGGGTAATGAAATTGCCTCAAAAGGCGGAAGGATTTTTTGTCGTAGACGAAACCCGTTTGGGATTGCCAGGTGATTTGGATAATACGGTCGCCGAAAATCGTAATTCCTTCGCCGAAATAAGCCGGTGAAAGATCGATCTGTTTCAAGATGCGCCCCGTGGCCAGATCAACTTTCCGCAACGACGACCGGCCATGAAGCCCTGTCCCCTCATAGAGTGCACCGTCGATAAAGACAAGACCCTGGGTAAACGCCTGACGGTCATGGGGATAGGTCCGGATCACCTGGTAACGGTACACCGGTGTTTTCCCCGTTATGGGTGTCTGGGCATTTACCTGCGGCGCTAGTATGAGATAGATCAGTAAAACGGCCCCGAGAAAAAGCCCCCTCTTTGGAAAAGGGGGATTCAGGGTAATTTTTTTATAATTGGATCTTAAATCCCCCCAGCCCCACTGAGACTGTGTCATAACCCAGTTTTTGTCATTGCGAGGAGGCCCTTGGCCGACGTGGCAATCTGTTGAGATTGCTTTGGTCACTCTACTTACTCTATTTGGCATTGTGACACAGAGTCCCCTTACTAAAGGAGGATAATATTAGTAAAAATGATATTATTCTTCGGTGATGATTTTTTCATGAGCATTGGGTCCGGCATTCTCCCAGGCGTAAGGCAAAGATTCCCGGATGGTTTTTGGGATGGGGCCATATTTTCCCTCAAACGTTTCCAGATATTGCCTGCGTCCCCGGAAAAAATCTTCCACCCGCCTGCGGGCCAAATCCTTGTCCGGGAAAAACTGCTCGGCATTCATCATGTCCAGGTTGGCACGATCGCACTTGATGGGATGGTGATACCCCAGGAAATCCCGGTCATAACTAAAGCGCAATTGACCCCGGACAAGGTCGTTGTATGCCGCAAGGGATTGGCGCAGGGTCACTTTCCGGTCCTGGGGGCCGATGGTCCCCGTGTTGGCGAGGAAGCAGGGAATTTCGTTTTGCTTTATAATGTCATAAAAGATCATAGCGTGTTCCAGCCGGTCTCCGGCGATAAAAGGATCGAGAAAGAAGACCCGCATGAACTTCCCCGCTTCTTCGGGATTGCCTCCCGTACTCTCGATAGATTCGCCGTAGATGAACTGCATTGTCGCCTGTTCCGGCGTCAGGCGGCTGATGACATTGACGAGGGGGTTACGGGTCAGGATGACGATATAATTGATCTTCGCTGCCCGGAGACCTTTCGATGCAATCTCGATATTGCTGCGGGTGACGACAGCCCTGCCGTTGCCCGTCTTTCTCACATCCCTGAAATCGGGGATATAGGGATAGGTGCTCATGGCCACATTTTCCAAAAAGGCATCCCGTGATTCAACGGCCCGGAGGATCTCCGGCTGGCTTTCATCGAGGCCTTCCGTCTTGACATATAGCCCGCCCATTTCAAAGGCGGCATAACCGCCGCCAAAATCCAGCGCCCCGCCGTCATCGCCGATCATCTCCGAAGCTTCTTTGGGCAGCTTGGCGAACTTACGACATAAAGTCGTTGTCTTCCCCGTTGCCGTCAGGCCCGAAACAGCTGTGATCATCTCTTTGAGTTCCGGCCGTCCTGTGTTCTCATCATAGATCCACAAATGGTCCCGCCGGGCTCCCGCATGGAGGAAAATCCCCGTTTTATCGATGGTTTTGACCCGCCAATCCTCGAACTGAAAAACCCCTTTCTTACCCTCGCCGAGATAGATGGTGTTGCGGCAGATCTTGACTTGTTCACCACGCCGTTCTCCCATATACAGGCGGACGGTAATATCCTTGTCGACGAGCCGCTTCGATTTATTGGTTTCGAAGGCCCCATCGGTAAAGTAGATAATAGTGTACGTCGGGTCTTCGACCTCCCGTGGCGCCGGGCCGTCGAAGAGCAGTTTGAGGCCGTAGGCGATCTGGGCATATTGTTCGGGAATGAGAAACCGGGCCGTCACACCATCGACGCCGTCGCCGATAAGAGTATCGAGAGCGATAATCCGTTTATTGGCCATGATTTCCATGGCTTGCCGGGCCAGTGCTTCTTCGGCTTCCCCGAAGGGGTGGTCGGCACTGTTTTTCGTATGCGGCGCCGATCTGTTCATGGGTTCCGAATCTGCCGCGATGGAACCGAGTTGTGATTGGATGACCCCCTCCTGGTTCACGGCCAAACGTTTGAGATCATCGAGACTAGAGCCTGTGATCAGACGACCGGTAGTGCGGGCTTCTTCAAAGATCCTCGAGGCCGCTTTCTTGAAGGTATGCATGGTATGGTCCTTTCATTACACCAGGCTGTTGAAAAACAGCCATCTGCTGCGTTGTGCTGCAAGCTTCCCCGGCCTTCGCCGGGGCAGGCTGCATCGTCGTACTTCTATGTACGCCTTTCCAATTCTGAATCAAAGCTCTATCTTCGTTGTCTTCGTCATCGGCTTCTCGAAGTATTTCTGTATACGTCTGCGTCGCCTCTTCCTTGCCGCCTTGATATCTTCTTTGATTAAGAACCGGAATTATTCCTCAGCTTTTGCACGCCTTGCATCTGGGTATCCCGGATCAGGTCCGGGACAAGCTTTTGAACAGCCTGCACAAAATCGAGTTTTCAACAACTTGTTAAGGCAAAGCGCCGGTAATATATATTTTTCTTTGATTAAAAGATCAATTCGTCTATATTTACAACAGATATTTAAAAGCGGATCAGGTGAACGGACTTCAATTTTTCAACCCGAAGATAAGGAGTCATCATGGAAAAGCACCATCGATTCTCATTGTGGTATATCCTCGTCGCCATGTGGCTGGTCCTCATCGCTCAGAGCTATATCGCCTCGATATTCGCCGTCCAAACCATTCCTTACAGTCAGTTCCTGAATCTTTTGAAAACTGGGAAGATAACGGAAATCGCCATCTCAGCCAATCAAATCCAGGGCAAGATGAAGGTGGAGGGCGGGAAACCCGATGAAACAAAGGCCTTTAAAACGATTCGTGTAGAACAGGATCTTTCGACGATGTTGCAACAGTATCCTGTTACCTTTAAGGGGGAAATCGAATCGACCTTCCTGAAGGATATCTTATCCTGGGTATTCCCGATTCTGTTGTTTGCCGGCATCTGGTACTTCTTCATGAAACGTTTCAGCAGCCAACAGGCCGGTTTCCTCAGTCTCGGGAAAAACAAGGCGAAGATATACATGGAAAACGAGCTGAATGTGACATTTAACGATGTGGCCGGAGTCGATGAAGCGAAACAGGAATTGGTCGAAATCATCGAATTTCTGAAAACGCCTGGAAAATTCACAACGTTGGGTGGAAAGATCCCTAAGGGCATTCTTCTCGTCGGACCTCCCGGTACGGGGAAAACCCTTCTTGCCAAGGCCGTGGCCGGGGAAAGCGGCGTACCATTTTTCAGCATGAGCGGCTCCGAATTTGTGGAAATGTTCGTCGGCATGGGGGCGGCACGTGTCCGTGATCTTTTTGAACAGGCCAAACAGAAGGCCCCCTGCATCATCTTTATCGATGAACTCGACGCCCTGGGGAAGGCCAGAGGATTCGGCGCCATGGGCGGCCATGACGAACGGGAACAGACCCTGAACCAACTCCTGGTGGAGATGGACGGTTTCGACGCCCGTGTGGGGGTTATCCTCATGGCGGCAACCAATCGGCCTGAAATCCTTGATCCGGCCCTTCTCCGGGCGGGACGCTTCGACCGGCACATCCTCGTGGACCGGCCCGACAAGAAGGGGCGGGAAGAGATTCTCAAAGTGCATCTCAAAAACATCAAACCGGCAGCCGACCTGGACGTGGAAAGATTGGCCAATATGACACCGGGAATGGTCGGGGCGGATCTCGCCAATCTGGTTAACGAAGCGGCCCTCCTCGCTGTCCGGCACGACAAAGAGATTGTCGAGATGGCGGAGTTCGAAGAGGCTGTAGAGCGGATCATTGCCGGTCTGGAAAAAAAGAATCGCCTGATCAATGCCAAAGAAAGGGAAATCGTTGCCTATCATGAAATGGGGCATGCCCTGGTTGCCCTCTCGCTTCCCGGTACCGACCCCGTTCAGAAGATATCCATCATCCCCCGGGGCATTGCCGCGTTGGGCTATACGATGCAGTTTCCCACGGAAGATCGTTATCTCATGCACAAGACGGAATTGATGAACAGAATAGCCACCCTGCTGGGCGGACGGGCCGCGGAAGAGATCATTTTCGGCGATGTATCGACTGGGGCGCACAACGATCTGGCCCGTGCCACGGATATTGCCCGGAGCATGATCAAGGAATATGGCATGAGCGAAAAGCTCGGCAATGTCTATTTTTCAGAAGAAAAACGCTCACCTTTTATGGAGTTGGGCGGTATGCGGGAGCGGGGAGAGTACAGCGAAGCGACCGCAGAAAAAATCGATGCTGAAATCAAGGAGATCATCGATACCGAGTATGGAAAGGCCCGGGAAATTCTAAAAGGAAGGCAAGATATTCTCATCGCGGGAGCCCGGATGCTCCTGGAAAGGGAAAAGATAGACGGAGATGAGATCCGGGCACTTCTTCATTAAAAAAGTATAAAATAATTGCAAGGAGGATAGAACCATGGCCGAATGGAAAGAGGAAGAGTTCAAGAATAGAGAACTGATGGCACCCTGCGGGCTGTATTGCGGCGCTTGCGGTGTGTATATCGCAACACGGGACAAGAATGAAAAATTCAGGTCCGTCATGGGGAATCTCTATGGAACCAAACCGGAAGATACGGCGTGCCTCGGATGCATGCAACCTGATCCTCCCAGGCTATTGTATAGTTATTGCAGTTCCTGCGAACTGAGAAGTTGTATTAAATCCAAAGGTTTTTATTCATGTCATCAATGCGATCAGTGGCCGTGCACGCTGGTCGAAAATTTCGGCTATGCAACCGGTATCAGGGTGATGAAACGGGCGATTCCGATATGGCGGGCCAAGGTTGCGGAATACGGAGACGAACAGGGAAGCGTCGAATGGGCAAGGGCGGAATGCAAACGTTATCATTGCCCCTCATGCGGGGCCCCTCTGTTCAGAGGCGCAAAAACCTGCCGAGCCTGCAAAACATCCGTCGCTGAAGGGCTGGATGGAGTGCTCTGACAGCAGCATATGACTATTTTGCAGAAGACCATTGACAATTTATATTAAATGACTTTATAGATAGTCATCTAAAATAGTCATCTAAAATAGTCATCAAGGAGATCCCATTGCACAGCACAACAGTCAGCATTGCCGAAGGGAAAAAAGGGTTCAGCCGCCTGATCCAGGAAACCCAGGAGAAAAAAGAAAGCATTATCGTGACGCGTCGGGGTCAGCCGGTGGCCGTTATCGTGCCTTATGACGAATATAATCGGACTTTGAAAATGGACGGCTACCGGAAGATTATGGAAGCACGCGAATTATATGGAAAAACTTCCGTAATGACCGACGAGATTTATCAAGAATCCCGGGGGCAGTTGGAGGAAAGAAAGTGAACCGGGTCGTCCTTGATGCCAGTGTGGTTCTCAAGTGGTACCTTCCCGATGAGCTATATGATAAAGAAGCCCTCGGTTTATTGAAAGCATTCATCTCGGGGCGAATTGCCTCAAATTAAATGTTACCGAAGGAGGTGAATAAAAAGGATCGTTGACTCATAATTCGATATTACCGAATACCGCCATTTCTATGGAGGTTGAATATGAGTCCGCAATCGAAAAAAGAATACACCGAAGC
>CAZYDG010000040.1:0-7187 GCA_964645835.1 uncultured Syntrophaceae bacterium
TGTGTCTGATGTAACTCGAATGAATTCACGGCGAGTGATTTTCTTCATTAAGCACGACTCACTTTCAAATAAAAGACCCCGTCAGCAAGCAACGGGGCATCTCTTGGAGTTAAATTTCATTCGCCGCAAGTGGCGGGGAATGCCTGTTCGTCTGGACGATCGTTGCATGATAGCGATCTTCCCAAAACGCCCCTTTGCGGTCCTTCCTCCGGTTGTACTCCTGACCGGTCCTTCCGGCCACCAACTGCATACTTTTGGGGATGACATCCTTTCCGGTATCCACCACAAGCAAGTGGATGTGGTTTGATGTAACAATATAATTCAATACTGAAATCCCATACCGTTTCTTTGCCTCAAAGAGCCAATGCAGATAGCGCTTCCTGTCTTGAGAGAATTTCAAGAGGAATTCTTTCTTATGGCAACGGTGCGTTATATGCCAAGCATAACCAGGGAGATATGTAGGACAGATTCTCACAGATAAAACCAGACATCACCGCATTGTTTATTATACTGAGCTCTGCTAGTTTGTTTGCAAATCTTAACTTGAAATAAAGAAGTATATTTCCCGAGTTCTTTTGATATCTTGCTTCTTTACCATCTTACGGTTTTGGAAATGAAGAGCTGTTGGGCAGTGATGATCGCTAGCCCGTCCGCTTCGTGATAATAAAGTGGGATTTCAGGATGTCAGCCAAATAGTTGTTTTACCTGGGAGAAGGACCCCATGAAAGCTAAAAAGAATGGTTGCTATCACTGCCTATGTCAATGAAGAAAAGTAAAAACGCGTATGTTGAGCTGAAACATAGGGAGAATGTATGAAGAATTGTCGTCTCGCCATTATTACGATTATGCTATTTGCATTATCTGGCTGTTTTCCCCCTTCTTATGTAAAAATTGAACAACCTAATATGCCCTTTGAACGTCCTGGTTATAGGATATATTCACCCGAAGGAGAAGGATGGTTATTCGTTGAATCAGATCAACTTGGACAATACAATATGGTTTTTGGGCTGCCCCAAAAATCAAGAACGCATACACTTTATGCTAGAATTGTAGAAGTCCCTTCAGATGCAACCTTTGATTCACCAAAAGATTTTCAATCTTTTATTCAAAAGCAAAATAAAATTGGGTCTGATCCTCATAGATATAAAATAGTTAAAGAAGAATATCAGTTCGACAGCAAATTCGGTGATTATTCCATTTCACACTATTCATTAGTAGAAGATCATGGAGCCTACCAACTTGACGATGCCCCCTATCTTTTAATGGAAACAATGTATTATAAATTCATTCACCCTCACAACAAAAAACATATTATTAGTGTAATTTACTCCGAGAGAGGAAAACCGAATGAGTTAGATGGGCATTTTAAGGAAAAAGCAAAGGCTTTTATTTATGGTCTCAATTTAAAGAAATAGCAGGACGCGAATTGCAACAGATTAACTTCCTATTTTCATCTATAATCTCATTCATACTTCTTTTGGGTTCAGGATGTGCCTTTAATAACGCTGAAGTAAAGAGACCAGACCTAATCGACAAAAGCAAGAAGATGTACATATATGGTTATAATGATGAGGCAAATATTAAATCAACAGTAAAAAAGAATTTGCTGAAATTGGGATTTGATGTAGTTGATGACAAAGGTATTGCAGCTCTGATTGTAGACTATAATTATAATTGTCGTTGGGACGTTATTCATTATACTTGCCGTAGGTTCAACATGTTTGTCACCGATGCAATGTCCAACGAGATTGTGCTTCAATCCAAATTTTGGGCTGAAACACTTTTTAGTGCAAATCATCTTATTGACAACATGTTCAACGAATTAGAAAAAGAGTTAGATAAAACCCTATCGCAAAAGCAGGCTACACTGCCGAGTCAACGCGCTCCCCAAAATAACATAAGATGAGGTTGCAATGAATTGTATGCGATATTTCCTGTTAGCTACATTTGATTTGTAACTTAAAAGAATAGATTCACGTTCCCCATCTACATGGGGATAAGATTCATGGGAGTGATATAAATATAAATCTTGTTACTCTTATTGCAAACCCCTGGATTCCCGTTTTCACAGGAATGACAGGAAATGAATCAGGAATGAAGAGGAATTTTTTCAAAAACCTGTTGAATTGGAATTACTTGCCGATGCAGAAGGTAGAGAAGATACGGTCGAGGACGGCGTCCGTAAGAGTCCGTCCGCTGATTTCGCCCAGGCTGTCAACGGCCTCATGGATATCAGCGACTGCAAGTTCGTAGGATACGCCACTGGCGACAGTAACTGCAGCCTGGGATATGAGTGCTTCCGCCTTTTCGATGGCTATGCGGTGGCGAAGGTTTGTGATGGTTACGGCAGGGCTGTCCGAAGCGGCTTGCGGGGCTCCCACCAGCCGCCGATGAAGGGCCGCTTTCAGGGCATCGATCCCTATATCGTATTTGGCGGAAATCCAAACTGGCGGCCCGTCCGTAAAGACCGTTATTTCATTATCACATAGGACGCGGGGAAGATCTTCCTTGTTCACGACGGCAAGAACCGGTTTGGACTTACAACGAATCAGGATTTGACGATCTTCATCTCTCAGGGGTTCCGATCCGTCCAGAAGGATCAATACGGCATCGGCAGCGTCAACTTTCTCCCACACAAGATCGATACCGGCCTGCTCGATTTCGCAGCTAGTCTCCCGGATGCCCGCCGTATCGGTCAGACGAACGGCAATGCCCGAAAGGTCCATCGGTTCCTCGATAAAGTCCCGCGTCGTTCCCGGCGCGGACGTTACGATGGCCCGCTTTTCCCCGAGCAGACGGTTCAACAGGCTCGATTTTCCTACATTGGCCCGTCCGGCAATGACCACACGAACACCGCTAAGGAATATTTTCCCCATGTCAAAAGTGGATGCCAGACGGCCAAGTTCGAAGGCCGTATTCCGGAGTTTTTCGGCAATCGCCGTATGAGATGACGGATCTTCGATCCCGTCTTCCGAAAACTCGATCGCCGCTTCAAGGTAGGCGAGGCAATCAGTCAAGCCGTCGATCCATTTTTCTGCTGTACGGCGGAGATCGCCCTTAAGGTGGGCCAGAGCCATGTCCATACCCCGGTCGGTTTGGGCCGTCATCAACTCGGCAACGGCTTCGGCCTGGGAAAGGTCCATCCGGCCATTAAGAAAGGCTCTTCTGGTAAATTCGCCTGCCGCCGCCGGGCGGGCTCCGGCGCGAATCACAGCAGAAAGAACCTTCTGGGGAAGAATGTGGCCGCCATGGCCGTGAATTTCAAGAACATCTTCGCCTGTATAGGAATTGGGCCCGCGCATGAGGCACGTCAATACCTCATCGATGATCAAGCCTGATTCGGGGCAGACGATGTCGCCATGGTAGAGATGGTGACTTTCCGGGATAGATGAGGGCCTTTTCGGCCGAAAAAGATTATGGAAAATCGATTCGGCAAGGGGGCCGCTGACACGGACTACCGCAATCCCCCCTACACCGGGCGGTGTTGCGATGGCGGCGATGGTATCTTCAAGCATGGCCTGTCTTTACCGTAGATCCGTTCACTCCGCGGCGGCCTTGTTGCGGTTCTGGCCCCCTTCCCGCTCCCGTTTGGCGGGCATAATGATGATCTTGCGATATTCTCCTTCACCGCGGCTTTTAGTCAGCAGTGCCGTATCGCCTTGAAGGGTCATATGGATGATCCGGCGGTCATGGGCATTCATGTTGCTGACGGTGACGGTCTTCCTGGTTTTCTTCACCTTCTGGCCCAACCGCTCCGCCAGGGTCACAAGCGATTCTTCGCGCCGCTTGCGATAGGCCTCCGTATCAACGATGATCATCTTTTTGCCACTAGTGGCCTTATTGACGACCTTATTGACTATATGCTGGATGGCATCGAGATTCTGCCCCCGTTTCCCGATGAGCAAACCGTCGCCGTCACCTTGGATATTCAGGATAATCGATTCATTCGTCTCCGTCACCGTTACAGGGCTTGGAATCGACATACGCTCCAGAAGCCCTTCTAAAAGCTCTTTTGCCTTTTGCCCCATGGCCTCGTCGCTTTCGGCTGCCGCTGTCAGCGCCGGAGCGGAAACGGGCTTGGGCTCAGGTCTCGCCGCAGGTGCCGAAGGTGCCGGAGCGGCATGAACCGGCTTTGAAGCCGGCTTTTCAACTCGCGTGGCAGGAGCCGGAACCGGGCGAACCTCAGGAGCCGGGCGAACCTCAGGAACCGGGCGAGCCTCAGGAACCGGGCGAACCTCTGGTTCTATAACGTCCGGTGCATTTGTTTTCACCTCAAATGTCGGAACAGCCTCATCCTCTTGCATGTCCAAAACCATGAGTTCGGCCCGTATTTTGGCTTTCTTTGACCCGAGGCCCAGAAAACCCGAAGTCCCTTCGGAAATAACATCTATACTCAGCTTCTCGCGAGGCACATCGAAGGCCGTACAGGCCTTCTGAATAGCATCGTCGACGGTTTTGCCTTCAAACTCAATCCATTTATCCATGGAACACCTCATCGTTAAGCATGCCGCTTGTTTATATAGTACTGCTGGCCGATGCTGATAATATTGTTAAATAACCAGTAGATAACCAACCCGGACGGAAAGTTCAGAAACATAACGGTAAAGATGACAGGCATCCACAGCATGATCTTCGCCTGCATGGGATCGCCGCCCATTGGGGTCATTTTCTGCTGAATAAACATGGTAGCGCCCATCAGGATTGGAAGGGGACCGACGGCAAACCCGTAAACATGGCCGAATAAGGTGTCCGGCGCTGACAAATCCTGAATCCACCAGAACAAAGGAGAATGACGCAGTTCAATCGCATACAGCAGCGTTTTGTAGAGGCCGAAAAATACGGGGATCTGGATCACCATGGGCAGACACCCCCCCAGGGGGTTCACTTTATGGGCCTTGTAGAGGGCCATCGTTTCCTGGGAAAGGCGCTGTTTGTCATCTTTGTATTTTTCACGCATCTCCTGCATCTTGGGCTGCAGCTTCTGCATTTCCTTCATGGACTCATAGCTCTTGTTTCCCAGAGGCCAGAAAATGATTTTGATCAGCACGGTCAGGAGAATAATGGAAAGACCGTAGTTGTTGATATACTGGTTGAAGAATTTGAGGACGAAGAGCATGGGCATAGCCAGCCACTTCAGCCACGATCCGAAATCGATGGCGTCTTCCAGGTGGGCTCCCTGGGCCTTGAGAATGGAGTGATCCTTGGGGCCAAGGAACAGGGTGTAACTGAAGATGCCGGCCTGCCCGGCGGGAATGATGTTCTTGGCCCCCCGGAGGCTTACGGAAACCAAGTGACTCGTCGCGTTCTTCGCCATGACGATGCTTGTCAGGGAAGGATTCTGAGGAATCATGGCGGAAATAAAATATTTGCTCTCAAAGCCGCCCCAGGTGACGCCGGGTCCCATGCTTGTTTCCGCTTCCATTTTTTTGACTTCCGGACGCTCAACATCTTTCTTTACAAAAGCGACGGGGCCTTCATGAGTATAACTGTCCGTTTCCACTGCGGGATCAACATAAGCATACCAGCTTAGTCCGCTACTCTCACCGATGGGTTCGGCAGTAAGGTTATACATGCGGACCTCAAGATCAAAGGCATATTTACCCGGATAGAACGTATAAATCTTCTCGATCCTGACCCGGCCGGGGAAAGTCTGTGTAAATGTCAACTGCTTGGTATCGGAGCCTTTTGTCAGATCAAGAGCCTGCACATTGGCCTCAAAGGCGCTTCCTACGGGAACATCGATGGAAGAGCCGGGAAAAGAAACAGACAGTGGCGCCGGCATGTCCGGCTGGACATTGATCATTTCGATCAGGTCGGAATTCTTGTCGATCGTTTTCCTATAACCCTTCAAGCGAAAGGATTTCAATGCCCCTCCATTTGTCGTAAATACGGCCGTGTAAAAAGGAGTATCGACAGTAACGAATTTCTCGGGGGCCACGACGGGTGCCGCCGCCTGCTGGGCGATTTGCGGCGCATTAGCCTGGCCTGCGACAGGAGGGGAAATGGCCTGCGCTTTGGAATCTGCCGTAGCAGCGGCCATTGTCTTTTGTTCCGTTGTCTTTTGTTCTGTTAACGGTTGCTTTACCGGCGGCTTTGAAAAAAATAGATGATATGTGACGATTACCGCTAATGAAAGGACAATTGCTAAAAAAGTCCTTTTATCCATGAATGACCTCCAATTTTTTATCTGACGGGATCGTAGCCACCAGGATTCCAGGGATGGCAACGGCAAATGCGCCGCAACCCTGAAATAGACCCTTTGAGAGGTCCGTACCGCTGGATGGAGATGATGGTATACTCAGAGCAGGATGGGTAAAAACGGCAACAGGGTCCAAAGAAAAAGGTAGACAGGCAGGTTTGATAAACGCGCACACACAGAATGAGGAATTTCCCCATGAATTGCGTAAACGGCGGATTAATCATCTGTTTTTTCAATAAGCAAGCCTTCCAGCTCACGGCGGACATCGCTATAGCTCATAAATGCCATGCGAGGCCTCACCATAATAACGATATCGCGCCCCTCCGGAAGACTCGATTTATTTAATCGAAAAAATTCTCTTAGCAGGCGTTTGATCCTATTGCGCGTAACGGCATTGCCGACCTTTTTCCCAGCAGTTATACCCAGTCTTCTGATACCCGCCGGGTTCCTGTGTATGATCCACGTAAAATGCTCTGAATATCCCCGACGTCCCTGTTTATAGATCCGTAGATAGTCTTTTTTCGAGCGAATCCGCTCATTTTTGCCAAAGGATTGGGTTTCCATGTTTTTTTAGATCAGCCCCCTCCTACACCGCTGATCTGTCTTTGGCTGTTATGGATCTCAAACAGAAAGTCTTTTTCTTCCCTTGGCCCGTCTGCGATTAAGGACCTGACGACCGTTTTTCGTGGCCATGCGCACCATGAAACCGTGGGTTCTCTTACGTTTGGTATTGCTTCCCGATCTAAGCGTTTTCTTCATATAGTGGTTCCACCTTTTCCTGAATGATCAAGTTAATAAGCGGTCTTATAGATCACAATGGGATTTTTTTGTCAATAGGAAGTTGAGTACCGAATTGCCTCAAATTAAATGTTACCGAAGGAGGTGAATAAAAAGGATCGTTGACTCATAATTCGATATTACCGAATACCGCCATTTCTATGGAGGTTGAATATGAGTCCGCAATCGAAAAAAGAATACACCGAAGCCA
>CAZYDG010000041.1:0-52349 GCA_964645835.1 uncultured Syntrophaceae bacterium
CCGAATATACCTCTTCAAATCGCATCCTCCGGATCTCCTGTAGCATCTCCGTCTGTCGCATCGATCACCTCCATAGGTGATCTTAACAAACCGGACAGATTGTGTGCTACAAACCGGACATATCACGTACTCCCAACAATATCGCCGATCAATCCTTCCGTTTTAATAGAAGCGATGGCATCATCATAGATATGAATATCCTTTTGAACCCTCATCGTCACCACACCTTTCTGGTCTTTCTGGTCAATGGCAAGTGCTTCCACCCGGCCAACCTCAATTCCTGATATATACACAAGACTGCCGACCCGAAGGCCCGTAACCATGGTGAATCGTGCGGAGAGGGAGTAGGAATCGTCACCGAAAAAGTTAATGTGGCCAAGCTTTACCGTCATGAACCCGACACAGAGAAGTCCGATAACAAGAAAAAACCCTACGGCGGTTTCCATGGTGTATTTTTTCATCTGTTTACTCCTTTGGTGGAACATCGCAACTGACCCATTTCTCTTCGCTGGGTTTTTGCGGAATCAATGACGGCACTTATTTCATCACTGGGCTGGCCTTGAGCGATACCGGCACGGATCTTTATTTCTATACATTTCCCGGATGCTGCCCCCCTGTAAGCCACTGGGTGAATGTTGCGAAATCCCTGTTCTTGGAAATCCTTGATAAAATCCTTCAGAATTTCCTTGGCCTCAGACAGCGACGAATAGGGAAGGATCGTTGCAAATTCATTGATACTGTGCCGTGTGGAAAAGCCGCCGATAGTGCCGAAGTGCTTATCAATGTATATGCCCATGGAATGAATGGCCTGCTGTGCCTCATCATAGCTCAGCCCCTCAGCAACGGCATCGGGTGTATCCAGCGTAAAAACCACCACGGAATAGGTTTCCCCGCCGTTTTTGTGCGAAAGTTGCGCATGATACATGACGTTGAACTGCCGCCTGGAATGGAGCCCCGTTAATTCATCCCGCAACCCTTCCAGACTGTGAATGACTTCATCCTTGAAAGGGTGATCGAAGTTTTCAAGGTCCTCCGGCGTGCCCTGGAAAACGATTGTTCGATCATACAGGGCAAGGATACGGTTTGAGACAAAATACACATCCGGAATCTCATGGCTGACAAGAATCGCCGTAAAATTGAATTTTCTCTGGTACTGGGCAATCATGCTCAGGATGGCATTTTTTCGGACAGGATCCTGTCCTGAGGTCGGTTCGTCAAAAAGGACTATCTGAGGATCGATGACCAGAGCTCGCGCCAGGGCCACCCGTTTTTGCATTCCCCCGGAAAGTTCAGCAGGAAACTTGTCGACGGCGTCGATCAATTCCGTCTGTTCGATTCTGGCCATGACGAACCGGTCTATTTCGGGCTTACTCATTATTGTCGTTTCCGTAAGCGGCAGGGCAATATTTTCGTAGACGGTCATGGAGTCGAAAAGTGCATTATCCTGAAACATATAACTCATTCGGGCAAAGGAGGCGTCCATTTCACTCTTTTTCATTTCGGCGAAGGGGACGCCACGGAAGAGAATGGTTCCCGCATCGGGTTTGATCAAGCCGATAATATGTTTAAGGAGGACACTCTTGCCGCCGCCGCTCAAGCCGATGATCGTCGTGACTTCCCCCTCGTAGATCTTGAGGTTCACATCTTCGAGAACCGTTTTGGGTCCAAATCGCTTTGTGACATCCTTGAATTCAATCAATGGTATATTCATGGCATTTCCTATAGCAGCAGGGAGGTCACAACGTAATCCGACACCAGAATCAGTACGCAGGAGATCACCACGGCCGATGTCGTGGCAAGTCCTACGGCTTTGGCGCCATGGCTGTCCGTGCGCATGTGGGCATAATAGCCCTGGTAGCAACAGACGGTGGCCACAATGATGGCAAAAACGATCGATTTAACGAAACCGTCGCCAACATCTTTCATGTCCAGACTGGCTTGAACGCGATAAAAATAAGTACCGGCATTGGCCCCCATGATCAACACCCCGGAAATATAGCCGCCGATAATACCGATGAGATCAAACAGGGCGGTGAGCAATGGAAAACTGATAATAGCAGCGGCAATTCTCGGACTGATAAGATATTTCATCGGGTCGATACGCATTGTATAAAGCGCGTCAATCTGTTCGGAGATGCGCTGGATACCTATTTCGGCGCTGATGGCAGAGCCTGCCCGGGCAGCGATCATGATGGCGGCAAGAACGGGCCCCAACTCCCTGACCAGTGTCAGGGATACCAGGGTGCCGAGCGCTCCCTGAGCGCCGACCTTGACCAGGGCGTAATAGGACTGGAGCCCCAGAACCATTCCGGTGAACAGGCCAACAAGCAGGATAATCATTACAGACCTTGCCCCGATGTAATAAATCTGCTGAATGATTTTGGGAAGCTGCTTTTGTCGCAGGATCTTCAGCAATGCCAGGATGAGGAAAATGGCCGATGCGCCTAAATGATCGACGACCTTGATCGCTGATCTTCCAACGGTGGCAAATGGACGAGACAATAGCGTGAAGAGCCGTGAGCCGGAATTGCTCTCAGAGTGATTCGGGATGTTTTTGTCAATTGCCATGGATATGATTCCCCATTCTCTAGCTGTGTTATATGGCTATCATCCTGTTTTGGCATATGGAATCTTTTCCGGGCCATGATGGTCAAGCGCGAGGATCCGGATCAATGTAAGACATCCTTCCGGACCCTCGTGCGCTTATTCCACGACTACTTCAAAGAGAACCCTCATGTTTGCTTTTGCCGCTTTTGAGTAAATCTCTTTAGGCGCTGCTTCATACATTGCGGGGTTTGTCTCGCCGTAGCCTATTGTGGAGAGCCTGTCCCGTGTGATGACACCTTCGCTGATGAGATATTCCTGGACGGCGCTTGCCCTTCTTTCGCTCAATTTCTGATTGTAAGCATGGGTTCCTGAAGCAGAGGTATACCCTGCAACGCGGATTTTAGCTTTAGGATTGTCTTTGAGCATCTGGATGTTCTTTTTCAGGATCGTCTTCGCTTCCGGCTTCAGGGTCGACTTATCGAAATCGAAATGGACATCCTCAAAAGCAAGGACCACAGTCTTTTCTTCGGCCTTTGTTTCCGCCACTGCGGCAACGACCTTCTCATCAGCCATCGGCTCCGCCTCCACGATAACGACCTGCTCCTTTGGCTTTGCAACCATCTGTCGATAACGAGAACAATTCCCGGAGATCACTTTTTCCACAAATGCGGCCATGGCTACCGGTTTAAGCAGCTTATCAGCATTTACGGTATAACCGCCTTCAACGTTCTGCACGATCTGTTCTGAAAGTTCTTTCCCATTGAGCGTATATCCGATCTGAACAGCATAAACGCAAAGCTTGTCGCCGTAATCTGCGTTAACCTTGGTTATGGCCTCCATGACGGCTGCGGACCTAATGTCATCAACATGCGCAGTATCAGAAAAATCGCTGAAAATGATAATAGCCGAATTACCTTCAGCAGATTTGAGATCATTGCCCGCTGCCAAAATAGCTTTGTCCAGGGGGGTTCTACCGTTGACATTTTCGATAGAGTCTATGGCCTTCGTATATTCCTCTTTATCAAGGTTCTTCATTCCATAAATCAGTGTCGTTTGATCGGCCCAGAAGGTCCTGAGCCCTGCATTCATCCTGATCTCCGGAAACGTTGCTATCATGTTTTTTGTAGCATCCTTTCCATGTGTCAACCGAGTGGGTACATTAGCCCACATTTGATCAGGATTCGCTTCGGACACCCATTTGAAATGTGACTCATTCATGGAGGCTGATTTGTCAGACAGGACAACAAAATTGTTCGTTTTCTGGACCAATTGCCCTGATTTAATCTGCGGGTTAAGATCAACCGGCTTAAATGACGCACAACCGGTAAACATGATGCAAAATATCGACATCAAAACAAATCCATAGCCAATCCTTCTCATAATCAAATCTCCTTTATATTTAAGTTGTTAAGATTAATTTATCGTATTCAGTCTAAACGGGCCTCCGGCCCTGAATGACTCTAACCAACACGGCGATTATGGCGATGACCAACAGGATATGGATAAAATAGCCCATTGTATAACCGGTCACCAGACCCAGAAACCACAGGATGATTAGTATTACAGCAATTGTCCACAGCATGGGTGCCTCCTCTCTAATGGCTCATTCCCACTGCCGGCTAATGCAACACTATTCCTGCCGGCAATGGGAATGTTGTCTCTTTGGTTTTAGATTCGGACTACTCGACATTCATCCGGTTATTTACGCTCTTCACACCGTTTACGTCCCTGGCATATTTTGTGGCCAGATTCGATTCGGCAATATTGCCGGCTTTGCCGGACAATGTAACGACACCATTCTTCGTGGTAACCGATGTTTTGATGGCACTGGTCGAGCGGTGATAAAGCAATGTCATCTTAACCTGAGCGGTTATGGAGGCGTCATCGATCTTTTCGCCTACTGTCTGTGCCTTTTTCGAGGACTTTGTCACCATCATCTCATTTTTAACATCTTTGACCCCTTCTACATCTTTGGCGTATTCGGTTGTCAGATCCTTTTGCGCCTGGCTGGTTGCGTTGCCTTTCAAGGTAACGATACCGTCTTTCACGTTAACTTCAGTTTTAAAGCCGCTCACGCTACGATGAAACAATAGCGTGGCTTTGACTTTATCAAGAATCCATGCATCCGAGTTTGCGGTGGGGGCTTCGCCTTTGAGTACCAGCTTGTTGTCCACGCTCTTGACACCGGGCAGACCCGCCGTAGTCTCCTGAGCTAATGATTTGTGGGATTCTTCGGAGACTGTTCCCGTCAGGGTGACAACACCGTCCTGGGACTGGATTTTAATATCGTCACCTTTAAGATACGTCTTGAACACATAGGACTTCTTGGCCGCTGATTCGATGCGGCTGTCCATTTGCGACGCATACACCGGCACGTTGAGTGCTAACAGAGTAACGGCAACCGCCATCATAACAACTCCGAAAACCTTCTTGATCTGACCGATCTTTTCCTGAACTTTGCCGGCTATATTTTCAGCGGCACCTTCAGCTTCCAGCTCGGGATTATTGCTGAGTTCCCCCGCGATCTCCTTTACTCTGCCTTTTATTTCGTGAAACTTGCCATCCACCTGGTCCTTCGTGCTGAATTTCATCTTATTTCTCCTCACCTATTTTACGATTAGATTATTCTTTACGGATTTGACCCCTTGGACGCTCCTCGCGATTTCAGCTGCTTTATTAACGGCCTTCTGAGAATTGACAAAGCCGCTCAGTTGGACCGTGCCCTTGAAAGATTCGACACTGACCTCGAAGGACTTGAGAAAATCATCTGCCGCAAGCAGAGATTTTACCTTGGTCGTGATGACCGAATCGTCAACATATTCACCGGAGCTTTCCTGTGTGCGTGTCCCTGCACAGGCGGTAAATGTGGCGACCATCATAAGCAACACTAGACAGTAGATAAGAATACTTCTCTTTTTCATAACAATTATCCCTTTCTTCCTTCTTCAAGATTTAGTAATACTGGTTAGTTATGAGGTTTTTGCACTTTCAGCAATTATCTCTTAAACCTCATCCATCCCGACCGGGTGGAAAACGTTGTGGAACGTCTTTTCACAGGGCTCTATGAGAAGATTCATCGCCCCACGCAGGATCTTAAATTGCTCCGACTTCAGATGGGCCGTTAGATTCTCCTGGGTATTCCATTCTTCGAGAAGAAAGAGCCTATTTTCATCATCAACGCTCTGGAAGAAGTCAACACGCTGACATCCCTTCTCCATCCTTATAGACGTTACCAGTAAGGCGATTGTCTGCGACAACTCCAAGCGCTTCTCAGATAGGACCTTCATTCTTATGGTAACAAGGATCATATAAGGACCTTCATAAGGATCAGGATTGTAAGACGTAGTTGCAAATGGCCGGCCAATAGCCAAAAGAGAATCATAAGTATAATTTTTATTTATTATATCTAGTAGTTAGATTAGCCGGAACAAACAACGGGGAACTATGAAATGATTATTTGGCCTCAATATTTGGCGGAACCTCATCATGTTGAGGGAAGTTTGAAAAAGCCTGGACATCTGCTCCGGACTTTTGATGCACTCGGGTGGAAACACAGAATTGCAAGGTTTTCGTTACTTTGGCGCAGGCACCGAACCAGTGTAAAACGCTTCACACTTTCCGTCCGTAAAGAGGTCCCTGGCCTGCTTGAACAGATTGAGCGCCGGACCTGCAAGGGACATCAGGAGACTTGGTTTTTCCACAACCGGTTTTCGGAAAGGGCCGCCTATTTTCTGTTGCACCCTGGCGCACCCCCTGTCGTCGATCAGCGCTACTACTACATTTTCGAAGCGCTCTTTGACAAAATTGAGTTTTCCTTTGAGAGCTATCCTGTTCTGTTTGGTTGTCATGGCCACGTCTTTGGCTTGCGCTACACCACGTTCTACTTTCCAATCTGAGAAGAGCTTCCCGATGCTGCTTCTACCGCCCGATTCCTGAAAAGTGCTGGCGAAGTTGTATCCCTTTGTAATGGCAAGGCCAATAGGACCTAGAAAAAATAAGGCCCCTGCATCCACGAGGTTAAAGTTCTGACTGGACTCATACCTGGCAAAATCCCCGTCGATGTCTTTACCGTAGAGCGTGAGGTTCTCTCCACGCAAAGTGACATCTCCTGTGGCAGTCCGCATTATCTCCTTTGCAGTATCCCCCCGCATCGACAAGCTCGCAGAGAAGTCCATCGATCCTTCCGCGACCTTCTTTGATGAAAGGGTTTTGAGGTAATCCCCGATTTGGAACTTTGACAGGGATGATCGGACACCATAACTGGGAACGGGATGGGATAAATCCACCTCGATGCTCCCTGACCCTTGCCCGCCGAAGAGGCGTAATGTGACCGGATTGAAAGCGAAGATACCATCCTTGCCTTTGCAGGTAAATTTCACATCGGAAAATATGAAGCTCTTCATCCGGATCTCCCGGCAAACGAATTCTGCGGTAAGAGAAAGATTCCGAAAAAGCTCCGGCCCTCCTGCGATCCGCAAGCTTTGCACGTTCAGGTTGAAGTTTCCCGCCTCGACGCCTTCACCGGATTGTTCATCCCGATAGGTGAGAGCCCCGTCAGAAAAGAAAATATTTTCGAGGATAAGAACAGGGAATGCCCCTTTGGCCTCAAAATTAAACACGCCGTTCCGATCGCGATTAATGAAGATCGTGGGATGACGGAGTCCGATTCTCTTGATCTGAGCTTCCTTGTGAAGCAGAGGAATGATGGCCATCTCGATGCTGACTTCCTTCACGGAAACGATGTCCATCCCCCGATTTCGGATTTGCACATCAGCAAGCCTTATTTGCAAGCCCGGGAAAAGAGCGAACCCCAGTTTGCCGCCAACGCGGACCTCCATCCCCAAGGCTTCGGAGGCGACCCTCTCCAACCGGTTTTTGTAGAAACCGGTGTCCACGAAAAATGCCAAAGCAATGGAGATGAGGATAAACAGCCCTATGATCCCGGTGATGGCGAAGAGCATCCTTTTCACTGATTTTGACATCTGTGCTCCTGGTTATAGGGGTATATCCAAATGGCAGAAGGTGCAAGAGAACCACAGCACCAGATAATCATCCGCTATGTGCCGATTATCCTATATATTTTCAGAAAGAATTCCATCGCGATAATGTACGAAACGTTCTTGGATATGTAGTCAATCTCATCGAATGATTTGTATAATAATGTTACACCCGAAAAAAGAAAATGACAAGGAGGGTTGTGAAATAAATAGGGATATACTGACCCTTCGACGCATCCCTCAGCATGATGAGGTTCCACCAAATATTGAGGTAAAAAGAACCACTTTATGTTTTCCGCCGTTTTCTCCTATTAATCTAATTACCTGTTATCAGATGACGAATCAGATATTATTATTTTCTTTCCGCTATTGGCAAACCAATTGCTAGTACCACTTATTTGTTCAAGGTAATCAAGTGAATAAATAGCCCCCTCTGAGAAGCGCATGGAATCCTCACAGACAATTCCTTCACTTTCCGGTTCCACAAGCATGGAAATGGGGATGCGGGCCCAGCAGTCAAATCGAGAATAAGGAGGAGAAACATGAAAAAGATCATAATATCGGTAGTAATGCTCACGTTGCTAGTTGCAGGATTCCTGGCCGGTTGTTCCGGAACGTCCTTGAGATCACCGGATGTTGCCGACAACATACGAAAATCGATGGATCAAGCAGGTTTCAAAGAAATTACAGTCAGCCAGGATCGCGACAAGGGCATTGTGACCCTCAGTGGACAAGTCGCTCGTGACAACGACAAATTACTGGCCGAATCCCTTGCAAAGTCCCTGGCTGGTTCTCAGGTTGTTGCGAATCAGATTGCCGTGATTCCCATGGGTCAGGAAAAAGAAACCAAGACAGTGAACTCAGATCTGGATCAAGGCATTGAGAAGAATCTGGACGCTGCACTAATCCAGAACAAGATGCATGACGATGTAAAATACAAAGTGAAGAGCAGCGTAGTTACGCTAACCGGAGACGTGAATTCGCAGAACAAACGCGAGCAAGCTGAGCAGTTGGCCATGAGAGTACCTAATGTGAAGCAGGTCGTGAATGATTTGCAGGTTAAGAATCAAAAAGCCAGTTCTTCACGATAAGGATCGTGGGTTTGATTCACTGCGGAGAACGAAGAGCAGAAATCAGAAGCATCTAATAAGATAACCACATATTCAAATTAAAGGAGGACTAAATGCGACACATATCTAAGATCGGATTTATGGTGTTCCCCGTGGCCGTCATGGCCATAGCAATCGTCATGGGATGCGCAAATGCTCCGCTGCGCACAGAGGCGTCAACGTCTGGAATCCGCGCCGCTGAGGAGGCCGGAGCAGCCAAAGTACCGCAAGCCTCACTTCATTTGCAACTTGCCAAGGAAGAATTGCAGCTTGCTAAGGAACTGGCTGCGAAAGGTGAGAAGAATAAGGCCATGTCTATGCTATCGCGAGCCGAAGCCGATGCTGAGCTGGCTGTTGTATTGTCCTATAAGGATACCGAGAGGTCGGAAGCAACGGCAGCAGTGGAGCGAGTACGCCAACTCCAGCAAGAGAACCAATAACCCAACCATGACCCCTAAGGAGGCTTTAATGAAAACAATACATTTTTTAACCATCGCCGTATTCGTCGCATTCTTCACCGGCTGCGCAACTGTGGCGCCAAATGAACTTGTTGACGCTCGTACAGCCTATCAGCAAGCGAGTGAGGGGCCAGCGGCACAACTCGTGCCGGCAGAATTACACAAGGCACAGGAGGCACTCAACTTGGCGGAGCAGTCATTTCGGAAGGACCCCGACTCATACAAGACAAAAGATCTTGCTTACGCCGCCCAACGCAAGTCAGAGCAGGCAGGAGCGCTCGGCGCCATCGCCGCTGACAGGAGTCGCAAGGATAGGGCTAACGCTGATTTTCAGACAAAACAAACGGAGATCGTAAATCAGGGGAAGCAGGATTTGAGCGATTCCGAGAGGCAGACGGCTGATGCACGGGCTGAACTCGACAAGCAGGCCGCAGTCAAGGCAGAAAAGGACAAATCGGATACTGAGCTCGCAGCGGTCAGGGCGAGCAAGGAAAAATCGGACGCCGAACTCCAGAAGCAACAAGCCGAAACGGTGCAGCAGGGAAAACAGGACTTGAGCGATTCCGAAAAGCGGACGGCTGCAGCACTGGATGAACTTGCCAAGCTCGCCGCAGTCAAGGAAGAAGAACGCGGACTGGTCATTACACTCCCCGGGAGCGTCCTCTTTCAATCCGCCAAGTCGACCTTGATGCCCTCCGCTCAGGTAAAACTTGACCAGGTGGCCAAAGCTTTGCTCGAAGTCCGCACGCGCAACCTCATCGTGGAGGGGCATACCGATTCCCGCGGTTCCGAATCATACAACCAAGGTCTATCGCAACGTCGGGCCGATGCGGTCCGCGATTACCTCGTGAAAAGCAGCTACCCGGCCGACCACATCCAGTCACGCGGAATGGGCAAGGGCAGCCCCATCGCCGACAACTCTTCAGCCGAGGGACGCGCCAACAACCGCCGTGTTGAAATCGTTATCGAACGTGAATCACAGGCATCAAACCAATAGACCGACAGGGAGAGTCGGACATGAACGGTTTTACCTGAAGTAAACAGACATAACAGCCCAGGGGCATGGCGCGATGCGTTGCGCTCTTGGGCTCATCGTCAAGTGCTTTCACGAAGCAATTTCAAAGTTCAAGTAAACAAGGGAAAATCTCATGAATATTGACCCCAAATTACCGACAATAGAGGAACAGGCCTTGATCGCGCAGGGTGTGTTCATCTCGAAGCTCAAAGACAGCAACCAAAATTATCATCCCAGCTATCACCGTTGGAGAGATGTGTGGGATGACAATCTGTGCTTTACTGTCATTGGCCTCGATCAGGCCATTGTGTGGCGTGCAATGGCCATTTCAATACCGCTATATTACCGGGACGATCAAAGTGTGGATAAGCCTACTTACAGGGCATTCGTATATGGTGTCGTTTTAGGCAACAACCAGGGGGCGGCTGGACAACCTTTTGAGTTTGCCGAGATCATTTGGAAACAATAATAAAATGGTTATGTCCATGATCGGACAGTACGCAATCGGATTTACCTTGGCGATGATCTCAACTCTGCTGATTGCATCAGGAATCCCGGCTGTCGAGAAAACGATACCCGGTCAGACGGGTAAGGCATCCCTACATGCCGAGGTTACCTACGATGACCCATTGGGACGCAGTAATCCGCAAGGCACCGTCGTTGGTTTCCTTAGGGCAATGGAAAGGGACGACGATGAGCGCGCCGTCGACTATCTCGACACACGGCAGACCGGAAAGCGCGCCCGACAGCTTGTTCTGGAACTGCAGCAAGTTCTAGACCAGGGACTGTCCGTTGCCACGGCTGCATTGAGTTCGAAGCCCGATGGGAATCTCCAGGACGGCTTGGCTGTTTATCAAGAAGCCGTAGGGGTGGTTAAAACTAAAAGGGGGGAACACAAGATCCTCCTCGAACGTGTCCAGAAAGATAAAAACCCTCCAATCTGGCTCTTTTCTTCGGAAACCCTCAAGCTTGTGCCTCAGATATACGAAGACATCGACATCCCCTGGCTTGAGCGGTATCTGCCGGGAGCCCTCACGGACACTGGCCTCGCCGGCCAGCCGATATACCGGTGGATATTGCCTCTGCTGCTGCTTCCCCTGGCAATTTTTCTCGGTTGGCTCATCACTGCTCTGTTCTTTGCCATGGTAAAAGGGCCGCTTTGCCGCTATTTTGACGAACATATACTTATGAAGTTAGAGCGAATTAAAATCCCCCTAGTGCTTCTTTTTTCAGCGGGAGCGATTTACGTTCTTTCCCTGGGATCATATTCACTGCTCGGTCGACTATTCTGGAAGTTTCTGGCCTCGATGACGGCCGTCATTGGTCTGACATTGATCTTCATTTACATGATCGAAGTCGGTGCGGAAATCATCGAGAGGCGCAAACCCGAAGCTGCCAATGCGGTTATCCGCCTTTCAGCAACACTCCTGAAGGCCGCAACAGTCATCACTGGCCTTGTGATCATCTTCTATTACTTTGCGGGCATCAATCTCACAGCTCTAGTGGCTGGTCTCGGCGTTGGCGGTATCGCCGTGGCCTTTGCCGCCCAGAAGACAATCGAAAATTTTTTCGGCGGGGTTTTTCTGGTTTGGGATAAGCCTCTTCGCCCAGGGGATTTCTGCAAAGCCGGCGAACACCAGGGCACCGTAGAGCATATCGGCCTTCGCTCCACAAAAATCCGTACACTCAACCGCACGGTCATTTTTATCCCAAATGGACAACTCTCGGCGATCAGCATCGAAAACCTGGCCATGCGCGACCGCTTTCTCCTCCGGCACACCCTGAATTTGCGATGCGAGACGACGTCAGACCAGCTTCGCTACCTCCTGGTACAACTCCGCGAGCTTCTTTATCAGCATGCCCGGGTGGATTCCGAAACGGCTCACATACGGTTGATCGGATTCGGCCAGTCATCCCTCAATGTTGAGATATTTGCCTACGTGCTGGAAACGACACAGGAAACGTTCCTGGCAGTTCAGGAGGACCTGCTGCTGAGGATCATGGACCTCGTCGAGTCGAGCGGCAGCGGTCTGGCCTTCCCCTCTCAGACCCTTTATATGTCCACAGACCAGGGCTTGGATCAGAAAAAAGGCCGCGAGGCAGCCAATGCCGCGCACCGATGGATGGACCAATGCGAGCTGCCTTTTCCGGATCATACACCAACAGTAACACATGGATTGGATTTGGCTGTCTAATCCTTTGCAAAGCAATATTTAATATGCCTAATCCGGTTCTTTCGTCTCCGGCCGGGTTATCCCGAGTTTATGCATCCTCGCTCTTAACGTGCTCGCATGGAGACCCAGGATTGATGCGGCCCCGTCCTTTCCCTCAATGCGCCACCGGGTCTCGGAAAGGATGCTAAGAATCTGGTTTCGTTCCGCCTCTTCCAAGGTTCTCATGGCAGATGGATGTAATGAGGATGTAACCTCCAGTTTATCCGTCAATTGCAAGACCGGGCCGTGGCACAAGATCACGGCCCGTTCAATAGTACTTTCCAACTCCCGGACGTTGCCGGGCCAGGGGTAATCCTGAAGCAGCTTCAGTGCCTTCTTATCGATGGACGTGATCTGTTTGCCCATTTTTCTTGAATACCGTGCTATGAAGGCTTGGACCATCAGCGGGATGTCATCTTTGCGCTGCCTTAGGGGCGGGACGGTGATGGGAAAGACATTAAGCCGATAGAAAAGGTCCTGACGAAACCGGCCCTTGCGCACTTCTTCCTCAAGGTCTCGGTTAGTCGTCGCGATGATCCGCACATCGACTTTGATGGTATGAGACGAGCCCAGGCGCTCAAATTCGTTATGTTGAATCACCCGAAGCAGCTTTGCCTGAAGTTCCAGCGGCAGTTCCCCGATTTCGTCCAGGCAAAGTGTGGAACCATGGGCAATTTCGAAGCGTCCTACCTGCCGCGTATCAGCCCCGGTAAACGCCCCCTTCTCCCGGCCAAACAATTCACTCTCAATCAAATTGCCCGGCAAGGCGGCACAGTTAACCGTGATCAGGGGCCGTTCTTTACGGGGACTCATATTATGGACTGCAGCGGCAATCAGCTCTTTTCCCGTACCGGTTTCCCCGAGGATAAGAATTGTAGTGTTTGTAGGTGCCACTTGTTCCGCTCGATAGAGAACGTACTTGAGTCCATCGCTTTGCCCGAGAATATCCTTGAATTGATGCTTCATTTTGATCTCTTGGCGAAAGTAATAATTCTCGGCCTCAAGTTGATCTTTCATCATTTTAATTTCCGCAAGAGCTTCCCGGAGCGACTCTTCAGCCCGTTTGCGTTCGCCTACTTCCTCTATGAGCTGCACATTTGACATTGTCAGCTCTTTGGTGCGCTCAGCTACAGTTAACTCCAGTTTGTCATGAGCTTTTTGCAATGCCTCACCCAACTGTTTGTAAACCGTGCCATCGACAATTGAGGAAAGGATATAAACTTCTTTGCTTTCGATGGCATCCACCCTGACGCTCTGAATCTGGCCATAGATCACCTTGTCTTCTTTTGCCGTGAGTCTGATTTCACATCTCTGCAAGCCCTGTTGTTGCAAAACATTTTCGATGTGTTTAGAAAAAATGTCCTTCCCGTCTGTATCAGCTATAAAACCAATAAAGGGCTTATCGACCAACAGCTTACGCTCTATTCCCAGCATTTGAGCGCCGGCGAGATTCACATCCCGTATCAGTCCGCGCTTATTAAAGGTAAAATAGCCGATAGGAGCAAAGTCATATAGTTCTGCATACTTATTTCGCGATATTTCGAGCGCAACCTGCGTTCTGCGTAATTCCGTATTCTGCATCTCCAGTTCGATCTGGTGTACCTGCAGTTCATGAAGCACCCGTGACGTCTCATCCGCTGTCCGGCGCGGTTGTACTTTCGGCGATTGCGCATTCAGCCACTGTTCAGCACCGAGACGCAGTCCGTCTTCTTCAGACTGGTTCTTGTTTTTGGCAGTGCCCATGATCAGCCTCCCGGCTCAAGTAGACTCTTTAATCTTGCATTTTCCTCGCGCAGTTCAGCCTCCAACTGCTTGGCTGCAGTGATATTGGCAAAGGTGATCACTACCCCGCCGATGACATTCTCCATGGTACGGTAAGGCATGATACGCACCGAAAACCAGCGCCCATCGGTAGTGGTAATCTGCTTTTCCGAAAAGACCAGTGTCCTCAACACCTCCCGCGCTTCTTCGGTCATCTCGGGATAGAGCAGGTCGCTAACGATGTCGGAAAGCGGCCGCCCCACATCGCCTGGAATCAGTTTGAAGAGTTTGTCCGCCCCGGTGGTAAACCGTCGCACACGGAGTTCGTTGTCCAGGAAAACAGTGACTATTTCCGTGCTGTTGAGCAGGTTCCTCATGTCATTATTCAGCCTTGAGAGCTCGTCCATTTTGGACTGCTGCTCGGCATTCACTGTCTGCAGCTCTTCGTTCAGGGATTGCATCTCTTCCTTGGATGTGGTCAGTTCCTCATTGGTGGACTGAAGCTCCTCATTGGTGGACTGCAATTCCTCATTAGTGGATTTGAGCTCTTCCTGGGAGGATTGCATTTCATTGCGGGTCATCTGAAGTTCTTCACGGACATGTTGGAGTTCCTGCTCCAGCTCAATAACCCTGGCATGGCTGACAGGCGCGTTCTTAGAGGAACGCGCTGTTTTCTTTTCCAAAGGTGCCGCTACATCATTAAAGACGATCATCACCATCCCCCGCAACGCTTCCGGCTCTTCGATTGTCTTGATAGTGATATCGACGATCTGCCGGTTGCCTGCATCTTCAACCTTGAGACCTTTGACGATAACCGTCTCTTTTTGCCTAATGGCCCTCTGAAAAGCACTTCCCAAATCGAAGCGAAGCCCCTCACGGGCCATGGCGAAAATATTCCAGTTGGCTTTGCCGGCCGCCGGCTCAAGATACTTGCCCGTCCGACCGCTGATATAGAGAATATCACCTTTATCATTGACCAGCACGGCAGGCGGTGAAAAGTGTTGCAGAAGCAGTTGATCTGCAAGTGATTGGAGATTGGAAGTAGCTTTCGACATCGTAGACTCCTTATGAACTTCCTGAGGGGCTGGGGGGGAAAAGGCCGGAAACATCAGCGGTTCGGCCCGTAAAATAGATTCACGCCGCTGGAAAAGTCGGGATTTGATGTGCAGCGGTGTGAAGAGATCGATGTAGTTGCTGACAGTTTCCGCGCTCCCCAAAAACAGAACACCACCCGGATTCAGGCTGTAATGAAATAGAGGCAGGAGCCTTTTCTGAAGTTCGGGCGTCAGATAGATCAAAAGATTGCGGCAGATGAGGATATCCAGTTTGGTAAAAGGGGGGTCCATGATTATGTTCTGCGTGGCAAAGGTCACCATCTCACGGATCTCTTTAGCAACTCGGTAGCCACTGTTTTCCTTGATAAAAAAACGGCACAGCCGTTCGGAAGACACATCCGCGGAAATGTTGGCCGGGTAGAACCCCTGACGGGCCTTGTCCACCGTTTCCCGGTCCAGGTCGGTAGCAAAGGATATGCAGTGTGTATTTTGCCATGGGCTTAACCTGTTCCAGTGCCTCCTTGAAGGCAATGGCCAGCGAGTAAGCTTCCTCCCCGGTGGAACAACCTGCCGACCAGGCCCGCAACGCCCCGCCATCCGGTCGCTGTGCCAGGAGCACAGGGATAACCTCTCCTTTAACTTGCTCCCATGCCGCCGGGTCGCGGAAAAAGCTGGTTACTCCGATCAAGAGTTCTTTGAAGAGGAGTTCCAACTCTTGGGAATTCTCTTGCAGATATCGGACGTATGCAGCAATCCTGTCGATCTGGTGAATGCTCATGCGCCGCTCGATCCGCCGGTAAACGGTGTTCTTCTTATACATGGAGAAGTCGTGGCCTGTTTTGACCCGCAGCAGGATGATAATTTTCTCCAGGGCACTCTGATCCTTATCCTCTATTGGGCGATCAGTTCCGGCAATAATGAGGGAGTGCCGGAAATAGTCGATGATCTTTCCGGGCAAGACTTCCGCCGGGGCGACAATATCGGCTAGCCCCGCCTCAATGGCACTCCTGGGCATATTGTCGAACTTGGCCGAGGCAGGCTCCTGCACGAGCGCCAATCCTGCTTTTTCCTTGATCGCCCTAAGCCCCATCGTTCCATCCGAGCCCATACCGGAAAGGATAACACCGATGCTCTGATCCTGCCGGTCCTCTGCCAGGGAACGGAGGAAAAAATCGATAGGTAGACGCAGTCCGCGGGGCGCAGTCGGCTCGAACAGATGCAGCACGCCATGCAGGATGGACATATCCGTGTTCGGGGGAATAACATAGACGCAGTTCGGCTTGACCCGCATCCGGTCCCTGACCTGGAAAACCTCCATCCCGGTCGCACGCTGGAGTAATTCCGGCAACATCGCTTTATAAGTTGGGTCCAGGTGCTGGACAATAACGAAGGCCATGCCGCTCCCCTCAGGAACCCGCCCCAGGAACTGCTCCAGCGCCTCCAGGCCACCGGCTGAAGCACCGATACCGACGATAGGAAACAGGAGGCCCTTCCGTCTCAACGGCGGGGCCTTTGGCGATGACCTGTCTCGTTCATTACTGATGTTTACCGACGTAGTTTGTTTTTTCATAATAATATCTATATCATAATTTCATAGAATGCACCAAATCATCCTTCGAGGCGTTTTTTGTAAACTGTTCAACACTATGGAACAAGATAACAAAAAACGATGATACCAACCACCTTACAGTGCTTGAGGGATGTCCGCACCTGACCGCATCATTCTGCGGCAAAACGTCGAAAGAACCATTGCTTTATCCATTCCACCGCCAACAGGTATGCGATCAGCATGGCGGCCAGGATGAGAAAGAAAAAAACGGGCGGCGTCACAAAACCAAGGTGAACGCCGGCAGGTGTGACCGGCAGCAGAACGGCCACAGCCACCACTGTCAGCGAGCAGGCAATCAGCCATGGATTCGGACGGCTTTTGAAGGGATTTTTGCGTGTGCGAATGATGAAGATCACCAGTACCTGCGTAGCCATGGACTCAATAAACCAGCCGGTATGAAACAGCGCTTCACCGGCATGGAAGACCGCCAGCATGATGAAGAAAGTGAGGAAATCGAAGACTGAACTGACCGGACCGATGATGAGCATGAAGTTGCGGATGAAGTTCATGTCCCAGTGGCGTGGGTGATTCAAGTAATCATCATCCACCCGATCCAATGGAATCGGCAGTTCAGATACATCGTAGAGGAGGTTGTTGAGCAGAATCTGCACCGGCAACATAGGCAGGAAAGGGAGGAAGAGAGAAGCCCCGGCCATGCTGAACATGTTGCCGAAATTGGAACTCGTGCCCATCATGATGTATTTCATGATGTTGCCAAATGTGCGCCTCCCTTCCAGAACGCCGGCATGGAGTACCCCCAGGTCTTGCTCCATGAGGATCATGTCTGCCGCCGCTTTTGCCACATCCACTGCGCTGTCCACGGAAATGCCGACATCGGCCGAATGGAGCGAGGGGGCGTCATTGATACCATCACCTAGATAGCCCACGACATGGCCGCGCCGTTTCAGGGCGAGGATAACCCTGTTTTTCTGGGAAGGCGTTCGTTACACGGCAAAAGAGGTTTGCCTGTTCCACGCGTGCCATGAGTGCCTGATCATCAAGTTGTTGGATTTCGGTGCCGGTAAGTACCCCTGTTACGGGAAGGCCAAGTTTTGTGCAGACATGCTGGGTCACCAGTTCATTGTCGCCGGTAATGATCTTGACCAGGACCCGGTCGGCGGCAAGTCCGGCCAAAGCCGCTTTGGCGCTCTCCTTGGGCGGATCGAGGAATGCCGCGAAACCAGCAAAAACCAGTTCCGTTTCATCGCTCACGACCGCATGGGGGTGGTCCATTCCCACTTTCTTTGAGGCGATTCCCAGCACCCTGAACCCCTCTTTACTGAGTCCTTCAAATTGCCCATTGATCATTGCGAGTGCTGCCTGATCCAGGGGACGAAGGCCGGCCTCCCCGTCTGCCTCGTAACTGACAGACAGTCTCAGGATATCTTCGGGCGCCCCCTTGACAACGAGGAGTCTGGTCGTACCGCTGTCAAGGAGCACGGAGATGCGTCGGCGTTCAAAGTCGAACGGCACTTCATCGATCTTATGCCAATGGCTTACATCGATTTCTTTGTGCTCCAGAATGGCATCATCCAGAGGGCTCTTAACACCGGTTTCAAAAAAGCTGTTGAAATAGGCCAGTTCCAGAACGCGCTGGCTGTCTCGCCCGAGGGGGTCCAGGTGGCGCTCCAGATGGATGTGGGCCTCGGTCAGGGTGCCGGTTTTGTCCGTGCAGAAGACATCCATGCTTCCAAGATTTTGTATCGAGGCCAGCCGCTTGACGATCACTTTGCTTTTCGCCATGCGCATCGCTCCCTTTGACAGAGTCACGGAAACAACCATGGGGAGAAGCTCCGGAGTCAGTCCCACCGCCAGAGCCACGGCAAACAGGAACGACTCAAGCCAGGGGCGATGAAAGAAGGCATTGACCAGAAGAACAAAAAGGACAAGAAGGATGGTCATGCGCATGATAAGGAGCCCGAATTGGCGAGTCCCCTGTTCAAATGAGGTGGGCGGGGCTTTGGCAAGAAGGGTGTCTGCGATCTCACCGAGTTCCGTGTTCTGTCCGGTGCGACACATTAACACCTTGGCCGTGCCGCTGATGACCGATGTTCCCAAAAGCACGGCATTGCCGGCAGAGAGGATCTCCGCTTCAGTTGGCAATTCTCCGGGAATCTTTTCTACGGGGAACGGCTCCCCTGTGAGCAGCGCCTGATTGACAAAAAAGTCTTTTGCCTCCAATATCCGGCCATCGCAGGGAACCAGATCACCGGCTTTCAGGAGCGTCACATCACCGGGCACCATTTCTGCGAGAAGTATGTCAAGGGGCTTGCCGTCCCGCAGCACTTTTCCGCGCACCGCCACCGACTGGCGCAGATGTTCCGCCGCCTGTCCCGCCCGGTATTCCTGGACAAAATCAAGGGTCACGCTGATGAGGACGATGGCACCGATGATAAAGAAACTGGCGGCGTCTCCGGTGAAGGCGGAAAGGGCACTGGCAATAAGAAGAATGATGACGAGGGGATTGCGGAACTTGGACAGAAATTGAAGGATCATCGTCTGTTTTCGTTCCCCGTGAATAAGATTAGGGCCGAACTTTACCAGACGCGCAGATGCCTCTGCGTTGCTCAATCCGTCAGGACTTGAATTCAGGTGCTCCAAAAGCGTCGCAAGCGGCAGTTGCCAGAAAGGAGATTCTTTTTGATCTTTAGCAGCAAATGACGGCATGGTTAGTCCCTATTTACTAATATCCCTCTCATTTCTTGATAAAAGATTTCTACCAAAGATGTGTTAAAGCATATTTCATTGTTTCATATTTTATATTTCTTATTAAGCGACTCCATAAAGATTTTGATGTGATACCGAACTCACATTTACGGCAAAGAAAATTTTCGGGTGACGGCTTTCCATAGTATATCTGATGCAGCTTATTCATCATGGCTTCGCCATTCCATACTTCCTGCATTGTATTATTTTTCACATTGCCTATAATTTCCTGCTGTCCCATATCATTGCAGCAAAGTACAACATCTCCATTAAAGCATATGACCATCTCACCCAGAGGTCTTTTTGCCGTACAGCCGATTAATGTCCTGTTTTTTTGTTTGTTTATCTGGGGCAATAATCCCGCCCTGCTGTTTGGCAGCGGCATCCTTACTTTTATTCCTTTTCCATGGAAGTAAGATCTGATGCGGGTTGCTTCCCCTTTCGGCCAGTTATACGGAATACTCTGAATGCTGATTTTATCTTTCGGATAATTATGAGATAGATAATTAATATTTTTTAATGTTTTCGAAATATTCAATCCCATGGTTTCTCTATAGACATCCGGAGAAATCCCGTGAAAACTAATTAATACTGAACCACAAAATCCGGATGCCATCAGCATCTCAAAAATTTCAGGAGTAAGCAGTGTTGCATTGGTCTGAATATCAAAGTCAAGTTTCTTGCGTATCACATATTTTATTCTGTCTGCGGCCATTTCCGGATAAACAAACAGTTCTCCCATATTACAGAATAACACGTGTCCTTTTGACTGGTTTCTCTTTGATATCATACTAAATTCATCTATTATTTTTGTAAATAGTTTTTCATCCATCACACCCATCGGATTTTTTGTTTTCAGGGATTGATAAGGGCATATTTTACATTTTGCATTACAATAAGAATGAATATCTACAATAATCTGTTTCGGATAGGGATCACGATTTAACCCCTTTAGTAAATGATTGTTCATTTGCCCTCCATGTTGACAGCTTGATTGGTAGACTGATAATGTGATGATCTTTGACGGTTGTGTTAAAGAGCGGAAATAATCCCCTCGACAGAGTTTCCTGCCACCCAATGAAATCCCCATCTGAAGCTGAACGGTGAGGATTTCTGTGGATTTACATGTTAGTCATTCATGAAATATTGGATCGTCTATTTAAATCACCACTTCGATCAACGGTCACTCCTGTCATCCCTTGGCGGTTCCAGCAGTTGGATTGCATAACTTGGTTTATATTCAATCAGGTCCAGATCGTTATTGAGGAATCTGCCGAACATTTGATCGATATGCACTTGCAGTTTATTCCACTCCTGATCAGCATGATTGTGATCCATTTCCATTCCTTTCATTTTGCCGTTATGAGCAGATTAAAAAAATAAAAGCAAATGGCCTGCCAATAATGAAAGGAATATCGTAATTGTTTATTAATGCTATAATAACCGCTGGTTAAATTAATAGAAGAGAACAGCGGGAAAGCATGGCATGATTTGTTTGGCCTCAATATATGGTGGGCCCACCATATATTGAGGGATCTTTTGAAGACGGGGTTGGAGGCCAGGAAAGCTGGGGTCTGTTACCCCCAATGTGCCATTTGGATCCCTAATTAATTTTATTCAGATAAATCAACCCCTTTAATCGTCTTCACTCTTTTTAAACGAAGGGCATTTCGAGCACAATTTATCGATCTCTTCACTGCCTGGAAAGGAGAACGCGAGGGTTGGTTTTCCGCCGCAAGTCCTCATCATTTCCTGTATCGATCTTACCATGAGATCATGATTTACATGGGGGCAATTCTGATGTCCGTAAAAGTGGCACGCATCATGAGTTTTATTCATGAATGACTCTCCTGTTTCACTTTCCTCTGATCGCTTCTGACAATTTCTGCAATCCTGCTGGCGCGTTCCGAATAAAGTGCAATGCCTCCCCAGTCGGTTTCGCCCATAACTTTTTGCATCAGCAAGCCATCTCCGCCGAACCAGCCAGGGTGCATACCACCGATGAAGTAGCCGTGCGCCCGCAAGACATCCGTCGCCGCAGTTGCGAAAGGCGAAGTGAGCGGCAGCCATGCCTGGAAGACCTCCGCACCTTTATCACAGGCCTCCTTTTCCAGTTGTGCGATAAAAGTATCAAAATCGGAACCGATGCGAATTATTGACATTCGTGCGACTTGAGCGAGGGCGAACACGTCGAGTTTGCCCTTGCTTTCTCCCATTGCAGGCAAATCTTCATTCGTTTCCGCAAAAGTGCGCACGACCTCAATGCCGGAGTACAGAAACTCCAGTTCATCCCGATAGACCGGCGGCAGAAAAACAGTTTGCGGCACAGGTTTGTGACGGAAATAGCCCAGCAACACTGAAACCCGGCCATGTGCACTCTGCTCCGTTGTATAGGCTGCCGCGGGCATCAAATCCACTTCCAGCCCTGTTTCCCGGTAGTCAAGCTGCAGGCACATCTTCTGCAACTGGAGGTGGTTGCAAACGGGCTCACCAAGGATTTCTTCCAGGTTGAAACGCTTCGCATACTCGAAGACATTGTGTTTAATAAGACGGAAGAAGACGCCCTGCCCTCGACAATCGGACAGAACCACTCCCGCAGCATTTTCATAGCGCCGGACAGCGGGATCCACAAGAACGAGGGCATCATGACCCACAACCTCGCCGGTTTGCGTGCGTGCAACGGAGGACAGAACACGGCCGGCGGCGTTTTCCTCGATCAGCCGTTCGGGGCGGTAATAGATATCGATTGGATACCCATCGCCATAAACTTGTCGAAAAACCCGGGCCACGCCGGGCGCATCTTCGTCACGAAAAAAATCAATTTCAATTGTTTGCATCTGTACAACCTCCTAAGAAACATGAAGAGTCCTTGCGAGCGAAGCGCGGCAATATTGCTTTCAGATCGCCACGCGATCCGAGGGACCGCTCGCGATGACAAGACTGATGTTTCTTGACTCAATAACTCCGAAGTAAAGCGTCCGGGTCAGTTGCTTGCAGCTGTATTTCAGTCATTCTCGTTTCTATAACACAGTTTGTAAAAAAGATTCATGTCAACCTTGTGAATAACAGCCTGCGGGTTATAGATGGGAATGCTGAATAAAACTACTGCCCGGATTCGGGGAGCGAATGCTAATCCGACAGGTGCTTGTCAATCTTTTCTTCAATGCCGTCAAGTTTACAATGGATGATTATTTACGGACAAATTGCTTTGCGTCATTATAGACGAATTTTCGTTTTTTATTTGCCCATTTTGTGAAACGAAATTGAAGCCATACCTCTTTTCAAGCACCTCACGAATGCTGTCGGAATTGTCAAGAGGCAACATAACATGGGAATTCCCGTTTTCGGCTTTTCTTTTTTCCTCTTCCACACGATGGATAAACTCCATCATGGTCAAGTCAACACAGTCGTCGTCCCTATGGGTTTCCCGCTGATACACCTTTTTGAATGCTGAGCCAAAGTCCAGGCAGTCGATAATATCCTGCCCTTTGATATTTTCCTGGTAGACTGTGCCGTTAATGCCGCTTCTCCAGCCTCGCTTGATAAGCTCTTTGTTGAAGTCTTCTTGTGAACCATCAATACAAATAGGTACTTTTTTGAAGATAAAATACGATACGCTCTCTTGATAAATTTCTGCCACCTCGTACCATGGTGGCGTTTCTTGCCTTTTAGCTAGCTTGTAAATATAATCCATTTCCCTGCTCCTGACTTGAGGTCGAGAATATTTCTAATTATATTTTTACCGGTTGATTCTTTAATGATTAATAATGAATATTTATCTCTACGGCAATAAGGGAACTGCTGAATTAGCCTGTCGAAATATCTTAGGAGGATGTTGAAAACTTCACACCACCATTTCGCGCTTTGCTTGTTGCCATGTCCGGAGATTATTTCTCAGAGGTCTCTTGCTTTTTCTCAGTTTCCCTGGAAATAGATTTGGAAGCCATTATCAGGGTTTGTCTTTTCCGTATCGATTTTCGCAGGGCAACATAGGGAATGATGCCGGCAGCAAACCCTGTTGCTATTATTCCTATAATTACCCAGGTATTATTGGTCACTTATTTATTCCCTCCTATTTATACAAAAAATCTTTTTACCCACCGGCGGCCGGGTCTTCCAACTCCGGCGTGTAGTGCAACATCCTCAACACGCGTAATGCAGGATCTGCGCAATTCTTTCTCTCGAATAACTTGTCAGGCCCCAGACCTGGGCCAAGGCATAGGCATTTTCGGTAATGGCCTCGATGTCAGTTTCGGGGATGAACGCCTGCTTTAGCGATACAGGACTACCGATGGCGGTGAACCAAGCCTTGAAGGCGGCAATACATTCCTCAGCCGCTCGTTTGTCGTCCTTTGCCTGGACATCGAACACTCGACGCCCCAAATGGCCCAACCGGCTTCCTTTTTCATCGATCACGGATGTCATCCAGGCAGGGAGCACAATGGAAAGTCCAGCACCATGGGCAATATCATACAGGGCACTCAGAGAATGCTCGATCATGTGGACCGGAAGCTGGACTATCCCCAGGCCCGCCGCAGTCAATCCATTGAAGGCAAGCGTTGATGCCCACATGATATTTGCCCGTGCGTCATAATTTTCCGGCTCCTTCAACACGGCATCCGTACTCTCCATTGCGGTCTTAATCAATCCTTCCATAAGACGGTCCTGCAGGGAACTGGACGAAGCCGTATTATTGAAATATCCTTCCAGCATGTGGGTGACGATATCAACGGCACTGTAGGCACTGTATGCAGGACTGATGGAGAAAAGGACGGTAGGATCAAGAACGGAGACCCGCGGGCGAAGGAATGGCGAATTTATGCTGAACTTGTGGCAGCTCTCGTCCTTCGTGATGACGGCAGCGGTATTCATCTCCGAGGCGCTGGCTGATATGGTGACCACAGTCAGGACGGGCAAAGCACCTTCAATCGTTCTATGACGCCTAAAGAAATCCCAGATATCGTGATCGACAAGGATGCCTGCGGCTATAGCCTTGGCTGTATCGATGACGCTTCCGCCGCCGACAGCCAGGATGACTTCCACTTTTTCCTTACGGGCCAATTCTATACCGGCCAGGACCTGAGAAAGGAGCGGGTTCGACTTTATCCCGGGTAATTCAACGTATGCGACACCAGCAGCAGATAGCGAAGAAACCACCTGCGCATGGACGCCATTCTTCAGGATACTGCCCATACCGTAAACAAGAAGGGCCTTGCCGCCGAAACGGCGAACCTCAGTCCCAATCTGAGGAATCTGGCCCTTCCCAAATATGATTTTGGTCGGATTTTCGAAAATAAAATTCTCCATAATTCTCGCTCCAAATCATTTTTTCTTGATTATATATTAAAAAGATTGCCGGTAAAAGAGATTTGGCTTAAAATTAATTTTTCACAAGGCTAAAGGAAGCGAGAGTAGAGTTTGAACAGATTGATCTCCGACAAGTGGCAGCCTCTGGTGGCACTGATCCTGCTGGCTGTCATCTGGGGCTATAACTGGGTAGTTATGAAGAAATCGCTCCTGTACATGGGACCCTTCGATTTCAACGCTTTTCGCATGATCTTTGGCGGAATGATTCTCCTTTGTTTCATGCGCTTCCGGGGCATGTCAATCCGGCCGAAGGAAGTATCGCTTACAATTCTGCTCGGATTGACCCAGACGACAGCCGCGACAGGGTTGATTCTATGGGCACTTGTTAGCGGCGGCGCAGGTAAGACATCCATCCTTGTTTATACCATGCCCTTCTGGATACTGATTTTTGCCTGGCCTGTTCTATCCGAAAAGATCGTGGGCTTGCACTGGATCCCTGTTGTCATAGCTGCTGCCGGTATGGCCCTGATTCTGGAACCCTGGTCATTGAAGAGCGAGTTTTTCAGTGAAATTCTAGCTGTTTTTGCAGGAATGTTCTGGGCACTCGGTGCCATCATCATTAAAGTGATGCAGAAGAAAACAGGCTTCGACTTCATATCGGCGACAGCATGGCAATTTATCTATGGCTCCATACCTCTCATTCTGATTGCCTTCCTCATCCGGCAACCAACTGTGCAATGGACATCCTATCTGATCATGGCCCTCCTCTATAACGCCGTTCTGGTCTGCTCCTTTGCCTTCTTGCTTTGGACCTTTGTAATAGAAAGGCTTCCTGTCGGAGTTGCCGGCATGGGATCTCTCGCCGTCCCCGTAATCGGAATATCGGCTTCCCTCATTGAACTCGGCGAACGCCCGGATATCTGGGAGGCATTGGGTATGACGCTGGTCCTGTCAGCAATTTCCATCCTCACGATCCTTAGATTATGGGAGAGCAGGAGAAACGCAAAGGCACTTGTCGAAGATCCTGAAGTTGGTCTGTAAATTACAGGATGCCATACTAAATTCTAAAAGGAGGTAATACCATGTCATCGTTACAAGAAATGTTAGGATGCTCTTACCCCATTATCCAGGGTCCCATTGCCGCCATGAACAGTCCCCGATTGACAGCAGCTGTAAGCGAGGCAGGGGCGTTCGGAATGCTTGCCCTGGGTTTCAGCAGCGCCGAGGACACAAAGAAGCTCGTGAGCGAAGTACGGGCACTGACGGACAAACCATTTGGGGCCAACATCATGATCATGAATCCTGCCAATCCTGAAATTCTGAAGGTCCTGGCCGACGCAGGTGTGAAGACGGTTACTACCTCGGCAGGCTCCCCCGGAAAAATTTATCCTTTAATTCATGATCTTGGGATGAAGGGATTTCATGTACTCCTGGCTCTTTCCCATGCAATCAAAGCCGCAAGTGAGGGAGTGGATGGCCTTGTTATTTCCGGATCGGAGTCCGGCGGCCTGCGTTCCATGGGCTCAGAGTCTTCCACAATGATCCTCGTGCCCTTAGTGTCCGATCATGTGAAAATTCCCATAGTGGCTGCAGGCGGTATCGCCGACAGGCGAGGTTACAGGGCAGCTTTGGCTCTGGGGGCTCAGGGCGTGCAGATCGGGACACGCCTCATAGCTTCTGAAGAATCACCTGCCCCACAAGTTTGGAAAGAAGCTATTCTGGCCTGCGGAGATGGCGGTACAACGCTGGTGCCTTTGAAAAATATGAAGATGCGCGTCATTCCTAATAAAAAGCTCATCGATCTATCAGCCGATCCATCCATTGACCTTTCGCAGGAATACAACCTGATGAACGCTCCGAAAGGCTGGATGAGCGGCAATTTCGATCTCTTTCCGGCCGGCGCCGGGCAGGTGGCCGCTCTTATCAATGAAATCAAATCGGTAAAATCTATAATTGACGAGATGGTTTCATAAGTAATGATGTAGTAAAAAAAAGGGCCTGCCGCTATCGAATCAGCGGAGGCCCTTAACCGTTTATACAGTGTTTTATTTTGCCACTGCGGCTTTCAGCTTTTTGCCGGCAGTAAACTTGGGAACTTTTTTCGCTTTGATCTTTAAAGCTTTTCCCGTCTGGGGATTTCTTCCTGTTCTGGCTGCTCTCTTCGACACTTTGAATGTTCCAAAGCCTACGAGTGTTACAGAATCACCCTTCTTGAGAGCATCTGAAATTGTGTCCAGAACGCATGTTAATGCTTCTGCTGCCGTCTTCTTCTTCCCAACCACTTTCACCAGTGCCTCAACCAAATCGCCTTTATTCATCGTTCTTATCCTCCCTTTATTTGATAGAAACCAATGATCACGGCATTTTCACGATGCATGCCGACTGAGAATATTATGTAAAGGGCATTTCAAGAAAAGTCAAGAAAAAAGTTAAGTAAATTCAATAATAATTGTTTTCATTTTCATGAAGAACCGTAATTAACCTTGACTTTGCGGTACAGGTACATATTGTATATGTAAAACCAAAATCATAAAGGCATGATTTTACTTAACAATGCTTAAGATACCGTGAATATCCAGAGAGTGGGCCTGCCTCCACGATCGGCCGGGGAGACTAAGCAATCCTTTTTTCATGTGATCAACAAATTTAATTAAGAAATGCGTAAATCAGCGATCAGTCTCATCTATAGAACATTGTTTCTCGCCTCTTTGATTGTTACCGCCGTGATAGGGGGCGTAATCTCTGCTGGTCATGCAGCCCCGCACATCAGTGTTACTGAGAAATATTATTCCATACATGGCCGTACGCCAAATGAGCTTCGTTCACAATTGAACAAATACGGTGTAAAGACAGACAAAGGCGAACACCATGACGCCGTCACACGCTGGTACGTAAAATGGCGTTTTGGCGTCAGTTTAAAAGGAGGCCGCTGTGTCATCCGGGATGTCAAGACGTCCGCCGATGTGATTTATATGATGCCAAGATGGGCTGATGAAGCAAAGGCGCCCCAAGAGTTGAGAAATCAATGGCATCGATACCTGCGTGCCCTGAAGAAACACGAGGATGGACACCGGGATATCGGTGTCTCTGCGGCAGCAGAAATTGAACATGTTATCGGCACCCTGGGACCGGAGGTGAATTGCCGAAGTCTGGAAGGCAAAGCCAATGCCCTTGGCGAATCCATATTGGAAAAATTCCGGCGGAAGGAATGGACCTATGATATCATAACCGGACATGGAATGATTCAAGGCGCTGTCTTCCCATAATGTGCGGGTGAATATCGCATAACATAATTGTTTTAAAAGGAGACTCAAATGAATAATCAGGACCCGAAACAAAACAACGAACAGAAAAAATGCACTGAGGTAACGCGGCGGGAGTTCATTAAATATTCCGTCGGAACGGCAGCATGCATCTCCTTGGGAACATTAGGTTATGGCTGCAGCGGCAGCGGCGGTACCGGGTACGTCCCTTCCAGCAACAATTTCCCCGTGGTTGTTTTCACGGATATGCATTTCAATCCCTTTTATGACCAGTCTCTTTTTTCGCAACTTAATGCCGCAGAAGCCGCCCAATGGGAACCTATATTTCAGAAATCGGCCCTAACGGCGCCTTCGTCATGGGGGGGCGACGCCAACTATCCCCTGCTCAAGGTTGCTTTTTCCAGCATAAAACAAAATCTTGGAAAGAGTCCGCTTGTTATTTTCACGGGGGATATTCTCGGCCACGGAATCCCGGAAACATTTTTCAGTCTTTACGACCCGGCAAACGTTAATAACCCGACCCCCGCAGACATTGCGGCCATGAAGGCCTTTACCCTCAAGACGGTTACATTCTTTATGCAGCAGATGAGGCTGGCTGTCGGGAACATCCCTGTCTTGTTCGCTCTGGGGAATTTGGATTCATATACAGGCCTCGGACCGGACAGCAGCTTTCTATCCGATACGGCTGAACTGTACTATACGCAATTCTTGAACGGCATTGTCGATCACCAGACATTTCTTACTACCTTCAAAAGCGGAGGATATTATTCCGCGGAACCGGCTGGAACGAACCTGATGGTGATCGGGCTCAATACTTTCGAGTTTTCCCCATACTTCGGCAACATCAATTCGAATGCAGTGAACGCCGAGCTTGACTGGTTTGATTCAACCCTCGCTTCTGCCCAGGCCAGGGGCAAAAAAGTCTGGCTCTTGATGCATGTACCTCCAGGGGCGGACAAATATTCAACCGCGCAATCCGCTGATGCCAATGGTCATATCACAAGCGCAACAATGGAGTGGGTCCAGGATTATCAGACGAGATTCCTGCAAATCCTATCCAAATATCCAGGCGTTGTCGCCGATACACTTATTGCGCACACCCATATGGACGAATTCCGAATCATGTCGCCTGGTAATGTGGCTTATACAACGCCCAGCATAGCGCCCTATTTCGGTAATAACCCCGCTTTTAAGATCTTTTCTTTCTCTAACGACACACTGAAAGCCACTAACTACACTTCCCTGAACTATGACCTCGCAACAATGCCGTCACAGTTCAACATCTATTATAACTTTTCAGAAACCTATGCTGCGCTTGGTTACCTGAGTGATTCAATGACACAGCTTTATTTGCAGCTTGACACGGATAATGTAAAACAGGCGTTATATAGAGGGAGTTATTTTTCCGGACACAATTATACCGTACCTGTTGGCAACCAGTTTAATCCCATTACAGATAAGACATGGCCGGTCTACTTGTGCGGCATCGGATATATGGACCAGCAAATCCTTATCCGCTGCGTAAACTCTCATTAAAGTTACCGTGAACGGGCTGTTCAAAAACCCAACGCAGCAGACGTGTCCCCCTCTGGAGGAAGACTGTTTCGTAATTAGGGTTTGTCTAATCAATTCGACTGTAGTGCAGGACTTCAGTCCTGCTAATACTTCGTAATTTTAACATTTTAATCAAAACCGCAGACATGAAGGTCTGGACTACTGCAAGCCGAATGTAGCAAATATTTTAATTACGACACAGTCTGGGGGGCGCAGGGGGAGGCTCTCTGCAAAAGCGCGGGATGGGCGTTTTTCAACAGCCTGTTAATAGTTATTCAACCTTCGGTATAATGTGCTCCTTGCCATACCCAGTTTCATGGCAATTTCCTTCTTGGGAATATTTGATTTTAAAAGCTCCTCTATCATTTCTTGCTCTATTCTATCAACCGGGCTCATTACATTTTTCATATCCGGAGATGTAACATCAGTGAGTTCCGACGGCAGGAGATCAGCAGAAAGACTATCCGTATTGGCAATGTTTATCATCCTTTCCAGAATATTCTGCAACTCCCTGACATTGCCAGGCCAACTGTAGCTCTTGAACATTCTGAAGATATCATCATCTATCTTGTTAATTACCTTGCCCATTCTTCTGCCGATATGCTGAACGAACGTATTCACCAGCAACAGCAGGTCATCCTTTCTTTCCCGGAGCGGCGGTATGCTTATTGTGAAGACATTAAGGCGATAATAAAGATCCTCCCTGAAATTGCCCTTCCTCACTTCTTCCTTAAGGTTCTTATTTGTGGCGGCAATAATCCTGACATCGATCTTTCGGACCCTTGTCCCTCCAATCCTGATGATGGATTTGTCTTCGATGACGCGTAAGAGGGCTGCCTGCAATTCCAAGGGGGCTTCTGCGATTTCGTCGAGAAATATGGTTCCTCCGTCAGCCAGTTCGAATTTCCCCTGACTGCCTCCTTTCCTCGAACCCGTGAAGGCGCCTTCCGAGTAACCGAAGAGATCGCTCGTAATCAGGTCTCTTGGGATCGTAGCACAATTTATAGCAACATAAGGCCCGCCATTTCGATAACTGTCATTATGGATGGCTTGGGCAACAATATCCTTTCCCGTTCCGCTTTCTCCCAGCAGGAGCACGTTGGATTCGATCTTTGAGGCGATTTGAGCTTGTCTTATTGTATTAAGGAATTCCAGGTTCCGCCCGACAATGTCGTCAAAATTGAACTGAGCATTTGCCCCCATCATCTTTGTGGCAAGCGTTTTGGCCCTTTTGATCTCGTTAATGACGATGACTTTCCCTATCATGCCGTCAAATGAAAAGATCGGATAGCAGGATAAGGTATATTCGCCATGCGTATTGCCGGATGCGATTCGTACGTTTATATCGGTCAGGGAGTCGTTGCGCTTGATTAAATTAAGTATCCCCTTGTTGCGATGACCAAAGACATCGGCAAGATTCCTTCCGGTCAATGTTTCGCCATACCTGCCGAAAGTATTCTGAAAACTCTTGTTCACAACTGAAATCGCACCTTCGTTGTCTATAGAAACCACGCATTCGGGCATGGAAGACATTACCGTGTTTTGAAAGCTGTGGGCGATCTGCAGTTTGTTTAATGTGTCCCTTAGCTTGATTTCATTTTCGATCGCATATGCCACAGCTACAGCCAATCCCAAAGTATGGGGGTTTGTCTTTTGGTATGGTCCTGTTATGCTGATTACGCCGACCAGTCTGCCGTCGGGATCATGAATTGGAGCTGCGGAAGATGTCCATTTTTGCGCCCCGCGGCAATAATTCTCACTTGCGCGTATCTGGATTGCCCTTCCCAGTTGAGTTGCCGTGCCGATAGCATTGGTTCCCGTCACTTTCTCCGACCAGCAACATCCTATGCTGAATCTTCGACCCTTTAAATATTCCTGCACATCGCGATCTCCCAATATCTCCAGCATATACGTATTGACATCTGATAAACCTACAATAAATCCCGATCCCTGAACGAAACTGTGTAGATTCTTCATGTAGGGTTGGCTGATTTCGATAAGTTCTTTATTGTGACTCAACACCTCCCGAATTCGTTCTTCATCGATTACAGGTAATTCCTTAAGATACGGATCAACACCGTTTCTTTTGCTTCTTTCCCATGATTCACTGACAACGGGAGATACAATTAGATCATTGATCGGCATTCCGTTGATGAATTTTTTCCATTCACTGTAAATGGCATTGTATCGTTCAACATGATCCATAAGGGTTCTCCGGATAATATAAACATGTCTTTCGTGTCTTCGGACACGTGTTTCATATTGAGACACGTTTGATAAGCATGTTTCAGTAAAAATTTTCAAGAACTATTTACAAATTAAATGAAATCAATGACATGAGAAACATGATGAATACAATGGATCATAGGGCACAATACTTGCTCTTTATATGGGCTTCAATAAGGAAGCGCTTCTGCACATTTAACAGGTTGATGAAAAACGTTGAATGACGAGGCTTGGAGGCATCGGAACGTGTCCCCGGAAAGGACGGGAAGCACAACGCAGCAGATGAACATTTTTCAACAGCCCGTTAATATTCCATGAATTTAAAAGGTCAACTTCACATTCATACAACCTTTTCCGATGGGACACTTACGCCTCAAGAAGCAGCGGATATTTACAAATCACTGAATTTTAATTTCATTGTTGTGACGGATCATGACCACTTGCTGAAACCCGGTTACCGTAAGGCTATCGAAGCCATCGAAACTGATATGATAGTTTTTTATGGCGTTGAGCGGACCATCCACACGCGATGGGGCTATGTTCACGTCAGTGAAATTGAAGGCGAATCCGAGCGGCTTTATATCTTCAACCATCCGGCGGAATATGGATTGTCATTACGGCAGTGCCTGGAATGCATAGCGGACGTGAGCCGTTCCTATGAACTGGATGCAGTCGAAATATCTCATCAGGGTTTTTATACGCCCGTTTTCGATACCGAAATTATACCCTACCCAAAGGTAGCGACAGATGATTCGCACATGCGGCTTGGTTGTGGCCGGGCATGGATCGAGACAGATTGTAATGACGATAAAGATTCAATAATCAAGCAGATAAAGACAGGGGCATTTAAATATTGCTTCATAAAATAAGCGTCAAAGCAAAGGAGGTACGAGCATGAAAAGGGTTGCCATATGTGCAGTAGCCCAGCACCAGATTGAAGAAAACATCTGGTACAAACGTTTTCAGGACATGCTGCTGGATGTTCTTGAAGATCTGCAGAGGCAAACGGGTTTCACATTTGGTGGAGAAAGCGGGGTGCAAAATGTCATCACCTGCTCCGATGATTTTTTTGATGCCAGAACTATATCGGATAATGCCGTCAATGATGTCGTTGGAGCTGCAAATTACAGGGGAGAGCAAAAGATGGCACAGGAAGGGCTCAATGGCATAGGTTACGCTATGGCCTCGATCCTGTCAGGGCATGATGATCTCATATATTTCGCAGGGCACTGCAAGGAGTCTCTTTCAGCGAGCAGGAATCAGATTACGAACATGGCTTACGACCCATTTTATTGCCGCTGCCTGGGGCTTGATTATTTAAATGCCGCGGGGCTCCAGGCCAGGGCTTATATGGAGAAATCTGGAATTACACAGGAGCATCTGGCTAAAATCGTTGTAAGGGCACGTCAATGGGCCTCCAGGAATCAGTATGCCAATGAGACGAAGCAGCTCACACCGGGCGATGTCTTGTATTCTCCCGTACTTTGCGACCCCATAAAAACCCTGCACGCTTATCCGGTATCGGATGGTGCAGTATGCATGCTTCTCGCATCCGAAGACAGGGCGTATGATTTCACTGACAATCCGATTTGGATTACAGGTTTCGGGAACTGCATGGATAGTTACTTTCTGGGCATGCGTAATATCGCGGAAAGCGCGGCGCTGAAACAAGCTGCTGGACAAGCTTACAAGATGGCCGGCATCAAGTACCCTCGCAAATCGGTAAACCTGGTTGAGGCAATGGACTGCTATGCATATCAGCAGCTCATGTGGATGGAGGGACTGGGATTGTGCGGAGAAGGCAAAGGCGGTCTCTTCATCGACGAAAGCGGCCCGGCCAGATTCAATGTCAATCTCTCAGGCGGCATGCTGGCAGGGAGGCCGCTGATGATTGGCGGCCTATACGGTGTGGCCGAAGCCGTTCTTCAGCTCAAGGGTCAAGCCGGCGAACACCAGGCAGCCGACGTAAATTGCGCTGTTGTCCAGAGCACAACCGGAGGTGCGGGACAGCATCATGCCGTTGTTGTACTTGAAAGATAAGGGGGTCAAAATGTCACAAAAGAAAAATAGAAACGTGGCCATAATCGGTATTGGGATGACGGAAATATCAAGCCATAAAGAAGACCAGAATCAGCCCGAAATGATCAACGAGGCCGTCAGAGCAGCCCTCGCCGATTCTGGAATAACGATGAAGGATATAGATTGCATCGTCCATGGAAACATGGAGCTGTTTGAAATGGTACACCAGCCTGATATGTGGCACACGCTCGGAACGGGAGCTCTCGACAAGCCATCGTTCAGGATCACAACAGGCGGCACGACAGGCATGACCCTGGTTGCTGCATCGGACAATCTTGTCGCATCAGGCATGTATGACATCGTCATGGCTATAGGGTTCAATAAGCTGCAGGAAGCCGGGAGCACGACAGGCGGCATAACCAATATGGCAGACCCGCTGTGGTATCGTCATCTGCAGACAGGAGCTTTAACGAGCACCTCGGCCAATATGACGATCGAAGAATTCGGCGAAGAGCGCTCCAGAAGGGCTGCCATAAAGCACCGAATAATGATGGACAAGCATGCCACCTTAAACAAGAGGGCGCACAGGAGATTCGGACTTGAGTACAGTCAGATGGAAGACCTCATGAAAAACTCGCCCCCGCTGATCGGAGAGCTAAGGCTCATACACATGTGTTCACAGAGTGACGGAGCCTGCGTTCTTATCCTGGCCTCAGAGAAAAAAGCAAAAAAACTGAGCAAGAAACCGGTTTGGATAAGGGATCATATAGCAGTCCACCGGGAAGAAACGGCATCGAATGCTTATTTCCCCATGCTGAGCGAAACCTCCCATCGAGTCGCTGCCCGCAAACTATTTGCCCGCAATGGTATCACCAACCCCATTGAATATTTTGATGTCTTTGAAATGTACGATCCATCTGCGTGGTGGGGAATGGAATGGCTGCGCGATTTCTTCCTGCTGGATGGCGATGAGCATATCAAAATGGTGGAGAATGGGGACTGGGGTATCGACGGCAAGATGCCGGTCAGCCCATCGGGCGGTGTTACTGCCAGCAATCCCATCAGTGCTACAGCTATGTTGAAGCCGGCTGAAGTTGCGCTTCAGATCAGGGGAGATGCCGGATCGCACCAGCTCAAACGGGAAGTCAGGCATGGCCTTGCTTCCGGCTTCGGCGGTGTCATGTGGACGGAAATTATGATTCTTGAAAAAGACCTGAATTGGCAGGAGGGTGATCATGACAGAAAATAAAAATACTCAAGTCGAGGAGCTTATTTCCCTGCAAGTAGTAAACTCCATTGATTACTTTTTCCCCACGGGACCGATCATGGGGAGGTGGTTCCAGGGGCTTAAGGAAAAAAAGTTCTATGCCACAAGATGCCCTTCATGCGGCCGTACCCAGACTCCACCCAGAGGCTGCTGTGCATTATGCGTGGTACGTTCCGATGAATTCGTGGAAGTCGGGCCGAAAGGGACGGTTGTAAATTATGACATTGCCTATTACGCTAGCCCGGACCCGTTGACCGGAACAGTCCGTGCCACACCATACGCAGCTGTCTTTGTTCAGATGGACGGATCCAAGAATGAAATTTTCACACACGGGTTCAAGCCGGGTGACATTCCCAAGCTAAAAAACGGCTTGAGGGTCAGTCCCGTGTGGAATGAAACCAGGACCGGAAGCATCGAAGATATGCTCTACTTTGAAATTGACGGTTAAGGAGGACTGAATGAAAGCTCATACAGAAAAATTCAATAAAGAATGTACGGTTGTTCCGGGCAAGATGGCTTTGCCGAATCAATACTTTGCCGGCCGGGTCGGTTCGAAGTTCATCATATCTTTGAGGGACTCGAATAAAATACTCGGTGTCAGGTGCCCTAAATGCAAGAAGGTTTATGTTCCGCCTGTCGAGTATTGCGAGAAAGATATGACAAAAATTGATGAAAACTGGGTTGAGTTGGGAAATGAAGGGCTTATCGCAAATTATACCATCGTGAACTACAACGACAAACATTTACCCAGGAAAGCGCCTTATATTCTGGCATTGATAAAGCTGGACAAGGCCGATACCCCCCTTGCCCACATCGTCGAAGGCATTGAGACCGATCAGGTCAAGACCGGAATGAGAGTGAAGGCCGTATTTGCAGATAAAACGACAAATACCATACGGGATATTGACCATTTTGAACCGGTTTCATTCTAATGCCTTGTAAAGCTTATTTGTAGCAACTAACCCCGGTGACAGGCACTGGTGTTATTCATGAAAGAAACTTGCTGTCATTGCGAGACGCCTCTCAGGTGTCGTGGCAATCTCTAAGACTGCCACCCCCGATCAGGTCGAGGGCAGGCTCTAGCCAAGGGCCTCCTCGAAGTGACAAAAAGGCGAAGTTTCTTTGTAGGGTGGAACAAGCGAAGCGGTTCCACCGGCGGATGGTGGATGCGCTTCGCTTCATCCACCCTACAGAGATTGGGCATTTTTTAACAGCTGCATGAGATAGAGTTTTTCAAAAACCAGTACAGAGCTATCATGGAGAGGAGGATCGTGGATGGATTTTACAATCAGCGATCAACACCGAATCTTAGTAGAAAATGTGGAAAAGTTTGCCCGAAAAGAAATGTTCCCTCTGGCTGAGGAGCTTGATGAAAAAGGCGAGTTCTCCATGCCCTTGTGGAAAAAAATGAGCGACCTGGGATACCCGGGCCTGCTGACCAGTGAAAAATACGGAGGCAGCGGATTGGGAGCGTTGGGGACTACCATGGCCCTCGAAGCTGCAGGCCGAGAAGGTGCGGACCAGGGAATGTTGCTTTCGTGGGCTGCACACATGGTTATTTCAATGCTCAACATCGAACACTGGGGAAATGAGGAACAGAAGCAGAAATATCTTCCCAAAATGGCCTCCGGAGAATGGATCGGTTCCATGGCCCTGACTGAGCCGAATGCCGGCAGTGATGCAAGTTCGATCACAACAAGAGCGGAACTGAAGGAAAACAAATACATTCTTAACGGCACCAAAATATTCATCACCAACGGTCCGATTTGTGAAGTCTGTGTGGTCATAACCCGCTCGGAAGCCGGGTCCAAGGGCGCTAACGGGACTACGGCATTTATTGTCGATAAGAGCATGCCGGGCTGGTACTCAAGCAGGCAATTGAACAAAATGGGTTTGCGGGCGTCGCCTACAGGAGAACTTGTTTTCGATAACTGCGAAGTCCCGGTTGAGAGCGTTCTCGGCCTGGTCGGCATGGGGATGAAAAGCGTAGCTTTCTCGGGTGTCAACTGGGAACGGACCATACTGGCAGCTCCTTTCCTGGGAGGCATGGAATTTAACCTGGCGCAATGCATCAAGTATGCGAAGGAAAGAGTACAATTCGGGAAACCTATCGCCAGTTTCCAGGTCATAAGGCACAAGCTCGTCGATATGGCCGCCGACATAGAGGCCCTCAAAGTCCTTATATACAGACAGGCCTGGATGATCGACAATGACATTACCTGCATTAAGGAAACATCATTTACCAAGGCCCTCCTCGGTCCAAAGATGCTGAGGAATGTGGATGAGGCCATTCAGATATTCGGCGGATATGGGCTGTGCAAAGAGTATCCCGTGCAAAGGTTTTACCGCGATTGGAAGCTGGCCACAATCGGAGGCGGAACTTCGGAAGTAAATAAGGACATTGCGGCCGCCATCCTGCTGAAATAGTTATTGCACGGGCATTTAGCATGACAAAGATCGTCATGCCGGACTTGATCCGGCATCCAGCCGTTACAATGGATTCCCGCTTCCGCGGGACTGACGATTCCTGCAATATATAGTTGCCGGAGTAATAAGAATATTAATTGTAGCCATGTAGTTCCAAAATAAATAAAGAAAAGGGGATAGGAAATTATGAGCTGGAAAGAAACTTACAAAAGCAAACTAATGACTATGGAAGAGGCGGCAAACATCATCCAATCAGGTGACCGCTTCTGGACTCCTCTTTGCCTCGGTCAACCGTCGGGGCTAATTATGGATACTATTGCCGCGCGCAAGGACGAACTCAAAGACGTCGATTATAACTTTGCGCTGGTCCTCCGGCCTTACAAAATTTTCCAGCCGGAATACCGTGAAGCCTTCAACCTGATCCCTGCCTTCTATTCTCCCATGCCTCACCAGCAGGCCCTGGCGGACAGCGAGTGGGCGAATTTCTGGCCCTGCCAGAGTTCCGATATCGGCATAAAAATGCCTCACCGCAACCGCGTCTACCCGCGGCGCATGGGAATAATACTGCAGTGTTCCCCCCCGGATGAGCACGGTTTTGTCAATATCGGTCTCGATACGTTTTATACTTACACCATTATGCAGATGGCAGACTATATTATCGGCGAGGTGAACGAAAACATGCCGAGAACTTTCGGGGAGACGAACTTTCCGGTCTCCATCTTCACTGCTTTTGTGGAGAATCCGAACCCCATTCCGGCGGTCCCGACTCCACAGGCCTCGGAAATAGAAATTCAGATGGCCAAAAACGTCGTGGGCCTGATTAAAGATCGGGACTGCATCCAGGTCGGGATCGGAGGCGTTCCGGCCATGATCAGTAAGCTCCTGCTCGACTCCAACCTCAAGGATCTTGGAGTTCACACTGAGATGGCGCCGGCAGGCGTGCACAAGCTCGTAGAGAAAGGCATTGTCACAGGCAAGTACAAAAAGGTTAATCCGGGCAAAATCGTCCTGACATTCACAATGGGTGACAAGGAACTCTATGACTGGCTGGGCAACAACCCAATGTGCGAATTCCGCCAGACCATCTATGCCAACAACATAAGCGTTATTGCACAGGAAGATAATCTTGTCGCCATCAATGGTTCCATCGAGGTAGACCTTTACGGCCAGATTAGCTCAGAGTCTTATGGACACAGGATGAGGAGCGGCACGGGCGGGCAGCTCGACTTTGTCGTCGGCTCCCTCTGGTCTCTCGGCGGACGCGCGATCAACCTGGTTCCCTCGACGGCCATGAAAGGCACCACGTCCCGAATAGTCCCGACACTCAGCACGGGTGCCCGCGTGACGGTTCCACGGCATTATACCGGCTACGTAGTAACGGAATACGGCGTCGCCGACCTTTACGGAAAAACGGAACCGGAAAGGGCAGAAGCGCTCATCAATGTTGCTCACCCGAAATTCCGCGATGAACTGACGAAATCGGCCCGGGAATTGGGTCTCCTCAGGAAGAGCATTTTCTGATAATGTCCCCCCTGGGTGCCTGGTCAAGTTGTTGAAAAACAAGATTTTGGGCACCCAGGGTTTCAATGCCGGAAGCAAGTATAAAAAAGCATTATTCGGAGGTAACAGGAATGAACACGAAAATCACGGAACTCTTTGGAGTCGAATATCCGATCATCCTCTCGGGTATGAGCTGGATCAGCGTGCCGAAGATGGTGGCGGCGGTATGCAACGCAGGCGGGTTGGGCATTCTGGCTACAGGTCCCCTTGATCCGGATCAGACACGGAAGTCCATCAGGGAAATCAGAAGCCTCACGGATAAACCCTTCGGAGCCAACCTGGCTCTAATGTTCCCGGGTTCACGGGAAAATGCCAAAGTGCTGATCGACGAGAAGGTTCCGGTCATCAATTTCGCTCTCGGCAAAGGTGACTGGCTGGTAAAAAGCGCACATGGGTATGGCGGGAAAGTAGTGGCTACTGTGGTGAATGCCCGCCACGCCAAGCGGGCCGAGGATTATGGCTGCGATGCCGTCATTGCTACAGGGAACGAAGCTGCTGCCCATGGCGAAGCGATCACCACAATGGTGCTTATACCCAGCCTGAAAGATGTCCTGAAAATACCTATAATTGCCGCCGGAGGAATCGCCGATGGCCGTGGTCTCGCAGCTGCCTTGGCTCTGGGGGCTGATGGGGTTTCAATGGGCACAAGGTTGATGAGTACGCAGGAGAGCCCGCTGCATCTTACGTACAAGAAGCTTTCCGTTGAGAAGGAAGTAACCGACACTATTTACTCGCGGCGTTTTGACGGGATCTGGTGCCGCGTAATGAAGACCGATGCAGCCGAGCGGGCCGTCAAGCGCGGCCTCAGCATTCCGGCGGCTTTTGCCAATTCGCAGGAGATCACACGGCAGTTGAAACTGCCATTTTTCAAGGTTCTGGCCGGGGTTATGGCCTCAGGTTACAAAAGTGCAATCCAAATGGCATACCTGGCAAACGCCTTCAAAGCTATCCGGGTGGCGACCGAGGATGGTGACACTCAGGCCGGTGTCCTTCCAGTAGGCCAGGTCACCGGGCTCATCCATGATATACCGACCGTAAAAGAAGTAATTGAGCGCACAGTGGCCGAGGCCAGGTTGATCCATCAGGGACTTTCGCAAAAACTTTCGTGATGCGGATATATTTGTCAAATTGCAGCAGGAGGAGAGAAAAATATGAGTGAAGAAAAATCATATATGGAACTAAGTCTGCTGGACAATGTTCATGTTTTGACACTGACCAATGGAATGGAAGAAAATCGATTTACTGAAGATATCATTCATGAATATTTCAATGTGCTTGATCGCTTGGAGTCCTTTGAAGGGAATACGGCCCTTGTTGTCACGAGTAATGATTCCAAGTTCTGGTGCAACGGGATCAATCTGAACTGGTTTTTAAACCAGCCGCAGAGTTATTACATGAAATTAGCGGATTTACTGGACAGGTTTTTCCTTCGTTTTGCTCTCTTGAACATGCCGACGATAGCTTGCATGACAGGCCATACTTACGCAGGAGGGGCGATATTGGCTGCTACGTTTGACTTCCGGTTCATGAGGGAAGACCGGGGATTCTTCTGTTATCCGGAAGTGGACATTCAGATTCCCTTTACTCCCATAATGCATCAAGTGCTGGAGCTATTACCGGACCGCTCAGTAATGACAGAATTGCTTCTTACCGGCAAAAGAATAGGAGGGAAAGAAGCAAAAGAAAAGAAGATCGTCGCCGATGTGTGCACAGCTGAAACTCTGCAGCAAAGATCAATGGAACTGGCGGGATTTCTGGCAAAGAAAGATCGGAAAACATATACGAGCATTAAGCATGGAATGCGGAAACCGCTTATTGATTCCTGGAAGAAAATTCATGAGAAGCTTTGAGTTTAGATAATTCAATCATATAATTATTCCGATCGTCCTGTAAAAGGAAAACATTCAGGCGGTCAGCATCGCAAGATATGTGCCTTACACTGTCCAGATAAGTCGATCCGGATTTTGTCGATTGTAGACGGATCTCAGCTCATTTTTGCGCTAGCATTGTGCTGATATATTTTGTATGCAGGTGTTGAGGTTTTTTTTCTGTAATCCACGCTTGACGTATCCCTTAAAAAAAATTAGATTCCAAGCCGCAATACACTCTGTCTGTTCTCAGGAGATTCAGATTATGGAAGTACCCCTTCGCATACTGATCCTTGAAGATAACCCCACCGATACCAAGCTGATTCAATTTGAATTGGAAGAGGCGGGATTTATCTTCACCTCGAAAGTCGTGATGACCGAAAAAGATTTTATACAAGAACTTCATGAGTTTTCCCCCGATCTCATCCTTTCAGATTACGATCTGCCCCAATACAATGGCGCATTGGCTCTTGCCGAAGCAAAAAGAAGACTCCCGGACACCCCTTTTATTCTTGTAACAGGCGCTGCGTCTGAAGACTGTGCCATCGACATGCTGATCCAGGGAGCAAAGGATTACGTAATGAAGACGCGGCTGCAGCAGCGGTTGGTGCCAGCCGTCAAGAGAGCCCTTGCGGAGGCTGAAGAGCATCGAACTCGCAAGCAGGCGGAAGAGGAACTCCGCAAATCCCACAGAACCCTTGATGAAAGAGTTAAAATCAGGACTAAGGAGCTGGAAGCCGAAATAGCGGCCCGGAAGAAGCTGGAGAATGAGCGCGAACATCTGTTGGCTGAAGCAGAAAAACGAGCTGCTGAACTCGATTCCATCATTTCATCGATGGCCACCGGCCTGATCGTTTATGATACGGCCGGTAAAGCTATTCGTATGAACAATACTGCGAAAGAGCTGGTGCCGCATGAAATATTTTTCAATAAGACAATTGAAGAGCGGGCACGGATAATACATTGGGAAACAGAGAAAGGGATGCCGTTTCCGCCGGAAGAGCTACCAGTTGCACGTGCCCTGCTGGGCGAGACCATACATAATGTGGTCCTCGCCGCGTGTTTTCCTGACCGCAAATTGTGGATTTCAGCCAGCGCTGCACCCATTAGTACATCAGGTGGCCATATACTGGGCGTCGTCACATCATTCATTGACATAACCAAGCGCAAGTTGGCAGAAGAGGAATTGAGCAGAAGTCGCCAATTCCTGTCTGATCTGATTGAATTCAGCGGTGCCCTCATCTGTGTCAAGAACCGGGAAGGACGTTATGAACTGGTCAACAAAAAGTGGGAAGAAGTAACTGGATTGAAACGCCGAGATACCATCGGCAGAACTGATGAAGAATTGTTTCCCGGTCTTGTTGGCAGGCAATTCCGCTTGAATGATCTGGAAGTGATGGAATCGGGTTCGGTAATGGAGAAGGATGAGATTCTTGAAGATGAGAATGGTAAGCGATTCTTTATCTCCAATAAATTCCCTCAGCGTGATGACGACGGTAAAGTTAGCGGAATATGCGGAGTATTAACTGAAATTACCGAACGCAAGCTGGCTGAGCAAGCACTGCGGGAGAGTGAAAATCTTTATCGTACCTTCATAAATGCCACTTCTGACATGGTATTCCTGAAAGATGAACAACTACGCAACATAGTGGTGAATAAATCGCTGGCGGCATTTTTTTGTAAACCGGATAACGAAATAATCGGGAAAAGTGACTTTGAGTTGATGCCTCAATTTGCGGCAGAAAAATGCAAGCAGACAGATATGGAGGCCCTGTCAAACAAATCCCCAGTTACAGATGAAGAGATTATCGGGGATCAAGTTTATGAAACACAAAAATTCCCAGTAAACCTGGGCAGCAATAGAGACGGTGTAGGCGGCTTTATACGTAATATCACAGCCCGCAAACGAGCTGAAGAGGACTTTCGTCGATCTCATGATGAATCTCCGCTGGGTGTACGCATAGTGAATGCAAAAGGTAAGACAATTTATGTGAACCGGGCTATTTTAGATATTTATGGTTTCGACAACATTAATGAATTCAACGCAACTCCTGCAGTTAAACGATATACTTCAGAGAGCTTCAACGAGCATCAAATAAGAAAAGAAAAAAGGAAACAAGGTGATCAAATTCTGTCCGAATATGAAATTAGCATTGTGAAGAAAGATGGTGAAGTCCGCCATCTCCAAGTCTTCCGCAAGGAAATATTGTGGGACGGGGAAAGGCAGTTTCAGGTAATATACCAGGACATTACCGAGCGTAAGGAAGCAGAGAAGGCGTTGATGGAACGCGAGGCTAAGTTCCGGACACTTTTCGAATCTGCCAACGATGCCATTTTCTTAGTGGATCAATATACTTTTATTGATTGCAATTCAAAAACAATGGATATGTTCGGCTGTACCAAAGAACAAATCATTGGGCAGACTCCTGACCGGTTTTCCCCGGAAGTTCAGCCTGACCATAGGAAATCCAGGGAGAAAGTACAGGAAAAGATCACGGCGGCGCTCCATGGTCAGGCGCAATTCTTTGAATGGAAGCACAGCCGCTATGATGGAACTCCCTTTGATGCTGAGGTCAGTCTGAACACCTTCAACAGTGGAGGAAAAGACTATCTTATGGCCATCGTTCGCGACGTCACCAACCGCAAAAAGATAGAAGAAGAGCTGAAAGACAGCGAGCGCAAATACCGGACTATTTTCAATAACGCTATAGAAGGAATTTATCAGGCAACACTGGACGGACGTTTTCTTAGTATTAATCCAGCTTTTGCCCATATGTTCGGGTACAGCTCGCCAGAGGAAATGATGTCGGAAGTAACCAATATCGATGAGCAATTATATGTTAGACAAGAAGACCGAAAGCGCTTGATTGAATTGATAGGCTCATCAGACGGCATCGGAAGAAATTTCCAGACGCAATTAAGGCGAAGGGACGGTTCTATAGTCTGGGTTTCAATCAATTCCCGAATAGTGAAAGATGAAAAAGAAAACAAGCCCATCATTGAAGGCATATGCATTGACGTAACTGAGAGCAAACTCATGGAGGAAGCTCTTAAGGAATCACGACGAAAGCTTGCAGAAATCATCGACTTCTTGCCGGATGCAATGTTTGTAATTGACAGCAACGGGAAAGTAACCGCCTGGAACCGATCCATAGAGTCCCTGACGGGAATCAAGGCGGAGGTAATGATCGGCAAAGGCAACTATGAATATGCGATCCCTTTTTATGGAGAAAGAAGACCCATTCTTATTGATCTGGCCTTTTCATCCGACGATGATTTTCTGGTTAAGTCCTACGATACGGTTTATCATAAAGGTTCTGTTCTTTCCGGTGAAGTTCATGTTCCAAATGCATTCGAAGGCAAAGGTGCTTACCTGTGGTCCACTGCCTCACGGCTTTATAATGCAAATGGTGAGGTTATGGGAGCCATCCAGTCAATCCGTGATGTCACGGACCGGAAAAAAGCAGCAGAATATCAAAAAGAACTTGAGGAACGTCTCCAGCGTGCCGAAAAGATGGAGGCGTTGGGAACCCTTGCCGGAGGAGTAGCACACGATCTCAACAATGTCCTGGGCATTGTAGTGGGTTATGCAGAGATGCTCATGGACGATCTAGATGAAGCAAATCCTATGAGAGAAGATTTGATGCATATTCTGGAAGGGGGAAATAGGTCCGCAGCCATTGTTGAGGATCTGCTCACTCTCGCAAGAAGAGGGGTACAGACCAGAAAAATAATAAATCTTAATGCCTCGATTATGGATTGTCAGAAAACACCTGAGTTTGAAAAGGTATTATCATTTAATCCCAAAGTAAAGATAAAAACTGATCTTGAGACGGATATCCTGAACATAATAGGATCTTCCGTGCATCTCGGCAAGACTGTTTTTAATCTGGTATCCAATGCCGTCGAAGCAATGCCGAATGGCGGCACACTGACGATAAAGACGAGTAACCAATATCTGGACAGGCCGATTCACGGTTATGATCACGTTCGAGAAGGCGATTATGTCGTTCTGACGGTATCCGATACAGGTGAAGGAATATCGGAGCAGGATATCAAGCGTATTTTTGAGCCCTTTTATACAAAGAAGGTTATGGGAAAAAGCGGAACCGGATTGGGATTGGCTGTTGTCTGGGGCACTGTCAAGGATCATAATGGCTACATTGATGTTCAAAGTGAAATTGGAAGAGGAACAACTTTCTCCCTTTACTTCCCGGTAACAAGAGAAGAAATGGCTAAAGCGGAGACCGCCATCCCTTTGTCAGAATACATCGGGAACGATGAATCGGTCATTGTGATAGACGACATCAAGGAACAGCGAGAACTGGCAGCCAAGATGCTCGGCAAGCTGAACTATAAGGTGAAGACCTTTTCGAGTGGCGAGGAGGCCATTGAATATCTTAAAACTGGAAAAGCGGACATACTTGTTCTGGACATGATCATGGACCCGGGCATTGATGGCCTTGATACCTATAAGGCAATTCTTAGAATCCATCCCAAACAGAAGGCAATCATAGTAAGCGGTTTTTCCGAGTCGGAACGTGTGCAAGAGGCCAAGGTCCTGGGGGCGGGAGAATATCTCCGGAAGCCCTATGTTCAAGAAAAACTTGGGCTGGCTTTAAGGCAGGAATTGGATCGGAAATAGTTTGCAGAAGATCCGGTATTGATGTCGCTGGACGGAGTTTTCTTTACAACATTCTTGCTTGTTTGTTTCCATTTGACTCTGTTCAGTCCGTTTACTGTGTTTGTCCTGTGGATCCGCCGCTACTATCCACATTAGCCATGGTTGTGTGACTTGCAGTGCTGCTCAGCTTCGTCAGCCGGTTGCCGAATTTATCGTAGCTGTATTCAATAATATAGTAAATAACCTGTTGATTGTTTACATATTCCACACGGGTCAAGCGGTTCAGGTTGTCATAAATATAATTTACCGTATCGGCGGCAACTGCTGAAATACAGGGCGATAAAGTAAATAAGAACAATAGTGCTATAAAAAGAAGACGCTTTAATCCTTTTGATATTCGTTCACTTTTCATCATAGGTTTCCTTTCTGGCCCGGATCGTATTAACTACCACGAGAATATCTTTCTGATGGCAATGGTGCGTTATCTGCCATGCATAATCAGTGAGATAATATCGATTTGCTCTCCGTTATCTCAGATCCTTTTTTTATGCCTAAACTGGCAGTTTAAGGCTTTTTATCGAATATTTAGTAGCTTCTTTAAACAACAAATATCTATTACTTATCTTTTTCCGATGCACAAACGACTGTAGCTACCAGAATTAAAGAATCTATCTTGCCCATGGTGCATTCACTTCATTAGCTTGCTTGCTGGATAACTGTTCACGCCGTCAGCAACAGGCATATTTAGTAATTCATTCCCCAATGAAACCGGTAGTATCTGATTGTTCGTATCAATACCAAGTGCCTTCAGGCATCGTTGTACTGGTCTGCCGCAATTGTTACCTATCGAACTGTAATCACCTTGTGACTTCGATAAGCACTGCTGGAGATTAACTTCTTTTTGAGGCGTTAGTTTGAGCCTTACATCGACGCCATCCCGGAAATTATTCTTATCGAAATAATCTTTAGTCGATAGTATCCTCATTCCGTTTGGTCCGTAAGAATATGTCGTTCCGTTTATATCGGTTGAAACATGACCAAATGACGAAGAACCCCAACCTGCTGGTTGCGAAACAGTTACACCAGCTTCAAGGCCAAATGAATCACCCCAATTTACCGGATTATTTGAGACATACCCATACAAATTCACGTCACCACCCGCAAACCCGATCGGGGCCTTTGTCACGAACCGTCCTACCGTCGGATCGTAATACCTTGCCCGGTAGAAGTACATCCCCGTTTCTTTGTCAAACTCCCTTCCCGTGAAGGCGTAGGGTTGCTGAATGTTTCCATCCATAGTGACGCTTGTGTTCCCGAAGGTGTCGTAGGCATACTGCTGGACAACGATGCCCTGGGCATTGCTTATTGCCGTGATGGAGCCCAGACCATCGGCGTGGAAATAATACGTCTGGCCGTTCTTCTCCATCGCCAGGGGGTCGTCGATTTTGGGGCCATGTGTGTATCTTGCCGTCACGGTCCCCGTCTGGTCGTATTCCATGATGATGTTTTGGTTGTCGTATACATAATTCGCCGTCCGGGGACAGATGTTTGGGCTGGCGCAGTCCGTACCGATCTGGTCACGAACAATCGTTTTCGAAATTCTTCTGCCAAAAGGATCATAATCGAACCTTAACTCCTTGATGTTGCCGTTTTGCGTTATCGTTACACCCGCAAGGCGGTTCTCATCGTCATAGTTGTAGGCTGTCGTTGTTGTAGGCTCCGTATTTGGCGACAGGCCACCCGCCGAGAGGCGGTTCCCCACGGCATCATATGTATAGGTCTCCGTCGTTCCGCTCCCATTTGTTACCTGCCTGACCCGGTAGACCGGATCGTAGGAATAGGTCCAGGTCTTATTTCCCAGGCTCTTTGTGATGCGGTTCCCGACGTTATCCAGGGTATAGGTAACGCTGTCGAGGGTTGTACCGTTTTTTTGTGTCAGGATGTCTGTAATGTTACTATTTTGATCATAACTGTAAGTGGTTACGGTCCTATTGGGAAAGGTTCTAGTAAAACGTCGGTTGTTGGCATAATACGTAAAATCGAACCATCCTTGATCCGTTATAATACGTGTCAATAGATTGTTTGCGTCGTATTTGTAGGTGGTTGTCTTGCCATCTGGTGCTATCATGGCAATCCTATTTCCTGCATCATCGTATTGATATTGGATGGTTCTGTTTTGTGAATCTGTAATGCTGGTGATCCGGTTGTTTTCATCATACTGGAAAACGTAGGATATATTACCATTGGTCGCTGTGGTTATGTTGCCTACAGGGTCATAGTTAAAAGAAACCGTTGTGTTATCCAAGTATGTCTTGGTTCGAAGACGATCAGCTCCATCATGGCCATATAAGATGTTCTTGCTGTTGGGTCTGTATATTAAACTCAAGTTATCACGGGTATCGTAGTGATAAGATGTATAGTTATTCTGATTGTCCTTTTCCTTGAAAAGGCGGCCTCGCAAATCATAGGCATAGTGTGTACTGTGACCAAGGGCGTCTGTCAAAGCCGTTAATTTTTCCGCGCCTCCACATCCGCTGCCGCAGCTGGAAGCACCATAACTCAATTGAGTGATATGGCTTAGGGCATCCGTGATTTGAGTGAGTTGGCCTCGGTAATTATAGGCATAGTTTATTGTGTTGCTGTTCGCATCAGTCGCTGTAAGTCTGTCACCCCGGAAATTGTATGTGAAGGTGGTGGTCATGCCTTTGGGATCAGTGGCCGCCGTCATTTGGTTTAAACCATTATACCGGAATGTCCAACAAGCCCCTGAAGGGTCCGTTATTCTTATGATATTATCGGCAAGATCGTAATCCATGGTGGTAATGCCACCCTTCGGATCAGTAACGGTATGAAGATTGTTAAAGATATCGTAGGTCATGGTGGTCCTCCGATTTAACGGATCAATTACTGCAGTGAGATTCCCGCGGTCGGCATACTGATATTGGGTGACTGCATTTTTAGCATCAGTAATTTTTGAGAGATAGCTTTGAGAATTGTTGTACTCATATTGTGTAGTATTCCCCAAGGCGTCAATAACATTTGTAAGCTGATTAAGCGTATTGTAGATGTAAAATGTTATGTTACCGTTTCCATTGGTTATAGACGTCATGTTATTATTCGTGTCATAGTTGTACATGGTCGTCGTACCGTCCGGCGCGATAATAGACGTGAGATTTCGCTTTGCATCATACGTATATCTTGTAATATTACCGGCACTATCCTTTTTGGCCGTTTTTACAGTGAATAAAGGATCATAATTGTAGGTCCAATTTGAGCCATCTTTGTCTGTGAAAAAAGTTGTTCCCTTCATGTAATAATTAAACGATCTCGTTTTGCCCTCGGGATCGGTGGTTGTCAGAATTTTGCCGGTTGTGTCGTAGGCATAGGATATTACCCTGCCTTCAGGATCAACTTTTGAGAGCATCTTTCCAGATTTATCATAATTGTATCGCCAGATATTCCCGAGGGGGTCCGTAATCGACGTCAAAAGCCCATTTGTATAGCCTAGGCTGTAGGTCCTGCCGCCCGGGTCGTTAATTGAGGTTATCTTGTTATCTGTAGTTCTTAGTATCGTCTGTTTTCCAGAGGGGTGAGTTATCATGATGCTGTTGTCATAGTATGCCAAGGCGGTAACTTTATATACATCAGGGCTGCTAATCAAAACAAGCCGACCAATCGTATCAAACTTGTAAGTGATGCCAGTTTTTGTTGTCCTTACGTAGGTGTTGTTTGGGTTTTTGATTATTTGTGAAGTGTCTCCACTTAGAGCTTCAGGATAGTAGACACTGCCTGATAACCTGAAAGTGATGACATTTCCGTCTTCAGCTTTGAGGGTTAAGGTTGTGTTGTCACTTGAGGGCAACAGTATTCTCTGGTTGTAGTTATGCGTCCAATGTTTACCCAAAAGCCCTTCATACGAATCTATGCTATTGTAAGCTAGTGTAAGGATGCCTGTATTCTGGGTAAAATATAAATTGCCGCTTCTGATGTTAACTGCCGATTCTGCATCGATATTGGGGGATTGAGGACAGGACGATCCACCTCCTCCCATGCTATTGGTATCTGATTCTATGAAAGTGCTTGATCCACTGATCAAAGCTGCCGGACAACAGCCGGCAGCCATCTGGTCAGGGGTTCTTAAATCGCCGGATGGTCCTGCACAATCGGCTATTGATGAACAGGCAGTATTGGATAAAGCATTTGCGCAAGTTTGACATATAGACCCACAGCATCCAGATGAAACCCCGAAACAATGTGCGCCTCTTGCTACAAGCGTTCCATCACATTTATACTCGGCTAAGCTCTTTTGTGTCCAAACGTTGAATCCTGGTGTATTACCACAAGCCAATGACCCACACGCAGGAGAATCCCCTCGTCCTTCACCAAATTTTTTGCATTCTCCGTAAATGCGAGCAACAATACCAGATCCTGTACCTGCCCCATTTACGGCGATCGTCATTGTTTGGATAACTTTAGACCCTACACTCAGAGTGATCGTCGGATTACCAGCACAATTCGGATTTGCAACAGGTGCCGTGTATACAATGAAATTACCTGTTACCCCAGAGAGATAACCGCCGCCGGCAGCCAGTGCCCAGGTATATGTTTCGCCAGCTCTTGCTCCGATGACCGATAATGTTTGAGAATCACCCGCTGACATCTGATTCGAGCCGCTTATCCTTGGTGAGGCATCCAACGTACCCGTCAATATATTTTCCGCAAAAGAGGCGAATGTACAAAAAGGAAAAATAAAAGAGATAAGCAGGATAAAAAATGAAAGGCCAAGTGAACGTCTCATTTTCCCTCCTCGGCGCAGGCTGTGATAACACATTGGGATTCGTGTGTTGTTTCCATGGGGTCCTCATATCGGGTAAAATAACTATTTGGCTGGCGCCCTAAAATCCCGCATTATTGTAACGATCCGGGTGGCGTAACAAGCATCACTGCCCAACAGCCATTCATCCTTAAAAACGTAAGACCGCGAAAGAGAAAAATATCAAAAGAACTCAAGCAGGTGTTTCTTCATTTTTAAGTTCAAATTGGAAAATATAATTAAGGACCCTCGGATAATAAACAATGCGGTGACGTCTGATATTCTTTATCAGGTATTGTCCTAGGGATAATCTGTAAAACTGAGAAGGCTAGTCGGTTGGGGGGAAAAGATTATTCTTTATGACATAATTCATCAGCTCGGCGTTTTATGATCCAAAGTAAGCTTGCTTCGCCCATGCTTGATACCATAACATGTTGTATTTATGTAACTAATATTTTCGATTTTCAAAATGGCTTTTTCCGCATCCCAAGGAATTATGATTGATGATTGCTTTCCGTAATCATAGCGGTCACTTTATGCAGAATATAGGGACACTTTCCATATTAAATCTCTTTCGGCTTTCTGGGGCGACCCGCCTTGCCTGACAATAGCATTCGCAATAATCAATCTTTCATTAATGTATTTTTTTGCAAAATTCAGGATATAATTTCTCCGCGCATTCAGGACAAATACTATGGCTGAATTCCGCATCAGAGTGCTCTTTTATATAATATTCAATTTGATTCCAGTACCCTTTATCATCGCGAATTTTTTTGCATGAAGCACATATGGGAAGTAGACCGCTCAAGGTTTTGACTTGAGAAAGCGCTTCCCTAAGCTCCTCGATCAGCTTCTTTCTGTCTTCCTCCGCTTGCTTGCGCTCAGTAATATCTCCTGCATGGACCATGACGAGGTCGGGTGGGACAAAGGCAAATGTGGTCGCAATAATTCGTCCAGGCATAAAATGCTCTGACTTGAATTCCTTCTGCAAGATCCCTTTTTCCATATAGCACCGATGCAGATACTCCAGAACGTCCGGCCTTTCACCATACATTTCATCGGCTTTTCTATTAATGTATTTTTCGACTTCACCATTTGTCAGGATCTTGGTCGCCTCGTTATAATCTCCCAGGAAAAAGGCGCCATCCTTCATTCTCCATGTAAATGTCGGCATGGGATTGCCCTGATATTGAGCCTTGAAGCGGGCCTCACTCTTCCTCAGTTCCTCTTCAGTCTTTTTCCGCGCCGCAATCTCTGCTTCCAGTTCTTCCGTTCTGATCTTAACCCTCTCCTCCAGTGTTCTGTGAGCTTCACGTAGAGCCTCTTCTGCCTGCTTTCGTGCCCGATGTTCGTCAGCTTCAGCAAGGGCTCTCCGAACGGCGGGTACAAGCCGCTGCCGGAGTCGGTTCTTCAGGACGTAATCCTTTGCCCCCTGAGTGAGGATCTCAATAGCGCGATCTTCGCTGACGGCACCGCTTACCAGGACAAAGGGGGTATCGGGACATTTACTTTTTGCTTCGGCAAGCGCCAATGCGCCATTGTATTGGGGAAGGTCATAGTCAGAAATGATAAGATCGGGTGAGAATTCTTGCAGTTCGTGAACAAAGTCGCTTTCATTAATGACCACTTTCGATGTGAAAGCAAACCCAGCCTCTTGTAGCTCAAATTGAGCTAACTCGGCATCTGTGCGGTCATCCTCAAGGATGAGGATACGAAGGGATTCTGGCATAGATATTCCCTTGGAATGAAGCTAATTTTAATGTAATTACCATATGCTAAAATGCCTTCGGCAATCAATAGGGAACGTCCTTATCGAATTGCCTCAAATTAAATGTTACCGAAGGAGGTGAATAAAAAGGATCGTTGACTCATAATTCGATATTACCGAATACCGCCATTTCTATGGAGGTTGAATATGAGTCCGCAATCGAAAAAAGAATACACCGAAGCC
>CAZYDG010000042.1:0-61674 GCA_964645835.1 uncultured Syntrophaceae bacterium
TCACTAAATTGGACAGCATCGTAATTGATAGAGAAAAAAAAGAGGCAACCTGATTTTCAAAGAACAAATTTAACCCGTCCAAATACCTGATTTTACAAATGCCAGTGAGGTGTTTTCAGGTTATTTTGGACAGCAATGATCTGGTATCATCATTTAATGTAATCCTCCTTTTCTTCTATAATTGACATAGTTGCCGTTGCTTGGATGTAACGGCCTGACAATGCCAGTGCTGTATATGCTCCAGCCGGAAGCATTCCTGCAAAACTATACATCTGAAATGCCACATTGTAAGAAAGCGAACCGCAAACATACTGGCCGACGGAATTATATCCCCAAGAGTTCATCCAATCATGAGGCTTTGATACATAATTTATAAAATGTCCAAAAGCGGAATCGGTGTTATATTTAATCCCAGATTAGCCTTGATTGCATCCCGAGGGGAATGCCACGCCCCGTGTTGCCTAACGGTCCGGCCTTGTGGGTCAACTACGCAGATTATCGGACACTATCTTACCTGCTTATAATGAGAAAAATTCTAATTATTTGCACCCTTCCAGGTCATTCATCCACCTCTTTATAACGTCCTCATTAATCTTAAACAGTTTTCTGTTTTGATCAAATGGTTGAATATATAAATCTCTTTTTTCTTTACGAGCCTTATAGGCCAATAAGGCCTTTTTGTAGGCATCGCATGCTTTTGAATTATTTTTAACTACCTGTTTGTAAGTGTGACCCATACTCATGTAAGCAGATAACGCGCCGTCGTAATCTCCATCGCTTTCGTATAAATGTGCTGCTTTTTCTGTGTACTCAATAGCTGCTTCGTACCTTTTGCTATATGGTGTTTTGTCTAAAAACCCCCTTTTTTCATATGCGCTTCTCCATAGATCATCTTCAAGAGGTTTCGAAGTTAAAAAAAAGGCGTACACCAGGTAGGTTTGTGCAAGTCCTTGTTTATTGTTCTCCCTAGTATAAATCTCGACTGCATCTGTTAGCAATCTATCTGCAGGAACAGGCCTATTGATCTCCAAAAGTTGCTTGGCATAGTTTATTTTTTCTTCTGGATCACTTGTGTACGGGACGCCAAAGGCTGCGCATCCGGCTAATAACGTTATTAATAATACTAATGACTTTAGGGTATTATTCATCTCTCGTCTCCTGCTCTGATCCCCAAAATAGTTGGGGCCACGTGGGGTGCATAAATAAGTGGCAGCCCCACCCAACGTCCAAGCTGCTGCTACGGGTAATCGTTAACGGCGACAAGAAGTACAACTACCCGGTCCCTGGTCGCTTCTTGTATCATGAAGAATCGTCGGCACCTAAACAGGGCTTACGCTCCTGCCGGAGGAACCGATTATCCATTACAATCTCCGCGGCAAGGAATATTACCAGCAAAAGGAGGCCAGCCATGCTTAATCAACAAACCTCCGATTGACATCATTTTACTTGCTCCCCATTTTCGGGAGGTTGGGCAGAAATAGCCCTTACACTTCTCTCGGATAGGCAACAAAATTGTTACTGATCCGGCGTAGAGGGAGTCAAGGACATCCTCCTACATAATTAATCCATTTTCTTATAACGCTCTCGTTAATCTTAAACGGCTTTCCACTGCCAAAAGATCGAGCCACAGAATCCCCTTGCTTCGTGCGTGATTTATAGGAAGATAAGCACTTCTTATAAGCTTCACAGGCTTTTGATTTCTCATTAATCTGTTCATAAACAGCTCCCATACTCATGTATAAAGTCACAAGCTCGTCGTAATCATGATATTTCTGTAATATCTGCTCCGCCTTTTCCATATATTCAATTGATGTTGCGTATCTCTTATCGTATGTTGTTTTATCCAAGAAGCCATGTTTTCCATACTCCATCCTCCATACCTCGTCTTCATTAATGGGTGGAGAAACCAAAAAATGGGCGTATACCCGATAGGCGAAGGATAACCCTTTTTCGTTATTCTCTTTCCTATATTCCTCAATTACCCCTTTGATCAATCTTTCTGCAAGGAGAGGTCTATTAACTTGTAAAAGTTGTATAGCGTAGTCCAGCTTCTTTTCTGGATCACTGGTATATGGAACCAAAGCCGCCGTGCATCCGTTTAAAGATAAAATCATTAATAAAATTAACATTGATATTCTTAGATAACGGCTCATTTCCCTTTCTCCATTCCAAAAATAGCAGGGGATACGTATGGAGCATAATACCCTGCGGCTCCACCCAACATCCAAGCTGCAGCTACGAGTATCGTTAACGGTGACAAGAATTAATTCCATAACTTACCGTTTCAAAAACAATTTAACGCCAAATAAATCATGCAAATAAGATCCGTCTTGCACAAGGGGAAATGTTGGGGTTACCCGAGATACAAACATTATCTTGGGCAACTAAGAAGTGCAATCGTGTAAATAATTAAACCAAGAATTATGACCACAATTAAATATATCCATGGTGTATTAAAGAAAATGCCCATAATTTCAGCTTTTGATATAACAAAACACGCGGTAACATCCCACAGGGCAAAACAAGTCAATACACACAAAAATGCAATTGCAAGTCGCTGAAATGTGGAATGTCCCATGCAACAAATCCAAGACGATACTGGTATAGCTAAAAAAAGAATTAATAATGATAGAGCATGAACTCGCAAAGGAGCACCACTAGAAATCAAATATACTATTGCTAGTATTAGATAAATTAAAATAGGAATGAAAATTTGACTTATCATATTTCCCCCATGCTCAGGTTTAAGCAATTGGTTTCTGGCATTACGAATATTTATTTTCAGGGACCATAGCTTACTGCCAACGGTATTGTCCCTCTTTGTGAAGACAGGTAGTTAAAAAATCCTCTACCATCAACCTTTATACATCCCCGTGTTCCGTTTCCAGGAAACGCGTGAGGTTATTTGTCCCCCATTTAGAGGGGGGGCCTTAAAGTGCTACCTGTTGAAAGCAAGTTGTTGCCTACCCGCACAGCCCTGTAAGGACCGGGGATTTTGATGGAGACAGCCGGATGGACCTAGTCCAGTTTCTTCGAGATGGTCCTATGCTTGTTCTTCGAGAAGATCTCTATTTTGAACAGGAGGTGAGCGGCGGTTGTTCGCTTTCTCGCCGATTAATCTTTGTACAGGATTTATCCAAAGCCATTTTTTAGGTAGGTCGTCATCGCTTTAATGAATTACCTTTCAGGAGGAAACGCGATTTAGGTATAGCAACTCAGGATAATAAGAAATACGATGTCATCTTATTTTTACTGTAGGGATTTGTCCTATTGATATCTGTAAAACTGCGGTAAACGAATAATTAACCACATCTTCACGACATCACGAAATATCACCGACTCATAATAGAATAGACATTAAGCTGCATATCTCGTAGTTTCGTTTTGGAAGTATTGACGTACGCGACAAGGTGATTTCCGAGCAGATCGCAGGTGGCAGATGACAGCCTCGTAGAGTTGCTAAGGCGAGTCAATGCGTTGCCACACCTTTCTTTTATATCCTGAAAGGCGCTTGTTTTTGCGGCCTACCCAGCGAACCAGATACCCGTTCACGTTCCGCCAAATTCGGCGCAGCCCTGATGGATAGAATCTTCCCGAGTGGACAAACCAACTGTGAAGTTTCGCGTTGAACATGTTCGATAAATCCCGGCCCTGCGCCGCACATCAATACTGTCAGCCTCGCAGGCTCTAACGGCGAAGTGGTTCGGAAAATCCTTTTTTCAAAGGCCAAATTTTTATTGACATTGCAATTGTTTTGATTTAGCGTACAAGATAGTTTACTTAGGTGAGGGTTCCTTAGACGTGAATAAATCGAGAAAAAGAGGATATTCGGGTATGTTGAAAGGGTTGTTGTGCCTCTCTCTTCTCATGATGGGATCATGCCCATCGCCCGTCTATTTTTAGGAAATCACCACACTAACAACACAAACGAATCCTAAAGGGCCATGGGTAGAAAAACCATGGCCCTTTTATTTTTAAAGGGGACTAGCGAAATGATGTACGAAATAATCTGGCACGGAAGAGGTGGTCAAGGCGTGGTCATCGCTGCCCAAATGATGGCGGAAGCCGCTTATTTCGAGGATTTCAAAGGGGTAACGGCAACACCGACCTTTGGCCCTGAACGGAGAGGTGCTCCACTGACGGCCTCCACACGCATATCCCGTGAACCGATCAGGACCTTCGCACAAATCCGGACAGCCGATATTGCTGTGGTCCTGGACGAAAGCCTCTTTAACGTCGTCGATGTCCTGGGCAAGGTTAAAAAGGGCGGCTTGATTATTGTCAATACAGCATTGCCCATCGATAAATTAAGCATCGACGGCGACTACGACTTCGCCGCTGTGGACGCCGTCTGCATTGCCCTGAAGCACTACCTGACCAAAGAAGGAGCGCCGGTGGTTAATACACCCCTCTTGGGCGCCTTGGCAAAAGTTACAGGCCTCGTTACCCTGGACAACATCGAACGGGCGTTGCAGCATAAGCTTTCCCGTGAACATGTGGCGAAAAATCTTGCGGCAGCCAAGTCTGCATACGAAGAAACACAAGTCAGGAAAAGATAACCATCGAGGATGATCATTATGGATAAAAATAAAGACACAAACATATCCGCCATGTGCACCATCACCATCGGAGAGGCCGGCCGGACCGGCGACTGGCGGAGCCTGCGGCCTATCATCGACCATACAAAGTGCATCCCGTCGGTTAAGAAGAAATCCGCCTGCCTTCTATGCTGGCTATACTGCCCCGAGGGGGTTGTGAAAAGCGTCATCCCCGTGGAGATCGATCTCGATTACTGCAAAGGATGCGGCATCTGCGCGGAAGAGTGCCCTGCCAAGGCCATCACGATGGTAAGGGAGGATCAGTGCCATGAGTAATGTCCAGATCATGACAGGAAACCAGGCCGCGGCTATCGGGACAAAACTCTGCAACGTACAGGTTGTCGCCGCTTATCCAATCACCCCTCAATCCTCCCTGACGGAAGTGCTGGCCCATTACATCGAGAGCGGACAGATGAAGGCTGAATACGTCCGCGTGGAAGGAGAGCATTCGGCACTGACCGTATGCATCGCCGCGTCTACCGTCGGAGCCCGAACCTTTACGGCCACCTGCGCCAATGGCCTTCTGTACATGCATGAACAGATCCACTGGGCCGCGGGCTCCCGCGTGCCCATCGTCATGTGCTGCGTGAACCGCGGTGTAGGAGCCCCCTGGACCATCTTCAACGACCAGCAGGATTCCATCGCCCAGCGCGATACGGGCTGGATTCAGATGTATTGCCGGAATAATCAGGAGATTATCGACACAGTCATCCAGGCCTATCGGATCAGCGAATCCGTTTACGTCCCCGTTATGGTCTGTTACGATGGGTTCATCCTCTCACACACCATGATGCCCGTCGATATTCCCGATGCCGCCCTGGTAAAAAAGTTTCTGCCTCCTTACAAACCTCACACGTTCCTGACCCAGGACGATCCGCGGACCATCAGCCCTGTTCTTTTCCCCAATATGAGGGAAAACGCCGAGGGGGTTCTCTGTGACGGCTATATGGAAATGCGCTATAAGCTCCAAGCAGCCCTGGCAGGCGCCCACGAGACCATTAATGAAACAAACCTCCTTTTTTCTGAGACCTTCGGCAGGGATCATGGCGGAATGATCTGGGAATATATGACGGACGATGCGGAGATCCTCATCAGCGGCATGGGTTCCGTGGCTAATGAAGCCACCGTAGCAGCTGACATGCTCCGGGCGGAAGGGCTGAAGGCCGGCGTCGTCGGCATCCGTGTCTACCGGCCCTTCCCCGCTGAAGAAGTCAGGCTGGCCTTCAAAAAAGCCAAGACCATTGTTCTGTTTGAGAAGGCCATAAGTTATGGATACGAGGGACCCCTGTGCTCTGATCTGAAAGCCGCTTTCTATGGCAGTGACGTGAAGGCGCCCGTGTATGATTATATTGTCGGCCTCGGGGGCCGTGATGTCCAGCCTTTGGAGCTGGCCGAGGCGGTTAAAACAAAAATCAATGCCAAACCGGATGGGGCTTCGCAACAGCCGGCCCAATGGCTAAATTGCCGTACGGAGTAGACCTATGCCGCAAAACCTCTTCAAGATAAACGAAAAAGAATACATTCTGCCCGGGAATCGGGCCTGCCCGGGATGCAGCCTTTCCCTCGCCTATCGCATCGCCCTTAAGGCCCTGCGGGAAGATACGATCATTACGGTTACGGCCAGTTGCCTGTGCGTCCTTCAGGGCATCTATCCCAGCAGCCCCGTCAAGCTTCCCTGCCTGAACAGTTCCTTCGCCAGTACGGGAGCTACCGCATCGGGCCTTGTTGCAGGTCTTCGGGCACTTAACCGGCCGAACGAAACCGTTGTGGCCTTTGTGGGCGATGGCGGAACGTTCGATATGGGCATTCAGTCCCTGAGCGGCGCGGCGGAACGGGGCACAGACTTCATCTACGTCTGCTACGATAATGAAGGCTATATGAACACAGGGACCCAGCGCTCGAGCGCCACACCCATGGGCGCCCTGACAACGACAACACCCGTCGCAACCAAGCAGCAGCATAAAAAAGACTTCGTCAAGATCATGGAAGCCCACGACATCCCTTATGTGGCCACATCATCGCCATCTTATCCCATCGATCTGTACGATAAATTCGTTAAGGCTAAAAAAATCAAAGGAACACGTTACATCCATCTGTCCATTCCCTGTCCGCCCGGATGGGGTTATCCAACAAAAGACAGCATAAAGATAGGACGTCTGGCTGTAGAGACAGGTATCGTGGTCCTATTTGAGGTGGAAGACGGCAAATTCCGTTTCACAGGCCGCAGCAAAACCCTGGCAGAACGGGGAAACCGTTTGCCCGTAGTGAATTTCCTGGAAAAGCAGGGCCGGTTCCAGAAAATGAACCTTGAACAGATACATAAATTCCAGCAGTGGGTTGACGTCAAGTGGCATGAATATGTGCGCCGCGCTCAGGAATCGACGGTGTAATTTCATAGACGGTTTATCACATGCATTGGCTTTTCTGTCACCCCGGCGCAGGCCGGGGTCCAGGCTTACCATGGTGGAACATCAGCAGGTTAAACCACATTTTTGCTTGACACGGCCCCCTTCTTCTTATAGTTCTTCATGGAATTCCGACCGCTTGTCAGGTGTTGCACAAGTTGGCCGGATGCAATTGAATTCTTTATTTTCGTTTTCAGCCATTTTGGGACGGTCGTCCCCAATATCCCGGCTCATCAATGGTTGTAAAAAATCGTTTAGCTCCTGACGGAGAATCGATAGAGAACGGAACGCTATACAATGAATGGATGCTCAAACCTATGAAATACTGGAGAAAACCGCTGGATCTGGACCAAGCGGCGTTGAGCCGGGGCAGGGTTGTGATTATCCCCGAACGCTGCAAAGGCTGCAGTTTTTGCGTCGCTTACTGTCCCCGCGAAGTCCTTCGCTTATCTTCCGATTATAACGCTAAAGGATATCATCCCCCGGAGATTATTGATTCATCGAAATGTGTCAACTGTCACTTCTGCGAGGTATTGTGCCCTGAATTCGCTATATACAGCGTTGAAGACGACGGAGGGACGGTCGACAAGAAAGTAAAGGAGCATCATCGTGGCAGATAAAGCGGTCATGGCGGGAACCCATTTCATGAACGGCGATCACGCCTGCTGCGAAGGCGCCTTGGCCGCAGGCTGTCGGTTCTTTGCGGGTTATCCCATCACACCGGCCACGGAAGTGGCGGAGCGTATGTCCCGGCGTCTTCCGCATCTGGGCGGCATCTATATTCAGATGGAAGATGAACTGGCTTCCATGGCAGCCATCCTGGGTGCCAGCTGGGGTGGTGTGAAGTCCATGACCAGTACTTCGGGTCCCGGTTTTTCGCTGATGATGGAGAATCTCGGCCTCGGGATCTGCACGGAGACGCCCTGTGTCGTATGTAATGTCCAGCGCGGGGGGCCGAGTACGGGTCTGCCGACACTGGTGGCACAGGGTGATATGATGCAGGCCCGATGGGGTTCACACGGCCATTACGAAATTATCGCCCTCTGTCCGTCGAGCCCACAGGAGATGTTCGATTTTACCATTCGGGCATTCAATCTGAGCGAGCAATACCGTATTCCCGTCATCATTCTGGCCGACGAGGTCGTGGGGCATATGAACGAACGGGTCGTCATTCCAACGGAAGACCGGATCGAAATCGTCAACCGGCGTAAACCTTCCGTTCCCCCCGATGAATTTCTGCTTTACCGGCCCGATGCAGATGGGGTGGCACCCATGGCCAACTGTGGCGATGGATATCATATCCATGTGACGGGGCTGACCCATGACGAACGCGGTTATCCTGCCATGAACCCTGAAGGGCAGCAGCAGATGGTGGACCGCCTGATTCGCAAGGTGAAGGCCAACAGGGACCACATTATCCGGTCGGAAAATTTATTTCTGGATGACGCCGATGTGATCGTTGTCGCCTACGGTATCAGCGCGCGCGCCGCAAAGCACGCCGTGCAGGAGGCCCGGACAAACGGCATCCGGGCCGGCCTTATCAAGATGGAGACTGTATGGCCCTTTCCGGAAGACCTGATCCGGTCCGTAGCACCCCATATTCGCGGCCTTATCATGCCGGAGATTAACGGCGGCCAAATGGTTCTTGAATTGGAGCGGTGTGCCGGCGGCCACTGTCCCGTGACGCTTGTTTCTCATTTCGGCGGTGCAATCATCAAACCGGACAAGATCCGGGACGCAATCCATAACATCATCAAAGGAAAGTCATGACAAAAAGCAAAACATCCCTCCAACCGGCTCCCCATCCCATGGATGATTTGCTGCGCATCGAACGCATCCCACACATTTGGTGCCCGGGCTGCGGTGTCGGCACCGTTTTTTCCGGTGTCATTGCCGCCATTCAGAAATCGGGGCGAAACCGCAACGAGATGGCCGTAGTTTCGGGTATTGGCTGCACGGGCCGTATGGCGGGCTATATCAAGCTCGACTCCTTTCACACTACCCATGGCCGGGCTCTCCCCTTCGCCACAGGTTTGAAGCTGGCCAAACCGGATACAAAAGTCATGGTCGTTTCGGGCGATGGCGACCTTTTTGCCATCGGCGGCAATCATTTCATTCATGCAGCCAGGCGGAACATGGACCTTACGGTCATCTGCGTAAATAACCTCAACTACGGAATGACAGGAGGTCAGCAGGCGCCCAGCACACCCTTTGGGGCTAAGACAACGACAAGCGTTGATGGTTCTCCCGAAGAGCCCTTTAACTTCTGTCATATCGCCGCCGCCTGCGGCGCCGTTTATGTGGCCCGCTGGACGGCCCTTCACATCCGCCTGCTGACAAATGCGATTACAGAGGCCATGCAGAAAAAAGGCTTCAGCTTCGTCGAAGTCCTGGCACCCTGCCCCTCGGCCTTCGGGCGCCGGAATCGCATGGGCAGCGCTCTCGACACACTCAAGTTCTATCACCAACGGTCCGTGATCCGAAATGACATTGACCCGAAAGATGCGACCCTCAATTTTTCCGATGAAATCGTTGTCGGCAAGTTTGTCGATATGGAACGTTCGACGTTTTGGGACAACTACCGGGCGATGATTTCGCGTCAGATACCACAATGGCCCAATCCGGACCGTAAGATTCCCCGGGAACGGACGGGATAAAGGTGACATCTATGTTGTTGGATAAGGAAAAGCATGTTCTCATCACGGGCTTCGGAGGCCAGGGCATTGTCATGGCCGGCGACATCCTGGGAAAGGCTGCGACGCTTTTCGATGACAGACATGCAACGATGACGCAGAACTACGGACCAGAAGCCCGCGGCGGCTCGTGTACGAGCCAGGTCATCATCAGCACTGAGGAAATACTCTTCCCCATGGTGGAGAACCCTGAGGTTCTTATCTGCATGAGCCAGGAAGGTTATACGAAAAACGTCTCAAATCTCCGACCGGAAGGAACCTTAATCTGGGATGCGGACCTTGTTCGGGTAGAAAATCCCGATCCCGGTTGGCAGACTTATCAGATTCCCGCCACACGTTTTTCAGAAGAACTGGGCAACAAGATGATGGCTAATATCGTTATGCTCGGCTTTCTTGCCGCTGTAAAAGGATTGGTCACTGCAGCAGCACTCCGTAATGCTGTCATGGATTCCGTCCCGTCCGCCACAAAAGAAAACAACGGCAAGGCCTTCGACCGAGGTTTCGAGTACGGTGAGGCGATCCTAAAAGGACGGGCTAAAAAGGAGCACGCCAAGGTCTCGAAATGAAGAAGGCGTCCCTACCTAAAAGACCTAATAAGGCCGTTCTTCTCATTGGGTCCGGCTATGGCGCTCTTAAAGTGGCTCAGGACCTTGCCCAGTCGGGCCTGCCCCTGCTTTGGGTGACCCGTGCGCCCCACTTTCTTGAGATGCCCCAAGGCCAGGAAAGCTTTACGGAGTGGCCCGCCGATCTGAATTACCAGTTTCGTCCCCTTTACCTGCGTGTCACCCGTCATCCGTTAGTTATGGCCATTACCCATGCCCATATCGAATCAATTGAGAAAGGTCCCGAGGGATTCAACGTGGTGGCCGTCAAAAACCCGGCTTACGTTGACTATGATCTCTGCACGGGCTGCGGACGCTGCATGGAGGTATGCCCGCTCAAGCAGTCCGCCCACCCACCCCTGCAGCGAACACCGCACTACTGCCCTTCCCGGGCGCTGGATATGGACAAACGTAAGCCGAGCCCCTGCCGGACGGCATGTCCTCTGGGCGTGAATGTCCAGGCTTACATGGCCCTTACAGCGGTGTCCCGATTCGAAGAAGCTTTGGATGTCATTCGCCGGGACAACCCACTGCCCGGCATCTGCGGCCGGGTGTGCCATCATCCGTGCGAAACGGCCTGTCGCCGGTCGACTCTGGATGAGGCCGTATCCATTTGTTCCGTTAAACGCTTTCTTGCCGATTGGGAACTGAAAACGACGGTCCCCGCTTTACCGGCTACCGTCAGGTCACAGCGGACGGAAAGGATCGCCATCATCGGCGCCGGACCTTCGGGACTGACGGCAGCCCATTATCTGAGCCGTTCTGGGTTTCCCGTGACGGTCTTCGAAGCCCACCGTGAGGCCGGAGGAATGCTCCGCATGGGCATAAACGCCTTCCGACTGCCAAGAGCCATCCTCGACCAGGAAATTAAGGCCATTGCCGATGAAGGGGTCGATATCCGCACCGATTCGCCCATCCACAACCTCCAGACCCTCTTCGATGAAGGCTATAGAGCCGTCATCCTATGCACGGGGGCACACCGGGATCTTAGCCTGGCAATCCCCGGCGACGATACTCCGGGTGTTGTGGGGGCCGTGGACATGCTTCGGTCTCTTCATTCTGGAGAGCTGTCCGAAATCAGGGGTCATGTTGCCGTTATCGGCGGCGGCAATTCGGCTATCGACGCCGCTCGTGCCGCTGTCCGTTTGGGCGCCGAGTCCGTTACCATCTGTTACCGGCGGGAACGGGCGGATATGCCCGCACGGCTGGGAGAAATTCAAGAAGCCGAAGAAGAAGGCATCCGGATCGAATTCCGGGTGGCCCCCGCCAAAATCGCTGCCAGTAAAGGAAAACTCCTGGGCCTGGAACTGGTCCGCATGGAGATGGGAGAACCCGATGAAAGCGGACGACGCCGTCCCATGCCCATTGCCGATTCCCGATTTCTGTTCCCTGCGGATCATGTCATTGTCGCTATCGGCCAGGAACCCCATTGGCAACAGATAGGTATCCAAGGCCATTTCCAGGCAGATCGGACAGGGCGCATCCTCGTGGACGAAGGTTATAAGACCGCCCACCCCGGCATCTTCGCCGCAGGAGACGTCGTTACCGGACCCGACACAGTAGTCGGTTCCATGGCCCAGGGTCGCGAAGCCGCCGCCAGGGTCATCGCCTTTCTGTCGGACAGCCCGATGTCGAGGGAAAGCACAATCGCACCTTATTGCGGCGAAGACTATCTGGCGTTCCCGGAGGGAGGTCCCCGTCTATTACGTCCCGAGATGGCAAAGCGCGATCCGGTTGAACGCCGCCGGGACTTTGAGGAAGTAGAAACTGGCCTCACGGCCCAACAGGCTATAGATGAGGCGAAACGATGTCTTCAATGCGCTTCGTGTTGCGAGTGCCGGATTTGTGAAGATGTCTGCCGGGATATAGGCGCCATCGATCACAACCGTTCCCCTCACCGGACAGCCATCACTTGCCCCGCCGTTATCGTGGCCTCTGAAGAGGAATTGGACCAACGGCAAATCCTGGATCAGGAGGGCGTATACCGTATAGGCACTTTTCACAGGGCTACGGATATCGTCAATGTCCTCATGGCCGGATCGGCCTCTGCAGGCCGGGCCATGGCGGAATGCCCCGATCTTCGGATCATAGGCAAACCTGTTGATCCTGAAGGAAAAGCTCATTTCCCGGAAGACCGGATCAGCGTATTTATCTGTACCTGCAACGGGTCTATGGCCTCGGCCCAAGCCCTGGAACGGATCCGCACAATGGGCGAGAACCTCCCCGGTGTCGTGCACAGCGCCTTGATCTTTTCCGCATGCCATCCACAGGGTGCGGAACAAATCGCCGAAGCCGTCAAAAAAAGGCGTCTGGGACGGATCATTCTGGCTTCCTGCGTCTGCTGCCCTCTCGAATTTCAATGTATCTCCTGCAACGACCAGCGAAATCGAGCCCGCATCCATCTCTTTTCCCGTTTGGGTCTTGACCGTAGCCGTTTTGAGACCATCAACCTCCGCGATCACCTGGGAAGGGCGGACGCCGATGATGACCAATCCGTGGCCGCCGCCCGGAACTTCCTCCGCGAAGCTTTCTTCCGGGCCCGTTTCCTCGGCCCCCTGCGGAGCGGTAAGACGAAAATGGGCAATCGTATCGTCATCCTCGGCGGATCCGAAGTGGGACTTTCTTGCGCCCGTATCCTCGATCTCCAGGGATTCCAGGTCCGTCTCGTCCACCAGTGTCGGATCAAGGACAAACCTTTACCCGAAGAGATTCGCCTGCGGCCTATAAGCGACGCCATGGGCAAACGCATCGTCCATGTGCCTGAAGCGGTCATAGAAGGCATCACGGGCCATTTGGGCGACTTCCAGGTCATGACCGACGACAAGGGACGGCGTCGCCGGTGGCGGGCCGATATCGTCTGTCTCGCGGACCAGCATTTGTTGTCCATGGCCATTCAGGAAGGAATGTTCGGCCTCAAGAAATTTTACCGTTACGATTTCGCCTTTTTCCATACTCCGCAAATCGGCGTTTACAGGGTTATGCCCCGAACACTCAAGCGAGTTACGGCCTTCCAGGCCGGGGCCGCCCTGGCGGCTCACGTAGCCACGGCAGCGGCGGAGGCCTTCCTGAAAGACCACGAACTCAGCCCCAGAATAGATGCCGAACGGTGCCGGGGCTGTGGCCGATGCGTCAATATTTGCCCCTTCGATGCCGTGCGGCTCGTACCCAACGAACGGGGTTTCTATACGGCGGAAGTCCTCCGCCATAACTGTGTAGGATGCGGGGGATGCGTCGGCCGCTGTCCCGTCACAGCCATGGATATGCCCTATTTCTCGAACCGCCTGCTGGAGGAAATCGTGGCTCATACCCTGACGGAGGCCTTCTGACATGGAACCCGTAAAGCTGCTGGGCATCTGCTGTAACTGGAGTCCTTTCGCCTGCTGGAATGCAGCGGGTATGGCTAAGCTGGATTTGCCCCCCAATTTCCGGCTCATCAGGGTCATGTGTATCGGACGGATCAATCAGGCCTTGATTCTGCGGGCCTTCGAATACGGCGCAGACGGCGTCATTCTTCTGGAATGTAACGACGATGACTGCCGTTACGGTCCCGGTCCCGCTGTGGGACACGGCAACGTGCAACGGGTCCGTAAACTCCTCCATCTGTTGGGCATTCGGCAAGAGCGTCTCGTGGAGAAAAGCTTTGGGGCTCATGAGAAGGAAGCACTTTCAGCTGCACTATGGGAGTTCGCGGGCGATATGGACCGCCTGGGACCGCTGACGACGTCGCGCCGGGTCCACGTCGCGGAAGCGGAAGGGGGTTGAGGGATGGACGAAAAAAGGATAGACCGCATTATTCGCAAAAACGCCCTCTACCAATGCCTGGAGTGCGGAAAATGCAGCGCCGCCTGCCCCCGGCGTGTTACCGGCAAGGAATATTCCCCGCGACTTTTGGCCCACAAGGTCATTGCCGAACGGGAGGATGAGGCATTTATAGAAAACGCCGTATGGGAATGCTTGACCTGCGAGATGTGCAGTGAACGCTGTCCCTCGGGGGTCGATTTCAGCGGCTTTATCCTGGAAATGCGGTCTCTTTTAGCTGAGACAAAAGGCCTCAAAGGTTACCGTGCCCATGATGGGGCCGTTCATTCGTGGATGCGCATGATGACCGCCCCCGAATTGAAGCAGCACCGCCTGGATTGGGTAACTGAGGACCTTCAAATCGCCGATTCGGGAGAGACCGCCTATTTCGTCGGCTGCGCCCCTTACTTCGATGTATTCTTCGCCGGAATCGAGGTAGACACGGTGTCCATCGCAAAAGACAGCATCCGCCTCCTCAATTTCATGGATATCCGGCCTGTTTTACTATCTGATGAACGGTGCTGTGGTCACGACCTCCTGTGGACGGGGGATCATGAAAATTTCGAACGCCTGTGCCGATTGAATTACGAAACATTCAAGACTGCCGGGATCCGGGAAATCGTCGTATCGTGTCCCGAATGCTTTTATATCCTGAGCGAACATATGCCCCGCGTCGTTCCCGGATTCGACTTGAAGATCACCCTGTTGCTTGATCTCATTCAGAAAGAAGTTCATAAAGGGGGCATGACGTTCCGGCCCCTGGAACGAAAGGCCACTTTTCAAGACCCCTGCCGGTTGGGCCGCATACTAAACCGCGACAAGGAACCCCGAGACCTGTTGAAGCGCATCCCGTCCATGGAGCTGACGGAGATGGAACATCACGGCCGCGGCGCCGTCTGTTGCGGAAACAGCGGTTTCATCAACTGCGACGCCCACTCGAAGCAAATCCAGGTCGAGCGCCTTCAGGAAGCCCGTATGACCGGGGCGGATCTCCTCGTTACAGCCTGCCCCAAATGCATGATCCACCTGACATGCGCCATCCGCGACCGGCTGAAGCAGGGCGCTCCGAAACTGGAAATGAGGGACATTATGTCCGTTCTGGCCGACCAGATTGAATGGTATGGAGGATAGAGGGAAGGGCTGCAAGATGGGTTGCTGTTCTCCCATGATTGATCATATTTGTTAGCGAAAGGATATACTATGCAAAAATCGGATTCCCATGACACCGTTCGTATCGGCGTTTATGTCTGTCAATGCGGATCCAACATTGGTGCCGCGGTCGATTGCGCCGCCGTCGCCGATTATGCACGCAACCTGCCCGGAGTGGTCTTGTCGAGTTATCAGGCATATACCTGTTCCGAACCGGGTCAAGTCCAGATCAAACAAGATATCCGTGAATACAAGCTCAACCGTGTCGTTGTTGCATCCTGCTCACCCCGCCTCCACGAGCCGACCTTCCGGAAATGCGTTGCCGAGGCGGGACTCAATCCCTACCTGATGGAGATGGCCAACATCCGGGAACAATGTTCCTGGGTCCACAGCCTTGATTCGGACGGCGCCACCCGCAAGGCAAGGGATCTTGTCAGGTCCGCAGTAGCGCGAGCGGCCATGCTCGACGGCCGCACGGAACTGGAAGTGCCTGTCCGGCGATCAACCCTCGTCATCGGCGGCGGTGTCGCAGGCATCCAGGCCGCCCTCGATCTGGCCGATGCGGGATATCCCGTCGTCCTTGTGGAAAAAAGACCCAGCATCGGCGGCATAATGGCCCAGTTGGACAAGACCTATCCCACAATGGATTGTTCCATTTGAATACTCGGTCCTAAGATGACGGATGCCGGTCGGCATCCCAACATTACGCTGTTGACCTTGAGTGAAGTCAAAGAGATTTCCGGTTTCGTGGGAAACTTCCGTGTTCGCATTCTGAAGCGGGCACGTTACGTCAACGACAAAGAATGCACCGCCTGCGGCGACTGCACGGAGGTCTGCCCCGTTGTAGTTCCCGATGAATTCAACATGGGCCTGAGCTCCCGGCGGGCCATCTATTCGCCCTTCCCCCAGGCAGTTCCTTCGGCCTACGCCGTGGATATCAGCCAATGCCTCGGCCACGATCCCATCATCTGCGGGAAGTGCATCGATAAGTGCAAACGACGCTGTATCGATTTCAACATGAACGACGAAGAGCTGACTTTCGACGTGGGAACAATCGTCGTGGCAACGGGCGCCGACCTTATCGATCCGGCAGCCCTGGACGAATACGGCTATACACGCCATGAAAATGTCGTTACCAGCATGGAATTCGAACGCCTGATCAATGCCGGAGGTCCCACGAAAGGCGAGGTCATCCGTCTGACGGACGGGGAAAGACCCGGTTCCGTGGCCTTCGTCCAGTGTGTCGGCTCCCGTTCCACGAGGCGAGGCCGGCCCTATTGCTCGAACATCTGCTGCATGAACACCATTAAAAGCGCCATCATGCTCAAGGAGCACTACCCGGACATAGAGGTAAAAGTCTTTTATATCGATATCCGTGCCTTCGGCAAGGGGTTCGAGGACCTCTTCCGGAGGAGCAAGAGCATGGGGGTTCGCTATATCCGCGGATTGCCGGGCGCCATCCGGGAAGAACCGGGAAGCCGCGATCTCATCCTCACTGTGGAGAATACGGCAACCAACGCCCTCGATACACATCGGGCCGAGATGGTAGTGTTATCCATCGGCATGGAGCCTCCGGAAGACATGAAGGTCATCCAGGAGATGATGGCCCTCCAGAAGACGTCCGACGGGTTCTACCTGGAGGCCCATCCAAAGCTCCAGCCCGTTGATTCGGCATCCCGGGGCATCTTTTTCGCCGGTTGCGCCGAAGGGCCCAAAGATATTAAGGACTCCGTCACCCAGGCCTCCGCTGCCGCCGCCCGGGCCATGCGCATCATGAATCCGGGAACGCTGACTGTAGAAGCCATCACGGCCGACGTCGATACATCGCTCTGCAATGCCTGCGGCCTCTGTGCCAAGGCATGCCCTTATCATGCCATCGTCGTGGACACGAAGGCCAAAACGCCTGCCAAGGTCACCGAAGCGGCCTGTGCCGGCTGCGGCACCTGCGCCGCCGAGTGCCCCCAGAACGCCGTCGTCATGAATCATTTTACAGACGCCCAGATTGAGGCACAGGTAGACGCCATCCTGGCGGATCAGCCTGCCGAGCAGGTCCTTGTCTTTGCCTGCAATTGGTGCTCCTATGCGGGAGCCGATTTCGCGGGCATATCACGCCTTCACTACCCGGCGACAAATCGTTTGATCCGCACTATGTGCTCCGCCCGTGTCCACGAGAAATTCATCTGGCGGGCCTTCGAAAAGGGAGCCCCCGTAGTGCTCGTGTCGGGCTGCCATATCGGCGACTGTCATTACATCAACGCCAATCACTGGACGGAACGGCGCATCAAACGGGCATGGAAAAAGATGGAGAAGATGGGCATACGGCAGGAACGGCTCGGTCTCGAATGGATCAGTGCCGCCGAGGGGATGCGCTTTCAACAGGTCATGGCCGACATGGAACGCATTCGCCAAACCGTAACGCCGGAAGAAATCGCCGCGACGAAGACGATCCTCCTGAAGGAACAGGGAGGAAAAAAGGTAAAAAGCTCGTCATAGCCGGGATTTATTGAGATTATCGAGGTCTGGGTGGACGGCCGTAGGTTACTCCCGCTATAGGTTCCGCCAGGATAGCCTGTTGCAGCTTGTCCAGGGTGTCCTGGCACAACAGCATCACCTTGCGCTTCTGGTTAAGGGAAATGGACAGGGACTTTACATTGGTGTTTTCACGCGAAAGCGCCAGTATTTGGGTTTTTATCTTCCCAAACCGGGCATAGCTTGATACAGCCGCTGTCAAATAGGCATTATGATTGACTTTCGACAGCGCAGCCAGTTCATCGAGATTCTTCTTAATCTGTCGATCATCCCTGGACATGAGGTCTTCCAATTCATCCATCTTCCGGTCGCTTTCCTCGGCAATATGCGGTGGAATCAGCGCCTGAAGACGCAACCCGCTGATCTCGGCGCCGTATGCAAGAGACATCACTTTTTTTTCTTCCATAGAGCCGGCAAATGATTCAATCAGGTGAGAAAGTGCTGCATTCATATCTTTTAGAGCACTGGCGGCCGGCCCAAACGTTAAGCTATACGCCTTAAGATTCGTGTTCTTGATTGCCAATGGCAGTAAATCGTTGTCGATTTTCTGAAAATCATTGAAACATTCCGAGAACTGGTTAAATAGCTCCTTCTCGCCTTGATTACCGCTGGTTTTCAGAAGTTCGCCCAATTCCCGGCGCGCCATTTCGACCTCAGCCGTAGCCACTCGGGCCTGGTCGGCAAATGTTTTTGAGTCCTGGTCGGTAATGGCGAGGACCGCACTCTTTTCTGCTTCCGAGGCTGATGCGAGCGCTAATCGCATCCGGCTCACCAAGTCAACCCGGCTTGCTTTGAGGGCCAACAGCTCAGCAGAATTCTGTTTTTGTTCCTGATAAAAATGAAATACCACCATGAAGACAAAGAACAGTATAATTGCCCCCGCTGCCATTCGAATCGTATCCGCCATATTGAGCTTGATCATAGGTAAATATCCTCAAGCCGTTTCCCGTCGGCCTTTACTCGCATGAAGTCGATATAACACCCTATAATTTCATTCTATCATAAGATGTCGGAAGAAGACAGCTCAACAGAGCTACGTAATGCACCGCCAAAATCCAAAAGCTTTATTCACATCTCACGCCCATACTCACTTCGTTTTGTAATCACTCCCATTTCTTCTAGTACGGCCTGGAGAGCATCAATACAAGCATCATCCCATTGGGTTCCTGCATGTTTCATCAGTATCTCGATAGCGACGTCAGGCGATCGGCCTTTCTGATATGACCGGTCCGTGGTCATGGCGTCATAGCTATCCGCAACCGCCACAATTCTTGCACCCTGTGGTATATCTTCAGCCTTGAGTTTTCGGGGATAGCCTTTTCCGTCCAGACGTTCATGATGGTAATGGACATAGTCACGGGAAACGCCGAGAAAATCCAGATCTTTGAGAATCGCCGCTCCCAGTTCTGGGTGTCTGACAATTTCTTTATGCATATCAGGGGAAGGTTGACCTTCCGTGGCAGAAAACAGAGAATCGGAAAAACCGATCTTGCCGATGTCGTGAAGGATTCCTCCAAGATGGATGGCTTCCTGTGTCTCTTCATCCATTCCCATGTAACGGGCCATGCGCCGGGAAAGTTCACCAACCCTGGCCGTGTGCCCTTCCGTATAGACGTCCCGCGCGGCAAGGGCATGAGCCATGGCCGAGACGGTCTTGATCGTGTTTTCCTTGATCATGTCATTCAATTCCCGGAGTTGCTCCACCATCCCTTCGAGTTCGTATTCCCTGGCCTCGACCTTGACCATCATCATGCCCATCGCCTCTGCAATATTCCTCACAAACTCCGGGTTGTCCTCCGTTGTCAAGGACATGACATCGTTAGAATAGTTTCCTTTTGCAATTTCTTCAATAATCTCAATTAATCTTTTTACCGGTTCCATATGATGGTCTCCAATTTTCCCAATTTCTGTTTACCCGTCGGTAAGGCCTTAAAAAGCCGAAAAGTTCATCTCCTGGTTATGGTGATTGAGAAAACCCAACACTGCACAGATGCAATTTTTTTGTAAAATGTCAAGGTTTGTATCCAACCGTAATCCACCGCCAAATTTCAGCCAAAGCGATTAAAGAGAAGCATAGTACTGGATCATACCCTTTAAGATTTTCCCCCTTCAGATTTTGATTGACAAGGCCTCAGTGAATCCCTACTTTTTAGGTAACAACCTTTATCAAAGAGAGGATTTTCGGTATGGGCATCAAAGGAACCATGATATTGGGAAGCGATGAAGCTGCGGTGATAAGGGCCTTGGCCGAAATCCATCAAACGGGGCTGATGTCCAGGATTTGGTCCAGAGACTATACGGTCTGGAAACCTTTACCCACGGAGATCGCAAACCGTCTGGGCTGGCTCGATAGCCCCCGCCTCATGGCCGACCGACTTCAGGAAATTAGCACCGTCACGGAAGAAATTCGCGGGGAAGGCTATACCCATGCCCTTCTCCTCGGCATGGGCGGCTCCAGCCTGGCGCCGGAAGTATTCCGGAAGACCTTCGGCGTGGCCCCGGGTTTTCTTGATCTGGCCGTTTGCGATACTACGGATCCCGGCGCTGTCCTGGCCTTCCGTCAAGCATTAGACCCTGCCAGAACCCTTTTTATCGTCTCTACAAAGTCGGGAGGCACCGTCGAGACCGTTTCCCTGATGAAATATTTCTACAATGAAGTCGTGAAAGCCATCGGGGCCGAGGAAGGTGGCCGGCATTTCGTGGCCATTACGGATCCCGGCAGCGGCCTGGCGGATATGGCATTGAAGCTTCGCTTCCGCCATATCTTTTACAATGATCCCGATATCGGCGGGCGCTATTCGGCCCTTTCCTTTTTCGGCCTCGTCCCGGCGACCCTCTTGAGTATGAATGTGCCAAGGCTCCTTGAGAGCGCCAGAGCCCTTGCCGTCCATGAGGAGGAAGACACCAACGCCGAAGGAATGAATGCAGCAACCTTGGGAACCGCTATAGGCGAACTTGCCCTGATGGGCCGAAATAAATTGACATTTGTTCTAGCTCCCGAATTGGAAAGCTTCGGGGACTGGCTTGAACAACTCATTGCCGAAAGTACGGGAAAAGAGGGCAAAGGGATCGTTCCAATCGTCGGCGAGCCCCTGGGAGCGCCTTCCCTTTACGGCCCGGACCGGCTTTTCGTCGCCATCCGACCTGCAGGAGACCGGACAGGCGAAGACCAACTCGACGCCCTGGCACAGGCAGGCCATCCCGTTATCCGCATGGAAATGGACGATCGATACGACCTCGGCGCCCAGTTTTTTCTTTGGGAACTGGCAACAGCCGTTGCGGCAAACCGTCTGGGCATAAACCCTTTTGACCAGCCCGACGTAGAAGCAGCCAAAGTCCTTGCCCGCCGGGCCGTGGAAGAAAGCCGGAGCCAGGGTGGAGTACCCGTTGAAATGCCCAATGGCGAGGAGGACAATATACAAATCTTCGGCGGCCCGACGGCTGGAACCATACGGGACCGGGTAACCCGATTTCTGGAAGCGGGACGGGTGGGCGATTATGTCGCAATCCAGGCTTACGTCCGGCCAACACCGGCCATGGACGAGGCGCTAAGACTAATCCGCATCGCCATTAGGGCGTCATCCCATCTGGCTGTCACAGTCGGGTACGGCCCCCGCTTCCTCCATTCCACGGGGCAACTCCACAAAGGTGACGGTGGAATGGGCCTTTTTATCCAGATTACGACGGACGACCCGCGGGATTTGCCAATCCCCGATGAAGCGGGGAAAGAAGCTTCAAGCTTGGCTTTCGGCGTGCTGAAGGCCGCCCAGGCCAGGGGAGATCTCCAGGCCCTTCAAAACGCAGGAAGACGGGTGATTCGCCTCCATATAAAGGGGAACGACATAGCAAGGGCGCTGATCGCCCTCTTTTCCTGGTAACGCTTATTTAGTTGTAGGGTGGAACAAGCGAAGTGGTTCCACCGGCAGATGGTGGATGTGCTTCGTTTCATCCACCCAACAGTTTTTTCTCTAATGCCCCGTAAAGTGATTTTTTTATGAAGCCCAATCGATTGATCCATGAAAAGAGCCCCTATCTCCTCCAGCATGCCCATAATCCCGTGGACTGGTTTCCCTGGGGCGATGAGGCCTTTGAAAAGGGCGAGATGGAAGATAAACCCATCTTCTTGTCCATCGGATACTCCACGTGTCACTGGTGCCACGTCATGGCCCATGAATCCTTTGAGGACCCGGAAGCAGCCCGCCTCCTGAACGACACTTTCATCTGTGTCAAGGTTGATCGTGAGGAGCGGCCCGATATCGACAAGATTTATATGACGGCCTGCCAGATGTTGACGGGGTCCGGCGGTTGGCCCCTGACAATTTTTATGACACCCGACAGGGAACCTTTTTATGCCGCTACCTATATTCCGAAAGAAAGCCGCCACGGCGTCATGGGTCTCATGGACCTTATCCCCAGAATCCGCTCCCTATGGGAAAAGAAACGATCCGACATCATCCGGGCGGCGGACGAACTCACGGCAGCAATCATGAAAAACACCGCCACGCCGCATGGCAAGGGGGCTTTATCGTCACGCCTGCCCGATCAGGCTTACAGGGTTCTGGCCGCTTCCTATGACACCGATTTCGGGGGCTTCGGCTCGCCGCCGAAATTTCCCATACATCACCAGCTTCTGTTTCTCCTGCGTTACGGCGCGGGGATGAACGAAGAAAAGGCCACCGCTATGGCTATAAAAACACTGACGGCCATGCGCTCGGGCGGGATCTACGATCACCTGGGCTACGGTTTTCACCGCTACAGTACGGACAGGCACTGGCTGATCCCCCATTTTGAAAAAATGCTCTACGACCAGGCCCTTCTGGCCATGGCCTACCTGGAGGCCTGCGCGGCCACGGGAGACATGGCCTTTGAGACCACAGCACGGGAGATTTTTACCTATGTCCTGCGGGACATGACCGATGGTGAGGGTGGTTTCTACAGCGCCGAAGACGCCGACAGCGAAGGGGTGGAAGGAAGGTTTTATGTTTGGACGGAAAAGGATATCCGGGCGATTCTATCCGCTGACGAGGCCGAAGCGATGATACGCGTCTTTGCCGTGGAACAGGAAGGAAATTACCAGGATGAGGCCACACAGAAAAGAACGGGGAATAATATCCTCCACATAAAGGCGCCTCTCGAAGTGACAGCTTCAGGCCTTGGCCTGTCACAGGATGCCCTTCAGGAAAAAATCAAAGCGGCTTCCCGGAATCTCTTTTTAGCTCGCGAGAAGCGTATCCATCCCCACAAGGACGACAAGATCCTGACGGACTGGAACGGCCTTATGATTGCGGCCCTCGCCCGGGGCGCCCAAGTCCTCGGAGATAGAACTTATCTGGAACGGGCTGAGGCCGCCGTGGACTTTATTTGGAAGAACCTGCGAGACAATGGAGGGCGTCTACTGCACCGCTTCCGCGATGGGGAGACCGCAGGTCCCGCCCATCTGGACGATTACGCCTTTTTCATCTGGGGGCTCCTGGAGTGTTACGGAGCATCCTTCAACCCCACCTATCTGGAACGGGCCATTTCGATGCAGCAGCAACAGGACGCCCATTTCACTGATGGAGAAGAAGGCGGCTACTTCTTTACCCCGGATGACGGAGAACGGCTCATTGCCCGCCAGAAAGAAGGCTATGACGGCGCAATCCCTTCCGGAAACGCCGTATCCCTGTTGAACCTGATCCGTTTGGGCCGGCTGACGGGAGATCAGGCATGGGAAGCCCGGGCCAATTCCTTGGGTGCTGCCTTTGCAGGCGCCATCACCCGGATGCCCTCGGGCTTCACGATGTTTATGACCGCCCTGCTCTGGCTGTACCACCATTCGGTGGAGATCGTCATAGCCGGCGAGCCTGCCTCACCGGATACGCAAAAGATGCTGGACATCATCCGGCATGTATATCTGCCTCATAAGACGGTGATTCTTCGGCCTCCAGCAGCTGTAGCCTCGGCAATTACGGATTTGGCGCCTTTTACGCGGGATATGACAATGAAAGACGGCAAGGCGACGGCCTATGTCTGTTCAGAACGGACCTGTCTGGCCCCGACGAATGATCTGGCCGTCCTCACAGAACTGCTTAAAAGGCCGGCTGGAAAAACCGGCAAAATGCTATAAATATAACAGGCTGTTGAAAAACGCCCATCTGCTTCGTTGCGCTGCAAGCTTCGTCAATCGACGTACTTCTCTGTACGCCTCTTTCCTCAGCTTTTGCGCGCCTTGCATCTGGACATTTTTGAACAGCCTGCCTAAAATTGAGTTTTTCAACAACCTGATAATGGAGGAAATATGAAAAGACGAACTAAGGGGCTCATTGTTCTTTTGGGCATCATGATGTTTCTGTCCGGCTGTTCCACCTTTGGCTGGCGCTACGGGGCCATTGTGATCGACGATGCGGTCCGGAAAAATTTTGAGGCCTTCCACATGGATCCCGGAATGAATTACTACTACAGCGGCCCTGATGCGGCGCCCAATGTCCTGATGGGCCTGAAAAAAGATTATCTCCTGGACAACGACCTCTGGAAGCCCATCGAACCCAATCCCAAGATATTTAAGGAAATCATCCGGAGCATGCAGGACAAGGGCATGCAATTCATGACTTTACAACATGGTTTTGTCATAAAAGACGATCGGGGCAAGCCCATCGGCGTCTGGTATTCCATCTTCAACATCAAGCCTCTAGTCGTCAAGATGGGCGAGGGGAACAAGGTTGACGTCTACACGCCGGAGCTGGATATCTATCATGAAACCAAAAGCAGCGGGGGAGATGGTGGAATGAGGTAAAGCTTCTTTTACAAGTTGTTGAAAAACTCGATTTTGGGCAGGCTGTTCAAAAATGTCCAGATGCAAGGCGCGCAAAAGCTGAGGAAAGAGGCGTACAGAGAAGTACGTCGATTGACGAAGCTTGCAGCGCAACGAAGCAGATGGATGTTTTTCAACAGCCTGTTTTATAATCCTAAGTAGGCGCTCTTCACGCTCTCATCATTGCGCAAGGTTTCGGCGTCGCCCGAAAGGGCGATGCGGCCGTTTTCCATAACATAACCCCTGTCGGCAATTTTGAGAGCCATGTTGGCGTTTTGTTCGACGAGGAAGATTGTCGTTCCCTCTTCGTCACGAATGCGTTTGACAATGTCGAAGATCAAGCGGACATAAATAGGTGCGAGTCCAAGAGACGGCTCGTCGAGAAGCAGAAGGCGGGGACGGGCCATAAGGGCGCGGGAGATAGCCAGCATTTGCTGTTCTCCGCCGCTCAACGTACCTCCTGGCTGATGCCGCCGCTTCTCCAGGATCGGGAAAAGCTCGAAGATATAGGTCAAGTCCTTCTTGATTCGGTCACGGTCACGGCGAAGATAGGCCCCCATATCGAGATTCTCCGCAACGGTCAGGCGGGGGAAGATGCGCCGCCCTTCGGGAACCATGGAAATACCCAGGGCAACTACAGCATCGGGACGGATACTGTTGATCGGTTCACCAAATCGGGACGGATACTGTTGATCGGTTCACCAAGGAAACGGACCTCTCCCGACCGGGGCGGCACAATCCCGCAAATCGACATGAGAGTCGTTGACTTGCCCGCCCCGTTGGCGCCAATGAGTGAGATGATCTCCCCCTCGGCGATATGCAGGCTGATATCTTTCAGTGCCTGGATATTGCCGTAATAGGTCTGTATGTTTTCAAGTTCCAGCATCATCGTCACGTTTCGTCCTCACCAAGGTAGGCCTTAATAACCGCTTCGTTGTTTCTGATTTCTTCCGGCGTCCCCTCGGCGATCATTTTTCCATAATCGAGAACGACGATACGGTCGGCGACGCTCATGACCATTTTCATGTCGTGTTCAATCATCAACACGGCAATGTGGTCATCCATACATATTCGGTGGATCATGTCCTCCAGTTCAGCGGTTTCCCGGGGATTCATCCCCGCCGCAGGCTCGTCCAACAGAAGAAGAAAAGGCTCCGTCGCAAGGGCACGGGCTATCTCCAGACGTCGTTGGGCCCCGTAGGGAAGGTTTTTCGCCAATTCATTGACCTCAGCGGCAAGCCCCATCTTTTGCAGCAAGGCATAACTCGTCTCCGCGATGGACCTCTCCTCGCGACAGGTCCCGGCCCATCTGACAACGGCGGCCAAGATTCCGGCAGAGCTTCGGCAATGGCGTCCGATCATGACATTTTCCAGAACCGTCATTTCGGGGAAACGGCGGATATTCTGAAAGGTGCGGGCCATACCCAGCCGGGTTACGCGATGGGTTTTCAGGCCGTTGATTCGCCGCCTCTTACCGCCCGGCGGGGCAATGATCGCATCGCCTCCCGTGGGCTTATAGATACCTGTGATGCAGTTGAAAAAGGTGGTCTTTCCTGCGCCGTTGGGTCCGATCAGAACCACAACCTCATCGGGCCGGACCTGAAGGCTTACCTGATCGATGGCCCGGAGACCACCGAAATCCATCGTCAGATTCTGGACGTCGAGGAGGGGCTCCATCAAGCTATCCGCCCCTCCTTTCCTATTTTTTGTCCTTCTTCCGGCTGGTATTCATAGACCCGGCGGCGGTTGCTCACCATGCCCTGGGGGCGGAAAATCATCATGAGGACCATGATGGCCCCAAACAAGAGCATCCGGTATTCACTAAAGGCGCGGAGATATTCCGGTAGGAGGATCAGGATAAGAGCGCCTACGATGACACCCAGGATCGAGCCCATGCCTCCGAGAACGACAATGGCGAGGATCATGGCCGATTCCAGGAACGTAAAACTGGCTGGGTTGATAAAGGTCGATTTGGCGGCAAAGACGACCCCCGCCAAACCTGCCCATGTGGACCCAAGGGCAAAGGCGGATAGTTTTGCCAGGGTTGTATTGACGCCCATGGCCTCACAGGCGATTTCATCCTCCCGCAAGGCAACCCAGGCCCGGCCGATGCGGGAATTCTTCAAACGATTGACGATAAAAATGGTCAGAAGACAAAGGACGATCATGAGAAAATAGATATAGACCGACGTCTCATGAAAATCCAGGGTCAGGCCGAAGAAGCCGGGCCGTGGTATATTGGCAATGCCGCTGGGACCGAATGAAAATGAATTCCAGCTTTCCAGGACTAGTCGGGTAATCTCGCCGAAGCCCAGGGTCACAATGGCCAGATAATCTCCCCGGAGGCGAAGGACGGGAAATCCCAGAAGAATGCCGAATAAGGTCGCCAGCAGGGCGCCTATGGGCAGGGCGGTCCAGAATCCGATGCCGAAATGGTAATGGAGAAGGGCGAAACTGTAAGCCCCGACAGCATAAAAGGCGACATAACCCAGATGCAGGAGACCCGCTAAACCGACAACGATGTTCAGGCCGAGGCCCAAAACGATATAGAGCAGGGCATTGGTCAAAATATTGATCTGATAGGTGGAGGCAAAGGGCATAAAGGGAAATGCGACGGCAAGAAAGCCGAAGAAGGCAACCACGGGGCGATTGATCCTTACATCCTCCCGGAGACGTGTCATCCAGCCCTTAACCGACGCTGCAGCCGACGCTTGGCCGACCCCGGTCTTGGCGGCTTTCACACCCTTCGGCCGAAGCGCCATGAAATAACGCCAGACGAAGGAAAGAAGAAAGCTGCCCCCGCCGATATAGATCATGTTCATCCACCGCCAGTCGATGACCTTCTCGATGGTATCGACGCGGATCACCAGAATGGGAAAAGTCAAAAACATAAACCACAGGGCGATGACGAGGGATTGTCCGATCTGTGATGGAAAGCTCATGCCGTCTCGTTCCATAGGTTACACCTTCTGGGTCGCCGATTTGCCCAGGAGTCCCGCCGGACGGACGATAAGGATCAGGACCAGAAGGGCAAAGGCAAAGACGTCTTCATAGTCGCTGGAGATATAGCCCGTGGCAAAGCTCTCCGTCCACCCGAGAATGAGTCCCCCCAGGACGGCCCCGGGAATGCTCCCGATCCCGCCTAGAACTGCCGCCGTAAAGGCCTTGATGCCTGCGATGAAGCCGATGTAAAAATTAATCCGCCCCACGTGGGATGCAATGAGGACCCCGCCCACGGCAGCCAGGGCCGAGCCGATGATGAACGTGTTGGCGATGGTCCGGTTGACGTTAACGCCTACCAGCATAGCCATCTCCCGATCCTGGGCCGTGGCTCGCATGGCCTTGCCCATTTTTGTATACTTGATGAGGAAGGTCAGCAGAACCATGACAACGGCGGTAGTCACGACAATCAAAAACTCCGAAGACCCTATAAAACTCTGGGATTTCAGGAATTCCAGTTCCGGCAGAAGATTGGGAAAGGGCAGAAATTCCGATGTCTGGGCCAGCATGACGTAATTTTGCAGGAAAATGGACATGCCGATGGCGCTGATGAGCGGTGAAAGGCGGGGTGCCCGGCGAAGAGGACGATAAGCGATCCGCTCGACCGTGAACCCGTAGGCAGCGGCATAAAAGACAGCAACGACAAAGGCCAGAACCAGGACGGACACACCGGAAAGGCCGTAAAAGGCGAGGACCGAGGACACGATGAGCGCTGTAAAGGCCCCGATCATATAGACTTCGCCATGGGCAAAATTGATCAACTCAATAATCCCATAAACCATGGTGTAACCCAAGGCAATCAGAGCGTAAATACTACCCCGCGTCAAACCTCCGATGAACAGTTCCAGGAAATAATCCATAGGCGGCAGCCGTTATCGTTTCACCTCGGAATACACACCATTTTTTACCTGATACATGGAGAAACCGACGCCTACGGCATCGCCTTTTTGATCGAATTTTATTTTCCCCAAAGGCGTCTGTACGTAATTCGCCCGCAGGGCTTTGGCCACGTCGGCCGCCTTGGTCGATTTCGCTTTTTGCACAGCGGCGAGAAGGGCTTGGGTGGCAGCGTAACCATTCAGGAAAAAGGCGCCGGGATTGGCATGATAGGCCTTCTTGTAAGCGGCGATGGCGGCGATGGTCATGGGATTTTGGGACGTGTCTCTGGGACCCGAGGCGTAAACACCCTCGGAGTACCGTCCGGCAACTTTGATGAAGGTGTCGTCCTTCACGCCGTCATCGGAGATGAAATATGCGGTCATGTTCTTCTTGCGCATCTGAGAAACAATGGATGCCGCTTCCGGATGATATCCGCCGAAGATAACCGCCTGCGCACCGGCTTGTCTTATTTTCTGTACCACTGCGGAATAATCGACGGCGCCTGGAGTCACTCCCTCAAAAAGAACGACCGACGCCTTGCGGGATTGTTCGATAAACTTTTTTGCAAATTCGGCAAACCCTTTCCCGTAATCGCCTTTATCATGGAGAACGGCGATCTTATTCACTTTCAGGACATTTATGGCAAAATCTACATCGAGCCTGGCTTGGGCGTCATCCGGGGCAATTGTCCGGAAAAAATTCTGATATTTGCCGCTTTGGGTGAGTTCGGGGTTCGTGGCCGAAGGGGAAATGACAACTACTCCCGCTTCTTTGTAAATACCGAGAGCTGTTTTGGTGGCGCCGCTGCAGATGTGCCCCTGGATAATCCGGGCGCCGCGTGAAATAAGCTTTGTCGCCGTATTGGCCGCCAATTCAGGCTTGCAGGCATCATCTTCGGAAAGGACTTCCACCTGTTTCCCCAGGATGCCCCCTTTTGCGTTGATATCCTTCGCAACCAGTTCAGCGGCACGCAAGGAAGGCAGGCCATATGACGCCAGGTCTCCGCTATGGGAACCGGCTACGCCCAATTTGATCGTATCGGAGGCCAAAGCTTCTCCTCCACAAAGGAAGACTCCCACAACCATCATCATGGTAATTATTACCGTCTTGAAATAACGTATCGCCATTATGCCTCCTTGTCCCTCACATTATGCCTTTACATTAAATCTTTCCCCAGGCTGTTAGTCATACTTAAAAAGCGGCAATGAGTCAAGGCATAACCAATGGGATTTTCCCGTATTTATCCGATCGACCTGACAATGATTATTGCAGAAATTAGAGAAATGACAGTCATCAATATCGCAGGTTCATATGGTCGATATCCATTTTGATTCTATTCCGGATGCTTTTTGTTCTTGAAAAACAGCCGGATGGGGACGTGATGGAAGCCAAATGCCTCCCGGATCTGATTAGACAGGAACCGCTCATAGGAAAAGTGGACGCCCTTGGCATCACGGGCAAAGAAAATAAAAGTCGGGGGTTTGGTAGCCACCTGGGTCATATATGTGAAATTGTTGCGGCGGGAGTCGGTCCGGGGCGGCGGGTTCCGCTCGATAATCTCCCGGCAGATGCGGTTAAACTCACCCGTCCCGATCCGCATCGTATATTCCCGGTAGACGTCTTTGACGATGTCGAAGATTTTCATGACCCGCTGGCCCGACAGGGCGGATACAAAGATGATGGGGGCAAAATCAAGGAACTTCGACTTGTCCTTCATGTCCAGAACGTATTTGCCCACGGTACTGTTGTCCTTCTCCACGGCATCCCATTTGTTCACGACAATGATACAGGCCTTTCCCTCCTCGAAGGCAAGGCCTGCAATCTTCACGTCCTGATCGGTCATCCCCTCGACGGCATCGACAAGGACCAGGGCGATGTCGCAACGGTCGATGGTCTTCAGGGCCTGTACGACGCTGTACTTCTCCAAGGTCAGGCTGATCCGGCTTTTGCGCCGGATACCGGCCGTATCGATGAGAATGTATTTCTGACCTTCATATTCGAATGGAGTGTCGATAGCGTCCCGCGTAGTGCCCGCTACGGGATTGACGATCGTCCGTTCCATCCCCAAAATGCGATTGACGAGGGAGGATTTACCAACATTGGGCTTACCGATGACCGCAATGCGAATCGGCGCAGAGGCATCATCTTCCTCGGGCTCGGAAGCCTTTGGTAAATGAACCGCCACATCATCCATCAGCTCGTAGATCCCCTGGCCGTGTTGTGCTGAAACGGGATAGATTGGTTCGATGCCGAGTTCATAGAATTCAAGGGCCGCAGCCTCCTGCTTCGGCCCATCGATCTTATTGACGACAAAAAAAACGGGCTTTTTTACCTGTCGCAAGACAGCGGCGATGTCCCGGTCAGCGGGGGTGAGCCCGGCCCGGCCATCCATCAGGAAAATGATGATATCCGCCTCTTCCATGGCCAGCGTCGTTTGCTCCCGCATCTGGATGAGGATCCTCTCTTCGGAGGCCGGTTCGAAGCCGCCCGTATCGACCAGGACGAAGGGCCGCCCCTCCCAGTCGCCGTCTGCATAATTCCGATCCCTGGTCGCCCCCGGCTCGTCGATGACGATGGCCTTTCTCTTCCGGGCCAAGCGGTTGAAAAGGGTCGATTTGCCCACATTGGGCCGACCGATGATGGCAATAATTGGTTTCACGCATTCCTCCTCATTCTTGCAGGCTGTTGAAAAACGTCCATCTGCAGCGTTGCGCTGCAAGCCTCCCGGCCTTCGCCGGGGCAGGCTACATCGACGTACTTCTATGTACGCCTCTTTCCTCGGTTTTGCGCGCCTTGCATCTGGGCATCCCGTATCAAGTACGGGACAAGCTTTTGAACAGCCTGCTTGAGCTACTCTTTATAGCCGAATTCCTTCAGCAGTTTCTCATTATGGGTCCAGTCCTTCCGGACACGAACAAAAAGCTCCAGAAATATTCTGGCGGCAAAAAATTTTTCCATCTCCTGCCGGGCCTGGGTCCCTATTTTTTTCAACATCGCACCACCTTTGCCGATGATGATGCCTTTTTGCGATTCCTTTTCCACCGTTATAGTGGCGGCGATACGGATGAGATTCTTCGCCTCGTCCTCCTTGAAGGAATCCACTGTCACCGCCGTGGCATAAGGCACCTCTTTGTGGGTCATGAGCATAATCTTTTCCCGGATGGTCTCGGCGGCGATAAATCGCTCCGAGCGGTCCGTAAACATCTCTTCGGGGAAAAAGGGCTGCCCCTCCGGCAAGGCTTTTCGAATTTCTTCGATCAAGGCATGGATCCCGTCGGTCTGAAGAGCCGACATGGGAATAATCGACAAGAAAGGGAACAGGTGGTTCGCCTCGTCGATCAGGGGCAGCAATCGTGGCTTTTCGACGAGATCGATCTTGTTGATGATCAGGATCACCGGCAATGCAGCCCCTTGAAGGGTCTCTAAAATAGCCCGATCATCGGGCAGAATCCCCGCAGGGGCCTCAATGAGGAACAAAATGATGTCCACGCTGTCAAAGACGCTTCGGGCCGCATCAACCATGGAATGGCCCAGCAGAGTCGACGCCCGGTGTATGCCCGGAGTATCGATGAAGACCAACTGGCCACCTGCGATATTCTTGATAGCCGTAATACGGTTTCTCGTCGTTTGGGGTTTATGGGTCGCAATGGCGATCTTATCGCCTATGACGGCGTTCAGCAAGGTCGATTTCCCCACGTTGGGCCGGCCGACAATGCCGATAAATCCAGATTTAAACATGCATTCTCCTTACGTTTTTTAACATCCAGTCATAAGGTGATGCGAAAAACATCACCCTTTGCCAATTCGATACCAGCAAGGCCGAAGCGCTCGGCCAGAATTTTCAGATTCTCATTGCGCTGTCCCCGAAAAGACGATTCTTTCCGCGGCGGAACGTGAAACACTACCCGCCGCCCCTTCACGTCCATCTCTCCGAGCATGGCACTGGCCTGATCGAGCAGGGCCGATGATTCGACAAGAGCGCCGAAAGCCGGATGGAAGGGACCTGCGACGACCGCTCCCGGCTGCTCCATTTCCGCCGTTGTCTGAAGACCAACTCGTATAACCGGAATCCCCGCCCCGGCAAAGCGGTTCACGGCATATTTGCAGGCACATACGGCCTCCTCCAAGGAAAGGGGCACGTACTCACCCCGTCCATAGGCAACGACCAAGGCTGTGTCCCGCAAAACCAGTGTCGGGTGAATCCTGATCATGTCCGGCGCCAGGGCCACAGCAGCCTCGACGGACGCGGCAAATCGTTCGGGTGAATCACCGGGGAGACCCGCCATCAGATGAAGGCCGACCTCGATTCCCTCCGCCTTCAACAGCGCGACAGCACGCGATACATCCGCCGCCGTATGGCCACGGCGGGAGGCCGAAAGGACGTCTTCCACAAGAGATTGGGCGCCGATCTCCACGGTCCGGACATTATATCTGCGCAAAAAAGCCATCTGCTCCCGCCGGATGTAATCGGGGCGAGTTGAGATACGGATGCCGTCCACAACCCCCTTTGCAATATAAGGCGCCGCCAGACGAAGCAAGGCCTCTTGGTCGCCTTCGGGGAGTCCGGTAAAATTACCGCCATAAAAGGCGATCTGGACATCTCCAGTCCCGGCCATTGCCTTCGTTGACTGCCGATGAGCGGCGCTTCTTCCATGAAGGCCGGACAGGTATTGGTGGACCGTCCGGTCCATAAGATCTTCCGAAAAGGGCGACGGGCGATTACCGGCCGTTATTTGCTCATTACAGAAAACACAACGGTTCGAGCATCCCCGATTCATGATGAAAACAGGAATAATACGAGGCATAGGTTTTATGACGAGCCCGGTTCGCGATCCGGTTCGGCAGAACGCGGACCGCCCAGCATCTCCAGGGCCTTACCGGCGGCCGCCTGCTCCGCCTCTTTACGGCTTTTGCCCGTTCCGAACGTAGTGATGCGATCCGCTATGTTGAGTTCCACGTCAAAGGTCTTGTCATGATCCGGTCCATACTCACGGACGACGCTGTAACGGGGCGTCTCGTGAAAACGGACCTGAACGGTCTCCTGGAGGAGCGTCTTATAGTCCTTATAACGAAGGTCTTCCCCGCCGTCTTTGATGATATCTCCAAATACGCGGTGGATGAAGGTCGTCGCCTGCTCGTAGCCTCCGTCCAGATAAATGGCGGCCAACAGGGCCTCAAAGGCATTTGCCAATAGCGACGGTTTGCAACGGCCCCCGGATAATTCTTCCCCCTTGCCCAGAAGCAGGCCGTCTCCCATATTAAATCCCCTGGCAAGGTCGGCCAGAGAACGTTCATTAACGCAGGCGGCCCGTCTTTTCGACAAACGCCCCTCCGGTTCATCAGGAAAGGTGCGCATAAGCAAATCCGTCACACAAAGGTCGAGAACGGCATCGCCTAAGAATTCAAGCCGCTCGTTGTCTTTCCCCGCCGGATAGGCAAATTCATTGGTGAAAGATCGATGCGTCAGGGCATGATCAAGGAACGTAATATCCTGAAAGTGATAGCCAAGGTTTTCTTCCAGGCCTTTGAGGGTGGCCAGCCTTTCGTCAGTCATGGACAACCTCACCAATCATGGCCGATCCATCCCATTTATCGGCGACAACGGTAACTATCTTGTTAATCATGGGCGCCCGCCCGTTCACCACCATGACGGGAAGGTAATTCTGGGAAAAGCCCTTGTAGAATCCTGTCTTTTTGTCTATGCGGCCCTCGATCAATACTTGAAGAGGCTTGCAGATAAATCGCTCCATAAAGAGGCGGCGCTTGTTCAAACCCAGCTCCCTCAGACAGGCCGCACGGGTCTTCTTACGGTCATCCGGCACTTGCCCTGCCATATCCGCCGCAGGCGTCCCCGGCCGTTTCGAATAGGGAAAAACGTGAAGGTAGGCCACGGGAAGCTCTTCAATCAAGCGGCAAGTGCGTTGAAAAGCCGCCTCATCCTCGCCGGGAAAACCAACCATCACATCGAGCCCCACAGCCGCCTCGGGCCTGATGGCCACAACCTTTTCCACGAGGGCGCGAAAAAAGCTCCCGGTGTAATTACGGTTCATGAGAGACAATACCGTATCGTCACCGCTTTGCAACGGGATATGCAGGTGAGGGCAAATCACCATCGCCTTTTTGAAAAGTTCGAGAAAATCGTCCGTCACCTCCCGAGGTTCGATGGAACTGATACGTAGACGTTCAATTGATCGCTGGGCCTCTATCCGCTCAAGCAGTGCGGTCAGGTCAGTTGCCGGGGTCAGGTCCTGCCCGAAGGCCCCCAGGTGGATCCCCGTGAGAACTACTTCCCGGTAGCTCCGGTCGGCTAGCCGGCTGATCCGTTCGATGATCGTATCGGGGTGAAGGCTGCGGCTCCGCCCCCGGGCATAGGGGACGATACAGTAACTGCACCTGGCATTGCATCCATCCTGGACTTTTAAAAATGCCCTCGTATGCCCGGTAAAACGTTCCAGATCCGCCATTTCGAAAGCATCGTCTTCCCCAAAGGCGCTGACGCGGTTTTGACGCCCCTGCGGACCTGACCTTTCGCTCTTGTTTTGGATCCACCAGTCTTCGATGAGCTGAGGCAGGGAACCCTTTTCCCTGTTCCCGACGATCATCGTAACGCCTTCGATACGGGCAAGATCGGCGGCATTCGTCTGCGCGTAACAGCCCGTGACGACGATCAGCGCCCGGGGATTGGCGCGAATTGCACGCCGGATCATCTGCCGGGATTGATAATCCGTACGTCCGGTGACGGTGCAGGTATTGACGATATAGCAATCCGCCTCCGCCGAAAAAGGAACCATGCGGAATCCTCTGGTTTCAAGGGCCTCCGTCATGGCTTCCGATTCGCACTGATTGACCTTACACCCCAGAGTGGCCAGGGCGGCCCTGGGGCCACCGGCTGCTGTTTTAACACCGAACGCAGAATTCATTAACTGTTGACTCAAAATAATTTAAACTTGCTGCCTTGGATGTACCCGTGACACCCCTTATTTGTCAAGGCAAAAGGACTACTGGATTATTTAACTGTTTTTCGCTAAGAAGCAGGAAACTTTCATCACCTTATGGGGGTATCTCAATGGACTTTTTCTGGAATTATTTTCATACTCATCAATTTGCCGTGATCGCCGTTATCACCATTGCCTTGCTGACCCTTTATTTTCTGCTCAAAAATCTAATTAAGCTGGCCTTGACGTTTTTGATTATCCTCATCCTTGTCGGCGGCTATTTCTATCTGACAGCGCCGAAAAGGTCTTCCGATGACATTACGAAGGCCCTCAAGCAGGCGAAAGACCAAACAGAAATGGCGGTTGAAAAGGGGAAAAATGCCTACCAAACGGGGAAAAATGCCGTCGTAAAGGGCAAGCAACTGACGGAAGATATCGGCAAGGTCTTAAGCAAGGACAAGGAAGAACCTCCGAAAAAACCTTGACCCGAAGAATGTTCGACAGCTGAATTTTGTTGGTTTTACTTTTTCATCAATTTTCTTGAGATATCGAGAAAATATTGATAAGAAATTGAGTTTGCGATTACCTTTTAGGAGAAAGAAACCATGCATAACCCAAATTTCAGTTCCGGCCCTTGCAGCAAGAGGCCCCAGTGGAATCTTGATGCATTGAAAGATGCCCCCGTCGGCCGGTCTCACCGTTCCGCTCTGGGAAAAGAAAAACTGGCCAAGGCCATTTCAGAAACAAAACGCATTCTGGGGATTCCCGAAGATTATCTTGTCGGCATTATGGCCGGTTCCGATACGGGCGCTTTTGAAGCCGCCATGTGGACATTGCTGGGGCCGCGCCCGGTTACAGTCCTGACCTGGGAAAGCTTTTCCGAGGGTTGGGCCACCGATGTAAACAAACAATTAAAGCTCAACCCGACCGTGATCAAAGCCGACTATGGGAAAATTCCCGACTTGAAGAATATCAACTGGGAAAATGATGTCATTTTCGTCGCAAACGGAACGACGAGCGGCGTGATGGTTCCAGATTGGAACTGGATCCCCGCCGATCGCCAGGGTCTGTCTCTGTGCGATGCTACGAGTGCCGTGTTCGCTATGGATATCGACTGGCCCAAAATCGACGTTTTGACCTTTTCATGGCAAAAGTGTCTCGGCGGCGAAGCGGCCCACGGCATGCTGGTTATGAGTCCCCGGGCCTCCGCCCGGATCGAGTCCTACGATCCACCCTGGCCGATGCCCAAGATCTTCCGGATGAAAAAGGCGGGTAAAGTCGATCTTAGTATTTTCGAGGGCTCTACGATCAATACACCGTCCATGCTGTGCGTGGAAGACTACCTCGACGCCCTGGCTTGGGCAGGAAATATCGGCCTCAAAGGCCTGATTGAAAAAAGCAAGTCCAACCTCAAAGTCATCGAGGACTGGGCAGCCAAAAACGATTGGGTGGCTTTTCTTGCCGATTCAAAAGCCATCCGTTCCCATACGTCCGTTTGCCTGACCGTAGTCGGCGATAAAGTCAAGGCCCTGCCCAAGGCAGAGCAGGAAAAATTCTTAAAGGGAATCGCCAGTGAACTGGCGAAGAAGAAGATTGCTTATGACATCAATGCCTATCGGGATGCCCCTCCTGGGTTCCGGTTCTGGTGCGGGCCGACGGTCGAAGCGGAGGATGTCAAGGCAACCATGGAAGCTCTGGAGTCCGTCTATAAAGAAAAAATCGCCACTCTATAACCTATCCAAGGAGATAATGAAGATATGAAACGAGTATTGGTCAGTGATACCCTTGCCGCAGAGGGTGTAGAAATTTTCAAGAATACGCCGGGGATAGAAGTGGATGTCCAGACGAATCTGACACCCGATGAGCTTAAGGGAATCATCAAGGAATATGATGGCCTGGTGATTCGCAGTGCGACAAAGGTGACGAAGGAAGTCATCGAACAGGCGGAAAACCTCAAGGTTGTGGGACGTGCCGGAAGCGGCCTGGATAACGTGGATATTCCCGCCGCCAGCAAACGGGGCATCGTCGTCATGAATACGCCCGGCGGGAACACTATCACCACGGCAGAGCACGCCATCGCCCATATGGTATCTCTTGCAAGGAAAATTCCCCAGGCCACGGCCTCTATGAAGTCCGGCAAGTGGGAAAAGAACAAATTCATGGGCAACGAATTGTTCAACAAGAAGCTGGGTGTCGTCGGTATCGGGCAAATCGGGTCCGTCGTCGCCGATCGCGCTCAGGGTCTGAAGATGCACGTTCTTGCCTATGATCCCTTCCTGTCGCCCGAGGCGGCGGAAAAGCTCGGCGTCACGGTTGTGAGCTTCGACGAACTGATCAGATCGGCCGATTTTATCACCGTTCACACACCTCTGATGAAAGAAACCCGGGGACTTATCAATGCCGCCGCTTTCGAGAAAATGAAGAAGGGCGTTTTCATTATCAACTGCGCCCGAGGCGGTATCGTGAACGAAAAAGACCTGTTAGACGCCCTCGTATCAGGAAAGGTGGCCGGCGCCGCCCTTGATGTCTTTGAGGAGGAACCGACGAAGAACATGGATCTCGTCAATCATCCGAACGTCATCTGCACGCCCCATCTGGGGGCCTCGACGGATGAAGCCCAGGTCAACGTGGCCATCGCCGTGGCCGAACAGATGGCCGCTTACCTGACGACGGGAGAGATCAGCAATGCCGTGAACTTCCCTTCCGTAAGCGCAGAGTTGCTCAATGTCATCGAACCCTTTATCGATCTGGGAGAAAAGCTGGGTAAATTCCATGCGCAACTGGTCCAGGGCGCCATTCAGGAAGTCAAGATCGAATACAGCGGGAAAATCCTCGATTACAATGTAGCGCCCATAACAATCGCGCTCCTCAAGGGATTGCTGAAACCGATCCTCGGTGAAAATGTCAATTATATCAATGCGCCGATCCTGGCCAAGGAAAGGGGCATCGGCGTCAGTGAGGCAAAAAGCTCTGAGATGAAGGATTATACAAGTCTTATCTCCCTGACGATCAAGACACCCCAGAAGTCGACGACGGCGGAAGGCGCTCTCTTCGGTCTGAAGGACCCGCGTATCGTCCGCATCAACCAGTTTGTCCTCGATGTGGTTCCCGAAGGTTATATGCTGGTAATCTATAACCAGGACCGTCCTGGAGTCATTGGAAACATCGGCACCACCTTGGGCGCGAACGGCGTCAATATCGCCAGGCTCCATCTGAGCCGCGAACAGTTAGATGAACAGGCATTGGTCATCCTGAGCACGGACAGCCCCGTTTCCGGGGATGTAATCAGCAAATTGCGCAGCTTGCCCCATGTGATATCCGTAACGGATCTTGAAATGTGATAAGGAGTTTTACCTATGGCAAATGTTGCCGTTGTAGGAACGCAATGGGGGGATGAGGGCAAGGGAAAAGTCGTCGATCTCTATGCGGAAAATGCCGATGTGATTGTCCGGTTTCAAGGGGGAAACAACGCGGGTCACACCCTCGTGGTCAAGGGTGTGCAAACGATTCTGCACATCATCCCTTCCGGTATTTTACACGACCACAAGATATGCGTGATCGGTAATGGTGTGGTCATCGACCCCAAGGTTCTCCTTGAAGAGATCGATGAACTCACGAAACGAAAAATATTCCCGGCCAACACGAATTTGTTCGTCAGCGAGAACGCCCATATCATAATGCCCTACCACCGGAGGATCGATCAGGCCAGGGAAGCCCGCCGGGGAGGCAAAAAGATCGGGACGACCGGCAGGGGAATCGGTCCGACTTATGAAGACAAGGTGTCTCGAGTCGGTATCCGCTTGGCTGATCTCCTCGATGAGGAAATCTTCCGGGAGAAACTCGATGCCGTCATGGAAGAGAAAAATTTCTGCCTGACAAAATACTTCGGGGAAGAACCGGTGGACCCGGAGGCCGTCTTCGATGAATACCGGGCGTACGCAGATCGGATGAGGCCTTATGCCGCCGATACATCTCTCATCGTACAGCGGGAAATCCGCCGTGGGAAGAGAATACTCTTTGAAGGCGCCCAGGGGTGCCATCTTGACGTTGATCACGGGACGTATCCCTTCGTGACGTCATCAAGCACGGTCTCAGGCAGCGCCTGTATCGGTTCAGGTGTCGGCCCGTCGGCAATCAATGCCGTCGTGGGTATTTGCAAAGCCTACACGACCCGTGTCGGCAGCGGGCCTTTTTTAACCGAGCTTGATTGTGAAATCGGCGATCATCTGCAAAACGTGGGCAGGGAATTCGGAGCAACCACGGGCCGCCGCCGCCGTTGCGGTTGGCTGGACATGGTCCTCGTCCGTCACGCTATCCGCGTATCCGGCGTCTCGGGCCTTGCCCTCACCAAGCTCGACGTCCTGACCGGCTTGGACAAGTTGAAGATCTGCGTCGGATATAAACGGGAAGATGGTGTAGAGTTTACAGAATCCATTCCCGCCAATATACCGGCCTTGGCAAAGTGCCGACCCATCTATGAAGAAATGGACGGGTGGACGGAAGATATCAGCCAGGCTCGGAGTGTGGAAGAGTTGCCGAAAAATGCCAGGCGGTATATAGAGCGATTGGAAACCCTTGCCGACACACCTTTGGTCCTAGTCTCCGTCGGCGCCGGCAGAAATGAAACGATCGTAATTAAGAACCCCTTTTCTTCTTGAAATAGGGCTTGACAACAATACCCGCATATTGGTAAGAGTGCGGGCTTTTTAAAACATAGGGGCTGTTAGCTCAGCCGGTAGAGCAGCGGACTTTTAATCCGTTGGTCGCGGGTTCGATTCCCGCACGGCCCACCAAATAATAAAGGGGTTACAGATTTTAGGCTGTAACCCCTTTATATTTTTGCCACTCGATAGCTACCCCCCCGTCAAATAAACCCGATTTATCTTTACTGCATTTGTTAACTCAAAAGAAAACCCCCATCCAATGTTGGATGGGGGCGGTTAAAGATTTAGCCGATGCAAAAAGCATTATCTCTTTTGCATTGGCGTACAGGTTGGATCAGCCCAACCTTTCCATAGCTTCTTGGTTTTCTTTGCCTTTTTCATGATCATTTTCTCCTCTCTATAAAGGATTGATTTATTTTACAAGATTCGGGAAACTCATGGGATCGACCTAGAGCCCTCCGACCTTTATGGCTTTATGCCTGGTCGTGATTTCCGTCCTCTTGATTGCTTCATGATTTCGTTTCATCTTCATTACCTTCTTTCAATTAACCCTGTTACGGTCTGTTGAGTCGGCATCCTTTTCTTCTCAATCGTCCTTCCCCAGAGGTCCTTTTGCGGATTGAACTCGATTCTTTCATTCCTTGCGTTTATCATTTCTGCGCCTCCCTGGATTCTTTCCTTCTTTCGATTGTAATATAAAACAGAGGTGGTTTTTAAACAATCAGTGGGAGTATGAATCATTGATGGGGTTCAGACTGAATGATTATTCAGCATTGCATGGTTTGGGTTATCGGTATTTCTCTGATACTGGGAGGGAGCGATCATCAGCACGACTTGGCGTTTCCATAAAGAAAAAAAATTCCGATTGGGCAATTCCAATTGAATATCGACAAAAAAAGTAACGAACAGAGAAAAGATTCACATTTTAATTGATGATTTGAAACGACGAGATTTTTCGAGTTTTTCGTGCATATCAATGATCCAAATGACGATGAGTCTTTATCCTGTTTTATAGAAAGCGACAATCTAAATGGAAGCGATTTTGTAGCAGATCGGTTACTATTTCCAGTATGGGAGGATTCAGGTGCACCTTATTATCTTGTCCTAAAGAAATACAATTTCAGGCAAATTCCTGTCGCAATACACGCAATACCCAGCATAGAGAAAGCGAAACCCCAGCCCTTTACACCGTGTCCCGCCATATCAAGGATAATTCCAAAGCAAAGAGGTGCGAGAAAGGCCATAGTGAAACCTACGAAAGTATATATCGCCAAGGTCATGCCACGATACTTTTCATTCGCTTCGGCAACAATACCCGCCGTCAGGGCGCCGCTATCCATCATTATCGTCATGCCGTAGACAAGTGCCATGCCGGCTGCTAGTACAGGATGGAGGCCTGAAGCAAATCCAACGACACAGCCTATAATTCCGGATCCAATCATAAAAAGAGTAATCATCAGGCTCCTATCCCATTTCATCGCCCCTTCATTCCCAAAAATCGTTGCCGGGACTCCCATCAGCAGAATAATCATGGCAATATTTTGGGGGCTCAGAGCAAAAGAAGGTATTGCCTGAAGGCTTAGACAAAAGGTGAGAAAAGCGACCAGCCAGGACCTAAAGCCAAACAGCTCCCAACAGTGTGCACCGTAGCCGATCATGTACCCGATAACAGATCTTTTTTGCAGTACAAGCGATAGATCTTTCAAAGGCGGTAATGTTTCTTGAGGCTTAGCATGGGCCTTGCCCACAGGAATGACGATGCTGAAGATAACGAAGGCCGTCAGCGGTCCCAAAGCAACGAGCGTTGAGCCTAAGCGCCATCCAATCGTTGACTGAAGTAATCCTGCCAGAAAAACCGAAACCGCCGTCCCGATACCATAAGAGGCCGTATAAAAAACAATAAACCGGCTTTGCTTTGGTCCTGACAGGTTATCACTCAACGCCCTCAACCCCGGCATGTAAGTACCAGCCAGACTAATTCCAGCAATCAGGCGAAGCAGTGCGGCACTCCATGTACCTGATGCCAAAGCACCAAAAAAAAGCATGGAAACGACGCCCAATAATGCCGATGGAAGATAAATCCTGTGCGTATTGAAGCGGTCGGTAAGGCTGACCAGTATCGGAGCGGTTAGTGCATATCCTGCAAAAAAAATCCCGTTGATCCAGCCGGCTTCAGTATTCGATATACCCCATTCTTTTTGGAAAATCGGTAGCAGGGCGGGAAAGTACATTGTTCCAGCCATTGATAAGATTTCGGCGGTGCAAAGAAAGAAAACGAACATAATGAATGATTCAATCAGGCTTCAGCAATCATTGTATTCAGGTTCGGAAAGTCTTTCACATCACACAATTCTGCCTCAATAGTTAGCAGATTAAGAATTGGGTGCAAGTCAATTGAAGGAAATTTATCGGCAAACGCTTTTCGCATAGAATATCCTGCTATTCTTGCCGGTTGCCATCCGCTCAAAGAACAAGTCGGTGATCATTTTAATTGACTTATGGGTCAACATGGTCATATATTTCATAATAAATCAAGATAATTGCATCATAAACGGAGACAACAATCATAAACAAATCAGACCTTGTCGCAGCTATTACCGGTTAGGAAACCCGAGAGGTAAAACAACAGGATACTTTTAACAAGGAGGATTGACATGGATTTTAAAACACTCTTGGTAAACAGAAGAGCTATCCGTGAATTTCAGAATCGGCAAGTTCCCTTATCCGTTATAGACGAAATCATTCAGGACACATGCCTGGCCCCCACAGCAAGCAATGGTCAACCATGCAAGTTCGTCGTCATTCAGAACAGAAAGTTTATGAAAAGACTATCTGATGAAAGTAAGAAGAATTTTTTATCAGCCCTTGCCGAGAATCCCGAATCACCATTGAAACAATATGAAGCTACTCTCCGAGATGAAACATTCAATGTATTTTACAATGCCCCAAGTCTCATTTACGTGACCGGTCCCCAAAAATCTCCTTTCCTCGATGTGGATTGCTCACTGACAGTTGCATATTTGATGTTCTCGGCAACAACCAGGGGATTAGGAACTTGCTGGATCGGGTTAGGGGCCAAGATTAGAGACCGTCAGATCCTTCTTGAAATGGGAATAACGGATGATTACCGAATTGTGGCACCCGTAATTATTGGATATCCGGTCAGCATTCCTGAACCATCTGAAAGACATGCACCCGATATCGTGAAAATCACATGAAAGCGATCGTTGATGAACAAAACCATTTTCATGAATAGGCCACCGGCAAGATAAAGAACGAACTCTGTTAACATATTGCCTGAATCTGTCAAAATGGATGGAATCGAAATCGCAGGTTACGGACCATGATCATGGCAGATCATTATTCGGGGCCCTGAATTGACTGTATGTTTGACATTATAGTGAGAGGGAAGAGATAAGAAACATCTCCCCCCTCAATTGTGATTTGTCCGTGTTGTAACGGCTATTTAAAGTATCTCCTCAGGAGACCTTGGAAAGCTTGACCATGACGTGCTTCATCTTTGCACATTTCGTGGACTGTATCATGGATCGCGTCATAGTTCAGTTGTTTCGCCAGAAGCGCCAGATCTTTCTTCCCTTTGCAGGCGCCGAATTCCGCGTCGACCCGCACCTGGAGATTCTTTCTTGTATCCGATGTCACTACTTCGCCCAGCAGTTCAGCAAACTTGGCAGCATGCTCAGCCTCTTCGAAAGCGATCCGTTTGTATGCTTCCGCCACTTCGGGATAACCTTCGCGGTCCGCCTGCCGGCTCATGGCCAGATACATACCCACTTCCGTACACTCACCCATGAAGTTGGCTTTCAACCCTTCAATGACCTGAGGATCGACTCCAGCCGCAACACCGATTACATGCCCATCGGCCCATTGCAAAGCGCCTTCAGTCTGGGCAGAAAATTTTTCTTTCTTAGCACCGCATTGGGGGCACTTATCAGGGGCTTCGCTGCCCTCATAAACATAACCACAGATACCGCACACAAATTTCTTCATTTTACAATCCTCCTCTTGGTATTAATATTAATGAACGCCTAACGGGTCGTTGAAAAACTCGATCTTGAGCAGGTGGTATCACTGCCCTGCCAATTGCCGCAATGTTACATCCTGCAGCATGCTGCGTATTTTGTCCTGAAAGTCCTGCCAGACAGGATGGACGGGGCATGTGTCATCCCTCTTACAAGCTCCTTTGGAGACAAGGCATCTGTTCAGAACGATAGGCCCTTCCACGGCTTCAATTATCTCCAGCAGCGATATTTTATCGGTGGTCCGGCCCAACTTGAAGCCTCCCCCAGTGCCGCGAAAGGAGTTTACTAAACCTACCCGGTTCAAATGCTGAAATATTTTTGCCAGTAAAGACTGGGGGACATCAACGGTGGCTGCCATATCGCTCAGCAAAACCATCCGATCCGCCGGCTGACCGGCCAGATAAACCATGCCTCTGATGGCATAATCTCCACGACGTGTGATATGAAGCATCGTTAATAACACCCTTAAAAGACCTTTTTAGTCCTATTATAAAAAGTCCCACGAATTGTCAAGTTTTTTTAGAGAAGAAACCCAGGCTCCAGGACGAAAAAGTTCCGTCTATCAGTGCAAAACTTTGAGCATACGCAAACATTAATACCGTTATGTATAACGTGAATCTGACACTTGCTCGTCCAGCACATCACGAATGGCTCTGGCCAATGAGCTTATCCTGGCTGGTTTTATAATTAACTGGTTGATTTTATCGGCGGCAATTCTTCCCGCGTCCTCTTTTTCCTGAGATCCTGTGCAGAGTATTACAGGAATGCCGGTGGATATAGTCCGTATTTCACGCGCCAAGTCAAATCCCGTCAATTGTGGCATATACTTATCAGTAATCAAAAGATCAAAATTATCGGGATCTTCCTTATAAACTGCAAGGGCTCTGACCGGGTCCGTTTCGGCCATGACCCTGTAACCAAGCCCTTCAAGCAATTGTTTGCTCAAATCGACCACTACCTTTTCATCATCGACAAACAATATCTTTTCGCCTTTCCCCGGCAAGGGGGCTTCTTCCGTATCTTTTTCAGTTTCCAGTTTCTTCTCTATCAGCGGCAGGTAGACTCTGAAAATACACCCTTTGCCCTCTTCACTGTACACACTGATCTCCCCGCCGTGTTCCTTGACGATCCCATGCACAACCGCCAATCCCAGGCCCGTTCCTTCCCCCTTCACCTTTGTCGTAAAATAGGGTTCAAAGATTCTTGCCTTATTTTCAGGTGAGATTCCCTGACCCGTATCCCGGACAATCAATTCCAGATGATGCCCATACCTCAGAGATGGGTGATGCAGGAGGTCTTCCGTTGAGATAAATATTTTTCTCAAGCCAATCTCCAGAACACCCCCACTTTCTTTCATGGCATGCCCGGCATTCGTGCACAAATTCATCAGTACCTGATGCATCTGCGTCGGATCGGCCATGATTGCATCAGAAGCAGCATCGATTGTCTGCACTATCTCGATAGTTGTCGGCAGCGATGCCCGCATGAACTTGGCGACCTCTTTTACAACAGGAGAGAGCACGAGGGGTTTCTTTTCAAGCTCCGTCTTGCGGCTGAATGTCAGAATCTGTTGCACCAAGTCTTTTGCCCGATCTGTGGCCTTGAGAATCTGTTCAATATGGCGGCAGGCTTTCGGATGGCCTTGCACCTGAATCCTGCATAGCTCTGAATAACCCATGATGCCGGTAAGGATATTGTTGAAGTCGTGAGCTATGCCACCGGCCAGGTTGCCGATGGCCTCCATCTTCTGTGTCTGAATGACTTGAGACTGCAATTTCTCACGATCTTCCTGAATTTGAATACTTTCGGTGATGTCCTGTGCGGTCTGAACAGCGCCGATCACTTGCCTCTGTTGGTTATAAATTCTTGCCGCCTGAGTGGATATGACCCGCTTTCCCCCACCGGGGAAAATTGTTCTGATTCCTTCAAAAGCCCCAGGGAAGATATCACTCTTGTGAATCCCCTTGGAACTATATTTCTGTATGATTTCTTTGTCCGTCATCTCCAGAACAAGCTCCGCAAGAGACGGTTGATTCTTGCTTTCAAAGAGAAAACTTAGATCCAGCTTCTTTCCAAGCACCTCCTCTTTCGTTTTTTCCAAAAATATCTCACTGTTTCTGTTCCAGAGAACAACCGTTTGATTCTGGTCGATCATGAAGGCCGGAGTCGGAATGCCATCCAGAATAGAGGCAAGGCGATCATGCTCGCATGCAAGTTCTACCTCCATCCGCTTGCGATCCGTTATGTCTCTTATCGTCTCGATGGCCCCGACAATCGCTCCTTTTGTGTCATATAGAGGAGATGCCGTTCCGAACAAGTAAACCATGCCTTCCTTAAGATTCTGGATATAGGACTCGCCAATGAGGACATCCCCTTGCCACTTGATATTTCTGTATCTCCCCAGAACTTCTTTCTGCGGCTGCAATGCAATATCTATAAGAATGGGTCTCCTTTCGCCGTAGAATGGCACCGAATATTCATAGTTGCCCTTGCCCAGCATCTCTGCGGCCTTGACTCCCGTCATATCTTCAATGGCCTTGTTCCAGGCGATTACTTTCCCTTCATCATCTATAACCAGTGTGGCATCGGGCAGAAAGTTGATGATATCCAGGAGCATTCTTTGCGATTCCCTCAACTCCTCTTCCGATCGCCTTCGATCGATCAGCCGCCATATCCCTTCCACCAACATCGTGAATTGCTGAACGTCGGATTCGTCATATTCTTCTTCCTTATTTGCGACTCCTGCAACCAGCACAATACTCTGATCAACGAATATGGGGATGTTCATATGGCGGACAATTTCATCATGCCCTTCCGGATGGCCTTTTTTCCAGTTATTGGCAGCTTTGCAGTCGTTGACGACGACCGGACGGCGCTGGCTTACCACGTCTTTCCACAGATCGGCAGTTTCAGACGTAAAAGGAAGCGTCCCATCGCCTGCGTCAGATTCAGCCATGATGCTGCAGGACTGTACATTTATGGACATAGCGGTTTCTTCCTTGTTCATCAACCCCAGGTAGCCTGTTTTACTACCCGTCAGCCGTACCATTTCTTCAAGGGCGAATTTCATGTTTTCCTGCAGGGTCGCGCCAATCATCTGACTGAGCTTCAGCAGAACAACTGACCGCTCGAAATTTCGTTTGAGCACTTCCTCCGCCCGTTTACGCTCGGTGATATCAATTAAAGCAGTTTGTACCGATTTCTTTCCCTTGTAATCGACAAAGCTGTTGTATATTTGCAGCCACCGTATGTCTCCATCTTTCTTTATCATCCGGATTTCATATTGGGGTACTGCTGATTTAGCGGCCATGCAATCTCTCATCCTGTCCCGGACAAGAGCCTGGTCAGCCGGGTGCACCAGCGCCCGGAATTCATCGGGCGCCATGGACAGCAATTCCTCGACTGTGTATCCAATCATCTCGGAGAAGGCCCTGTTAACATAGACAAACCGGCAATCCTGGGTAATCGTCAAACCTTGCAGCGAATGCTCTACCAGCGTTCGATATTTAGTCATTTCCGCCTGCAAATCCTTATTTGCCCGTGCCAACTCCGCCGTTCTCTCTTCAACACGCTGCTCCAGCAGTTCTTTCTCTTCCCGAAGCCTGGCTGTCAATTCCCCCATGCAGAGATGCACACCCACGCGACCCAACACCTCTTCAATTTGGAAGGGTTTTGTAATATAATCCACTGCACCCGCTGCAAATCCTTTGAGCTTATGCTCCGTTTCTACAAGAGCTGTCATAAAAATCACGGGAATATCCCTTGTGCTTTCCATAGATTTCAATCGGCGACATGTCTCGTATCCATCCATTTGCGGCATGAGGACATCGAGCAGGATAATATCCGGCTTGGCTTTATGTGCCCTTTTCAGACCGGTTTTACTGTCTTCAGCCACGAGAATCGTAAAAGCGCGGTCCTCAAGAAAGCTGGTCATCACGGCCAAGTCATTTGGGTCATCATCGATGATCAGGATGATTGGTTCCATGAGCCGGTTATTTCCTTGATTCTTCATAAATGCTAATTATCCTTTTCCTGTATTGTTTATTGCCAGTTCAGTAGAAAATACCGTACAACAACCTGATAATACAGGCAGCAACAGGGTTGTCTCAGGTTATTTTCTGACAGTAATTGGTTTTCTCATAATAATCAGGATACAGAACTTTCACACATTCCGGGCATATACTATGGCTGAATTCGGCTTCCGAGTGCTCTTTTATGTATGACTCAAGCTGGTTCCAGTAACCATTATCATCTCGTATCTTTTTACAGGATGCGCAGATGGGAAGAAGACCGCTTAATTTTCTGACATCTGAAAGCGCTATTTGAAGATCTGTTATTAGTCTCTCCCGATCCTCCTCTGCCCGCTTACGCTCGGAGATGTTCCTTATGATGGCAATGATTTGATCTTCGAACAGCGGCAGCAATCTTGCTTCATAGAAGTTTTTTTCCCCCGTGACGATGATCGTGTATTCAATGCGTACCAACGATTTATCCGTCCTCAGGCGATCAATGGCTTCCTGGAACTGATTGCTTATTTCCCTGAAGGTAATATCCTGAATACGTTGTCCGTAGACTATTTTTGGCTTGATGAGGAAATCGGATGTTGAGCCTGCTTTGAAGTCGAGAATCGTTCCTTCGAGATCTAGGCGGAAAAGCAGGTCAGGGATCGTTTGAAAGATGGCGCGCATTTCCGAATTGGCCTCAAGGAGTTCTTTCGAACTCAATTCCAGGGAACGTTCAAGCATCTCCCGATCCCGGTCCATCTGATGGTAGGCATCGCTTACAGCGTTGATCACAGCCTTCCATTCCTCGGGTATGGTATCTATTTGCCCAAAATAGCGATTGATCTGGCGTTTCAATAAACTGTGCATTCGTTCCATGCCGATTACTCTGAAAAAGTCGTTATGGTCATTGTCTGGTTGTGTAATTCACACGGTGCGCCCTTGGCAAAAGGAGCAATCTCCCCGTAGGAATAAAATCCCGCCAGGATTGTTTGCTCGCCGAATACACCACGGACACCTTCCAGTTCTTCTTCAACCCGCTGATTGAGAACCAGCTTCCGCCCCACGCAGCTTATCAGGATCGCTAAATCGGGCGGGCCACCTAAGATGTCGAGGCTTGTCTTTGCCGCTTGCACGGCGCCATCGATCAAACGGTCGAAATTGGCCTTCATCAGCTGTGCATAAACACCTTCGGGTACGTTGCCTGCAAACGTCATGCTCTGATCTCCTTCATTGACGGAAAGGATTGTGCGCACAACACCTCTTTTACTATTTTTAACCCGGATACTCAGCGGGAAGAGAAGGCCGGCGGAAGGCAGATCTTTCGCATGATCCCCCAGATATCTTTTATAAAGCTCCAGGGCTGATTTGCCGTCAAATTCATAGAGGATGTTCCCTCGGGAAAAGGTAATAAGCCTTTCAGGACCAAACGGATCCCATCCCCCGAAGGAGGCATAACCGACTCTCAACCGATCCCCATACAATCCCAGAGCAACAATGGTATTCTTCTCGGATTCATCACTCCATAAGACATACGTTTCATTGAAAAGCGTCCCGTCCCCCGACAACCCCCCGGTAATCGATACGTGAGCCGGGAGATACTGGGTCATTCCTTTGACCAAGTCACTCCCATTGACCTTCAACCCATCAGAGAGAATGAAGACATGGACCAGACCCTCAATTTCCATGGACCGGGCGAGTTGTTGCCCTGCCTGGTAGCTGCTTTCCATCGCATCTATTTTGACTTTGACACCTTTCACCTGTGTATAGTCAAAATGAACCGCCGTTAGCACAAGTGAATTGTCCGATATCCGGGCTCCATCAATTCCCCCGGCTGTGGAACACCCCAAGATTTGCGCATTAGGATAGATCTTCTTGATATCGCTTACGCATTTCTTTTCCCGAATAAGCGCCGTGCTTCCAAAGAGAAAAACCAGTTGTGAAGAATCGCCCAATACCCCGGGAATACCGGATTCCCATCCGTCGTCTTCCGTCCATCTTCCCTGCTCTAATTTCATTCATTTCCTCCTGATCGTGGAGATTCCAATGACCTTGATCATTTCACCCTGGTTTTGCGAATTAAATAAAAGTGCTACCTGCGCATCCCGGAGAGAAACTCAGCATGATCAGAATATCCAAGAGGCTGATTATTTGGAGAGCCAAAAGCATGCCAAGATATCGGGATTAGCAAATTTCTTTACACAATATATTATTACAATAGGTTAGGCGAATAATGAGAACAGGAGGGACCCAACTGGGAAGAATAAGAGATCAGATAATGAGCTATTATCCGGAATTTCCGGACAGATCATAATCCAGAAATTCTGGACTATTTAGAAGGGAGTTCCGGATAAACGGATAAACGAATTCTTGTAACAAGCGCGACAATATGGTATATTAAACTTAACATATGGTTTATTGGTATGACTTACTGTTACAGAATCATGCCGATGATCAAACGTTGAATCCTCATCCAACATCTATCCATTCCAGTTTTTTAGGATCGTCGCAAAACTCAAATATATTCCAGGAGGAAAGCTATGGACAAGATTTTACGGGTTGATATGGGCGCGGAAGGCGGCCCGGCGGCAACTGCCGGTCCGGTAGGGGATTATGCAGGTTTGGGCGGGCGGGCCCTCACATCGAGTCTCGTATCGAAAGAGGTGCCGGCAACTTGCCATCCTTTGGGCGAGGAAAATAAGTTGGTAATCGCTCCGGGGCTTTTAAGCGGGACTCCCGGTGCCATGTCGGGAAGGATTTCCGTAGGCTGCAAGAGTCCGCTGACGGGCGGTATCAAAGAGGCCAATGCAGGGGGGCAGCCCTCGCAGATGCTTGCTCGGCTCGGTTACGCGGCGATCGTGCTGGAAGGGAAGCCGAAAAATGGCGATTGCTATAAGATTTTTATCAACAAAGACGGGTTTTCAATCTCCGTGGATAACAGCCTCAAGATGCTGGGCAACTATGACGTCGTTGAAAAAATGAAGGCTGAGTATGGAGACAAGATCGGCTGTATCTCCATCGGTCCGGCTGGAGAGATGAAACTGGCAGCTGCATCCATCGCTTTTACCGACATGGAGCTAAGGCCGACAAGGCATGCCGGACGCGGTGGCGTGGGAGCGGTAATGGGATCGAAAGGTGTAAAAGTAATCGTCCTGGACGACACAGGCATGAGCGTACGGGCGCCACAAGACCGGGCCAAGTTCATGGAAGCAAACAAGGTCTTTGTTAACGGCCTGCGGACACACGGAGTAACGGGCCAGGCCTTGCCTGCCTACGGAACCAACGTCCTGACCAACATCCTGAGCGAGGCAGGAGGGTATCCCACCTACAACTTCAAGGAAGGAACGTTCGCCGGGGCATCCAAGATCAGCGGGGAAGCGGAAGCTGCACTGGAAGCCGAGCGGGGTGGGGTTCCCATACATGGCTGTCATCGCGGCTGCGTCATCCGCTGTTCCGGAATATACTAATGACAAGGACGGCCACTTCCTCACAAAGCAACCTGAATACGAGACGGTCTGGGCCCACGGCGGAAACTGCGGCATCGACGATCTCGATAAGATAGCCATGCTCGATTTTCTTGACGATAATTTCGGCTTGGATACCATCGAGATGGGGGCAACGGTCGGCGTAGCCATGGAGGCCGGCCTCCTTCCTTTCGGTGACGCCGACGGCGCCATTGAATTGATGAAGGAGGTAGGCAAAGGGACGCCTCTGGGGCGAATCATCGGGAGCGGCGCGGCGGTGACGGGCAAGGTCTTCGGTGTCGAACGGGTGCCCGTTGTCAAGGGTCAGGCCATGCCTGCATATGATCCCCGGGCCGTCCAGGGAATTGGGGTAACCTATGCGACATCCCCCATGGGAGCGGACCATACAGCCGGTTATGCCGTCGCCACCAATATTCTTAAAGTGGGCGGGTTCGTTGATCCCTTAAAGCCCCTAGGCCAGGTCGAACTTTCCCGGAACCTTCAGATCGCAACGGCAGCGATTGATTCCACGGGCATGTGCCTGTTCATTGCCTTTGCGGTACTGGACCAGCCGGAAACCTTCCAAGCCCTCATCGATATGCTGAATGCCTTTTACGGGATGAACCTGACCGGTGACGATGTGAGCGAGCTTGGCAAGAAGGTCCTTAAAATAGAGAGGGATTTCAATACCCGGGCCGGTTTCTCCAAAGAACAGGATCGTCTGCCGAGATTTTTTAAAACTGAAGCGATTCCACCCCATCAGGTGAAGTTTGACGTGAGCGACGAGGAACTTGACCAGGTATACAACTGGTAAGTTTCATACTCAGGACTGAGATGAGGGGGAAACGCCCGTGGGCGCTTCTCCCTCTTTTATCCCGAATGAAATGATGCTGGAAGAAATAAAAAACCTCGCCTTGGTGATCAACCCGGCCCGCTTGACGGCATTTTACGGCCTTCTTCAGAAAGGCGTCATGGTGCGGGCCAATGTGGGCCAAAGCATCGGCGCGATTCTCTGCCAGGACTTCGGTCTGAAGTCTTCGTACATTCAGGAGCGAATCAGCACCATTTTTCTGAATGGGAAGCCCGTGGATGACATCGAGTCTGCCGTACTGAAAGGCGGGGATGTTCTGGCCCTTTCCGGCGCCATGCCGGGCCTGGTGGGAGCTACACTACGCTGCGGCGGCGCTTATCGTTCCATGCGGGCCGCTATTACCTATCGGGAAGAGGGCATGCCCTGCGGCTGTGAACCCGGTTTCTTTCGCCTGAAACTCTTTAATATTCTGATCCAGGAATTTGGCCCTCCGCTTTTGGAAAGAGGGATCGTCATTAATGCCGATGAACTCGCTGACTTCTTCGCTCGGCAGCCCGATGTTTTTTGGCGGGACTGCCAGTCGATGGTCCTAAACGGGGCGCCCCTCGATCCTGTTTCAGTCTGTACATACGGCCTACCCGACCGGGATGGCCATTTTTTACTGACCGTCACTGCGGCAGGAGGAACTGCCCATCCTGCTTCGGGCGATACGGAGGGATATTCATGATCGGGGACACCCCAGAGCTAAGCGATGCTTATGATGCATATTAATGTAAAGCTGTTCGCCACGCTCCGTCAGTGGCATTCTGACGTGGGAGAACTGGAAGTTGCCCTTGGCGCAACGGTCGGTGACGTGATCCGGGCAATCGGCATACCGGAGAAGGATGTGAAATTGATCTTCATCAATGGCCGCCACGGCCTGCCTGATACGGAGCTTGCCGAAGGTGACACGCTCGCCCTTTTCCCGCCCATCGGCGGAGGGTAAGACGCCGCTCCGTTCATGGTAACTTATGGGGATTGGCGGTTGCCGTCCCACGGCTGACATCTTTTGTATCCAGATGATCGAAATGGCGTTCATCGCATACCGGGCAGGGCTTTTCGCCCTTCCGTACATATAAGAGCTGCCAAATCCCGTTCCAGATATCAACATAGACAAGTTTACCCAGGAGGTCTCCGTGCCTCCCCATCAGTACCTTCAGGCCTTCGGTGACCTCGATGGAAGCGATGACTGAAACTGCAGTTCCCAGTACGCCTGCCGTATTGCCCGTCGGATAATCGCCGGGTGCGGGCATTTCGTTCATGAGGCAGCGGAAGCAGGGAGTTTTACCGGGAATGACCGTGTAGCTCATGCCGTAGGTGACAACGACGCCGCCGTATATCCAGGGGATGTTTCCCTTAACGCAGGCATCGTTCAGGAGAAAGCGGGTTTCAAAATTATCGGTTCCGTCGATGACGATGTCGGCGCCGCTGATTAAGGACTCGATGTTCTCCGGGACTATGTCCGCGACAACCGGCTCGATTGTTACCGCGGAATTGATCAACCGCAGTTTTTCGGCGGCGGCGATGGCCTTCGGAAGGCCCCGGCGGATATCTTCCTCGTCAAAGAGGATCTGGCGGGCCAGATTATCGAGTTCAATGAAGTCCCGGTCCACAATGCGGACCTTCCCCACGCCCGACCGCACAAGGCTGTTCGCAATGGCCGTTCCAAGAGCTCCGCAGCCGGCAACCACTGCCGTGGATGCATTCAGCTTTTTCTGGCCTTCTTCGCCGATTTCCGCAAGCAGAATTTGCTTGGCATAACGGCCTTTCGCAAAATCCATGTGAACACCTCTCGAAGTACGGCATGAGATCTGAGTTCGGACCTGTCTTTTAACCACATTTCAACAGAATGGCCACCGGAGGATTATCCTACCTGTCCTCCATCTTTCTTCAACAACGTAATGAGGCAGACCGCACAGATATTGAAGACAATAAAGATAACGTACGCCGCATCGTATGAGCCGGTCATTTGGAAGCTCGCGCCCATGATGGGATAGCCGATGAAGTTGATGCCGACGACAACCCATATATAGCGCGCAATAGTAGGAAACGCCTCCCTGCCGAAGCTCTCGGCGATCATGACCGCCTGTGTGGAGACTACCCCACCCATGGAAAAGCCATAGACGACGACGAAAACAATAGCTGCCGTCATGGACTGTGGAACAAGGAGGAGGCTAAGTCCTGCGGCATTTAGGGCAAGGAGCGTGGTGACAACCTTCCGCACGTTAAAACTGTCACAAAAGCGCGCCCACATGTACTTTCCCACCACAGCCATAAAAGCAGTTGCCGCCATCAGGCGCATGGCCGTTTTATCATCGAATCCTACATCGCTGAAACGCGGCTTAAGCTGGAACATGACGCCCAAAACAGAGGCCATGCATAACCCATAGGCAAGCCCAATCTTCCAAAAGGCCGGGCTGTGTATTGCCATTGAGAAGGTCCAGTAACTCGGGTGCATCCCTTGATGCGGCAGGTGCTCAGTGCCGGTGGAGGCATCCCTCGCCACGGTGCCGGCGGAAATCGCATCTCCGTCGGGCAAAAGCCCCATATCCTCCGGCCGCCTCCTGATCACGAGCCACGATAAAGGCCCCGCTGTTCCTATCATCAACGCGATCCAAAGAAATGCAGACAAAAGCCCGCTCTTTCCGATGATGGCCATCGCGATTGAGGGCAGGATGAAGCCCGCAAACGATAACCCGCTTGTGGCGATTCCCAATGCCCTGCCCCTTTTGCGGACGAACCAGTTGTTGACGGCAGTGGCCGTTACGATGCCGCTCATACCGCCGATGCCCAGAAAGAGGAGCATAAAGGCCGCATAAAAGAAAAGGATATTTGTGCAATACCCCATGAGCACAAAGGCCGAAGCAGCAACGAGAGACGCGATAGTCATCAGTATGCGCGGCCCGACACGGTAAACCATTGTTCCGTAGAAGAGGACGCCGCATATGTTGACCATATAGCCCAGCATCGGGGCAATGTTTATTTCGGCCCGAGTCCACCCTCTTGCGGCACATAATGGCTCGATGAAGGCATTGAAGATGTAAAAGCCGGTACCGGCGAGGAGGTTCGATACCCATGCAACCAGAACGATATACCAGCCATAAAATATTGCTTTTCGGGCGCCGTGGAGAGGGGGAGATTCAGCGGTAGTTTTTTTCATCAAAGTTTATCGACTCACTGGAACAGCCACTTTACGGATTACTTTGTTATCAGAATCTATTGGCTGCCTACCGCTGATCCGTGATATCTTCATAGGTGGCGACAATCATCCGGTCTTTGAGTTTATCGCCCACTCGTGATGCTCTTATCTGGCAGAGGATATCCCGCCCGTCTTTATGTCTGCACGTAAACTTTTTACTATGAATGCGATCTTTTTCCAGGGCGGGGTAAAAACGGTTCGCGATTTCAGTATATTCATCATCGGAGCGGTATAAGATCCTTGTCCCTTGTCCGAGTATTTCATCCGGATGCCAGCCGAAAACAGACAAAACAGCTTGATTTGCAAATATTATCTTTCTGTCTCTCAGACCGATGACTGCATAATGTATAGAATCCAAGACCGCTGCCATCAATATTTTCAGGTCGTCGCGGCCTTTCGCCTTTTCTGTCCTGGAGATGCGACGACGTAATTCAATCAATTCTTCAATGAGTAGGGCTTTGGATTTCTCTTCATCTTTCATCGATAGGCTCCTGACCGGTTAATGACAAATGACTGGTCGCGCGTAAATCTTCTCAAAAATTGACAAGGTATTGCTTGGCAATCGGAATATAAGATAAGCGTCTTTGCGTGTCAATGCAAAACATGGAAATCCGGAGGGGTGAGATAACTACGTATGGAAAATTGCGATAAGGGACTTACACGATGCTTTACGAATGGTTTATTTTTGCGCTGAATCAAATGAGTTTTGATTGTGTGAAGTTGTCAATATCTTGCCTTACCTTGTCTGCCGTGCTCATCCAAATAGTTTGAAATAACTAATTCCGAAGTTTGCACCCGATTATTAATATCTGAAGCAAGGGTGCTGTGCCTTGTCAAAGATCTTTTTATCCAGATGTGCCCATTATATAATCCAGCGACACAAGAATGATTTGCATTGGTCATAAGAACACGTGCACCCCTCTTGCAAGCTTTGGTCAGTTCAAGAGCGAGATTTTTTTGATCTTCCCATGTGAAAAGTTTCTCGTTGTACTTTATAAAATTGTTATTATTATGTTGAACTGTATATGGTGGGTCAACAAACAAAAAATCATTCTCTTCGACAGAGCGAAGTGTATCAATAAAATCTCGTGCATACATTTTTACAGGGTACAATGCAGCTTGAATAGCTAAAAAATCATCATCTGGAAATACAACTGCGTTCTTTGTCCCTTTGGGAACATTGAATTGACCCAACCTATTTACTCGGTACAAGCCATTGAAGCATGTTCTATTAAGATAGATGAAGCGTGCAGCTTTTGTTGCCGGAAGATGAGGTTTGCTACTCCGGATTTTGTAATAATATTCAACTGAGTGATGCGATTGATGATGCTTTAGAATGCTCATTACTTTGGTTGGTTCATCTTTAATTGCTCGATAAGTGTCAATTAGTTCAGTATTTGAATCACATAATATCGCATTGGATGGTAGTAAATGAAAGAAGACTGCTCCACTTCCAACAAAGGGCTCAATATACCTATGATAGCTTTGAGATAGCAAATTGGCATGATTTGACACAAACCATCGCTTGCCGCCAGCCCATTTAAGAAATGGTTTCAATATATCTCCTCACAATTCATCACTCATTTCGCTTGATAAACTTTCGATCCGCTTTGTAAACTCGCCATAAATATAGTCTATATATTCAAAGTCTTGAATCTTATAATGCCTGTTTTCTGTGGCATGTGCCGGTATTCGTCGTAGCCCATTGATACGTTCCATCCAAGATACGTTCTTTGAGTACCCTTTCTCACCAGGTTCTGGAATGTCAAAACATTTTTTAAAAAATGGCCAATGAGATTTGTTTTCAACTATTTTTTTGTATTCTATAAAATCAAGATAGTTTTCTAATGCCAGCCTGTCTTCATCCTCATCGTCGAGGGATTTTGTATATGCTTTTGCTTTGATTTGTTTGTCTATAACACCTTTGTGCCAATAAGCATCGTTCTCTGAACCGTATTTCTTTTTAAAAAGATCGAAGATCGTTTTTTGTACGAGTATATTTAGTTCTTTAATCTTGCGATCTGCTTCTGCAACCTTGTCGTCTGATTGCTCTTCCTCCCATTCATCAAAACCATTTGGAGAAAAATCGGAAAAGCAAGACTTGGTCATTTGACATAGACGGAAGTAATACTCACGTGGGCCACCCGATCCAAACTGAACCTTGAATGCTTTTTCCATCTTCATGGCGTTAGCTTCAGCAAGCCAACTCAGTATTGGGTCTATGTATTCTTCGATTTCCGCCATTAATTCTTCGGGTGTTAGTTCTCGCGCCGTTAGACCCTTATTTGATTCCATATAACTGATAACCGAAGCAAGAAGCATTAAATAGGCTTGGAGAGAAACATTTGTGCATAGAAATCCTCTTCTACCGATTTCCCATTGCGTAGCATTAGCACTTGCTAATGATTGAAAATAGCTATTGAGTATAGACCTGGCACGATCAAGTGTCTGGATATCGTCAATGCCACATAGGGGTCCAGGACAATATTCTTTTTTATTTAAGATTGCTGTTCCTATTAGGCCAGATCTTCTGATTCCATCTTTCAGCGCTGGAACAGTAAGGCATGTCTTTTCCGTAGGAGATATTCCTTGCTGTGTTACACGGCCATATAATGCCTCACCAATATCGGCATTAAGGAGACCGATGAGTCGTGCGCTAATGGCGCCAATCCTTTCTGATGGCTCTTGGGAACCCCATTTAAGCTCGCCTTCGAGATCGTCAAGAAGCGTTTTAGGTACTGATTTTTGTTCATGATTTATTGTGATAAACAGATTAGCTTCTTCCCCTTTATTCATGCCTTCGAAAGCAACAACCAAGATATTCTGCGATAAATACTTCTCAGAAAGAGGGGCGAAACCATATAATCTGTGCTGCCCGTCAATTATCCATGCTGAACGATATTTCGAGGGAAGATACAGGTGACCAAAAGCCACATTAGTCTCATCATCTTTGGCAATTTGATCAAATCTACTTTTACTTGTGAAATTTACAAGGATGTTTGTTGGGAAGAAGCCTCCTCCTAATAAGAAATGAGAAATTTGGCGAAGTCTTGTTCTCGTTACGAGTCGTTGGTAGGTTGGCGCTCCTTCTGGATCATTTAATGATCGATGGTTCACGAATGCTATTTTCAGTATCTGCTTTGGTGTAGATACAAAAGAATAAAATGTGCGACCACCTAGTTGCCCTTTCACCGCAGGAACGTGAACCCCTTCCATCTCAGGTATTTTTTGATCTTTAAGATACTCAGCAAGAAATTGGAATCGCGCAGCAGATCGAAGATGATCTGCAATTTGCAAGTAGTATCTCAGTTCTCTTTCAGTAACAATGTTTATACGTGCGCCTACCGCTCGCTGCCGATCTTGATTGGACCAAGCTATATTTCTTGTTACGAACAACCAGATTATTTTCAGTTTTATATCTCTACCATAATGCTTTCGGATTGCATCTGCTATGGGACCTTTAAGATTTGAAAATTCTTCAATATCTTTTTGTAGGCTACGACGGCTAATTTTTTCTGATGACTTACACTCGGTAACAACCACCGTCTCATCATCTTTTGCAAGAACATCTATCTGCTTAAACAGGGGTTCAGCCCCCTTCCTCTCTATCCTGACTTGGAAGTTACGTCCTGAGCTTATTTCTGGATATCCGAGAAGATAAAAAAGGTACCAGACTTGATTTTCAAGTCGTTCTGCATGCGGCAAATATTTACGTAACAATGTTTTATGTTTCATTTCCTGTAACACTGCCCAACCTTCTGTCTTGTACTCATCTACAGCCGTCGGTGCTACATGCTTTTCTACATAGATTTTACGTCTTTTAATAGACTCTGATTTTAGTTTCTTCTGATCGCAACTCATTGTATTTAACCATACATTCTCAGTCATCTCTGCGATGCCTCCTTTATATGATGCTACTATTTGCCGGATATAACCACTTCCGACGCAGATTATGTCAGAAAAACGCTAATTTTTTTGACTATGGGCCGAATCATCAATAAAAAAGACCAGCCGGGAGTTATGTCGGTCTGGTCTTTGATGGTTGGTTTTGGGCACGGGCTGATCTCCTTGTCGGTGATGTTTTGAAGCGCCATGCGGTTATTTTGTCAATAAATCAAGGGTTTCATACGCCTTTCATAAAAGGATTTCAATGTTGAATATTTTTCCATAAAATAATTTCATTGCTGGATTTATGAATCCCTAAGTGGGCCATTTGGCAATGTACATAACAATTACTTATTCTATTGACATAATCAGATAAGTTATTTATATACAATAATCAAAAATGGAGGGATGGCCATGCCATTAAATGACTTGGCAGACCGGCTAAGAAAAGCCCGTGAGGCAGCGGGATTGACGCTGAGCGACGCAGCATCCAGGCTTGGCTTTGCCAATTATCAGACGCTAAGCAACATCGAAAAGGGTGCGCGCGACGTAAAGGCGAGCGAACTTGCCCTCTTTGCCCGAACCTACTTCTGCAATCTTAACACACTCATCATGGGTGATGATCAACCTCAATCAGCAATACATCTCCTCTGGCGAAGAGCGCCGACAGGAGAGAAACGAAAAGAGATCGAAGCATATATTAAGAATCGATTTGAACAGTATCGTCTTATCGAACGGCTGCTTGACATCGACACGGGCATCAATGCACAGCTGATTACCGTCAAACCTGCGGATATCCGGACAAACATCCAAATTGATGGCCTGGCTTCAAAAATCGGCAATATGTTGAACTTGGGAAGCAGACCTGCCCCGTCACTCCAAAGAGTAATGGAGCAGAGCCTGCAGATAAAGATCCTGTTTGTTGAGCTTTCGGACTTCGGATCGGCGGCATCAACTGTCCATCCAGAATTAGGCACCGCTATCATCGTCAACAATGAAGAGGCTCCGTGGCGGATTAATTTCACCCTGGCCCATGAATTATTCCACATCATCACTTGGAATACGTTGAGCCCCGCAGAGATGGAAAACAATGAACAGTCCTTCTCGGAGATTGAAAGAAAAGCAGATCGATTTGCATCTGCTCTCCTCCTGCCGGAAGTCGAAATCCGACAAGAACTGGACAAAAGGGTCATTGAACAAAAACTTCCCTATTCCGATATCGTAGATGTTGCCCGTGAATTCGGTGTTTCCACATCGGCACTGCTCTATCGCATGGCGAACTTACGATTTATGCCGTGGGAAAAGGCAAATGATTTAGCGAAAAGCGACGAACTGACAATGATCGACCGTCGCATCAGAAAAGATGCTACGTGTGAAGCTCCCGTATCAGAGCGCTTTATCCTTCTTTCAGTGAAGTGCCTCAGAAAAGGATTGATATCCCGCGGTAAGTTTGCAGAGATTCTCGGCATAGATCGCGCGGAAATTGACGAATTGCTGGAATCTCGGGGATTGACCGAGATGGAGGGTGAATCCCTTGAGATTGTGGCTTCTTGATGCGGATGTTGTCATCAAATTTCTGGAAATTAATGTTTTCGACAAGCTGGCGGTATTGCATGAGCTTCGCGTCGCTTCAACCGTTATTGACGAAGTAAAATATTATCGCAGAAACGGCAAAAAAATTCCCGTCAATTTCCGGCTGCAATACATTGATAGCGGCGCTGTTATCGAATCTACTGCAGCCATAGAAGAACTTCAAAATGTCCTGAAATGCCTTCCCCCTTTGAAAAGAGATAATATTCACGCAGGTGAAATGGAATCTCTGGCTATTCTTATGAGGGAGGAAGCATTGACTTTGTGTACTTTTGATGCTGCAGCCATTCGAACTTTGCCGTTTCTCGGAATGTCTGAACGCGCCATATCTGCAGAACAGCTCCTTATAGTATCTGGATTCACCTTGGCTACCGGCCATAAACTTGATTTCCGGTTATCGGAATTTTATTTCAGGGGCAAGCTGGATGAGGGGAAAAAAGATTTCATCTATTCGATAGGACCGACTCATTGCTGTCCAAAATAACCTGAAAACACCTCACTGGCATTTGTAAAATCAGGTATTTGGACGGGTTAAATTTGTTCTTTGAAAATCAGGTTGCCTCTTTTTTTTCTCTATCAATTACGATGCTGTCCAATTTAGTG
>CAZYDG010000043.1:0-145649 GCA_964645835.1 uncultured Syntrophaceae bacterium
AATTTGACCGAAAATGCTGTTAAATCTATTCATCGGGGTGCATCCTTTCCAGGTTTTGTTTTTTCTTTTGGCGAAGAAAACTTCTACCTGAATCTGTGCACCCTTTTCAATTGCTAATAACTATCTTGGACAGATGTGATACCAGATATATCAAGAACGAAATCTAAATGCATATGTATACTGTATATATTTATTCTTTGTTCGTGTATTAGCTGCGCTGAACGTCATAATGAATACAGGGCTCATCTTGATACTAATCAAGATTTTTGGCACATGGAGGAAATATGTGGATATGAAGGATGTTTTCCGATGGTTGATGTTCTTGCAGGTTATGGAATCAAAATGCGATTTGATTTCTGGAGGCTACAACATGGACAATGCAATTTTGTTCTAATCCATTTTCTTGCAACGAGAGATAATCTTATGTTTAATCCCGCGCAAATTAAAGCCTCAATACTTGATAATGAGTTGGGGGTAAAAGGATTCAAACAAAAGGAATTAAGCAGATGGGATTTAGATACTTTCAGAGCTTTGTCGTCAATACAATCTTGGGTTCCCATCAATAAAGATGAAGGATTTCTAATTTTTATGGATTATCAAGGGCTCAATAAGGAAACTATTAAAATGAACCTTAGTAATGCATTAATGTTAGACGGAAGAGTATTGGATGTACCAATAGTCCATTTTAGGGCCAACCCTCTGTACAAACACTAAGTGAGACGGTAGTATTGCAAACCCGCATAATTTGTAAGCTGTTGAAAAACCATATGTTACAGTAAATCGATGCTAGTCAGTATGACCTCAAGATCGACTGAATGCTGCTTTTCGGGCCAATGGAAACATTGCTGGACATAAAAGAGGTTTATCCTGAAAGCCCCCAAGGGCCATCTCCCTTGAAGGTCAAGGAAGTGTGGGCGGATGATCGCCGGTACATCGTTTGCCTGAATGAAAGCAGGCCCGGAAAGATGAACTGGATCGGTTATTCTGGGGACAGTATATCTAACTATGAGAGGTCTTCTTCTGTGCCGGATTTTAGGTTGAAGAAGGAACGTGATACTATGCCTGTTGAAGGGCCAATCAATATTGGAACGGCTAATAAACGAGTAGACCCCAACAGATTCTTGGGCGAGGGTGGGCCAATATCCCGTCTTGCAAATAAGTTTCCTGGAGTAAATTGTTCTTCAGGCCACCATGATGTATTTCAAGTTAAAATTGATGAATTCTTCGGATTTGGAATTACTGGAGAGAGAATGAGAAATATTTTTAACATTCCTGGCATGGTTCCTGCGGTAGCGATTGGTTATGACGCACTTATGACCGATGCCAATACGCTGTGGCTCTATTCTAATAGTAAGTATTTTGAGTAATAATGGCTTTCAGATGAAAAAAATGTGCTTTTTGATCCTTATCTTCGTAATGTTTATCTGCGGCTGCTTGCCTGGCCCTTATGTCTATTATGAACCTAGGTCCTCGGAGGGAAAAGCAATAAACCCTCATATGCCTTTTCCGGCTCCACAAGACAAAATTATGTTTGACTATCCTCAGGGGATACTCGAAAGAGTTTCGTGAAGAAGTGACCTTCCCCCAGTTTTGAAGACAGGGGGGTTAAGCTGCAAGTTTAAAGTAAGCCGCTTCATAAGCAGCCGGGCTTTTGTAACCCAGAGTAGAATGCTGTGACAAACTGGGGCAGCATGCTTCCTGCCGCTGCTATGGCGATTGGTGGCGGAGCAGCTTACTACTCCCCGCTTAGATTTAGTCTAATGACAAATATGAGTGATGAATAGGACAACTATCCATGGAAAAGGCTATTAAGAGACTGCTCTTGACGTTAGCGTTAGTGATACCGATGATTAATTGCGGATGTGTTGCACGCTATTCATATTGGTTGCCCATGGCAGAAAACGGAAAGCTGGTAAACAGTCATGGCGTTGGATCGATAGCTCCTGCCGACACGATTGAATTCTTTTTTGATAACATAAGACTCCGAGTTTCAAGCGTCGTCACTGGCGACGGTATACAAGTTGGTCTATCTTTGCTTGTTCCAAAAGGGAGATCGGCATCCTTTTTGTCTGATGAAACGGTTCTACGCGGGGATCAATCACTCAAGACAACGAGTAAGCTTGACGTCACATGTTGGGATTCTGAAACTCTGCGACGCGTGCATATTAGACCTACCGACAATCTCACCGACAATCTTTTTGCGGGAATTGTTATGTTTGGAAACCTTCAAAGGGAACAGTACTGGATAACATTACCAGCAATTACAATTGATGGTAATATACACAATATACCAGAAATTGAATTTATCAAAAAGAAAGGGGTAGGTTTTTTCGGACCGTAAGGGAGACACTCAGGGATGCTCATTAGGAGGACGTGAGAGATGCCCATTGAATTATTAAATTCTTTTTAATCAGCTTGCCCCCGCTCCCTATCGATGGGAAAAATACGATTGATGTTTGCGGGATGCTTATTTGGCGTCTAACGAATCATCAAGGAATGGGGTCAGGCAATATCGCTGTTTTGGATGCTTCCTGAAACTGGATCGCGGCCTCTTGATTGCGACCTTGTGCAAGAAGAAGATTTCCCAAATGAATGTGCGCTTCCTGGAAGGTGGGATTTATACGTACCGCGATATAGAGATGTTCGATGGCCTCGTTTACTGACCCCAGATAAGCCAGAATCTGCGCCATATTATAATGGACATCGGGCAGGTCGTTCTTCATGCGGAGTGCCTGCTCATAGCTCGACAGGGCTTCCTGTAACTTCCCTGTTTTTGCCAGGACATCTCCCAGGGCGATATGCGGCCTTAAATAATCCGGCTTTAGAAGAAGAGCCTCGCGAAAGTAACGGATGGCTTCCTCATAATTGCCTTGTGTTGCCGCGGCGAGCCCCAGGTTGGTGAGGGCTTTGGGCCTGGTAGCATCGAAACGCAGGGCTACCTGGTAATGCATTATGGCCTCGTTGATGTGTCCCCGCCGCTGAAGGGCGATCCCCAAATTGTTATGGGTGTATGGATGGTTCGGATCTATCCGTAACACCTCGTTGTAGGAGGTGATGGCCGCATCGTAATTCCCTTGGGCTGCGCGTGCATCGCCGAGACAGAAGTTTGCAATGACATTGTCTTTCGTTACGTTGATAGTATGTTCAAACAGGCTGATATCGGTTTTCCATTTTTGGACCTGATTCAATGTGGTGAAGGCCAAGGTGATCAATACGATTGCGCCCCCCGCGGCAAGGAAGGCTGGACGGTATTTCCACTCCTTCAATAAATCCGGTATACCCCAAGAAATGATCAAAAATAACCCGATCAAGGGGATGTAGGTATAGCGGTCCGCCAGGGCCTGATTACCCACCTGGACCAATCCTATGACGGGAACGAGAGAACCAAGGTACCATAACCAACCTGTGGCCCCATAGGGGAAACTTTTATGAAACCGGATCACGAGGTAGGTTATGCCAAGAAGGACTACGATGGCCAGTGAAACTTCCCACAGAGGATAGGATGCCGGCATGGGATAGTATACGGCAAGATTCCATGGCCAGAACATTTTTCCGATATAGGCCATGTATGATATCAGGCTGTTGGCGATTCGATCGGTAAAGGGAAGGTGGTAAATGGAAATCACCGATCCTCCCTGTTGCTGGGCGTAGTATGTCATGATGCAGGAGAGGGTGGAAAGGATGAAGAGAGGAATCTTTTCCAAGATGAGGACCTTCCAGGACGGAGGTTCGACTGTCTGCTCCTTTATCTTTTGGGTCGCTGTTTTTTTAGGATTTTCGGCGCCTTGCTTCCTTTTTTTTGTTTGGCCGCTTTCTGGCGAAGAGGATATCTTGCCGGGTTTCGCGGATCGTTGAAAGCGCTGAAGGGGCCAGTAGTCCAGAAGAAGCAATATAAAAGGAAGGGTGACCAGCATAGGCTTGGCCATGAGCCCCAAAGCGAAGCAGCCGATCAGGGCGATGTAGTAAAGAGGCTTCTTATCCTTCACATAAAGCGCGTAAAGACCTATTGTGCAGATGCCGAAGAAAGCGCTGAGCACATCTTTACGTTCTGCAATCCAGGCGACGGATTCCACATGCAAGGGGTGAAGCGCGAAAAGAGCTGCTAAAAAGGCGCTTTTCCAAAATGCATTGGTCATGGCGGTAAAGATGAGGAAAATCAGCAACGAGTTCAATATGTGAAAAATGAGATTGGTAAAATGGAATCCCGGCGCCGATAACCCGTATAGCTGGCGGTCAAGCATGAGGGAAAGCCATGTCAACGGATGCCAGTTGGCGGCATGAGTTGTAGTGAACGCCCATACGATGTTGGAACCGTTCATTTCTCGAATATGAGGATTTTCCACAACATAATCATTATCATCGAGCTGGATGAAGGAGGCGTCTTTGATCGGTCCATATGCAAAAGTCGTTGCGATCACGAGAGCAATGCAGATGAAAATGGTCTGATAACGCTTTTTCATGGAGTCTGTCCTGTATGATTAATTCGGAGATTTGTGGTCTGTTTTGCCGCCAAGGCTTCCTGCAACCCCTCACGGGCATCCGGATCCGCGGGATTCAGTTTTATTGCTTCCTGGAACCGAGAAATGGCTTCCTCAACATTTCCCATCTTCAGCAGGGTCATGCCCATGATGACATAAAGTTCCGTTTCCCTGGGCTGCATCTGCATTGCCCGTTGCAGATAAGGAATGGCTTCGGAGTAACGCTGCTTTTTAAAAAGGATTACGGCCATATTCTTGTTCGCTCCGGGGTATAAGGGCATAATGGCCAATGAATTGGAGAAGCACGTCATTGCTTCGTCCAGATTTCCCTTTGCTGCAACGGCGGCACCGAGGTTGTTGTATGCCCAATAATTGTCGTGTGTAACATGGACCGCGTGTGCATATAGTGTTTCCCTGTCTTTCCAGGTGCTCACCTGAGACCAGGTGAGGAAGGTGCAAGAAGTAAGCGTCATTATGGCAAAGGTAATGATTGCTTGTTTCTTGTAGGGCCATTTTCCAAGAAAGTCTGGGAGTCCCCAGGCGATGATAATGAAAAGACCTATGAGGGGGATGTAGGTATAACGGTCGGCCCTGGCCTGAACGCCCACCTGAACTAGTCCGATGACGGGGACCAGGGTACCCAGGTACCAGAACCATCCTACAGGGAGATATGGTTTATGATGGAACTTAAGGCAGGCTGCTGTGATGACGATGAGCAGTATCGCCGCTCCCAATATGGTTCCCAAAGGGAGCGTGCCCTGAGGGTGGGGATAGAAGACGGCCAGATGGATGGGCCAGACCATGTCGACCATATAGGTCATGTAACTGATAACGGTATTTGCAATGCGGGCATTCAGTGGAAATGGGCTTAGGCCGAAAAGAACACCTGATTTGAGTTGGACCATGAATATGATGGTGCTTGCCGCTGCCGCCAATAGCAATAAAGGGATTTTCTCTACAATGAGATGCTGCCATCGGGATCTGATTACGTGGCGATCTGAAACCGCAGCATGAACAGTTGTTACGGCCCTTCCATTATGGCGTTTTTTCAAAGAGCTTTTAGAGGATTGGTTCTCGAATGTGGCCGGTGTTGAAGCAAATCGACCGAGGGGCCAGTAGTCGAGGAGAAGCAGGACGAAGGGCAGGGTTACGAGCATCTGTTTAGCCATTAATCCCAATGAGAAACAGGCTACGACCATGCCATATCGTTTCCAATGGGGTATTTCCGTGTAACGGATGTAGGCCCAGATGGTTAAAAGCCAGAAGAAAGTGCTGAGGACGTCTTTTCGTTCCGCTGCCCAAGCGACAGATTCCACATGGAGGGGGTGAAGGGCAAAGAAGGCTGCTAAAGCGGCGCATTGCCAAGTTTTGCCGGTCATGCGCAGAAAAAGTAAGAACAGCAAGACCGAGTTGATCGCATGGAAGAGAACATTCATCAGATGATGCCCGCGGGGATTAAGCCCGAAGAGCTCGACATCAGTCATATGGGATATCCAGGTCAGGGGATGCCAATTGTTGGAGTAGGCCGAATTGAAGGCCCAGACGACGTTAGCAATGCTCAGGCCGCTGTTGACATGAGGGTTTTGGACAATATACTCCTCATCGTCGAAATCTATGAATTTGTGATGCCATACTTGGCCATAAACGCTAAATATGGCAATTATCAGGAAGAGACAGATAAATAGATGGGTCTTTTGGGAAACTTCGCTACGCATGGATATCTTTCAGCCTCTGTTATTCCCGTGAAGAAGGGAATCCACGCTTCAGCATGGCTTCCATTTTTTCCACCAGGGGGGGGAGCGTTTTCTCATCCAAGGCAGATATGGCCATAGCGTGGAAACGGGTGCAAAGGGTTTTAATAAGCTGCTTTTCAGCGATCCGATCAGCCTTGTTAAAGACGAGGAGAGTGGGTTTTTCTGCGATATCAAGTTGTTCCAGGACATTTTGCACGGCGGCGATATGGTCTTCGAAGTCGGGATTGCTGATATCCACGACATTTAATAGCAGATGGGCTTCGTGAAGCTCATCCAGCGTGGCGCGAAAGGCGGCAAAAAGATCCTGGGGCAAGTCCCTGATAAATCCCACTGTATCGGTTATAATCGCCTCCGTATCTTTGGGGAAACGCAGGTGTGAGCTCTTGGGATCCAGGGTGGCAAAAAGCCGGTCTTCAGTAAACACGCGGCTTTGGGTTAAGGCATTCAAAAGGGTGGACTTACCGGCGTTGGTATAACCCACGATAGAAATAATGGGAAGCCCCGTCTTTTCACGCTTGACCCTCCGCTGTCCCCTGGCCTTTTCGATATCTTTCATCTGATGTTCAAGCACATGAATTCTCTCCCGGACCCGTCGACGGTTGATTTCCAGTTTTGTTTCTCCCGGTCCGCGGGCGCCGATGCCTCCCGTCAGGCGGGACATGGCTGTGTGTTTCGTAGCCAGACGGGGCAGCAGGTATTTCAACTGTGCCAGTTCCACCTGAATTTTTCCCTCGCGGCTGTGGGCTCGTTGAGCGAAGATATCCAGAATCAACTGGGTTCGATCAATGACTTTCAATTCCGTAAAATCAGCAATTGATCGGACTTGTGCAGGTGTCAGTTCATGGTCGAATATCAGGAGGTTCGCCCCCATTTGCAAGGCCCGGATAACCACGTCTGAGAGCTTTCCCTTTCCCATGACATATTTAGGGTCCATCTGAGACCGATGTTGCATCACAGCGTCAAAAACTTCAATACCGCAAGATCGCGCCAGTTCCTTCAATTCGGTTAGAGCAGTTTTGCCATACTCGGTCGATTTCGTTTCTACGCGGACGAGGAAGGCCCGATCCACTGCATCAACCTTTCTACTCTTCTGAGCGTGGCTGAAGTCGTTTTCCAGGGCGGTTATAAAAGTGGAGAAATTCAGGTTCAGATCGGCCGGCCGGGCAGGCGGCAGAAATCGCCAGAACGTTCCTTCCGGGTTTTCGGGAAGCAGATGGGCGACATGGGCCGTTCCGGGGATGCCGTCTTCCTGGACTTCAATGGCGCAGGCGAGGTCCAGGCGCAGAAGTGCGAGGTCTGTGAGGTCGTCGTCTGTCAAACGTTCATGGATCAGATGGGTATGGATCAGACGCAGTCCCTTGAATCTGGTGGACGAAGATCGGTAAGCTTCGAGCGATGGGATAAATATCTGCTGAGCGTTGCCTACAACTACGTATTCAACGACACCCTGCCGATTGATCAGGACGCCGATCTGACGGTTAATTTCCCTGGACAGCTCCGTCAGATAGCGGGCAAATTCATGGGAAACGATCTGGTCCGGAGGCGTTCGCCGTCGATAGATCTGCTCGATACGCCTAATCTGTTGCGCCCCGAGTCCACTCAGGTTACCGGAGATTTTGTGAATAATGTCCTCCTATTCAGTGATTTTCCACTGGAAAACCAGGAATACCAGAGGGGGCAGAGGGTTGCCCGTACGACAATGAACGATTGAGTAGACCATGGGAATGACAAACGTGTTTATGCACACCGATTTATTTGAATTTTTCCGGGCTGATCTTTCGTTCCATATTATCAAGGAAGGTTGACCAGTTATTGGTTCTGAACAAGCTGACCAGCTTTTTAGGCTTTTTGGCGGTGCATTTTGGGCATTCAATATTGTCGCTTGTTTCGCTCAACTTGATGAAGGCCTCGAAATTGTGGCCACATTTTGAACATTCGAAATCGTACAGGGGCATATTTTTTTCTCTCTTATTTTTTTTGTGAAACTATCATAGATGATCCAAGTGGTCAAGGTCCCTTTCGGGCAAAGAAAAAGGCCCCGGGGAAGATCCTCGGGGCCTGAAAAGCACTGTAGATTAGTTTTAACCTCGCGGTTAAAGCAACCCGTTTTAGAAGGTCAAGGTCAGTTTGTGTGTAAGCAGATAGTTGTCCTTGGTCTTCGCATTGTTGTCATATCCCTTGAAGTAATCGCCGACCCAGAGGTAACCGCCGCCGACCATGTACTCGAGGTTGTCAAAGATCTTGTACGATACTGTCAAGTCGAATTCCGTTCCGTATTTATCGGAGGTGAATTCCTTAACAGTTGCGCCAGTTAAAGCACCAGCTGACCCGACAGTACCGACGTCATTCTTCGGTTTCTTGTCTGCGGTTGCATATGTCAACGCTGCATGGATGTTCATTTTTGCCATCGGGGCCACATCGGCATAGAGCTGATAGAACCAGACGTTATCCATGTAGTAGCTGTTGTAATATGGTGCGCTTGTCCGCAAATTCCTGTCTGCTACGGTCGTGTTACCGAACATGGGGCCCATGGCATCGACATAGTCCGAATTCCACAGAATGAGGCAGTCGTTCTTCGTTCTGTTACCGTTCAGAGCATACATCAAGCTACCGGTGACCTTTGTGACATCCTGATTGTCATCGCCAGATACGTAAGCGAATTTACCGCCGATGGAGACGGGCTTGAAGGTGTACTTGGCATTGATCTGACCACCAATCTGGGTTGCATCGATATCTTTCCTGCCAAGGTTTTTCCCAGCATCCTCATACTTTGCCAGGCTTCCAAAGATGTAAATACCATCCAACATAAGATCAAAGTTACCAAAGTTGAATTTGGCTGTGGGCAGCAAAACGCTCAGCGCTGATACAGAACCTGTACCTACTGCTGTTGTTCTCCCCTCAGCAAACTTGGCGTTGGGATTACGAAGCTGTTGCCAGATGAATCCGGCCTGGCCCTGTTTGAATGCATAGATGAACCCTGCATCGTAGACTTCCTTGTCGGAGTCCATGCCCCTGCCGATGGCGGGGTTGCCGGCAGCGCCGCCCTGATAGAGGTCCAGAGCAGGTTCCTGGCGTTTTTCAATAGCGAGAACACCCGTGAAATTACCAACCTTCCCAATGTACTTGATGCCGGGATAGGTGTTGTTGCTGGTGACCCAGTTGTTACCCCAAGAGGTAAAGTTCTGATAACCGACCAAGAACTGGCCGATGCCCGTCGTAATGTCCATGTAGACGCGGCTGAAGTTGATGTTCTGTGAAGCGTATGCTCCGGCGGCGCCGTTGCTGTACCGGCCTTCCGTCTGCTGCATGGTTGCAGGGTTGCTCCATCCCGACCATACCGTGCTGCCCCACATATTTTCCAGAGCATCGAAACGGGTGACCAGTTTCAGACCTTCCTGAACCTTGAACTCCGTGTTTACGCGCAGGCGCTGATCGATCATTTTGGCGGCGCTGCGGTTTGCATTGCTAGCCCAAGACGGATCGTTCGAAGCCTGTGTGCTTTTGTCCAGCAGTGAGGGGTTATCTGCGATAAATCCCTGAACATAGTACTGACCGCTTACCTTGACATCGACGGCGGCAGCGGGCATTGCAAAAGCCGCAATCAAGCCAAGTGACAACATGACTACCCAAAATCTCTTCATTTGTTCCTCCTGATATTTTTTTTGTTTCATTTGCTTGACCCTTTCCGGGCATGTAACTGGAAGGGCCTTCAAACCATAACCGCTCTTAACACTTAATTAACTTGCCTACTTGTTATGCTGCCTATCCGGCACCACCTCCCCCTCTTATAAGTAAGTTGCGAAAAACTAGCATCCTATTTTTTAGATGTCAAGCATTTTCGACAATTATTGCCGCCCTAAATGAAATCTTCGTCAAAAATGTCGTTTGCATATAATGTGCCATGCTCACTTTTGATGGACTCTTTAATAATTTAGATGCACGAGTGTCAAGTTGTAATTACTAATGGTATCATTTCGAAGGAACAATGGATCTGAGAAAATCCTTTTGATACCGGAATAATATTATTCTTGCTACGCTCTTAAGAAATTAACCCTTCTATCACTGCTAGCAACTGATCAAAGGCCAGAGCCTACAATCGATCGGATCGGTGGCAGCAGTCTCAAAGGTTGACACGACACCTTAGAGGCATCTCGCGATTACAGCAAGTTTCTTCCATGAATGATTGCGGTATCTATTCAGGGGCAGGAACTCGAAATGACATATTAAGCTCATATCGCAGAATGAAAATGGATGTTGATGATACCGGGTCTTCAGCGCATTGCGACAATGACACGGTCGGTTACGTCATGTGTGGTAAATATGCCACATCTGATGCCTTGGCCGGTCTTTATAAAAAGAGGATGAAAAGCTCACTGACGGGGCTTGAAAATGGCGCAAATTATAAAATATTCCTTGACACTAAGGGGCAATTGATATAGTGCAAGCCCGTTACGATGTAATCCCCTTAATATCCCGTCGGCGTCCTAAGGCAAGATGCGAAGGGGGCTAATTCAATCCGCAAAAAACCGTAATAAAACTATAGTAAATGGAGGTAACAAAATCATATGGCAGAAGAGAAAGTACAGTTGAAGGAAATCTATCCCGTACCGGAGAAGATCAAAAAAATGGCTTATATCAGTGGTCGGGAAGCTTACGACAAACTGTGGAAGCGTTCCATCGAAGAACCGGATGCCTTCTGGGCCGAAATTGCGAATGAATATGTAGAGTGGTTCAAACCCTTTGACAAGGTTATGGATTACAACTTTGACATCAAAAAGGGCCCCGTTTACGTTAAGTTCTTTGAAGGCGGAAAGCTCAACGTTTCTTACAATTGTCTGGACAAAAACCTGAAGACACGGGCAAATAAGGTGGCGATTCAGTTTGAAGGCAATGAGCCCGGCGATGATCGTGCAATTACCTACAAAGCGCTCCACGAACAGGTATGCAAGTTTGCCAATGTTCTAAAGGCCCAGGGTATTAAGAAGGGCGATGTCGTAACCTTATTCCTGCCCATGATTCCCGAACTGGCGATTGCCATGCTGGCCTGCACCAGGATCGGCGCCATCCACAGCATCGTCTTCGGTGGTTTCAGCTCCGATGCCCTTCGTGACCGGATTCAGGACTGTAAATCGAAACTCCTCGTGAGCTGCGACGGAACCTTCCGCGGCGCCAAAGCCGTTCCCCAGAAGGATAATGCCGATGCCGCCCTCAATGAATGCCCATCCGTCGAGAAACAGGTGGTTGTAAAGCGTGTCGGCGACAAAATCAAATGCAACTGGGTTGCCGGCCGCGACTTGTGGTGGGATGATGAAATGGCGAAGGCTTCCGCAGTGTGCGAGGCCGAGTGGATGGATGCGGAAGATCCCCTGTTTATCCTCTACACCTCCGGCTCAACGGGCAAGCCCAAAGGCGTTATGCACACCACGGGCGGTTATCTGACCTATGTCGCCTACACCCACAAAATGATCTTTGACTATAAGGAAGAGGAAATTTACTGGTGTACCGCAGATATCGGCTGGGTTACGGGCCATTCCTATATCGTTTACGGTCCCCTCTGCAATGGCGCTACTTCCGTCATGTTTGAAGGTGTGCCGAACTACCCCGATGTTAGCCGTTTCTGGAAGGTCGTGGAAAAATATAAGGTCAATATTTTCTATACTGCACCGACAGCCATTCGCGCTGTGGCGAAAGAGGGCAATGAGTGGGTCAAGAAGGCCGACATCTCTTCGCTCCGAATTCTCGGTACGGTTGGCGAACCCATCAACCCCGAAGCCTGGAATTGGTACTACAATGTTATCGGCCGCGGCGAATGCCCCATCGTCGATACATGGTGGCAGACAGAAACAGGTGGCATTCTGATTACACCCCTCCCGGGCGCCATCGCAATCAAGCCCGGTATGGCGACCATGCCTTTTATGGGTGTTGAGCCTGTTCTCGTTGATGATGAAGGCAAGGAGTTCACCGAGACGGAAGCCTCGGGCGCTCTGTGCATCAAACGGCCCTGGCCCGGCATTATGCGCGGTGTCTATGGCGATCCCAAACGTTTCCAGGAAACCTACTTCGAACAGTTCCCCGGCTACTATGTAACGGGCGACGGTTGCCGGAGAGACAAAGACGGCTATTATCAGATTACGGGCCGTATTGATGACGTTATCAATGTGTCCGGCCACCGGATGGGAACGGCGGAAGTGGAAAGCGCCCTTGTGGCACATGCCAAGGTTGCCGAGGCGGCCGTTGTCGGTTATCCCCACGACATCAAAGGTCAGTCCATCTATGCCTATGTTACTCTTAAGAGCGGCGTAGAGAAGTCGGATGAACTTAAAAAAGAACTCGTCGCTCATGTCCGCGTTTTGATCGGACCCATCGCCACACCGGAGAAAATCCAGTGGGCCGATGGTCTGCCCAAGACCCGCAGCGGCAAGATCATGAGAAGAATTCTGAAGAAAGTGGCCGCCAACGACATTTCGAACCTGGGCGATACATCGACCCTGGCCGATCCGTCAGTTGTCGACGACATCGTAAAGAACAGACTATAACTAGATGTAATGGGGGGGCGGTTTTTTAATCCGCCCCCCTTTATAAAATTATAAACAAAATTTTATAACACTGAATGGCGGTTCGGTTTTTAACCGGTGACATTCGGGAAGGAGGAAAGTGTGAATATTGTTGCATGTGTAAAGCAAGTTCCGGATACGGAAGCCCAGATTAAAGTCAAAGGTGATGGATCAGGGATTGAAGAGGGTGGAATTAAATGGGTCATGAACCCCTACGACGAGTTTGGTGTTGAAGAAGCCCTCAAAATAAAGGAAAAAGCCGGTGGTGAAGTTACGATCGTGTCCGTCGGTCCTGCCCGTGCGATGGAAACCATCCGCACTGCGCTGGCAATGGGCGCCGACAAGGGCATCCATATCGATGACCCCTCCCTGTATGAAGCCGATGCCTATGCCACGGCAGAAGCTCTTGCCGCAGCGATCAAAGGCGTTCCCTTTGATATCATTTTCTGCGGGCAGCGCGCCATTGATGATGACTCCGGCCAAGTCGGTTCCATTCTGGCCGAGCTCCTCGGTATTCCCCAGGTAACCATGGTGACGAAGCTGGAAGTTGCCGGTGTTGCGAAGGCAACGACGCCCATCGAAGGCGCCCAGCTGGTGATCGAATCCACCTTGCCCTGCGTGGTAACGGCGACAAAGGGTTTGAACGAGCCCCGTTATGCATCCCTCCCCGGGATCATGAAGGCCAAGAAGAAGCCGGTGGATGTGAAGAATGCCGCAGCCCTTGGTGTAGCGGCCGCTTCAAAATCCAAAGTAGCCAAATTCGTACCGCCTCCCGCAAGGCCTCCCGGAAAGATTATTTGCGCGGACGATACGCCTGAGGGTAAGGCAGCTGAGTTGGTAAAGCTCCTCAGAGAAGAGGCAAAGGTTATCTAATTTATTCTTGATCACGGAGGAATGTAAAAATGGCAAAAGGTGTTTTTATAGTAGCAGAACAGAGAGACGGCGCCTTGAGAAAGGTCAGCTTCGAGTTGGCCAGCACAGCCCGGAAACTGGCCGATCAGTTGGGCGAAGAAGTCAGCGCCGTTCTGGTTGGTAAAGGCGTAGAAGGCCTGGCCGCTGAACTTGGAAAATATGGTGTGGATAAAGTATACGTGGCGGATGACGCTGCGTTTGAATTATATACGACAGGCGCTTATGCTCAGGCAGTCGCCAAGATCGTGAAGGAAAATGATGCTGCCATCCTGCTTCTGGGCGCTTCGGCTCAGGGTAAGGACCTCTCCGCCGCTCTCGTGGGCAAGCTGGCCACGGGTATGGCGACGGACTGCACGGATGTCAAGATTGACGGCGGTAAGCTTCTCGCGGTCCGTCCGATGTATGCCGGCAAGTGCTTCGGTGAAGTGGTCGTGTCTGGAACCCCCCAGATGGCCTCGATCCGTCCCAATGTGTTTCCCCTCGTCGAAAGTGCAAAAGCTGCGGCTGTCGTCAAATTTGACGCCGGTGTCGCCGATGTGAAGACGAAGGTTCTCGAAGTGCAGAAAGAAGCCTCCGGTAAGATTGACGTAGCCGAGGCCAATATTATAGTTTCCGGTGGCCGCGGTATGAAGGGTCCCGAGGGCTATGCGATCCTCGAAGAGCTTGCTGCTCTTCTGGGTGCGGCTGTCGGCGCCTCCAGAGCCGCTGTGGATGCCGGTTGGCGTCCCCAGTCGGACCAGGTCGGACAGACCGGTAAGGTCGTTTCACCGAACCTGTACATTGCATGCGGTATTTCCGGTGCTATTCAGCATCTGGCGGGGATGAGCTCCTCGAAATACATCGTGGCTATCAACAAGGACAATGAGGCCCCGATTTTCCAGAAAGCCGACTACGGAGTTGTTGACGATCTCTTCAAGGTCGTACCGGAAGTGACAAAAGAAGTCAAAAAGCTCCTTGCATAAATAAGTAATCAAGACAGGGGGCGGGTATCCGCCCCCTCGTTTTTATGGAGGCAGTATGGAACTATCAACGTTTAAGGTAGGCCATGAAGGCAGGGAAGTTTTCTGGAATGCCCAGCATTTTGAATTATTTCTGTTCTTGTTCACAGGCGTGGCCTTTGCCATTTTTGCATATGGTTTGTATCGGCGTTGGCTCATGTGGTCCGCCATTGGAACGCCGGAGCCGGAAGACAGAAAAGATAATTTGAATGAGCGCATAAAAAACCTTCTGCGTAATGGTCTCCTGCAGGTAAAGGTCCTTCAGGATCTTTTCCCGGGTGTCATGCACGGGTTGATTTTTTTCGGGTTTCTCGTTCTGTTTTTTGGAGCAGCCTTTGATGCCACAGAATTTCATGTGGCTGAACCGCTCCATGTTCCTTTTTTAACGGGTAAGTTTTATCTGTTTTTCTCATTCCTAATGGAATTGGCAGGGTTGGCCGTACTCGCAGGTGTATTTATTGCCTTGGATCGGCGTTACCTCACCAAGCCCGACAGGCTGGGCTACAAAGGCAAGTCCGATTCCACGCCTGATGATGCCATTGTGCTGCTTCTGATCGCCGGTATTATCGTGACGGGTTTCATAATCGAGGCCTTGCGTATTCATGTTACGTGGCAGCAGACGCCCTGGGAAGTCTGGTCCTTTGTCGGCTGGACTCTGGCCAAGGCTCTAGCTGGTGTTGAAACGGCAACGGCATTGGCCCTCCATAAGGCTACCTGGTGGTTCCATACCTTTCTTGCACTTGGATTCATCGCCTACATCCCTTATTCCCGTATGCTCCACATGGTGACAACGCCTGCCAATTATTTCATGGCGACGATGAAACCGACGGGTACAATCGAGCCGATTAAGGATTTTGAAAATGCTGAGGCTTTTGGTGTAGGCACCCTGGAAGAATTTACTTGGAAACAGGTTTTCGATTCTGATGCCTGCACCCGTTGTGGTCGCTGCCAGGATGGATGCCCGGCGTACTTGACGGGAAAACCGCTCTCGCCGAAAAAGTTGGTTCAGGATCTGAAGACCTATTGGATCGAGAAAGCCCCTGCGGCCATCGCAGCAAAGAAAGCGGAACTTCTGGCCTCGCCCGAAGCTGCCGAAGGTGAAGGCGCAGATGGACAAAAGGTCAATCCCAAGCTTAAGACAGCATTACAGTGGCTCGACAAGCTTGACAAGATCGTCGACGCCAATCTTCCGCCCCAAGGCGCGCCAACCGAAAAAGCTCTTGTCGGCGAGGTCATCGAACTGGATGAACTCTGGGCGTGTACGAATTGTATGTACTGTATGGAAAATTGTTCGTCAGCCATCGAGCATGTGCCTAAGGTTATCGGCATGAGGCAGTACAAGGTGCTCATGGAGGCGGATTTTGCCGCCGAGCTGCAATTGACCTATCGCAATATGGAGAACAATTCGAATCCCTGGGGTGTCGGTGCTCACCTGAGAGGCGAATGGGGAAAAGAACTGGGCGTGAAAACCCTTGCAGAAGATCCTAACGTGGAATATCTGTTCTATGTCGGCTGCGCGGGTTCATTCGATGACCGTGGCAAGAAAGTATCCGTTGCCCTGGCGAAAGTCCTTCAGGCTGCTGGCGTCAGCTTCGGTATTCTCGGCAATGAAGAAAGCTGTTGCGGTGATTCCGCCATGCGAGGTGGAAATGAATATCTCTATCAAACCATGGCACAGGCCAACATTGAAATGATGAATGCCTATGGTGTGAAAAAAGTGATTGCCACCTGCCCGCATGGATATAATGCCTTGAAGAAGGATTATCCCCATTTTGGTGGAAATTATGAGGTTTATCATCATTCTGAGATTATCGCCGATCTTATCGCTAATGGTAAGATAAAACTGAAAAAGCCTGTTGATGGTCGTTTTACGTATCATGACTCTTGCTTCCTCGGCCGTTACAATCAGGTTTACGATCAGCCCCGCAAGGCGCTGCAGGCTGTTCCTGGTCTGCAACTGGTGGAAATGGAGAGGAATCATGGCAAGAGCTTCTGCTGCGGCGCCGGTGGCGCGCGCATGTGGATGGAAGAGCATGGTGACCGAATCAATGATGCCCGTGCAAAACAAGCGCTTGATGTCAAGGCGGATACCATTGCAGTAGGCTGTCCGTTCTGTCTAACCATGATGAGCGATGGCATCAAGTTCCACGGTCAGGAAGAGAGTGTCGTGGCCCTGGATATCGCGGAAATCGTCTGGAAATCCATGGGGCTTGAGGAAGAAAAGGCCCCGGTTGATGTTTGCCAGGCATAGCAGGTTTTAATTAATATGAAAAAAACGGGGGCGGCTAGAAACCGTCCCCGTTTTTTATTACCTCCAGGATGTCATTCCTAAGATTCAATGTTTTCCACAAACTCCACCTCACGGGGATGCTTGTAAGATGAAAGATAGCTTCGGCAATGCCGCATGATTTCCTTTTCATCGACCATCGCTCCTGGACGCCGGACGATCTCGGCCTTTACAATTTCGCCGCGCATAAGATCTTCTTTAGCCAAAACCTTTGCCTTAAGCACAGCCGGGTGCATCTCCAGGGCCAGTTCCACCTCGCGCGGATAGACATTGAAGCCACTTGTGATGATCATCCGTTTCATCCGGCCCGCAAGGAAGATGTAGCCGTCATCGTCCATCCTGGCGAGATCTCCTGTATGAAGCCAGCCGTCACGGATTACCTGGTGAGTTGCCTCATCATCCTTGTAATAGCCTTTCATGATATTATCGCCTCGTACAATCAATTCCCCAACAGTGCCTACGGGTACGTCCACGCCTTGTGGATCGACGATCCGGGCTTCTGTTCCGGCAACGACCGTGCCGATGGAACCGGGCTTCAAAGGAAGGTCAAGCCGCGTCACCGTACAAACGGGAGATGCCTCTGTCAAGCCGTAGCCCTCGACAAGGGTGGCACCGAACTTCTCTTTAAAAAGCGGAATAAATTCGGGAGGCATGGGAGCGCCCCCGGTGACACAGAATTTCAGAGAAGATAAATCGTAATTCTCCCCGCCTTTATGAAAGAGCATACCAAGAAAAAGTCTGGGAACGGCGCACGTGTAGGTTACACCTTCTCTTACAATAGCCTGAAAGATACTGTCCAGCGTGAAGCGCTCGAGCAGCACAACGCTGGCGCCGATGCGAATGATGGCCAGCATATTGGCGACGGCGCCGAAAGAGTGAAAAAATGGGATGACGGCCATGCCTCGAAAACGGTAATCGGCATCGAAAAACCATTTGAGGAGTTCCGATTGCGTCAAAAGGTTTTTATGGGTCAGGATTGCGCCCAGTGGTTTTCCCGTCAGGCCGGCTGTGTAAATCATAACCGCCGGGTCATTAAGATCAATGTCGGGCATTTCGAATTCAGGAATACCGCGCCGGATAATAGTCATAAACTGGGAATCACAGTCCATGCCGAGCGTGGTTATGATTTCCCGGCAAAGGGGAATTTCTTCCTTGATCTCTTCAAAACGCCGGGCGGAACTATCCACTGTAATAAATATCCTGGCGTCGCTGTTGCCAAGGAGGTGTTTCAATTCATAGGCGGTGGATAAGATGTTCAATGTAACCGCCACAGCGCCTACTTTTTGCACTGCAAAATAGGATACTAAAAATTCCGGACAATTGGGAAGCATGATTGCAATTTTGTCATTTTTCTTGATGCCTGTCGCCATGAAATGCTGGGCCAAAGCGTTCACGGCCTCGTTAAATTGCCTATAGGTCAGTCTGCTATTTTCATGGATTAGAAAAATATGATCGCTATAATTCCGGCAGGTTTCTTCCAACATCTGACCCAAGTTTCTCATCAATTCAATCCCCTTTCAACTCAAAATAATTTTTTAGTCCTTAGCATAATGATGATCTTTTTCCAACCAGATAGATATTCTCCGGAGATTCCCCTTGATTGAACCGGCATTTTTGTATAATGAAGGAAGCAACTCAGGAAGTTCTTGATCAACATTGGTTTTAATATGGTAGTAATCCCAAATCGAATTCGAGGAGATTGGAAAATGAGGAAAGCTTTAATGGTATCATGGCTGTTGTTGAGTTTTGTAAGTGTCTCTTTTGCCGCAGACCTGAAAGTGGGAGACAAGGCTGCCGGCTTTAAGCTGAAGGACCCGACGGGAAGGGAATATTCACTGGAATCCCCTCTGTATAAGAATAAAGTGGTCGTTATATTTTATGCAGATCCCGGCTCAAAAGACCTAAATAACGATCTGCAGAATAACCTCAAAGCGGCAAGAGAAAATGGGAAAATTGATAAGAAAAACTACGAGGGCCTTGGAATCGTAAACCTCAAGGACAGCATGGTTCCAAATTTTGTCCTAAAAGGCATGATTAAGAGCAAGCAGGAAGAAACCAAAGCTGTTATCCTCATGGACCCTGACTATAGTGTTATTAACCTTTGGGGTTTATCAAGAAATACATCCAATATTATTATGCTGGATAAACAAAGAACTTGTCGTTATCTTTACAAAGGGAAGGTACCCAGGGCTGATATCGATAAGGTGATCGGCTTAATCCAGCAGTATCAGGGAAAATAATATGTCGGCGATTATTATCGATGGCAACAAAATATCCAGGGAAATCAGAGCAAGAATAAAGGAAGAAGCGGCTGATTTAAAGGCAAGAAGCGGCATTGTTCCCGGTCTTGCCGTCGTGTTGGTCGGCGAAGATCCGGCTTCGAAAGTCTATGTCCGCCGTAAGGAAAATGCCTGTGACGAGGCGGGATTTCTGTCCCGTGAGTTTAAGCTTTCTGTTGAAACGAAAGAAACCGATCTCATCGCCATTATCGATGAGTTGAACAATGATCCCGCCATCCATGGCATTTTAGTCCAGCTTCCCCTGCCCGGTCACATCCGGACGAACGCTATCCTAGATCGTATCGATCCCCGGAAAGATGTGGATGGATTTCATCCGGTAAATGCAGGACGCCTCTTTACAGGCGATTCCTTCCATATGGCCTGTACGCCCAAGGGTATTATCGCCCTGCTTGATTACTCCGGAATTGACATCGCGGGCAAAGATGCCGTTATTGTTGGGCGCAGCAATATTGTCGGCAAACCTCTGGCCCTGATGCTGTTGAATCGTCACGCTACGGTCACGGTGTGCCACACCAAAACGCGAGATCTAAAATCGACAACCCTGCGCGCAGATATCCTGATTGGGGCCGTGGGACGGGCAGAGATGATCAGGGCGGATATGGTAAAGGCCGGCGCTGTGGTTATCGATGTCGGCATCAACCGGTTGGCTGATGGCCGTCTGGTCGGGGATGTAAAGTTTGATGAGGTATCGCAGGCGGCCTCTTATATTACACCTGTTCCGGGTGGCGTTGGCCCGATGACTATAGCCATGCTCCTGGATAACACGCTCAACGCTGCCAAGGAATCAATCCCAAAATCCTGAAGATTTTTTCAAATCGCATTTCCCATGTATGATCCCGGCGGGCGCGTTCAAAGCCCCGCCGGCGAATTTCATCCGCCTTGTCCGGGTCGTTAAGAAGATTGGAAATCGCTGTGAGCAGATCGTCGAAATTGCGGTACGTGACAATCTCCTTGCCGATATTGTAGACCTTCTCTAATTCGGGATGATACTCCGTTAAGTAAAGCCCGCCACTCATGGGAACTTCAAAATCCCGTCCTTTCAGGCAAAAGGCTCCACTGTGACCGATAACGCCGCCGAATCCCAGATTGATCCGACTTTTAGAATACATATCCACCATAGCGGTTGTCGACAATGGACCATTCGGCCAACCCGCACCAAAGGCTTCTACTTTGATGCCTGCCTTTTGCAGCTTTATTATGGTTTCTTCTCGGTTTCCGTAGCGCTGGCCGATAAAAGAGACGTCAATGGTCTTCTCCAGCGGCAGGGGTCTGTGGATGTCCGGGTTGGCCCCTTCCGGCATATAGATAGGCATTGCCCCCTCGACGCAGTATTTTTTTACGGCATCTTCCGTGCTTGTCCAGTTGAGGGTGAAGAACCGGCATATATCCCGGGCCCCCATGGCCTGCCCTGAGCGGATCTTCCCTATGAAATTTTCCTTGTCGTTGAGCGCGAGATTGATGAGGGGGGCCCCAAAGGATTGAAGACTCCTCATCGTATCCGGGCTGACCTGCTCCCCGGAAAGATAGGCAAAAATGACATCGATACCTTTGCTTGTCGCAATCTCTCCTGCCTTCTTCAGCAGGTCTTTGTTCATATCCTCTCTCATGGACCGGTTCCACTGGGTCAAACCTTTGCGAAAGGAGGTCATCCAATCGTAATGATGGACGCTGCCGAATCGTTCCAGGGCGGGCTTAAGGGCAGTATCTTCCCAGTTGTAGTGGTGGTAGACGGCGAGGATGTTTAATTGGCCTTTTGGTTTGGGTATGAGATGGGGGAATTGTTTTCGGACAGCCGAATAAATGGCCTCTTCATCGGGTATGGATAGGATGCGGTCTGCAAAAGCCGCAGCGTAGCGCTTTGCCTCCAGTTCCAGACGACGGTCATTGCACCAGATTCTGAAACGGCGGCGGTAGTTTTTCAGATGGTTTTCCATATGCTGTAGAGCCGGGCGCCATTGGACTTGTCCACCCGGCCGTTCATCATGTTCAGGGCATGTCCGGCGTCTATTGCGGGGACGGACAGAATTTTTGCCACATCTACGCAAACGCCGAGGGCACCTATGCCCGCGCCGACAAGACAAAGGTCAACATCGCGGGGAATCTTCGGCAGGACGGTATCCCGTTGAGACAGCCACCGGGTTGCCACATATTCGGCCGGAAGGTCCACAAACACCAGGTCCGGACGACTTGAAAATCCTTCGAACCATGTCTTGACAGCCCTTTCATCCCAGTCTGAATTCAGGATGCAGAGCTTGCGTCGATCCACGGTCCTGGCAAACAGGGCAGAGGTCAACCAGGCATAGATGACATAAAATGGGGTATAGTTATCGCCTGTGAGCTTGACGTTGTACCGGTCGAGGAAAGCGAGAAAGGTTGACGCAGAAGGTTTTTCCCGCCGTGGGAAAAGGGCGGAAAAAAAGCCCTCTTTTTTACGCGTTAGATTTCCCGGGAATACAAGAGGCGCCATAACACCAGATACGGAGAGGTCCTGAAGGGCCTCACCATGAAAAGGCAGAGATTTCCTGATTTGCCGTGCAGATTCTGCCTGTCTGTAGAGGCCGTTGCATTCGAGACTTTTCTGGTAAAAGGCGTATTCACCATCGGCAAAACGGACGATGGGCAGCCCCCGGTGGTGTGTAAGAGCATCATCCAGACGAGATTGAATTCGTCTTAGGTAATCATCGCCGCTCTTGATGGCATTGGAAAAAAGGCAAGTTTCTTCCATGACCATTTCCGGTTTGTTGACGGCGAAAACCGGAGCATTGTCGATACCGGTGATTAAGAGTTTATTAAAATGAAAGCCTCTGATCTCCATCCAGTTTTTCATCTCGTCAGGGATCACCATAGTTTTTCAAAATCCTCCCGTCCATAGGATTTTTGGATGTCATCAAAATAGGTTGAACGTCGATTTTGGAGGAAATGATCCACCTGATCACGGTTAAAGAGCCGGTATAGAAAGGCTATAGGCGTCAGGATGAAAAAAAACATGATGAAGAGGATTATCCGGGAATTGACTTTACCGGCAATAGCCGCGAAGCGCATCCAGTATTCGGCGATGGCTGTCGTGATCCTGCTTTCAAAGGCGCTGCCCGCGCAGAGGGCTATGGCGGCCCAAAGAAGCCATTTCACATCGAAGATAAGATAGGCGATGAGAAAGGCCAGGGTCAGAATCGCATTGGTTTTTATAGCTTCCAGTTTTGTCATGTTAAAACAGCGTATAAATAAAAGGTGCGATGGCGGAACCGCTGGAGAAGATGAGAAATCCGATGAGCAGGAGCATGACGATCATCGGCAACAACCACCATTTTTTGCGTTCCTTTAAGAAATTCCAGAGATCCCTGAGCAGTTCCATATTAATAATGTCCTTCCTGTTTGTGGCTTTTACCTGAGCTAATTGCAAAAGTCCCAATATGCCGTTCCCGTGAATAACAATGATCTCCTCTATCATTGATTGATGCTGAATTCAACCCCACCTTGGTTACAGTAATCGATCACCAAAAAGTAAAAGACATTTATTCACATCTGACCAAAAGTAGCGGGGTATTGGTCTGGAGGTGAATAGGATTTTTCTCAACCCGCGTCAGTGATGTCATCTGCGAGATGAAAGAAGGTGAAAATCCCCTTAGCCGAAAAACCAATGCCACGCTACTCTCCACTTGATTCGGCTGAAGTATGGTGGTGGATTACGGGTTATTTCCCGGCGGGGGCGGCTGCATGAACCATCTTCAAGAGGGCTCCGCCGATGGCCTCGTGACCGGATTTCCTCCAGTGGTCGTCCAGGACGTAGTAATCATCCTTTTTGATGACCTTTGTGATATCAAGGGTCATCATATTTTTTATGGGTGGGGGATAGTTTCCGGTTTTTATCTTTTCTGTCAGTCGGCGGATGAAGTAACGATCGAAATCGTCTTTTCCCACTGCTTCCAGGGTGATCACTTGCACTTTTGACAGGTCCACCGGGCCATGGAGGACGGCATTGATAAATAGATCAACATCGTCCATGGGTGCTTCTGCTGAAGTTGCGAGTGATTGAGCTTTGGGCTTTTTGAATTCCTTCCATTTTTTTTCTAGTTTCAGAAAGATGTATTTCCCCGCATAATAATCCTGCGGAAGCAGGTTCATAGCCGTATACCGGTCATATTCCTCGGTGGTCATGGCGGAAAGATGGTTGCCGTTCTGATAGAAAGCCCGGTTTTCATCCTCATCGTTTTCACAATATTGAATTATGAGAAATTTCATATTGGAGGTGTCCAGACGACGTAAAAGCATCATTTCCCGGGCCGTGCCGTAAGAAGCGATACCCGTATTCAGGACCTTGCGACCGCCCTTTTTTGCAATGACGGAGGCGAAGGTATCTTCCTGATTGACGCCCCAGCCCATGGCGTAGGAATCACCGGCAACGATAATTTCCGGTTTTTGCAGGGCAATTTCATCGTCCCGCAGGCCGTGGCGATTGATCCGGTAGAGGTTGCTGAACTCTGTGGCGGTAAATGTACAGCTTCCCGGTTTCAGGGTATATCCAACTTCATTGTCGTGGCGGGAGCATTCCGGAAGAAATTGGATGACTCTTCGGTCGCCTGTGGCGTACAGATAGCCTATGGTGTTGCGGATTCCTTTGGGGCAGCGCCTGACAAGATCCGGATGACGGACTAGATAGTACATGGCCCCTTCAAAGAAGGCGAGAATCAAAAAAATAGCCAACAGATTAAAAAGGACAACCAGAGCGGCTTTCTTCATGTCAATCCAGCGTGAGATCGAGCCGCCAGTCTCTTTCTTCGTGCCATGGCGGTTGCTTGGCCTTGTGGAAAACAAAATCACCCAGGACAAGGCAATCCATATCGGTCCTCATAAAGCAGCGATAGGCGTCTTCAGGGGTGCAGACGATGGGCTCTCCCCGGACGTTGAAGCTTGTGTTCACGATGGTACTGAAACCCGTCTCGGCCTTGAAGGCGTTGATGAGAGACCAGAACCGGGGATTTGTTTCCTTATGAACGGTCTGAAGCCTGGCCGAATAGTCGAGGTGAGTGATGGCGGGAATATCGGATCGCACATAGTAGAGCTTATCACGGAGGGACTGCTGGTGATAATTTGCCGGCAGGGGGTTGCGTCTTTCTTTACGAACATCGGCAATAAGAAGCATGTAGGGCGATGGTTTGTCCGTATCGAAGTAGGCCGGAACGTCTTCGTACAGGATCGATGGGGCAAAAGGGCGGAAGCTTTCACGGAACTTGATCTGCAGATTCAGACGTTTCTGCATTTCCTTATTTCTCGCGTCACCCAGGATACTCCGGTTGCCCAGGGACCGGGGCCCCCATTCCATGCGGCCCTGAAGCCATCCTATGGCCTTCCCGGAAGCAAGTTCACAAGCCACTGCCCGGCTTAGTTCTTCCACATGTTCGTAGCGTACATAGGGAGCCTTATGGCGCTTTGCCATAGCGATAATATCCAGGCTGCTGAATTCGGGACCCAGATAGGCGCCCTGCATTTTATCCGTGCCGGTTGCTGTTGGCCTCGTCTTCCCGAAATAGAGGTGATGGGCTGCATAAGCCGCACCCAGCGCGCCGCCGGCGTCTCCCGCCGCCGGCTGAATCCAGAGATCATCGAAGAGTTTTGCTTTGACCAGCTTTCCGTTGGCGACACAGTTCAAGGCAACGCCGCCGGAAAGGCACAGGGTCTTGGCTCCCGTCAGAGCCTTGGCCGTTTTTGCCATGCGGAAAACGATCTCTTCCGTGACTTGCTGGATTGCCAAGGCCAGATCGCCGTGACGTTGGTCAATCTCCGTCTCTGCAGTTCTCCGGGGCAAACCGAACAGGGGTTCCCACTTTTCGTCTTTTACCATGCTCAAACCCGTGGCATAATCGAAATATTCCTGATTGAGCCAGATCGAGCCGTCATCCTTGAGGTCGAGGATATGATTCAAGATAGCGTCCCGATAAGATTTTACCCGTTCCGAATCGGGGTCGCCGTAAGGCGCCAGGCCCATGAGCTTATATTCCCCGGAGTTCACACGGAAACCCAGGTAATAGGTAAAGGCGCTGTAGAGAAGCCCCACGGAATGGGGGAACTTCATCTCTTTGAGGAGCTTTAAGTCCTTTCCATTGCCGAATCCGATGGAGGCCGTGGCCCACTCGCCGACGCCGTCGATGGTCAGAACTGCCGATGCTTCATAGGGAGATGGATAAAAGGCACTGGCCGCATGGGCAAGGTGATGATCCGTAAACAGGAGCTTGGCCTTGCTCGCCGCATCGGCGTCAATCTTTGCGAGTTCGTCACGGATGAGTTTCTTCAGGAAGACTTTTTCCTTAACCCAAACGGGAATGGCAGCCAGAAAAGACCGGAATCCTTTGGGGGCAAAAGCATAATAGGTCTCCAGAAGGCGCTCGAATTTCAAAAGTGGTTTGTCATAGAAAACAACGGCATCCAACTCCGCGAGGGATAGGCCACTGTCGCGGAGACAATACTCCATGGCATGGCCGGGAAAGCCCGGGTCGTGCTTCTTGCGGGTGAAACGCTCTTCCTGGGCAGCGGCGACAATTGTTCCGTCCATCAGAAGAGCCGCAGCGGAATCATGGTAGAAGGCAGAGATGCCTAATATATTCATAGGGTAAGTGCTTTCTATTAAATGGTTATTCCCTATAGGTTGCAGCAAGAGGAATGTCAATCATTTATTTTGTGATAGTTGACCTAAAAATAATAATTTTAATAGCTTAAATCGTCTCAGTAGAACAAATGACAGGATAAGGGAAAGAAAAGTGGCCGCTCCTGCTGCAGAAATGTATTTTGGAATGCCGTGTCCGATCCCGAATAAAAAATAACCATGGCTCACGTAGATATCAAAGGTCATTGTCCCCAGCCAGCAGAGGCAGGCGTAGCCCCGCCATCCCCGGATCCGGTCAATGATAAAGGACATAAAGACCATGCCGGCAAATGCAACGGAATATTTATAAATGGACGCCGCAAGTTTAACATACGGTTCCTGGATAAGCTGCATCATTGGCGCATAGAACGTGGGCGGTTCATTTCGCCGCCAAAAGATAACCAAGAGAGGGAAAGCGATAACGGTAAAAAACTGGAGGAGGGTCTTGAAGTTTTTTACGGTGTCAATGTGTTTGTAAACCAGATAGCCTGCCGCATAATAAAGAAAGAGGTACCTGACTTCGGAAAATCCCAGGACCTCTATGGAAGGAATAGCCCGTGATGCGATTATGGCGGCCACGACAAAATAATCTTCCCACTGCAACCAGTTTTTCACCCTTACGATTTGGAGGATGATGGACAAAATTGAGGTGTTGATAAACAGAACCCACAAAAACCATAGCCCGCGATCGGGAGATTGGTAAAGGGCGATGAAATACGAGATTAAGTCGGTAGCTTGACCATTAGAAAGAATAAATAAATAATCGATGAGATACCAGACCAGAAATGGGATCACGAGGCGACAGAAATTTTTTTTCAAATGATTTATGAAGGGAGATCTCAGTTGCGAGGACAATACAAGACCGCTCAAAAACATAAAGAAAGGCATGTGGAAAGCATAGATAATCCGGAATAAATAATTATTGTCAAAATTAGCATCATGAACCTGAACTGCGTGACCCAGGACGACGAGAATTATCGCGGCGCCTTTCATCGCATCGATGTATGAATTCCTCTGCACGGAGTGTGAATGGATAGACTTATCTGAATATGTTATTTTTATGAATGGTTTCTTCATATAGGTTTCTGCTGTGGCGTTGTCAATTAATAATTTTATTGATGAAATCAGGTTGTAGGCATTGGTCGATTGTTATATATAACGCCATCATCATCTTCGTTTCCCGAGCGAATAAAAAATGAAATCACCTTTGACTAAACGGGTATTTACATATGCAATGCCTTTCCTGATCGTTCTCCTTTTTTTTTATCTTGCGGAATTTCTTCTTGGTTTTTATCTTGTAAAGTCTCTTCCCAGGTATGCTTTGCCGCCTTATGCGAAGCAACGGCATATCACAGCCGATTACGACGTTTTCTATCGCTATAATAATGTATCCATCCGGGGGATGGATTTTCTGTCTCAGGCCACCTATGATGTCGTTCTTCTGGGCGATTCCTTTCTCTTCGGCCAAGGTGTGGGTGAGGGGAAAACCGTTTCCGCCATCCTGGAAGGCAAGGGTGTCAAAGTCCTGACCCTGTCGGAGATTGCGACGAATCCCATTGATTATTTTCACAAGCTGCGCATTGTCCAGGCTCACGGTATGAAAACACGGCGGATCATTGTCGGCCTGTGCATGGGCAACGATTTTCAAGATATTGCGGATAAACGAGTCGATGAGGCCCTGAATCAGGCCTATCGTCCGAACTTTCTTCATTACGGTGTTTCAGATTTTTTATCCCTCGAACGCTTGCGGTATCAGGCAGGCAAGAAGGCGCGTGAATTAAGCGATGAATGGCGATGCCGTTTTTTCGGCGGCGATTGCCGGGAAAGAGTAGTTGTCCATGCATTTGAGCACCGGAAGGTTTTTAACACAGACTGGCTTGGTTTTTTTACGGATAACCGTCCTGAGATGATGCGCGCCATGGTGGGATGGAAGGAGAGAAATCTGGCCGCAGCCATACGGGAGGAAGACTATTTCCAGATGGCTCAGTTTTCCGAGAAATCACTTAATCAAACGGTCAAGATCCTCAATGCCGTTTCGCGTATATCCGGGGATGCAACCGTTCATGTCCTTCTCATCCCAGGGCCTCACTATGTGATGGGATTTCGGTCGGCTGCCTATGACCGGTTTGTTGAGCGTTTTAAGGGCATGCTGGATCCGGCAGTTTCCATCATCGATCTCCACCCCCTGGTGACGCCTGCTATGCACTTCCCGCGTGACGGTCACTGGAATGAGCAGGGCCACCGGTTTATCGCCGATCTGCTGATGAAACGCGTCTTGTCTCCTCGAGAATAACACCGTACCGGCTCATCTTTTCCTGAATCCGATCCTTGTTATTCGCAAAGGGCAGAGTGAAGGCCAGGCTCAGAAGGCGCCACCGGGCTTTCATGCGTTCCATTCGTCTGATCCGGGCGATTGTCTCAGGACGATAATGCTTTGTGTAAAACAGATATTCCGCCCGGACCTTTTTACGCCACTTCTCCGCTGAGACGGTTGTTCGTTCCGAATAACCACCCAGGTGTACTACGACTGCCTCTTCAATGAAGCCAATTTCCCATCCCGTCTTGCGGATTCGCAGGCAGAGGTCTTCATCTTCGCCGTAAAGGAAGAAATCCTCATCGAACCCGCCGATGCCATCGATAGCCTCCCGCCGGGCCACCATGGCGGCGCCGAGGACGCAGGCGATGGTTCCCTTCATGGGCGGCAGGTTTTTCTTGCCGTATTTCTCGCCGGGATAGCGATAGGAGATCGACTCCTGGAGGGAACCATCAGGGTTGAGAATTTTGGGGCCGCCCAAGCCTACATGGGGGACTTTTCGCATATAAGCCAGGGAGCGCGTAAAGGTATCCGGCTTGACTTGTGTATCGGGGTTCAGAAAGAGGATGAATTCACCGCGGCAATTGCGTAAAGCCTGGTTGTTGGCGGCGCTGAAGCCCCGATTTGATGTATTGGCGATCAGATGGACATCGGGGAAGCCCTGACGGATAAAGTCGAGGGTTTGGTCGGTGGATGCATTATCGACAATATGGACCTCGAAGTCACAGCCCCGATTCCCGAAAACGGATTCGAGGCATGGGATGATGAGGTCAGCCGTTTGATAGGTGACAATGATGACGGATATATCCATGGTATCAGGGATGCTTTTCATGGAGCAATTCCTTATAAAGGGCTTCAACTTTCTTGACTGTTTCTTCCCAGGTACACTTTTGCGCAGTTTGAAAAGCCGCTTTGGCCATTATGGTTCGCTGCCGTTCGTCAAGAAGGATGGCCAGGCGGTTTGCGATGGCGTCTGTGTCTGTCGGATCAGTGATGACGAAACCGGTTTCTCCTTCTTCGACCAGGTCTTTCGCGCCTACGTTGGCGCTGATGAGGACGGGCAGAGACGCGGCCATGGCCTCGAGGATGACAAGGCCGAAGGTATCGAACTTGGAAAGCATGGCATAAAGGTCCCCTGCGGCGTAGATCTTTTCCAGGGCTCCCCGATCGACGATACCTGTAAAAATGAGCCGCTCGGCAATGCCGAGTTTTTGGCTGAGGCGTTTATAGTGTGATTCATTGCCCTTCCCGGCGATGAGAAGCTTGACCGGGGCCTGAGGATTTCCTTCGACGAATCGGCCCAATCCGGCCAGAACGGCGTCAAGACCCTTGATATCGAAATTCATGGATACAAAAAGGATTACGATGTCTGCGGGACCTATACCGTAATGCCGGCGAACCTCTTCCCTGTCCCTTTCCGCCTGCACAGCAGTAGTCTCCCGGATTGTAATACCGGGATGAATGATGGGAACCTTTTCAGGAGCCATTGGATATTCACGCAGGAAAATCTCTTTCGTCAGGCCTGAGACGGCTAGAAACCGTCGGCAGCCGCCTTCGACCATCTTCTTTTCTACCGCAATGGTCGCGCGATCAAAAAGGCTGGGTGTTTTTTTACGCCGGACATCGTCGATCCAGATGCGATGGGGGATGCCATGCATCGTGTAAAGGTCGGCCGAAAAAATCCTGTCGTGGCTGTGGATCAGATCGCAGGGAGTTGTCTCCAGGGCCTTTTGCACAAACCAGGCAAAACTGACGGTTGTGAGAAACTTGGGAAATGTGATGATGGGGATTTTATGAAAATGAACGGATGGGCTCGACACCTGCCACGTATTGGCAAATACGTGCATCTCGTATGTGTCCCGTTGGGCGAAGCGTTCCGTCAGCTCCGCCGCGAATCCTTCAGCTCCGCCGACGAGACCGTATTTGGGGATGACTACGGCAATTTTATAAGGCTTTGTCGGTTTCATGGCTTAAATGTCTGGGTCGAAAATCCCAAAACGGTATTGGCCGTGCCATTTCCCGGAATTGGTGATTCGGGAACCGATTGGCTGCCATACGTGTTTACGGTAACGGGTTCCATCTTCCAGAGGATTGTGGCCATGGCGAAGATGATATAGAGGATCAGCGCCGGTGGCCCGTTCAGGGTATTCTCCAGCAGCCCCTGAAAAATAATAACGAAAAAGGCCGCCAGCGTGCACCGGCCCCAGTCCGCTAAAAATACATCCTGCCGTCTCTTAACGAGGTCCCATGCCATGCGCATGTAGAAAACCATGATGATGGCAAAGAGGCAAAGACCGATCCATCCTGTCCGGACAGCCACATCAATGACCATGTTGTGGGGCGCTCTAATCAGGAGGTTTTCGCGGTAGGCGGCGGGGACCCGGCGATTGTATTTTTCGAGGAAGGCGTCGTCGTGATAGGTCTGCATGCCGAAGCCGATCCCTGCTATGGGGTAATCTTTCGATATCTCCATGTAGTTATACCATATGCCGATCCTGGGTTCCTGCGCCAGCCGCTCCACCATGGGTGTAAAGTATTGGGTTGTTACTTGAATAGTTCCGACGGTCAGGATAAACACCGACGTAAAAATGGCCAGTTTCTTTTTGTCGAAAGACAGAAACGACAACATACCGACGACAAAGGCGATAAAGGCCCCTTTGGATTGTGTGGCGAAAGTTGTCGCCATGAAGATGGCAATGAAAAAGACCGAGACAGCTTTTTGGCGCCAATCTCTGGCGCGGAGGAAGTGACAGGCGGATAGGACGGCGGCAAAAACGGTAATCGTAGGAATGATGTTTGTGGGCATCTCACTATACGTCATGAGGCCCAGCCTTTCTGTAAGTCTCTTACCCAGAACGATATAATAGTGTGTCATTATCCCGATGGAAAAAATGGCACTGGACAGGGTGATGAGCCATGTTAAGGCCGTAAAGCGAAACCGGGTCCGGAAGACGAAGATAACGAGATAATAAAAGAGCATATATTTGATAAGGTGGGCATAGATGTCGTGGATGCTATTGGCTTGATTCAGGGCAAAAGGCAACCCAGCCAGGGTCCAGAAGATGAACAAGCCGAAGGGGACTGTCAGCGGGCTTTTGAGAAATAGCCGGCTCTCCGGATGCCGGATCAGCAGATAGGCCAGAATGAGGAGGGAGAAATAAAAACCGATCTCGTGAACGGCCGTAATCTGTGGAAACGGATTAAAAAAAACCTGAATGGCCGTGAAAAAGAGCAGGGCCTGGCCGGCCAGGGCATCCGGTTCTCCGTGTATGAGTGATTGAAGTCGTAAAGTCATTTATTGCCAATATCTTTAAGTAATTTTCTTGTAAATAGCAGAAGCTGTAATTCTTAAGATCAGCTGCCTAACACAGTTTTGTATAGAATTCACCCTTTTAATACTTCGGCAACTATATAATGCAAGAATTGTCATTCCCGCGGAAGCGGGAATCCATTGTAACGGCTGGGTGCCGGATCAAGCCTGTCCTCGACTTGATCGGGGATCCGGCATGACGATCTTTGTCATGTTTAATCGCCTGTTTAATAATATAATTCAGACAAATGGTGACAGGATTACGTAACCCTTGCCGTTGCGGCCTGCCATGCGGCTATAATTTCATTGACATGGGAGGGCCTTTTCCCTATACATCTGCTTACTAAACAAGGATACATTTGGCATGTTTAATGACATCTATCGAAATAAACGCGTGCTTCTGACGGGGCATACGGGATTCAAGGGGGGATGGCTGGCCATTTGGCTCAAGGTATTGGGTGCTGAGGTCTTAGGCTATGCCCTTGATCCACCAAGTTCACCAAACCTCTGGACGGTAACCGCCCTGGAAGATCAGATCCGGCATATTCACGGTGACGTCAGGGACTATAAAACCGTGGAATCAGTGTTTCAAGATTTCCGACCCGAATTCGTATTCCACCTGGCGGCACAGCCCCTGGTTCGCCTGTCTTATGAAGAGCCTAAGACGACCTTTGATACCAATGTCGGCGGGACTGTCAATGTCCTGGAAGCAGTCCGGCAAACGCCCGGCGTACGAGTCGTGGTTAATGTCACAAGTGATAAATGCTATGACAACAAGGAATGGATCTGGGGGTATCGGGAAAGCGACCCCCTGGGCGGCCACGATCCCTACAGCGCCTCCAAGGGATGCGCAGAATTGGTCTTTCAAGCATATCTCAAGTCCTTCTATGCCAAGGCAGTGCCGGGTATCACGCCTATCGGTGCTGCGTCCGTCCGTGCGGGTAACGTGATCGGCGGCGGCGATTGGGGGAAAGACCGGCTCCTTCCCGATTGCATAAGAGCCCTTAGTACGAATGATCCCATATCCGTCCGTAATCCCCGTGCTGTCCGTCCCTGGCAGCATGTTCTGGAGCCCCTCCGGGGGTATTTGTTGCTTGGATCACGTTTGTGGGAACGGCCCGATGCCTATGCGGGATCATGGAACTTTGGCCCTGAAGGCCAAAGCCAGCTTCCCGTAAAAGATCTCGTGACCCGCTTGATCGCCCTATGGGGCCACGGGACATGGGAGGATCTCTCCGATCCCTCCGCACCCCATGAGGCGCATCTTTTGAAGCTGTGCTGCGATAAGGCCCATGGCGAGCTGGGGTGGCGGGGCGTGCTGACTATTGACGAATGTCTGGCCATGACGGCGGCATGGTACAAAACATATTATTCGGAGGCTGGGCCTGGGGACATGTATAGATTCTGCGTTGAGCAGATCCAGCGATACGAAGAAAAAGCTGTCGGCGCTTTCTGCGGATGTGACCGTGAGTGAAACCCTCCGATCGAAGATACTGAATCTTGTCCGGGCGTATCATGATGAGCGATTTGCCCCGAAGGAATTTGTCCCCGGCAAGGACCTGGTTCATTACGCGGGCAGGGTCTTCGATGCCGAGGAACTGGTTTATCTTGTCGATGCGAGCCTGGACTTTTTCCTGACGGCCAACCGCTACGCCGACCGGTTCGAGAAGGACCTCGCCGCCTATCTCGGGATGGATCATGCCCTTCTTGTCAATTCAGGCTCTTCAGCGAACTTGATCGCCCTGACGGCTTTGACATCGCCTTTACTTCGCGATCGCCGCCTCCGGCCCGGTGATGAGGTTCTGACCGTGGCTTGCGGATTTCCCACTACTCTGAACCCTATCCTCCAGAACAATTTGATCCCCGTCTTTGTCGATGTCGGTCTTGGAGATTATACGGCGATTCCCGAAAGATTGGCCGAGGCGGTTACAGGAAACACCAAGGCGATTATGATGGCACACACGATGGGCGTCCCCTTCGATCTGGATGCCGTTATGGACTTGGTCCGGAAGCACAGGCTGTGGCTTATCGAGGATAATTGCGATGCCTTGGGGTCCACCTACCGGGGGCGTCTTACGGGAACCTTCGGTCATCTGTCCACATTTTCTTTCTATCCCGCACACCACATTACCCTTGGCGAAGGCGGGGCTGTTGCAACCGGCGACGATGAGCTGGCAAGGATCGCCTGCTCCCTGCGCGACTGGGGTCGTGATTGCCGGTGCGGCAGTGGTCAGAACAACATTTGCGGCAAGCGCTTCAACCAGCAGTTCGGGAGTCTCCCCTTCGGTTACGATCACAAGTACGTCTACAGCCACATCGGCTACAATCTTAAGGCCACAGAAATGCAGGCTGGCGTCGGTTGCGCCCAGCTGTCGAAATTGGGACGGTTTGTCGAAAGGCGCCGGGAAAACTTCCGCAAACTGAAGGAGATCCTTAACCCCTATGAGAAATTACTCATCCTGCCGGAGGGGACACCCGGGAGCGACCCCTCGTGGTTCGGCTTCGTTCTGACCGTCAGGGACGGCGCAGGCTTTTCCCGGAACGACTTGACGATGTTTCTGGAGGCAAACCGCATCGAGACGCGGAACCTTTTCAGCGGCAATCTGCTGTGCCATCCCGCCTATCAGGGAATCACCTGCCGGCTCCACGGCGATTTGGCCAATACGGATATCGTCATGAACCGTACCTTTTTTCTCGGCGTCTACCCGGGGATGGAAGACGCCCATCTGGACCATATCCGAAATACATTTTCCCGATTCATGGAGGGCGAGAGGCTTTGATGGAGGACTATACGAAATATCCGGTTGTGATTTTATGCGGCGGCATGGGAACGCGCCTGTCCGAGCTGACGGAGATACGTCCCAAACCGATGATCGAAATAGGTGACCAGCCTGTTCTTTGGCATATCATGAAGACCTATGCCACCTTCGGCTTCAGGGAGTTTGTCCTGGCCCTGGGCTATAAAGGGGAATTCATTAAAGATTATTTTATTAACTATCGGTGCCGGGCTCATAGTCTGACCATTCAATTGGGAACGGGCGATGTAACCATGCATGGCGGGGAGTGTGAGGACTGGACCGTCCATCTTCTGGATACGGGGGGTCGGACGCTGACGGGGGGGCGTGTGAAACGGGCCGCCCAATTCATCGGTGACCGTCCGTTTCTCCTGACATACGGTGATGGCGTCTGCAACCTGGACATCCTCGATTTGATCGCCATGCACCGGCGTCAGGGCAAACTGGCCACAGTCACCGCCGTGCGCCCTCCGGCACGTTTCGGCGGTATCTCCTTCGATGGGGAACTGGTGGCGTCTTTCGAGGAAAAACCGCAGATCGGCGAAGGCTGGATCAATGGCGGCTATTTTGTCCTCGAACCGGCCGTGGCAGACTATATCGAGGGGGACGATACCATATGGGAACGCGAACCCATGGAAAGACTGGCTGCAGAATGGCAATTGTCGGCCTATCGTCACGACGGTTTCTGGCAGTGTATGGATACCCTGCGCGATGTTCAACTCCTGGAGGCCCTGTGGCGAAAAGAAGAGGCCCCCTGGAAGAATTGGACCTGACCCGCCATGGATATCCGCATCACTCAGACACCTCTGCCGGGCTGCTTTCTGATCAGGCTACCTGAACAAAAAGATATCCGGGGGCGATTCGTTAAGCTGTTTAATGAAGACACATTCCGGGATAATGGCCTGGAAACGGCATTTCCCGAGGTCTTTTTTTCCGTTTCCCGCAAAGGCGTCTTAAGGGGACTCCATTTTCAGACACCCCCCTGGGATCATGTGAAGCTTGTCTGTTGCCTGGACGGCCATATCCTGGATGCGGTAGTCGATCTACGTTGCGGCTCGCCTATGTACGGGCGTTTTGCTACATTCGAACTCTCAGCCAATGAGGCTGCCATGCTCTATATCCCTTCCGGCATGGCCCATGGCTATTACGTAAGGAGTGAGACGGCCATGGTTTTTTATCAGGTTTCGAAGCCCTATGCGCCGGATCATGACAAAGGGATCCTTTGGTGTTCCGCGGGAATCCCCTGGCCCTCCGCCGTGCCTGTCCTTTCGGCGCGGGACGAATTGTTGCCTGCGCTGGAACAATTTGACAATCCTTTCAAATTTACCGATCAATTTATGGATCAGGGAGGCTGATCGAGATGTTGCCACGATGCGCTTTTGTAACAGGGGCGGCGGGTTTCATCGGTTCCCGTCTTACCCGCCGACTGGTCAGTGAGGGCTGGACCGTCCATTGCATGATCAAGGAGGCGCCTGATTCCGCCATCCTCGCCGATCTGGCCGGGAGGATCCATATCCATGTCCGTGACGGCTCGACGGGGCAACTATGCCGCATTTTCGAAAACGCAAAGCCTGATTGTGTTTTCCACCTTGCGTCACTTTTTCTTGCGGATCACGGACCGGAAGATGTTCCGGAGCTGATCGAAAGCAATCTCTCTTTTCCGGCCTCCCTTCTCGACGCGATGGCGCGGTGTGGCATAAACCGTCTGGTCAACACAGGGACATCATGGCAGTATGACGAAAGGGGAGCGGTTCAACCGGTAAACCTGTATGCTGCCACCAAGGAAGCCTTTGAAGACATAATCCGTTATTATGTTGATGCTCACGGTTTGAAGGTTGTTACCCTTGTCCTTTACGATACTTACGGGCCCGGCGACCCCCGCCGGAAACTGGTTAACCTTCTCCTGGGGCTGCTTCAGTCGGAAGAGCCCCTCTTCATGTCTCCGGGTGAGCAACGTATCGATCTGGTTCATGTAAACGATGTCATAGAGGCCTTTCGCACCGCCTCCGAGCTTTTGCTAACCGGCAGGGAAGGGGACCATGGGCATTATGCCGTGACATCTGGCGATTTCCTCAGTCTCAAAGAGATTGTCGCCTTGTTTGAAGCGGCTGCCGGTCGGAAATTGAATGTTCAGTTCGGCAAGCGGCCCTACCGGACACGGGAGGTCATGAACCCCTGGCATGGGCTGGAGGTTCTGCCCGGCTGGCGTCCCACGTTCACACTGGCGACCGGGTTTGCCGATATGCTGGCAAAAGGGAAATGAAGCATGACGTTTACGCTCGTCCTGGTAGTTTATGACCCTTATGACCGTTTTTCCCATCCCCGTGCCCTTCCGGCGGCCATAGAGAGCATTTTTACGCTCGAAGGCGATGTGGATGTCGTTCTGGTCAATAACACGGATCCCGCTCAGGCGCCCCTTACATCGGAATATTTAAAAAGGTTGCCGGAAAAATATCCCCGTATCCGGTTGATCGAACTGGATCGTAATTACGGCTGCAGCGGCGGTTTCAACCGAGGCATCCGAGCCCTTGACAACCCTGGCGATATCCTGGTCTATATGTCCTGCGACGCCTTGATTGTGGATCCGAAGGTACTCTTGAAGATGGGCGCGGTCTTCGGAAAGCATAAAAAAATAGGGGCTTTGCATCCCCTGAGTATATACGAGGATTCCAATGAGGCCAACGTCAGCCGCAACTGGTCTTTCCAGGCCTTCCTGAAGGTTCTGGACGAGACGGGAGAAGATTTGAAGCATCTGCCCGCTGAACCGGAAGGGGCCATTGCTGCCATCCTCGAAGATATTGGCCGGGAAAAGCCGGGAGCCATGCGGGTTCCTTTGTCCCAGTTGCCGCTTACTTTTTATGCTGTCAGAAAGGCCTTATTCCTTGAACTGAAGGGCTTTAACGAGGAATTTATTGCCGGATGGGAAAACATAGATTTTGCTCTTCGGATGTACAAACTAGGTTACAAATCGGCGATTATGAAGGATGCCTTTGTTTTTCACCGGCGTCTTCTTTTCCGCGCTCTGGGCCAGGCGGGGCAGAATCAGCAGATCCTTCTCAACGACGTCCGGGCCGGGGAGGCTGTGTGGAACCGTCTGTGGGGCGGTGTTCCACACGCCGATGTGTTTCGGGACCTCCGGCATGGCAAGTTATTACATCGGGGCCTGTTGCGACCGGTACGATTATTGACGCAATCGATGAAGAGACATTTGCGCGGAAGCCACCATGAGAGATAAATCGCAAAAGATCCCTATTTCGGTGGCCATCATCACCAAGGACGAGGCCCACAACCTGCCCCGGTGCCTTTCGAGCGTCGCCTTCGCCGATCAGATCGTGGTCGTCGATTCGGGCAGTACGGACGGGACGCTGGAAATTGCCCAAGCCTTCGGGTGTGACGTCTTCAGGGAACCTTGGCGAGGGGGATTCGGCGCCCAAAAGCAGTTTGCTATCGATCAATGCCACCATGACTGGGTTCTCGTTCTCGATGCCGACGAATCGATTCCTGACGCTACGGCTGCGGCGATTGCCTGCATCGTTGAGGCGCCCGACGACAGTATTGCCGGATACAGTTTTCCCCGTAAGAACTTCTTTCAGGATCGTTGGATCCGCCATGCCGGCTGGTGGCCGGACCGGATTGTCCGCCTGTTCCGCAGGGAAATGGGCGGTATGTCCGCGGCTGCAGTTCATGAGGGAGTTGAGGTGAGAGGCAGGCTGTCGCCCCTTGAGGTTCCTCTTGAACATTTCACGGAGAGCCGTCTGAGTAAGATCCTTCAAAAGATCGACCGCTATTCCACCCTGGGAGCTCAGGAAGCCTTTGCCTCCGGACGTCGGAGTTCGTCCGGGGCTGCCCTTGTCCGGGCCGTTCTGACTTTTTTTCAGGATTATTTTTTACGGTTGGGCATTCTTGATGGCGCCCCCGGCCTTACCCTCGCAGTTACGGATTCGGTGAATAAATTTTTCAAATATGCAAAGCTTGCCGAAATGAGCCGGAAGAACAGGAAATAGGCAAAAGGTTTTATGGATATTTCCGTCATCATCGTCAATTGGAACACCCGTGATCTTTTGAAGGATTGCCTGTCATCGGTTTTCCGCACCCTGACGAATGCCGCCTTCGAGGTGATTGTCGTTGATAACGGTTCATCCGATGGTAGCGTGGAGATGGTGCGGGAGTCCTTCCCTTCGGTCCGGCTGATTGCAAATGCCGATAATCGCGGTTTCGGGGCGGCGAACAATCAGGCCCTCCGCGTCATGAATGGCCGGTATGCCTTACTTCTCAATTCAGATACGGTTATAACGGATCAGGCCGCATTGCGGCTTTTTTCATTTATGGAGACCCATCCCGAGGTGGCCATGGCCTGCGGGCAGCTCCTCAACCGCGATGGATCCAAGCAACATTCCTTTGCGAGTTTTCCCAACCTGATAACTATCACGACCAACACCCCCCTTCTGGAATGGCTTTTCCCTCGTCGCTATCCCAGCAAGCGCTATGATTATGCCGAACCGCGTGAAGTCGATTCGCCTATCGGGGCTTGCCTTATGGTTCGCAAGGTTGCCATGGATCAGGTGGGCATCTTCGATGAACGGTATTTCTTCTTCTTTGAAGAGACGGATTGGGCCTTTGCCATGCGGCGGGCGGGCTGGATGGTCTATTATGTGCCGGGTGTTTTCATCTATCACTTCCAGGGACAGAGCATCGGGGCGAATGTCCAGTCCCGGATCGAATTCTATCGTTCCCGTTATCAGTACTTCAAGAAGTGGAAAAGCCGACCCTACTGCGTCCTTGTCATGATGATTATCATTGTCCGTTTAACCTGCAATTGGTTTTTTACAGGCATAGCCGCTGCGGCGACTTTGGGCCTGAATAAGGCTTTGCGGGATAAATGGGTTGTCTATTCAAGATTGCTTCTGTGGCATTTAGTCCGTTGAAAAATACCCATCCCGCGCTTTCGCGGTAACCTCCCTCTGCACCCCCTCCAGAGGGGGACACGTCTGCTGCGTTGCGCTGCATGCTTCGCATATTTCATTGTAGGGTGGAACAAGCGAAGCGGTTCCACCGACAGATGGTGGATGCGCTTCGCTTCATCCACCCTACGGCTAAATTTATATTTTGTGCAGGCTGTTCAAAAATGCCCAGATGCAAGGCGCGCAAAAGCTGAGGAATGAGTCTCGTCCATAGAAGTACGTCGATTGACAAAGCTTGCAGTGCAACGCTGCAGATGGACGTTTTTCAACAGCCTGCCAAGTTTTTCTTGACAATTCCCAGTGCCTATCTTAATAGTCGGTCTGTTCAACAAATGAACAGAAAGGAATGCCCGTATATTGCCACTTCCGCAACCATCTTCCAGGCTTGAAGGCGAAGAGGTCTTGAATATCCTCAAGGCGATCGAGGACAATGCCGAGGTAACGCAACGTGAATTATCGTCTTCTCTGGGCATTTCCTTAGGGAAGGTCAACTTTCTCCTTCAGGCCCTTATTGAACGGGGCTTGGTCAAGGCCGATAATTTCAAAAAATCGAATCATAAAAATGCTTATTTATACTACTTGACACCCAAAGGGTTGGAAGCGAAGGTTCGGACGACTTTTCTTTTTCTTAAAAGAAAAATGGCGGAATACGAAAGACTCGAGCAGGAAATCGTGGCGCTGAAAAATGAGCTTGCCCATCATATAGATCAAGGGCAAGAGCTTGAAGATAATGATTTTATAAAGTAGTTGCGGATGTTTCTGCGGCCTTGCCGATGATTTTATGTAATCCAAAGGGCGGAGCTGTATCTGGATGGGACGACAAATAATCGTGTAAGCCCTTTTTCAGGGCTCTTAAAACGTAAAGGAGATAAATGATGGACTTTATTGATCTGGCGGCGCAGCAAAAGCTGATCCTCGGGCAACTCGAAGGCAATATCAAAAATGTTTTAAATCACGGTCAGTATGTCATGGGACCGGAGATAAAGGTGCTTGAGAAAAAACTGGCCTCTTATGTGGGAGTCAAGCATGCTATTGGTTGCGCATCCGGGACAGATGCCCTGCTCATGGCCTTGATGGCCTATGGAATTGGCCCAGGCGATGCGGTCTTCACAACACCCTTTACATTTATCGCCACTGCAGAGGTTATCGCCCTCTTGGGCGCCACGCCTGTTTTTGTAGACATCGATCCGGATACATTCAATATATCGCCCGTGAAACTTGAGCAGGCTATTACGGCCCTGAAAACTCAAAACTCTTCCCTGTATCCATTACCCGTAGATCAAAAAGAAGCACTTGTTCCGAAGGGAATCATCCCTGTCGATCTTTTCGGCCTGCCTGCCGATTATGATCGGATCGGTGCGATCGCGAAAGAGCATAATCTCTTCATCATTGAAGATGCGGCCCAGTCCTTCGGCGGAGATTATTACGGCAAAAAGGCCTGTGCATTAGGAAATATCGCCTGCACGTCATTTTTTCCCGCCAAACCACTGGGCTGCTACGGTGACGGCGGCATGTGTTTCACCGGCGATGACGGCCTGGCAAATGTCATGGAGTCCATTCGTATCCACGGGAAAGGCGATGACAAATACGATAACATCCGCATCGGTATCAATGGTCGTCTCGATACCCTCCAGGCAGCCATTCTGCTGGCGAAATTCGATATTTTCCCCGATGAAATCGAAAAACGGAGGGAAGCCGCCTGCCAGTATAACGATCTGATCGAGGCGGTAAACGGCTCTCTCGTCACGCCGAAAACCCCTGAAGGCTTCGGGAGCGCCTGGGCCCAGTATTCCCTCCTTGCCCAGGATGAAAAGACGAGGAACACCCTCATGAGTAACCTGAAGAAGCAAGGCATTCCCACGGCCATCTATTATCCGAAACCTCTGCACATGCAGACAGCCTTCGCCGGTTTCGGGTATTGCAAGGGGGCTTTTCCCGTATGTGAAGATTGTGCCGACCGCATCTTCAGTTTGCCGATGCATCCCTACTTGAGCCTGGAGGTCCAGCAAACGATAGCACGGGGATTGGTAATGCCGGTAGAATGAGCGATAATAGCGAGTTGAAAAAAGAATTCAAAAGGATCGGATTATGAACTGTCGATTTTGCGGGCACCATCTCAAACACGAATTTATCGATTTAGTCAATTCTCCGCCTTCGAATGCCTTTTTGACAAAGGATCAACTCAATGAGCCGGAGATCTTCTACCCCCTTAAGCTTTACGTCTGCGACGCCTGCTTTCTCGTCCAGATCGATGAGTATAAGAAGTCCAGTGATATCTTTAATTCCGGGTATATCTATTTTTCCTCCTTTTCAACGACATGGCTGGCTCATGCCAGGAAATATGTTGAAATGATAATTGAGAGATTTGGATACAACCCAAAAAGCAGGGTCATCGAGATCGCTTCGAATGATGGCTATTTGCTGCAATATTTTAAAGAACGGGGGATTCCATGCCTCGGTATCGAACCTGCGGAAGGTACTGCTTTTGAAGCCAGAAAGAAGGGCATTGAAACGGTTGTGAATTTTTTCGGCAAACGATTTGCGGAGGATCTGGCGGAGCAGGGGAAAAAGGCGGATTTGTTGATCGGCAACAATGTCCTTGCCCATGTCCCGGACCTGCATGATTTTGTGGCCGGTCTAAAGATTGCCCTAAAGTCCGATGGCGTAATTACCATGGAGTTTCCGCATTTGATGCAGCTTGTGGATGATTGCCTTTTCGATATTATCTATCATGAGCACTTTTCCTACCTGTCGCTCACAACCGTCCAGTCCATCTTTAGACTGCATGGCCTCGACATCTTTGATGTCGATGAACTTCCTACCCAGGGAGGATCCCTCCGGATTTATGCGAAACATACAGAGGATCTTACTAAAGAAATCTCGAATCGTGTCGGCGCTTTTTTAGAAAATGAACGGGCAAAAGGTGTCAGCACGATGGACTATTATGAGGATTTTTCTCAGCGGGCGGACCGGATCAAATATGACCTGCTAAAATTCCTCATCGATCAGAAGCTAAAAGGGCGCAAGATTGCAGCCTATGGGGCAGCGGCCAAAGGCAACACTCTTCTTAATTATTGCGGTATCCGAAAAGACCTCATTCCCTTCGTCGTCGATATATCGATACACAAGCAGGGGAAATATCTGCCCTGCAGCCATATTTTGGTGGTTGGCGAGGAGGAAATCAAGAAATACAAACCCGACTATGTCCTGATCCTGCCGTGGAATATCAAAGAAGAGATTATGGCGCAGCTTGATTACATCCATGCCTGGGGCGGGCGATTTGTCGTGCCGATGCCGCGGGTCGAAGTTATTGATTAATAAGTAGTGGAGCTACTAACAGTTGCCATAACGGGAGCGGGCAGTTTTGTAGGGACGCATCTGTTGGAGCGCCTTATGCCCTGCAAGGATTTGTACTTCAGATTGCTTGTTCATAAAAATGTGAATGCATCTTTGCGGGGGGGGGGAAATGTCTCAATCATTGAGGGCAGTCTTCTTGACGGCAAGGCGTTGAACGATTTTGTCGTGCCGGGATGCATCGTGGTCAATCTGGCCTATCTTCACGATGGCTCACTTGAGGACAATCTCGTTTCAATAGATAACCTCACAGAGACCTGTCGCCGGGCAAAGATAAAACGTCTTATCCATTGCAGCACGGCCGTCGTTTCCGGAAGAACTTCGAATAATATCGTTACAGAAAACACTTCCGGCAAGCTCTTGCATGAATACGAAATCATAAAAAATAATATTGAAAAAAATATACTGAAAAAATCGGATGGCTCTTTTGAAGTAGTTATTCTGCGACCGACAGCCATTTTTGGGAAAGATGGAAGAAATCTGCTTAAACTTGCCGATTCCCTTAGGTGTGGAAACAGGTTTCTGAATTACATAAAGTCATGCACTCACCAGTTCCGCCGGATGAACCTGGTCTATATCGAGAATGTAACGGCGGCCATTGAATATCTTATAAGGGCGGATCGTTTTATAAACAGTGAAATCTTCATTATTTCAGATGATGAGGATCCTGCCAATAATTATCGCGATATTGAAAAGTATTTAATGGCGCGAATGGGCTGCAAGCCCTATCGGGGCGCTCCGATTTCCCTGCCTTTTCCAATCTTAAAAACCATGCTTCGGCTTACGGGAAGAAGCAATGATAATCCAAATCTTCTTTACGATTGCGGGAAGCTCAAATCCTATGGTTTCGAAAAGCCTGTTTCTTTTAAAGAGGGGTTATCGCGGTTTTCCGACTGGTATATAAAGACGCATCTTTCTTGAATAAAGGATTTTTCTGTGATCGTGCTGAGAAAACAATTTAAGGGCTTCCATATTGTCCGTAAGAAATAATGTTATTGCAAATTTTTCGGGCAACGTATGGTCGGCCCTTATGGGGCTCATCTTTGTGCCGGTTTATATCCGATTGATGGGTGTTGAAGCTTACGGAATCGTTGGGATTTATATCTCCCTGCAGGCGGTCTTTGCGGTACTCGATCTTGGCTTGTCACAGACTTTGGCCAGAGAGATGGCGAGGCTCTCGGTGGATTCCAAGAATTTGAAGCTGATGGCGGATACGGCTCATACGCTGGAAATCATCTATTGGGTTGCCGCTGCAGGTGTCGCCCTTGTCATTGTCTTATCCTCTCATTTCATCGCCTATTATTGGTTAAACCCTCAGCAGCTGTCCAGAGAGTCCCTGCGGAATGCCTTATGGGTTATGGCTTTCGTGATTGGTATTCGCTGGCCCATGACCCTTTACATGGGGGGATTGAACGGCTTGCAACGGCAAGTATTATGCAATACGCTGCTGGCATTTTTTGCCACCCTGCAGGGCATAGGCGCGATTGCTGTCCTTTGGTTTGTCGCACCGACTATCGAAGTGTTTTTTTGCTGGCAAGCGTTGATCTCACTATTTCAGGTACTGGCTGTGCAAGTCGCTCTGTGGAGGAATCTTCCTTTCCGGGGATCGCGTTTTCGCTTGGATGTGCTGAAGGGGATATGGCGCTTTGCAGCGGGTATGACCGGTATTGCCCTGTTGGCAACGATATTGACGCAGTTGGATAAGCTTCTTCTCAGTAAGTTGCTCAGCTTGTCCGAATTTGGGTATTATGTGTTTGCTTCGACAGTTGCGGCGGCGCTTTTCAAATTGACGAGCCCGATCTTTACGGCCTATTTGCCACGATTTACCGAGTTGGCTTCAGTCGGCGATCAAGGATTGCTAATCCGAATTTACCATCAGGGCTGCCAGTTGATGGCTTTGGTCACCGTTCCCGCGGCAATGGTCTTGGCTTTTTTTTCGATGGATATTTTGATGTTATGGACTCGGGATGCAGGCTTGGCGATCCATTCCTTTTTATTAGTCAGCCTTTTAGTTGTCGGGAATGCTATCAATGGTTTCATGAATCTGCCCTATGCGCTGCAGCTCGCCCACGGATGGACCAAATTGGCTTTTTATCAGAATTTGATTGCTGTGATAATGGCCGTTCCCGGCTTCTTTGTTGCCACTTATTACTGGGGGGCAGTAGGCGCCGCAGCTGTCTGGATAGCAGTGAACAGCTCCTACGTTCTGATTGGCATCCAGGTGATGCACCGGCGTTTGCTGAAGACGGAAAAGGGGCGTTGGTATAAGGAATCAGTCATTTTCCCGTCTATTGCCGGAGGAGGAGTCGCCGCCTTTTTATCATATGTGGTCCCCATACCGGCCAATCCCTTCATGGTGGTCCTGTCTCTTACGGCGGTCAGTATTTTGATTTTTTTTAGCGTGGCATTAGCTTTACCTGATATACGCCAAAGATTGGTTCAATACATCTAGCAGCTGTTGAAAAACGCCCATCTGCTGTGTTGCGCCGCAAGCTTCCCCGGCCTTCGCCGGGGCAGGCTACATCGACGTACTACTATGTATGCCTCATTCCTCAGCTTTTGCGTGCCTTGCATCTGGACATTTTTGAACAGCCTGCACAAAATCGAATTTTTAACAACCTGCTAGACTTAGGGTTTATTTTATGATCACCACTGTAATTCCAACTTTTCAGCGTCCTTTGTTGCTGAAACGGGCGATTGAGAGTGCCTTAGCCCAATCGTTCGGCGATATACAAATTTGTGTACATGATAATGCGTCCCAGGATGAAACGGAGTCGGTTGTTCGTGATTATGCACGTTTGGACAAGCGGGTTTTTTACTTCAGGAACCCCGTCAATATCGGACCGGTAAGGAACATGATCCAAGGCGTCAATGCTGTAGAGACGCCATACTACTCCCTCCTTAATGATGACGATTTTTTGCTGCCCGGTTTTTACGAGCATGCCATTGGCGGTTTTAACCGCCATCCGGATGCCTGGATATCCTGTGCGAAGACCATGACGCTGAACGTCATCGATGGGCAATTCGAACTTCGGAACCGGGACTGGGCGGCCGGTTTCTATCGACCAAGCATTGAAATACTTAATAAAATGTATAGTTCCCACTTTGTGCCGACCTCCGTTTTGTTCAGGCGGGATGTCAGGGACCACCTCGGGGCATTCGAGGCATCGGGAAGCGATTCTCTCTATTTAACGATAGCCTCCGCCATACTGCCTTTTGTTGTTGTCGATTACTATGGTGGTGCCGTCACCTTACACCGGCAGGCCTACTCCATGATCGGTGAGGGGATTAACAAAGAGGGCATCGGGGTGCTGAACGAGCATCTATTGGAGAGTCTGGGCGTCGTAATGAGAGCGGCTATCGATCCCGATCTGAAAGTCAATCTGCTCATGCTGGTCATTAATGCCTATCATCAGATCTACGATTCGAAGCGCTTGGGGTATTTACTGGGCAACCACGATGAGGCGAATATCGGTAATCTGTTCATGCTTCCCTCGTTGATTACGAATAGAGGGTTGGTGGCAAAATTTTATCGTGCCGTTCCTGACGGCTTCAAACCGATGGTCAAAATACTGTATGAAAAAACCTCTCTTGCAAGACAGAGGAGGCAAACGATATCAAATGCCAGTTGGATGCCCTTGCCTGACGATATTAAGGCCGGGTTGGAGCGATCTGATATCGATGTGTCCAAAATCGCGTCGCTAGCCGGTATCAAATAAAGTAAATCATTCAAAAGAAGATGAATTCGTAAAAAGTCGTCACACCGGTGAAAACCGGTGTCCAGTGTTTGTGTAACGCATTGAAATATCTGGATTCCGGTCTTCACCGGAATGACGATTCTTGAACATTTTTAGCTTTTTATGAGAACATTAAAGAAAGTATCAAGAATAATGAGGCTTAGCAAAGAAATCGAATTACGTATCGGTAGCTCGGAAGATTTAGCACGGTATGTTTTATATCAGTTACGTATTTTTATGCCAGCTGATCAAGATGAAGGTTTTGAAACAATAAATCGCTATTTACCCGGAACCTTAAAACGAATGGCACCTATTTTGGCATGCGCCAAACATTTTCAGCCCGGAATTTTCGATCATCTTAATTCACAGCAGTATGCCATGTTTTTATATTTACTGGCCAATGAAATCTGGACAAATGATGAAAGCAGTTGGGTAGTATGTGAGAAACTCTTTTTTTTGAATAGAATATTTTCCGGAATGGATCTGTACTACAAAATAAATATGCCGGAGATTTTCCTGATCGAGCATGGTGGCGGATCTGTTCTTGTAAATACGCATTATGGAAATAAATTTGTATTTTTTCAGTCCGTAACGGTTGGCCGGCTGGGGGATGCATGCCCTGTTATTGGAGAGGGTGTTATACTTTTTCCTAATACCGTCGTTACCGGAGAGTCCATCATTGGTGATTATTCCGTAATATCCGCCGGCACAATAGTTAATAATAAAATTATTCCGCCAGACTCAGTCGTGTTTTCCAATGGATCCGATATCGTTATCAAGGACAGGAAAAAAGATTATTTATCTTATTATTTTAGATAGCATGATGTCGACGGGAACAATGACGCTATTGGACAGCTGATTGTGGGCGATTACATGGGATCGGAGCTTGTAAGCATCATCATTCCGGCCTTTAATCATGGACGATATCTCAGGCAGGCCATTGACAGTGTGCTGATGCAGGACTATCCGAACATTGAATTGATCGTTCTGGATGACGGTTCAACTGATAATACCAGAGCGGTCCTTGAAAGTTACGGAGATGCCTTTTATTGGGAGACGCATCCGAACATGGGTCAGGCAAACACCCTTAACAAGGGGTGGCAACAGGCAAAGGGGTCGATTTTATCTTACCTCAGCGCCGATGACATTCTGATGCCCGATGCGGTCAGTTCATCTCTGGCGTATTTAAAGGGTGATATTGTCTTGACGTATGGCGATTTCAATCTTATCGATCCCTCATCGAAGATCATCCGGCAAGTAGCGGCGCCGGAGTTTAGCTATCTTGAAATGTTCTGCAAGTTCATTTGCCAGCCCGGCCCCGGGGTCTTTATGACCCGCCGGGCTTACGAAGCGGCGGGCGGCTGGGATAGCACATTGAAGCAAATGCCCGACCATGAGTATTGGTTGCGGCTTGGGCTTGTCGGCCCATTTGTCAGGGTTCCGAAAGTACTTGCCGCATTTCGCGTGCACGACGATTCGCTAACCTATTCGATTTCCGACACGCATAGAGCGGAAGAGCCGTTGCGGGTGATCCATAAGTTTATTGAAAGCCATGAACTACCACTGGAATTAATTGCCGTGAAACATGTTGCGATCAGCAGTGCCTGGCTTTTCACGGCGCAATTGCATATTCGCTCGGGTCGCTTTAAAGAGGGGTTTGCCGCATTGTGGCACTCATCCACGATATCACCTGGTAATTTCTTTTCTCTACGCACTTTTCGGATTCTTTTAAATAGTTTTTTAAATCGATGTTTTCACCGGATCATGCGATTAAAAAACCGACTTGGAAATTGATGATCTATACAATTTATGTAGAATTCCCCCATCCCCCTTTTGCTAAAAGGGGGCAATTTGATGTATTCCCTGCCTGGGGGGCAAGAGCATAACTGAGAGAGTTTATAAGGACGGTCTTTTAAACACGGAATGGGGATTAAATCAGCATAAGATTCCGAAACAATGGATTTATTAACGAATAGGCCGACGGTCCTTTCCTCCAGAATTGTCTTGACATTCCTTTGTCATTTAAGTAGGTTGCCGTCAGCGTTCAATTTGTGAACATATGGTTTTCCCCTCATTCTCGTTGTCTGAAGGGAAAAATCGGTCGCCCCTGGGTTGTAACTCAGAGGGCGGAGCTGTATCTTGAAAGGGATCATGATTTTTCAGTGCTCTCGATAAACCAAAGAGGTTGTTGACATGAAAGAGACAAAACAAAGACATAGGCAGGGGGGCTTCACACTTATTGAAATCCTGATCGTGGTCATTATCATCGGGCTCATTGCCTCTCTTGTGGCGCCGAACCTGATCGGCCGGTATGAACGGTCGAAGGAAGAAATTGCCAAGGCCCAGGTAGAAATGCTCTCGTCGGGCGTCATGTCCTTTAAGCTGGATATGAACCGTTATCCGACCAGCTTTGATGAACTGGTTAAATCGACGGATGCGAAGTGGCGCGGCCCTTACCTTTCCAAGCAAACCATCCCGCAAGACCCATGGGGGAGGGACTACGTATATAAAGTCCCCGGCGATCACGGGCCGTTTGATATCTATTCTCTGGGTGACAGCGGAAAACTGGACGATAAATCGCCCAGGAACTGGTAAGCATGTCTTTCGAACAGATTTTAAAAGACAGCTACGGCGTCACGGAAGATGACTTCAACAAGGCGCTGAAGCTTCAAACCGAAATGGGCGGTCAGATTGGCCGCATCCTGGTCCAGGTCGGGTCTATTACGTATACCCAGTTGATGGAGGCGCTAGCTAAGAGCATGAATGTGCCACTCTTTAGCGGCGACTGGGAACAGAACGGTGACTTGATCACCTTCCTCGATGGTCATCTAAACTATGGATATCTCCTGCGCAACAACGTTTTGCCTATCGGTATAGACCATGAACACAAGGTGTTATCTGTTGTAACCGACGATCCCTTCAATACATCCATTTCAGATTATATAGTAAACAATCTCGGCTACCGCGTGGCCATATCACTGGCGACGGAAGATACGATCAAGGACCTGTCCAAAGACTATACGGATGGACAAACGGGGGAATTCGTATCCCTCGAGTTTGAGGAAGATGCCGCGAAGCTCAAGGAGATGGCCTTTGAAGCCCCGGTGATCAAATTTCTCAATAATCTGATCAGTAAGGCAGTTGAAATCAGGGCTTCCGATATCCATCTGGAATCGTCGGAACGCAGATACCGTGTTCGCTTCAGGATCGACGGTATTCTCCAGGATATCGAATTTCTTGATGAGCAATTTTTCCTGGCAACCGTTTCGCGTATCAAACTCCTTGCCAGTCTCGATATCGCGGAAAAAAGATTGCCCCAGGATGGCAAATTTACGACCAAGATCGCTTCCCTGCTGTTGGATATCCGTGTTTCCACCATGCCCACCATCAGTGGCGGCGGCGTCGTGATGAGACTCCTGTATCGGGAGAAGATTTCTTTCGATCTTGAATACCTGGGGCTTGATGTGGATCACAAGGAGTTGGTGGTCAACCTCATTTCACGTTCGTATGGCATGCTTCTCGTCACGGGTCCGACCGGTTCGGGCAAGACGACCACCCTCTATTCGATGCTTACGCGTTTGAACGATCCGGAACGAAAGATCATTACCATCGAGGACCCCGTCGAATATCAATTGGAAGGGATCAATCAGATCCAGACAAAAAGCGAGATCGGGCTCACATTTGCCAGCGCTCTGCGTTCCATCCTGAGACACGATCCCGATATTATCATGGTCGGCGAGATCCGGGACAGGGAAACGGCAGAAATATCCATTCAGTCTGCTTTGACGGGACATTTCGTTTTTTCCACACTCCATACGAACGATGCACCGAGTAGTCTGTTTCGGCTCGTAGAAATGGGTGTGGCTGATTATCTCCTCAATGCGGCGGTAGTCGGCGTGATGGCCCAACGAATCGTAAGAAAAAATTGCCCCTTTTGCCTGGAGCCGGAAGCCTTGCCCGACATCCTCTTGGAAGAATACGCCTTTAATGAGATTGTCGCTAAATATTCGAACCTTGCGCCGGAAGGATTGAAGGCAATGAAGGGAAAAGGGTGCTCAAAATGTGCGGGTACGGGTTATAAAGGCCGAATCGCTATCTTTGAAATATTTGAATATAAGGAAGAACTCAAGCAGGTCTTTCTGAAGAGATTGTCCCTTGAGGATATGAGGGTCGCGTTGCATGCAGACGGTAATTATCGAACCCTCCGGGAAGACGGAATCCTTAAAGTGGCAAAGGGTCTGACGACACTGGAAGAGGTATTGCGCGTATGCTGAGCCTCTTTGCCTATAAGGCCCTGGATGCTTCCGGCCAGGAAAATAAAGGGACGATCAGTGCGGCAAATTCGTCCGAAGCGGTGCTGGCACTCAGGTCACGGGGACTTGTTGTCATTGATCTCAACGAACGAAGAGAGATGACCAAGAAAGGGATTCGTTTTGCCAGGCGCTTCGGCCAACAGGACCTTTACAGTGTCGCCAGGGAATTGAGCACCCTGCTTCGATCCGGCATGCGGATCGACAAATCTCTTGAAATCTTGATCTCAGCAACATCGAAACAAGACCTGAAACAGGTTCTTGAAGGGATTTTGACGGATATAAAGGCCGGCCGGGATGTGGCTGAAGCCTTCGGACGAACGGGACGGTTCAGTTCTTTCCTGGTCAGCATGATCCACGTCGGCGAGGCCGTTGGGGCGCTTCAGCCCGCATTTGAAAATATCGCCCAATATCTTCGTTTCCAGATTCAGTTCAAATCGGAGATTCGGGGGGCGCTGACCTATCCAGTTTTTCTGATCTTTGCCAGTATCCTGACATTTGTAGTCATCTTCAATTTTATCGTTCCAAGATTTTTCAGCATCTTCGGTACGAACCTGACCAGCCTGCCCCTGCCGGCCAAAATTCTCTATACCTTAAGCGGGTGGTTGAGTTTCAGAAATATCGCCATTTGCCTGGCCGTGGCGGCACTCGTCGTATTTGCCAATAAAATGAATCCGACAAAATTCAAATTGCCCAACTGGTCCTCTTATCTGATCCGTATTCCCATGATGGGGAATCTCATTTTAAACCTGGAACTGTCGCGATTTTCCTATTCCATGTATTCTATCCTCTCGAGCGGTGTGACCTTTATTCAGGCACTAAGCTTGTCCGCTTCCCTGATACAGAATGAACATCTTCGGCATCCGATAACATCCCTTGTCGGCCAGATCAAGGAAGGCAAGAAGATTTCCGATGTTTTCATGCAGGTCAATATACTTCCGGATATATACCCCAATATGATAATGGTCGGCGAAGAGAGCGGCAACCTCAAAGATATCTTCTTTGAACTTTATCAGATTTTCGATGAGCGCTTCAAGAACAGCATCAAGATGGTTTTGACGCTTGTAGAGCCTATAATTATTCTGTTGATGGGACTACTCGTCGGCTTTATCGTCATTACGCTGATTCTGACCGTTATGAGCGTCAGCAGCATTAAATTGTAAAATAATCCCTATGATCGGGAGCAAGATGACAGAGAAAGGGTTCAGTCTGATCGAACTGCTTTTGGTTGTCTCTATCATCGGGTTGATGTTTTCGGTTGCCCTTCCTGTTTCGTTCAATATGTACAGCAACTATAAGGCCTCAATTAAGGCCCAGGAAATAATGGTTTATACATCCGGTATACGGCGGGAAGCCTTTCTTTACAGCGAAAGAAAAGTGTTGTCTTCAAAAGACAATGTCATGACCGTGAACAGCGAGAAAAAGAATTTTGATAATGTAAAGGTGCAGATCAGCTCTCCCATAGAATTCTTCCGAAATGGGACGACCAATGGGGGGATGATTAAGATCGTGGTCGATGACCAGATTTATCAATTGAATGTCCTACCTCCAGTGGGAGATCTTGCCCTTTCGAGAGGCGATGGCTCTTAACTCAAACGGCAGGAAGGGTTTTCTCGTCCTGGAGATTCTGATTGCCGGTCTTATCCTTACCTCGAGTATCGCGGCGACCATGTACATGTTTCATATGGGGAGCCTGTATCTTGATAAGGTGAATCAATCGAATATGCTGTCGTCAAAGCTTATTCAGGTAAGCAACATTTTCAAGGTTGTGCCCCTCGAAAACAGTTCGGGTACGGAAGACATGGGTGATGGGGTCCTCATGACATGGAAGTCGCAACTGATCTCATCGGCCAAACCACAGATTGGCGAGGGTGAAGATGCCTTGCCTTCCCTGCATGAACTCATGCTGTACCTGGTGAGTTTTGATCTTGCCTATCAAGGCAATACAAGAAGCTATCAGATCAATGTCTTTCGCTATAAACCATTGTCATCGGGGGAAACCGACTAGGGGCTATACCCTGGTTGAGGTCATGGTGGCTATGGTCATTCTGACGTCCATGCTGTTCCTGGGCGGCATGGCCATTAATCAAGGGCTCCGTCAGTACCATGGCCTCGTGGAGCAAGGCCTCAATTTCTGGGAATATGCAAAAACGCTATGGATCGACAAGAGTTGCAACTCGGCAACGGACTATTACGTGTATACGAGAAGCGATGGATGGTTCCCCTACTTCAAAGGCGATCAGGAAGGGCTTTCGTTTGTCTCCTTGGCGCCTTTTGCAAACGATACGCCAGTTGCTATTTGGATAAGAAACGTTTCTGAAAAAGATGGATCTCGTTCGCTTGTATATTACGAATTGCCCGTTTATACGAAAACTTATGAAGATTTAGACCGGGACTATGTCTTCGGCGATTATAAAAAAGGAAGATCTTACAAGATTCTGGAAAATTTCAGCGCCATCGAATTCAGCTTCTATGGTTATGATGTGCAGACAGGAAAAACCGTCTGGTCCAATCAATATGAGGGCAAGGCTATGAAACGGCTGCCTTCTTTAGTCAAAATTTCCTATCGGCATCACAAAACCGGCAAGGGGGTCTTGCTGTTAAGCATGAATGTTAATGCGCTCTTGAAAGCCGGTTATAATGAAGCCTATGTCAGATAGGCAAGGCTCCGTTACGATTTTGATTATGCTGATCGCCGCTGTTCTGATCACGGTGGGATTGGGATTCAACTGGTTGGTAAAAGAGCACGTCAGTTCTTCCGAGGGGTTAAAGAGCAAGGCTGAGGCAATTATCAAGGCCCGGTCGACTTTTGATACTGTTATCTTTTTGATCCTAACAGGCCGGGTACTGGCGAAAGAAGTGGCTACACCGGGGGGTGAATCTATCGCAGGGATAGTCACTCTGCCCCTTAACGGACAATTGGTAAAACTGGGGGAAGGAGTCAGTGTTCGAATTCAGGAGAGTAATGGTGCTATCTCCCTGTGGCATACAACCAGCCTAGAGAATAAAGCTGCTTTAGAGCGGTTGATTCAGCTATATGCCAAAGATCGCGACCATGATCAAAATCCTGCAGACAATTTATGGGACTGGATCGATGAGGATGATCTAGCCCGGACCAACGGTGCAGAAGCGGCTTATTATAAAGGAAAGGGATTGCATTACGTGCCCAGGAATTATGCCCTCCAATCATTGGACGAACTTAAATTAATAAAAGGCTTTGACGAAAGCTTGCTTGACAAACTGGATAAAAGTTTGACTCTTCTACCCAAGACGGGTTTCAATCCGAATACGGCTTCGGACGATGTATTAATGGCCTATCTGAAATTTGACGAGCAAGCGATGAAGACTATGAAAGAGTATTTGGCCGATAAGCCAGTTTCATCGGATCGTGAGATGCTCTCTTTGACGGGGCAGAGCATTACAAAGGATGTGGATGCGATCTACTTTAGGCCATCACCCTATATGGATGTGACAATTGATGTGGGAACACCTCGAAAAGTTTACAGTATCAAGGCCGGCTTGTTTATCGCCCAGAAAAAATACGCACCCTACAGTGTGTTATCGTGGAAAGAGGAATAGGCGGGATATGGGGATGATGATTGCATACTGGGATAGGGAAAGACTTGATATTTACCGTATCGTCAACAAACGGCCGGTCAGATTTGCAGCTGGAAGTCTCGACAAGCTAACTCCCGTTAGGAAGGTTGCCGATAAAAAGATCTTGATTATCGGCAGGGATCGTCTTGTTCACCTGAAAAAAAGATACCCCCCGGCGCCTGAAGAGACTTTGCGAAAGGCAGTCGATCTGGAAATCGGGGAACTGGTCCCGCTGACCCATCCGGCCTGTCATTGCCGAATCTTTGAATCATACGGCACCCATATCATGCTGGATATATGGGCATGGGAAACTGATCAATATGCCCGCCTGAATGAGGTTTTCCCTTTCAACGCTGTCGTTCCGGAGGATATTCTCTTTTCGTCTGCCAATCCTGAGATGTCGATTTATCATCATCAGGGTGCCGTTAATATGCTTGTTCACGGTCAAGGGAAATTCTTTGCCGGCGCTACGTTCCCCACGGAAACGTTCAGTCAGGGCGACATGGACCGGTTTATCGAAGGGCTCGCCCAGTACCGGGTCGATATAACAAAAATCAAGATATATGGAACATTGCCTTTTTCGCTGGCTGGTCGACAACTTCCGGAAATCGCCAATGTTTCTGCTCCTGCGTATCCTCCATGTCTGGACTATTTTGATTTATTGGACCTGAAAAAGTTCCGCGTAAGGCGTGATTACCATTTTTTAGAGAAAAAAGATTTCATATTAAGACTCTTCATATATCTGATTCTAGGTTATGTCCTCATGCTCTACCTTACCATGAGAAACTATGATGAAGTCTCCTCCGCCATCAAGTTGAAACTCAATCTTCTGGATCGGCAGGTATCGGCCTTGACGATAGACCGCGGTGAGACGGCAGACAGTCAAGATACCCTCGTCAAGGAACTCAATGAGAAGATATCCTCAAGGCAATCCGCCCTCTCCGCCATGACGGTATTGGCCCGGAGGCTTCCCAAGGGCAGTTTCGTTACACGAATGGTTTTCAATGGGAACAATACGGATATTTCTTTGTCTTCAAAAGAGCCCTTGGCTGTTCTTCGATTATTGGGGAATGCACCGGAGATTAAAAAGGTCAGCATGAAGGGGCCGCCGGTTAAAGATCGAAGCACGGCTTCATACAATTTCAACATGACCATCGAGTTTATCCGGTTGCCTGGTAGCGAGTCGATATGATCAATATTATTCCCCAGAAAGATTTGAAGACCATCGGTATCTATCTTATCGTTGCTTTGGCGCTGATCCGATTCCTGGTCTATCCCCTTTATGCATCCGTCGACGGGCGGAAGAAGAGCCTTGCCGAGCAATATGAAAACTATCAAGTTAAGGTTGCGCTACTCGAGAGGCAAATTGCGGAAAGGCAAAAAAATGAACATAATGCCAAGTCACCGGTCTCTGATCCCAAGGTGATCTTATCAAAATACTATGATAAGAATATCAAATTCCCTAATATCCAAGCGGATCTGATCGAATCGCTCATCAAAATATCCGAAAAGAAAGGTATGACCGTCATTGATTTCGAATTGTTGGAGCCGGTTGCAGGTCCAAATATCAGCGAGATACCTGTGTTGATCAGGATCAGCGGTCAGTCGGGTGCTTTTGTGGACGTTCTCAGGGAGATAGAACGAAGTGACAAGGTCTTGGTGGTAAAATCGATGGAGATTAATAAAATTGGAGCGGAATTCCGCTTTTTCTTGACCTTGTCGTCTTTCCGGATAGAGAAATGATTAAAAAGTTTTTACCGGATGTCTCGGGCCTTATATTCATCGCCGTTGTGGCCTTTCTTGTTGCAAGCAAGCCAGGTATCAATCTGACGGTAAAAGCAAAGGCTGTTCCGCAACAGATAAAGAACACTTCTGTTCCGGTTGCCGTGCCTCCAAAGAACATAGCGGTCTCATCGTCCTCATCGCCTCAGGAGGCGCTGCTTGAAAGGAATATTTTTGCCGAAAGCGGGAGCTATGCCATCGATGCCAAAGCAAAGCCGGTTTTGCCGGAAATCCCTTATCAGCTCATTGCCATTCTTAATGGAAAAGAAAACAAAGCGGTCTTCAGGGAGTATACCGGTGCCATTATCAACATGACCACGGGTAAAAAAATGATTGATGATTATGTTATCATTACGATAAATAATACGTCCGTTGAACTTCAAAGGGGGAAAGAAAAGAAGGGATTGCAATTGTTTAATGCCGCAGTCAGCCATCAACCGGCGAAGGCAATGGAACAGCATAAAAACAAGACTCTTTCTCCCGTAATATACACATTGATCGGCATCCTGGGTGGCCAGGAGAAAAAGGCCGTTTTGCGCAGTGCCAATGGAGTCGTTTCCATTATGCCGGTTGGGGGAATGCTCGGTGATGGTTCCGTTATTTCCGTTATTACGCCTCTTTCAGTGAAACTCAAGCAAGGGAAGAAAGAAACGGAGTTGAAAATGTTCGATGCCACCAGGACGATGGGACGATGAAAGTATGCGTTATTTTGATAGTGTACCGATACTGATGGCCACCATTATGGCTATCATGTTGCTCACTGCAAGCAGCGCAGAATCGGCTGATGTGTACGTTTTTACCGATGGGGGGGAGACCACCTATTATACGAATATGCCTGGGCCGGGGCGTGTCAAGGTGAAATTGCCTCTTGTAAAACCTAAAGTCAAAGCAGTGGGATCAGCGCGTTCGGTGATAATTCGTGACCGGAAAGACTATGAACCTGTTATTACTGATGTGGAAAATAGGAGAAAAAAAGTAGCGAATATTGTTTTTTCATTTTACATTCGAAGGATTTTTAGAATTATCCCAGCTGCAATTTTTTGTATAGTTATTTCCCTATCTTTGTCCTGGGTATCTGGTCAGGGATCAGTTTTTGGGAACATGGATATCAATCTGACCTCAGTTTTTTCGATTCTTACATTGCATTATAATATTTTGCTGGCTTTGGATTGGCCTAGCCGTATCCATTGGCAAACCTTTGGTTTTTTTTGGAGTTTAATGGTTGAAGAACAGTTTTATCTGCTCTTTCCATTTCTTCTATTGGCTTTTCGAACCGTGCAGAAGAAAGTAGCTATCTTGACGATCCTATTGCTACTAGCACTAGTGCTACAAATCATTGTCGGAATGCACAACAACGTTATATTGTATAAATTATTTCGTTTCGATGGATTAATGATTGGCGTTTTGTTGTATTTTTTTACTAAGAGCAGATTTTATCAAGCATTTGATATCTTTAAGTTTAAAAATACATTTACGTCTCTTACCTATAACCTGATGTTGCTGAGCCTTTTACTTTTTGTCCAAGGCATGCATGAAATTTCCTTCCATCCATTTTTGTCCGCAATTCTTTCTGGTGTTTTTGTGCTTGCTGCAACGTATCAGCATGATAGCATTTTCCCTCTAAAGCCGTTCGCGTCGATGCTGACTTGGGCCGGTAACAGGTCTTATAGTCTATATTTGCTTCATAGCCTTGCACTTAGCATTACTGTGACCTTATGGGATTTTTATGCACATCAGGTTGGAAAGGTTTTGGGTTCCGGGGATGAAATTATGATGGCTTTGACTTCTATTATTATTATTCTAATCTTGGTTGAGTTTTCTTACAGGGTTATTGAGCGTCCGTTGATAAAATTTGGCAAGTTTGTTTCCGATAGAGTGGAGTCACCAGTAAGTGTTTCGCTAGCGATGCACAGACCTTTCCCTTAGGCCATCCGACTTGGATAGTGGGTCGTATATTTTAAAATGCAGGGGCAGAAAAAAATTAGCGGGTGATCAGTGGCGAAAGATTGCATTGCTATATAGAGATTGTTTCCTCAATGTTGTATGAGATTATCGATTTGAGTTCCTTATTTTAGGGTCATTCTTGACAGAAATAGGGATGAGATTATGCAAAGGAGAAATTTTAATAAATGATGACATTATCAAAAACAACATCCATGAAAGGCATCATACTCGCGGGTGGTTCGGGCACAAGGCTTTATCCAATAACATCATCCGTATCAAAGCAGCTTCTTCCCGTTTTTGACAAACCCATGATTTACTATCCCCTGTCTATCCTGATGCTGGCCGGGATTCGGCAGATTCTCATCATATCAACGCCCCGGGATTTGCCTTTTTACAAGGAATTATTCAATGATGGCAACCACCTGGGGTTGTCAATTTCCTACGCTGAACAACCCCATCCCGGTGGTTTGGCCCAGGCGTTCATTATTGGCGACTCCTTCATCGGAAAGGACAATGTCTGTCTGGTTTTGGGAGACAATATCTTCCATGGCTATGGCCTGTCGGCGTTGCTGGAGAAGGCGGGCGCCCTTTCAGACGGCGCCCTTGTCTTCGGTTATTGGGTGAAAGACCCGGAACGCTACGGTGTTGTGTCTTTTGATGAACAAGGGAAGGCGGAGAGTCTGGAAGAAAAACCGGCAAAGCCAAAGTCCAATTATGCCGTGGTCGGCCTTTATTTTTATGATAACGACGTGATTGAAGTTGCGAAAAATCTTAAGCCTTCCGCCCGTGGCGAACTGGAGATTACAGATGTCAACAAGGAATATCTGAAGCGGGGCAAACTGCAGGTCGAGATCCTGGGCCGCGGTATGGCATGGTTGGATACGGGCACCCATGAAAGCCTTCTGGAAGCGGGCAATTTCATAGCCACTATCGAACACCGCCAAGGGCTCAAAGTCGCCTGCCTGGAAGAAATTGCCTACAGTAAGGGCTACATCACGAAGAAGCAATTGCTTGCCCTGGCAGAACCTCTGGCAAAAAACCAATATGGTGAATACCTGATCGGTCTTGTTGAGCATAAACGATAACCCTTGGGTGCATGTGGTAACAGTCGTCATCGTCAACTGGAATGGCCTGAAATTTATTTCTGAATGTCTGGATGGCCTTCAGCGGCAAGCCTTCCAGCCCTTTTCAGTGATAATGGTTGACAATGCTTCCCAGGATGGGTCCGTAGATTTAGTCAAAAAAACTATCCCGATGTTCGGGTCATTGCTTTAAATACTAATGTCGGATTTGCTGCGGCCAATAATGTCGCCCTTCGGTCCGTCGAAACTCCTTATGTTGCACTTCTGAACAATGATGCCGTTCCCGATCCTCAGTGGCTGCAACGACTGGTGGATGCCTTGGAGACCCATCCCGAAGCAGGCTTTGCCGCCTCGAAGATGCTTTTTTATGACACACCGGATATCATCGATCGGGCCGGTGATGCATATACCACAGCAGGAACGGCCCTTCTAAAGGGAAGAGGATGCTCGGCTGAGGATTATAGCTGTCGCGCCTGGGTCTTTGGTGCCTGTGCGGGCGCGGCGCTATATCGGATGGCCATGCTTTGGGATACGGGGCTCTTCGAAGAAGACTTTTTCCTGCTTTATGAGGATGTGGATCTGAGTTTCCGGGCCCAACTCAAAGGATATAAATGCTTGTATGTGCCGGAGGCAAAGGTCCATCACAAGGGGAGCGGCAGTATCGTCCACGATTCGCCCATATCGGTGTACTATAGCCATCGGAACCTGGAGTGGGTTTACATCCGGAACATGCCCGGCGGGTTGATTGTCCGGTCCATGTTTTCCCATTTTATCTATGACTTTGTTGCCTTTGTTTATTTTGTGATGAGTGGACGGGGTGTTGATTTTATGCGGGCGAAGCGTGATGCCGTGAAGGGCTTAAGGCAGGCCTGGCAGGATCGAAAGCGCATTCAGGCTGGTAAGATTGTTACCGATGAGTACATATGGAGGTTGTTGGAAAGGCCCATGCTGTTTAGTCGTTTGATGAACCGTTTCGGGATGCTGAAATTCTGAAATCTACCCCATCCCACCACGACTCTCCCCTTGAAAGGGAGGGAGAAAAACAGAAAGTTCTAAACGAACAGCGTTATAGGGGAATAAATGCAAGTTATTAGGTCTGTCAGTCAAAAAGTGGTATGCGGTGTTGTGATTGCCGTTTGGGTTTCATGTTTTCTCTTGGTAGGATTAGCCGGGATAAATGAAGCTGCAGCCGGAAATCAATCCCCTGCTTTAAGTGTCCAAGGCCGGATTCGTGTGTCCGGGGCGTGGGCTCTATACCCTATGATGGTCAAATGGGCGGAAGAATTCAAGAAGGTGAACCCGAAAGTGCGGATTGACATTTCAGCGGGAGGCGCCGGCAAAGGCGTCGTCGATGCCCTTTCGGGATTGGTCGATATCGGGATGGTTTCCCGGGAGATAAGGCAGGAAGAAGCGAGACAGAAGGCATTTTATATTCCCGTGGTCAAGGATGCCGTTTTTCCCACAATCAACCAGAACAACCCTGTCCTTGCGGAACTGATGAAAAAGGGCCTCAAGAAAAAAGCCTTTGTCGATCTGTGGATCAGCGGTCGTCCTATGACGTGGGGTGAGTTGGCCGGTGTGGTGAGTCCGCAGAAGGTCCGGGTTTATACGCGGTCCGATTCATGCGGGGCTGCTGAAACGTGGGCGAAGTATCTGGGGAAACAGCAGGAGGACCTGGGCGGTGTCGCCGTATACGGTGATCCCGGTGTTGCCGAAGCGGTCAGAAAGGATGTGTCGGGCATCGGGTTTAACAATCTCAACTATGCCTATGATATGAAAACGGGGAGGCCCGTACCGGGGATTCAGATTGTGCCCATCGACGCCAATGAAAATGGCAAGATTGATCCTTCGGAACGGCTGCGAACAAAGCAGGAGGCGATTCACGCTGTCGTTTCCGGTGTTTACCCGTCGCCGCCTGCGAGAGACCTGTATCTTGTGTCGAAGGAATCCTTTAAAGGGTCTGCCAAGGAGTTTGTCCGCTGGATTTTGACGTCTGGTCAAAAATATGTTGAAGATGTCGGCTACTTACGGATCAGTCCCGTACAGCTAAAAAGCGCACTGAACAAAATGGGGCGTTAAAGAGAATGCGGAGTATTGGATAAGAGAAACGCAATGAACTACGGGCTTCGGAGAAGGCAGTACAAAGAATGCTTTGCCTGGTTGACGATGCGCGGAAGCGTCATCTTCGTCCATGCCCTGGCCTTTATAATCTTTATTGGTCTTGTTGTAAAATCGGAGCCGATCCTATCGCGAACATCTCTGTCCGAATTGTTATTTTCTTCCGTCTGGCATCCTCTGAAGGGGGTTTATGGCCTGTTTCCCTTCATTATAAGCACGGTGGAAGTAACGGCCATGGCCATGGCCATTTCCATTCCCGTCTGCCTTCTCTGTGCGATCTATCTTTCGGAATATGCCGGTTGCCGGTTTCGGGAGTCGGTCTGACTCATCATCGATATTTTGGCCGGAATCCCATCGGTGGTCTACGGCCTCTGCGGTGTCCTGGTCATCGTTCCTTTCGTAAGAATGCTGGGGGAATTTCTGGGGAAACTCACGACGGGCTATAGCCTGCTTTCGGGCGGTTTGATCCTTGCCGTGATGGTGACTCCTTTTGTCATTTCGGTGTCCGTGGAGGTCTTGCGCATGGTTCCGGATCAGGTCCGGGAGAGCGCCCTGGCCCTGGGAGCCACGAAATGGGAAACGGTCAAGCATGTGGTACTGAAAAAGGCCCGTCGAGGGCTGATCGCCGCCGTTGTGCTGGGCTTTGCCCGCGCCTTCGGCGAGACCATGGCCGTGCTTATGGTCGTGGGAAATGTGGCCGAGGTGCCGTCTTCGATCTTTGACCCGGCCTATCCCCTGCCTGCCCTTATCGCCAATAATTATGGAGAGGTTATGTCCATTCCCCTATATGATTCGGCTCTCATGTCGGCGGCCCTCATCTTGATGGTTTTGGTGGCCCTCTTCAGCCTGACGGCCCATTATACCCTTTTGACGACGGGAGGCCGATGGGAAGAATGACTTCCAGAAAACTGGAAGAGTATCTGTTTAAATGCCTCATGGCTACGGCACTTTTTTTAGTCCTGTCGAGTCTGGTGGGAATTGTCGTCGTCGTAGCCGTCAAAGGCTTTTCCGCCATAAATCTGTCCATGATCCTTGAGACACCCCAGGGCGGTTACTATCTCGGCAAGGAGGGGGGCATTGCCAATGCCATCGTAGGTTCCCTTTACCTTGTAGCCGGATCGATCGTGATGGCCATGATGATCAGCCTTCCCGTCGCCCTGGCCCTGCAAAAGGACTATACGTCCAAACGCCTTGCCGATGTGACACGCCTGACGCTGGATATCCTCTGGGGCACACCCTCCATCGTTTACGGTATCTTTGGCTTTGTCGTGATGGTCTACTTCGGATTGCGGGCATCCCTTCTTGGCGGAATGATCGTCCTGACTCTTCTAATAATCCCCATCATGATCAGGGCCATGGATGAGGCCATCCGCATGGTTCCGTTCGAACTTAAAGAGATCTCTTACGGCCTTGGGGCGACAAAGATCGAAACGACGCTGACCGTGGTTCTCAGACAGGCTTTTCCCGGGATATGCACGGCCATCATCCTGGCCTTCGGTCGCGGGATCGGAGATGCCGCCTCGATCCTTTTCACCGCAGGATATACGGATGAAATTCCCACCTCTTTGCTGGATCCAGTAGCATCGCTCCCGCTTGCCGTTTTCTTTCAGGCCGGGACCGCCGTGCCGGAAGTCCAGGAACGGGCCTATGCGGCGGCCCTGATCCTGATTTTGATCATTCTGGCTGTCAACATCCTCTCCCGGCTTCTCGGGTGGCGTTTTTCGAGGCATATCGTTAGGTAGCCACCGCTTATGTCGAACATCCATTTAAAGCAATTGACTGTTTCCTACGGAAGTCATCAGGTGATCCGGGATATTACCCTGGATTTGCCCGAACGGCGCATCATCGCCATTATCGGCCCGTCCGGGTGCGGAAAGACAACACTTCTGAAGAGCATCAACCGCCTCCTTGATCTCAACGAGGATGTCCGTGTGGAAGGTGATATCTGCATCGACGGGATGAGCATTTACAGCAACGGTACAGATGTTATCGACTTGCGAAAGAAGGTCGGCTTTTTGTCCCAAAGGCCTTATCCCCTGCCCATGTCCATCTACGACAATGTTGCCTTTGGCCCCAGGATTCATAAACTCGATGTCGACTGTACTCTTCGGCGGCTATCGGAACATGAAACATTCCATCATACCTTTGACGAATGCCTGGCGGGAAAATCGCCGGATCGAAGAAAGGGGAAAGGCATGGCCCTCCTTGTCGAATACTATCTTCGCCTGGCGGGGCTCTGGGGGGAGGTTAAGGATAGGCTTCACGCGCCGGCATCAAAACTCTCCATTGGGCAACAGCAGCGCCTGGCCCTGGCGAGGGTTCTAGCCATCGAGCCCGAGGTGATCCTCGCCGACGAGCCGACATCGGCCCTCGATCCCATTTCGGCCAAACTTGTCGAAGCACGGTTCAAACTCCTGAAACAGGATTATACCATTATTGTGGTGACCCATATCCTTCGCCAGGCGCGCCGCCTTGCAGATTATATCGTTTTCCTGTACATGGGGGATCTGGTGGAGCACGGACCGTCGGAACAGTTCTTCGGCGATCCGCAAGATGAAAAAACCCGCGCCTATATTAGCGGAGAAATAAGCTGACATGAGTTCTTTTTCCATATCGTTTTTGAGACAACTCGAATCGGAATCCATTCACATCATGCGGGAAGTGGCGGGAGAGTTTAAGAATCCCGTCATGCTCTATTCCGTAGGCAAGGATTCCAGCGTCATGGTGCGTCTTGCCCAGAAGGCCTTCTATCCGGGGAAATTTCCTTTTCCCCTCATGCATATAGATACGGGTTATAAATTTCCCGAGATGTACGACTTTCGGGAGGCCTTTTGCCGCCAGATCGGTGCTGAATTGATCGTCGAGCGAAACGAGGATTGGATCGCCCAAGGCTGCCACCCGGCCCATATGGGAGTCGATAAGTGTTGCAGTTATCTCAAAACGGGGGCCCTGGTTGAATCTTTACGCAGGCATGGTTTCGACGCGGCGTTCGGCGGGGCAAGGCGGGAAGAGGAGAAATCACGCGCCAAGGAACGAGTTTTTTCACTGAGAGATGCTTTTGGTCAATGGGACCCGAAAAACCAGCGACCAGAGCTCTGGGATCTCTACAACACACGGATCAACGAGGGTGAGACGGTGCGCGTTTTCCCCTTGAGCAACTGGACGGAACAGGATATCTGGCAGTACATCAAACTGGAGAATATCCCCATCGTACCCATCTATTATGCACGTGAACGGGATGTGATCGTTCGTAACGGTATTTTGATCCCCCGTTCGCTTTCTTCCGTAGCCGGTCCAGGCGGTGATATCGTGGGTGAAGAAAGAATCGAACGCGTCATGTGCCGTTTCCGAAGCTTGGGCTGCATTCCCTGTACAGGAGCCATCGCCTCCAATGCGACGACTATCGACGAGATTATCGGGGAAGTGCGGTCTGCAACGAAGTCGGAACGGGAAAACCGCGTAATTGACCTGACGAGCGACAGTTCGATGGAGCAGAAAAAGAAAGAGGGGTATTTCTGATGCTATACGGCGAAAAATCCCTCCTGCGCTTCACGACGACAGGCAGTGTCGATGACGGGAAATCGACGCTTATCGGCCGGCTCCTCTACGAGACGAAATCCATCTATGAGGACCAGTACGCGGCTATAGAGAAGACGTCCAAGCGTAAAGGATACAAGGATGTTGATCTGGCCTATCTCCTCGACGGTCTGGCGGCTGAAAGGGAGCAGGGCATCACGATCGATGTGGCCCACCGGTATTTTGAGACGCCGAAGCGAAAGTTCATCATCACAGACACGCCCGGCCATGTTCAATATACGCGAAACATGGTGACGGGGGCATCCAACGCCGATTGCGCCATCATTCTTATTGACGCCCGAAACGGTGTGCTGACCCAGTCCAAACGGCACGGATTTATTATTTCCCTGTTGCAGATTCCACATCTGATCGTGGCTGTCAACAAGATGGACCTTGTCGATTACAATGAGGACGTCTTTGCCCGTATCGTCGGAGAATACGAAAATTATTCACAGAAGCTTGATATTGACGATATCGTCTTTATCCCCGTCTCAGCCCTGAAGGGTGACAACGTTGTGGAAAAGAGCGGCAAGATGGCCTGGTACGACGGCCCGACACTCCTCCATTATCTGGAGAACATCCATATTTCCGCCAATCGGAACCTGGTGGATTTCCGTTTTCCCGTTCAGTACGTCATCCGGCCCCATCTCAATTTTCGGGGATTTGCCGGAAAGATTGCGTCCGGTACAATCATGCCGGGAGAAGAAATCACCGTTTTGCCTTCTGGAAAATCAGCCACAGTTAAGGCAATCACTACTTACGACGGCCTGCTGTCCGAAGCCTTTGCCCCCCAGTCTGTGGTCTTGTCGTTGAATGAAGAGATTGATGTCAGCCGTGGAGACATGATCGTCAGGAAAAAGAATCTTCCTCATGCAGGGAACCGGCTGGAAGCAATCATCTGCTGGATGGACGAAGCGGCGTCCAACATGACGACGCCGTACATCATGAAACACACAACACGGTATGTGAAGGCATATATCAGCAAAATCATCTACAAAATTGATGTCAACACCCTCCATCGGGAACAGGCGGACTCCTTCGATCTCAACGAGATCGGGCGGGTGGAAATCAGCACCGCAAACTCTGTTTTTTTTGATCCCTATAAAATCAATCGCGCGACGGGAAGCTTCATCCTGATCGATCCAGTGACAAACAATACCGTTGCGGGAGGCATGATCCGGGGAGTTCCCAGGTCGATCAGCGACGTCCCCGGTGAAAGAGCCGAAGACGACGGGAGCGGGGTAAAATCTCCCCATATTGTTTGGCATGGATTGAACATCCCCCGAGAGCAAAGAGAAGCTCGAAACAATCACAAGGCTGCCGTCTTATGGTTAACGGGATATTCCGGGTCTGGTAAAACGACCATTTCCAAGTGTTTGGAACAAAAACTTTTTGAGCTCGGGTGCCGGACAATGCTCCTGGATGGAGATCATTTAAGGCATGGTCTTTGCGGCGATCTCGGCTTTTCCGAGGAGGCCCGCCGGGAGAATATCCGCCGGGCGGGGGAAGTGGCCCGGCTGTTTTTTGAGTCGGGTGATGTGGTGATCTGTACCTTTATTTCACCATTTATGAGGGACCGGCAGAGGGTTCGATCTCTTCTCCCTCCCTTGCGGTTTTATGAAATCTATGTCAAATGCGATCTCAATGTATGCAAAAGGCGCGATCCCCACGGACTGTATCAAAAGGCCATAGCCGGGGAAATCGGCGAATTTACCGGTATCAGCTCTCCCTACGAAGAACCGCTGCATCCCGAGATGGTTGTTGAGACGGATATCCAAAGCGTTGAACAGATTGTCGACGCTATCCTTGAAAGGCTCTACGAGGATGCAGTGGTCAAGAACCCAAATATTTTTTGAAAGGCGATCCCATGAGGCATGAAAAGATCATCGATTTGAAACAGCAACTCATCGATTTGTTCGATCGGGAAGAGATACTGGCATTCTTCGATTTTCAATTGGCGATACGCTCCAATGAGAATATCCAGGGGCTTTGCAAGATTTCGGAACCCAAAAAGGGTCAGGCCGCATCCTATTATTTGTCTCTTCTGTTTATTATTGACACGACAGATGATGCGATCGAAGGTCTTGTTGATGCCCATATTAAGGCCACGTCATGGGTAGATTTTAAACACTTCGTGAAGGGTGTCAACATGGTCGTGCCCCTGCCGCATGTACGTAACGAGACGCGGCATTGCCTCAAGGAGGTGGAAATATACTTCGATGGGAATACTCGCATAACAAGGCCGTATATCGCCCATGAGCTTTATCCTGCGATTTTGAGGGTTTTTCGTTGCATCGGCGGCGAGCTGGTCTTTTGGGAAGAGTTATCTTCGGAAAAGAAGCAATTGAAGATCGATCCGGGGCACCATGAAGGGAATCGCTCGTTAATCGATATGGTGGTCGATTATTTCAAGGGAGAGTGAACAGAACATCATCAATGCATGAGGCTTACTATAGCCCGTGAAAATCTTGAATGTGAACATGTCCCTCGACCCTGTCGCAGGCGCCGGGACAGCCGAACGGACCTTTCAGATGAGCCGTTATCTGGCACGGGCCGGTATGGATTGCACAATCTTGACGATGGATGCGGGCATGACCCTCAAACATCGACAATCCCTGGACCCTGTCCTGGTGGTGGCTTTGCCGGTTTTATCCCGGCGTTTTTATATACCCATGGCGAGGTATGGTGCCATCATGGAACTAGTTGGCGAGATGGACATCATCCACCTGATGAACCACTGGACAATGCTCAATGCCCTGGTGTATCGGGCGGCGCGGCGCCTGGGAAAACCTTATGTGGTCTGTCCTGCGGGATCGCTACCGATTTTCGGCCGTTCCCGCAAGATTAAGAAATTGTACAATCTGATTGTGGGGGATGCGATCATTCGTCTGGCAAGCGGCCATATTGCCATAACGGCTGACGAAAAAACTCATTTCAGTGACTACGGAATATCACCCGATTGCGTATCGATCATCCCCAATGGGATTGATGAAGAGACCGGCCGGGAAGGTGATCCCGGCGCTTTTCGCCAGGCTGCCGGTCTGGGGCAGGCGCCGTTCATCCTGTTCATGGGTAGGCTTAATGCCATCAAGGGGCCTGATCTGTTGCTGCAAGCCTTCGGCCTTAACCGTGATCTCATGGGAGATGTTCATCTCGTTTTTGCCGGACCCGATGAAGGACTGCTGCCGGAATTGAAGCGCATGACCCATGAATACGGCCTTTCCGACCGGGTCCATTTTCCTGGTTATCTTGGTGGCCGGGACAAGATCGGGGCTTATCAGGCGGCATCCATCCTGGCCGTGCCGTCCCGGCAGGAGGCCATGTCCATCGTTGCCCTAGAGGCGGGTATCAACGGGGTCCCCGTTTTGTTGACCGACCGTTGCGGTTTTGGCGAGGTCGAACGTTTCGGCGGCGGTATGGTTGTTCCAGCCTCCGCGGAGGGATTGCAGGCAGGGCTTCTGAACATGATGAACCTTGATCCTATAAAGCGAAAGGGCATGGGGGAGGCCCTGAAAACCTATGTAAAAGATCACTATTTATGGGACAGCATCGTCCATAGTTATGTTGCGCTCTATCGCCGCATTCTTTCGGAAAAAGCGCTGCAGTGAACATATGACAAAAAATCACAAAAGCGGAAAGAAGACAACATGCGACAAAAAATCCTGATTCTCGGTGGTACGGGGATGTTGGGCCACACGCTGTTTAATATCCTATCCAGTGACGATACGTTGGATGTTTATGCGACGGCCCGAACCTCCGATGGTCTCGACCTTTGGTTTTCTCCGGATCTTGTGAAGAAGGTACGCATCGGTGTCGATGCGGACAACTTCGACACGGTCATTCGCGCACTTGCGTCGATCCGGCCGGATGTCGTCATCAACTGTATAGGCCTGATCAAGCAATTGCCAATGGCCGGCGATCCTCTGTCGGCCATTACGATTAATTCCCTTCTTCCGCACCGTATCTCCCTGATCTGCAGAACTGCAGGCGCCAGGATGATTCATATCAGCACGGATTGTGTTTTTGACGGCTTGAAAGGCAACTATAAGGAGACGGACCCATCGAATGCCGTAGATCTTTATGGCAGATCGAAATTCCTGGGCGAGGTTGCTTATCCCCATTGTGTAACATTGAGGTCTTCCATTATCGGCCATGAACTGAAGGGGCGACTGGGACTGGTTGAATGGTTTCTTGCCCAGGAGGGTAAGGCGAACGGTTTCACAAAAGCTATTTATTCCGGCTTTCCGACCGTTGAATTTGCGCGGATAATGATGCAGTATGTCTTGCCGAATTCCGATTTGCAGGGTGTCTACCATGTTTCATCCTCTCCAATATCGAAATATGATCTGTTGAAACTTGTGGCGGCCCGTTACAAGAAAGATATCGAAATAACCCCTTATGAAGACTTTTATCAGGACCGCTCACTGGATTCTTCCTGTTTCCGAGCTGCGACGGGCTATGAGCCGCCGTCCTGGACCGAACTGGTCGAGCGGATGTACAACCATTATATATCTTACAAGTCATTGAAAAAGGAGGCGAAAAATGCCCATTTTTGAGAATAAAACCATAGTGATTACCGGCGGTACAGGATCGCTAGGGAAGACGGTGGTTCACCGTATCCTGAGTGCGGAACTCGGGGCGCCGAAAAAGGTGATAGTTTTTTCCCGCGACGAGGCCAAACAGCATGACATGAGGATGTCCTATCTGCACAAGCTTGTGGCGACCGATGAGGTGATCTATCGAAATTTCATGAATATCCTTGAATTCCGTATCGGTGACGTCCGTAACTACGCCGATGTCCGGTCCGTGGTCGGTCAGGCCGATATCGTCATCAATGCCGCGGCCCTCAAACAGGTTCCTTCGTGTGAGTATTTTCCAGTTCAAGCCCTTATGACGAATTGTATGGGGGCTGCAAACATTGTCCGTGCCATAGAGGAAAACAACCATCCTGTCGAAACCGTTGTCGGGATCAGCACGGACAAGGCCTGTAAGCCCGTCAACGTCATGGGAATGACCAAATCCATCCAGGAAAGGATATTTACTTCCGCAAATATCTTGAACCGCCGGACACGTTTCATTTGTGTACGTTACGGCAATGTCCTGGCCTCCCGAGGTTCAGTCGTTCCCTTGTTTCATGATCAAATCCGAAATGGCGGACCTCTGACGGTTACAGTTCCCGAGATGACCCGTTTTCTTCTCAGCTTGAACCAGGCTGTAGATACGGTCTTTGCGGCCATTCGTTGTGCAAAGCCGGGTGATACCTATATTCCCCGGGCACCTTCGGCCACAATGATCAATATCGCCAAGGCCTTGATCGGGGATCGGAACTGCTCCATCGAAATCACCGGAATACGTCCGGGGGAAAAGATGCACGAAAGTCTTGTTTCCGAGGAAGAAGCGAACCATTGCGTTGCCCGTGGCGGCTATTATGCCATTACGCCTATGTTGCCCGAATTGTGCGAGGCCGGCGTCTGTGAACCTAACATCCTGACCAAGGAATACAGTTCTGCCGATAATGTTTTGGATCTGGATGGGACGATCCAACTGTTGAAGCGCCATAGGCTGATGATTGATGATGTGGTGCTGAGTAAGGATGAAGAACTCCTTAGGTAACCCGGCTGTTGAAAAACGCCCATCTGCTGCGTTGCGCTGCAAACCTCGTCAATCGACATACGGCACAGTATGCCTCTTTCCTCGGCTTTTGCGCGCCTTGCATCTGAACATCCCGGATCAGGTCCGGGACAAGCTTTTGAACAGCCTATTTGTTGTGGCTGTTCCAGTATATTGACAACCGGGAAGGAACAACATCATGACAATGAAAGTAGTTACGCTTGTCGGCACGCGTCCGGAAGTTATTAAACTGTGCCGGGTGATTCACGAGCTTGACCGGTTCACGGATCATGTCCTGGTTCATACAGGGCAAAACTATGATTATGAATTGAACGAAATCTTCTTCAATGAACTCGAAATCAGCAAACCGTCCTATTTTCTGGATGCCGCAGGGACAACGGTTGCCCGGACCATCGGAAATGTTATTGCCAAGATTGATGAGGTTCTGGAAAAGGAAAAACCGGATGCATTTCTCCTCCTGGGTGATACGAACAGCTGCCTCGGCGCTATTGCCGCGAAGAGGCGTAAGATTCCCATTTTCCATATGGAGGCGGGAAACCGCTGTTTTGATCAGCGGGTTCCTGAAGAGATCAATCGCAAGATAATCGACCATATTAGCGACATCAACATGCCCTATACGGAACACGCCCGCCGCTATCTTCTTGCCGAAGGGATAAAACCGGAAACGGTGATCAAGACAGGATCTCCCATGAAAGAGGTCCTGACGTATTACAAGGCAAGCATAGATGCCTCCGATGTCCTGAAACGATTAAATCTATCGCAGGGTGCCTATATCGTCATGAGCGTCCATCGGGAAGAAAATGTCGATAATGAGGTTAATTTCAATGATTTCCTAAAAACCCTCCAGGTTTTGGCCGAGCGCTATGACCTGCCTGTAATCTTTTCCGTTCACCCCCGGACAAGAAAAAAGCTGGATAAGTTAGGTATTTCCAGTGCCGATGAGCGGATCCGCTTCTTAAAGCCCCTCGGGTTTCCGGACTATGTGAAACTTCAGATGCATGCATTTTGCGTCGTTTCCGATAGCGGTACTATTACGGAAGAGTCGTCGATTCTGGGTTTCCCGGCTGTGACAGTTCGTCAGGCCCACGAACGGCCGGAGGGAATGGACGAGGGGACTCTTATCATGTGCGGCCTCCAGGCGAACCGGGTCATTGCCGCCATGGATGCGGTAACTGCCCAGTACGCCGGCCAAAGCCGGCCGTTTCGACTGGTCGGGGATTACGATGTCGAGAATGTGTCGAAAAAAGTCCTCAACATTATTATGAGTTATACGGACTATGTCGATCGCACTGTCTGGTTTAAATAACCTGAAGCAGGCTGTTGAAAAACGCCCATCTGCTGCGTTGTGCTGCATGCCTCGTCAATCGACGTACTTCTATGTACGCCTCTTTCCTCGACTTTTGCGCTCCTTGCATCTGAGCATTTTTGAACAGCCTGCCCAAGAGTGGCTATTTTAAATGCGAATTTTCCTTTTCGTCGTTTACTACCTGCCTTCTCCCATTGCCAGTGCTAAGTTGATCCACGATCTGGCAGTGGAATTCACGCATATGGGGCATGACGTGACGGTTGTTGCCCCTGATGACCGTATTGGGCAGGATAGCCAATATTCACGTGAAGAAGGTATCGATGTTCTTCGAATAAGGACGGGAAAGATCAAGGCCGCATCCCGGTGGTTAAGAGCCATCAATGAGATCAGACTGTCCGAGACGATGTGGCATCAGGGGAAACGCTATTTTGAGGACCATCCCTGTGACCTGATCGTATATTATTCCCCGACGATCTTTTTCGGCGCTCTGGTGGCCAAACTGAAAGATCTCAATCGATGTCCGTCGTACTTGATCCTGAGGGATATTTTCCCTCAATGGTCCGTGGATGCCGGTCTTCTGGGTCAAAACAGTATCATCTATCAATATTTTAAGCGAATGGAACTGCAAAATTACTGGGCGGCCGATATCATAGGCGTTCAATCCCCGGCCAACCTGCATTATTTTTCGGATCGCGGCCTTGACCGGATTTTTCGCTTGGAGGTTCTTTACAACTGGGCCTCCACCACGGAGGATCGTGTCCATACCGATTCCTATCGAAACCGGATGGGGCTCAAAGATAAGATTGTCTTTTTTTACGGCGGCAATATCGGCATTGCCCAGGATATGGACAACATCATCCGCCTTGCGGAAAATTTACGATCTGACCCATCTGCTTTTTTCCTGCTTGTCGGTGACGGCACTGAAGTGGCTCGCCTGCGGGAAATAATTGCGACTCGAGGCCTGTCAAATATTGCCATCCATCCTTCCGTCGATCAGGACTCTTATCTGGCCATGCTTTCCGAGTTCGACGTGGGGCTCATTTCCCTGGACCGTGGCTTGAAGACGCAAAACTTTCCGGGCAAGATGCTGAGTTACATGGACAAAGCAAAGCCCATCCTGGCCAGTATCAATCCCGGCAACGACCTTAAAGAGGTCATTGAGGAAAACCATGCCGGTCTGGTGTGCGTGAACGGTGATGACGCATGCCTTGCAGATTATGCCGTCCGGTTGATAGCAGACGCAAGTTTGAGACGTGAATTGGGATTGAATGCCCGGAGGCTGCTTCAGGGTGCTTTTTCTGTAACGAGTGCTGCCCGTCAGATCCTGTCCCATTTTTGCGAAGAGGCTGCGGAGGCTTGCCCGGCGTCCTTTGACTGTGTCGTCTCCGTAGTTTTATACCGGAATCCGTCATGGATGATTGAAAACATTCTGACAGGCGTTCTGGATACAAGCCTTAATATCAAGCTCTACATCATCGATAATTCTCCCGAGCCGCTCTCCATGTCTAATCTTGAGAGGGAAAATGTCTTCTATCATCACATCGGACACAACCTGGGTTATGGCAAGGGGCACAATTGGTGCATCTGCCGTAGCGAGCCAAGCAAATATTCCCTGATTCTGAATCCCGATGTGATTATTCCCAAAGGCGTTATCGAAGCCTTGAGCGATTATCTGGACAGACATCCGGACGTCGGCATGGTTTGTCCCTGGGTTTTAAACAAGGATCAATCCCTCCAGCATCTTAACAAACGGCCGCCCAATGTCCTGGACCTCTTTTTGCGGCGTTTTTCCTTGGATGGCACAGCCTTCCCTTTTTTAAAAAAGCGGCTCGATCGCTACGAAATGCGGGATGTGGGTTATGAGGATATCTATGAAGTGCCATTTATGACGGGGGCCTTCATGTTTTGCCGCACGGAGGTGCTAAAGAAGGTCGGCGGTTTCGACCCTCGTTTCTTCCTGTATTTCGAGGATGCCGACCTTTCCCGGAGATTCCAGCGGGAGGGGTATAAGACCGTTTATTATCCGTATGTGCATATTACTCATTTATGGCAGCGTGAATCACAGAAAAACTGGAAAATGTCCCTTGTGTTTATCCTCAGCGGGATGAAGTATTTCCGTAAGTGGGGTTGGAAACTGTATTGAGAGTAGCCATGGCGCATAAGATTAACAGGCAGTTGAAAAACGTCCATCTGCTTCGTTGCGCCGCAAGCTTCGTCAATCGACGTACTTCTATGTACGCCTCATTCCTCAGCTTTTGCGCGCCTTGCATATGGGCATTTTTGAACAGCCTCCCCAAAGCTAAAGAGGCGATATAGATGAAAGATCGGCCGCTGGTTCTGGTGACGGGGGCAACGGGAGCCGTCGGCCCCCGGGTGGTAAAGGCTCTTTGCCATGCCGGTTATCGTTTGCGAACTCTGTCCCTGGACTGTTTGCCAAGGGAGCAATGGCCGGCCGAGATTGTGGATGCCCGAATCGGAGATATTACCGATTCAGGGGCGGTCCGCCAGGCAATGGAGGACGTATGGGGAGTGATTCACCTGGCGGCGCTTTTGCACATCGTCAATCCCGACGCGTCGCTGGAGGATCTTTATGTAAAGGTGAATGTGCAGGGAACGCAAAAGGTTGTGGACGAGGCCGTCAAGGCCGGCGTCCGACGGGTTCTCTATTTCAGCACTATTGCCGTCTATGGCGAGACAAACGGCCAGATCGTCGATGAGGGGACGCCACCCCGACCGAATACCTTTTATAGCCGGTCGAAGCTTGAGGCAGAAAAAATAGTTTTGTCGGCAAAAGATGCAAACGGTAATCCCGTGGGCACTGTCCTGCGCATGGCTGCTATATATGGATCGGGCATTAAGGGGAACTATCGCCAGCTCCTTATGGCCATCGCCGGCCGGCGGTTTATACCCATTGGCCGTGGGCAAAACAGGCGGACCCTGATTTATGACAAGGATGTGGCGGACGCCGCCGTTTTGGCCCTCTCCCACCCAGCTTCTGCGGGGCGCTTGTACAACTTGTCCGACGGACATTACCATCGCCTGGATGAGATTTTGGAGGCCATGTATGGTGCGTTGGGACGCCATAAACCATCATTTTACATACCTGTCGGGCCCGTTAGTTTTTTAGCTGGAGTAATGGAAGACGCCACCCGCGCGGCAGGTGTATCGTCACCAGTCCGCCGAGCTTCGATTGATAAATACCTGGAAGATATTGCGGTTGATAGTCGCCTTGTTCGAGATGAGCTGGGCTTCAGTCCTCGATTTGATTTGGCGTCAGGGTGGGCGGATACGGTCCGGGAGATGCGTCAGGCGGGCGTGTTATGAACACTAAAAGGGTTTTTGACGTGATTTTGGCGTTTTGTCTACTTATGGCGCTTTTCATACCCATCCTTGTTATCGCCGTCGTCGTCAAAGGCACATCCAGGGGGCCGGTTCTTTACTGGTCGGACCGGGTCGGCATCGGCAACACCATATTCAAAATGCCCAAGTTCAGGACCATGCAGATCCATACGCCGGCCGTCGCCACCCATCTACTGAAGAATCCCGACGTGTATCTGACCCCTGTCGGTTCTTTTCTGCGCAAATACAGCCTCGACGAGTTGCCCCAGCTATGGAGCATACTAACGGGGGACATGAGTTTTGTGGGTCCCCGTCCCGCCTTGTACAATCAGGATGATCTCATCGCCTTGAGGATGGAACGAGGTGTTCACCTGGTGATACCGGGGATTACGGGATGGGCGCAGATCAATGGCCGTGATGACATACCTATCCCGCAAAAAGTAGCGTATGATGCGTTTTATGTGGAGAAAAGATCGTTTTTATTTGATATGAAAATATTGTATTTGACGGTGAGGAAGGTTATCAAAGCAGAGGGTGTTCAGCACTAACCTCATTGCACCCTCTTATAATCATGACGCTTATATATGCGCAGACAATTTAAAAATCCCAATCTCTACATGATGATGGCAAGCGATGTTGCGATATTCATTGCTGCCTATGTTACGGCTTACCTCTTGAGGTTTGATTTTGCCATCGATCAGCACCTAACCCACAAGATCATCCATTCGCTGGTCTGGATCATTCCATTGAAGATTGTCATCTTCTGGGGTTTTGGCCTTTACCGGGGTATGTGGCGTTATACGAGCATCCGCGATTTCTGGCATCTGTTGCAGGCCAGCGTTACTTCCATGCTCCTTATTATGGCCGTCATCCTTTCCTTGTACCGTTTTGTCGATTATTCCCGTGCCGTGTACATCATGGATGGAGTCTTGACTTTCTTGCTGGCCGGGGGAATCCGACTGCTGATTCGCATCTATTTTACAATGGGTTCTAATGCAAACGGTGGCAATATATTCGGCCGCGTTATCCTCAACCCGAAACCCGTCTTGATCATCGGTGCCGGCGATGCGGGAGAGAAAATTCTCCGGGAGATCAACGAAAATGAAACACTGCATTATCAGGTTATCGGTTTCATCGATGACGATCCCCTGAAGCAGGGACGCTCCATCCACGGCATACCCGTTATGGGCGACATCGATCATCTTCCTCAACTTGCCCGGCGCTGGGAAGTCAAGGAGGCCCTCATCGCCATCCCTTCCGCAAAAGGGGAACGGATGAGGCGGATTCTCGATGCCTGCAAGCATTGCGGAATTGAATACAAAACCTTGCCCGGCATGGGTGAAATCATTGATGGACGGGTCAGCATTAAAAAGCTTCGCGACGTGAGCTATGAGGATCTCCTGGGAAGACTCCCTGTCATCCTGGACAAGGAAGGAATCAGCCATTACATCGAAGGCCGGACGGTACTGATTACTGGTTGCGGCGGTTCCATCGGATCGGAGTTGTGCCGTCAGGTGGTCCGCTTTCGGCCGGAGGCATTGATTATGGTCGATGCCGGAGAAGAAAATCTCTTCAAGATCCAAATGGAACTTCATCATGAACTTTATTTCAATGCCTACCGGACCGTGTTGGGGCATGTCCAGGATAAATTGCTCATGGAGGAGGTCTTCCGGAAATACCGTCCCCATGTTGTATTTCATGCCGCGGCGTACAAGCATGTCCCCATGCTCGAAAAGAATCCTTGGGAAGCCGTTTTAAACAACATCCTGGGCAGTTCGGTAATTATCGATTTAGCCGCGGCATATGCAGTGGAACAACTGGTTCTCGTTTCGACGGACAAGGCCGTCAGGCCCACGAATGTCATGGGGGCCAGCAAGCGTATTACGGAGCTGATCCTCCAGTCTTATCAAGGCAAGGGCCGGCGCTTCATGGCCGTCCGTTTCGGCAATGTGGTCGGATCGTCCGGTTCCGTTATTCCCCTCTTCAGGCGCCAGATTGAGCAGGGCGGACCCGTGACAGTGACCCATCCCGAGGTGACCCGTTACTTCATGACAATCCCCGAGGCCTCTCAGCTCATCATTCAAGCCGGCTCCATGGGAGAGGGCGGTGAGATATTTATCCTTGAAATGGGGACGCCAGTAAAGATTGCCGATATGGCGAGAGATTTGATCAACCTCTCCGGGAAAGAGCCGGATAAGGATATCCAGATTGTGTTCACGGGTCTGCGGGAAGGGGAAAAGCTTTATGAAGAGTTGATTACGAAAGGCGAGGACATCGTGACGACCCAGCATGAAAAGATCATGGTCCTTAGGCCTAACGGCTTTCAGCAGGATGCTCCACCCCGGGATATGCCCGCTGAACTGGCCGATAAACTGACCCGGCTGTATGACGCTGCCGGACGGCATGACGCTCAGGCTATTCGGATGATCATGAAGGAGATTGTTCCTGAGTATAAGCCGCAGGATTCGGAGAGCATCCTATGAAGCTGTTGAAAAACGCCCATCTGCGGCGTTACGCTGCAAGCTTCGATTATTTCATTGTAGGGTGGAACAAGTAAAGCGGTTCCACCGACGGATGGTGGATGCGCTTCGCTTCATCCACCCTACAGCTTGACTGCAAGCCTCGTCAATCGACGTACTTCTATGTACGCCTCATTCCTCAGCTTTTGCACGCCTTGCATCTGAACGTTTTTGAACAACCTCTGAGTAACCTTTTATGATGATTCGGGAACAGTTTCAGATTGCCGCTACTATCCGTCGTATCCTCATTATTCAACTGGGGGATATCGGTGATGTTGTCTGGACGGTGCCGACCCTTATTTCCTTACACAAGGCCTACCAGTCGGCTAAAGTTTCCATTCTGGTCCGGGAAGGGAGTGGCGCCCTTCTGTCGGCGGAACCCTATATCGACAAAATCTTCGAGGTGCCTTCTCCTGCCGGCGGTTTTTTTGCGGCGGCGGCGGAGCAGGTGCGATTTCTTCACAGACTGCAGAACGAGTCGTTCGATCTGGTCGTCGATCTGCGGTCCGGTGATCGGGGGGCCTTCCTGTCCCGCTTGACCGGTGCACCTATCAGGGGCGCGCTCCTCCACCAAGATGCGTCGTTTTGGCGTAATCATGCCTTTACGCATCTGGTCCGTCCCATTAATGAGGGCATCCGGACAGCATATGGCGCGGCGGAACAATCCCTACGAATTATTCGCGGCTTAGGCATTTCCACAACAACGGATGCGCCGGCGTTGCACGTGTCGTCCCAGGCTGCGGCATTGGCCAGGAAAATCCTTCATCGCCTGGATTTGGCCTGGGATCAGGAATCGGTTTTGAAAAAGACCATGATAACCCTGAACCCATTTTCCCGATGGCCTTATAAGGAATGGGACCTTGAGCGGTGGGTTTCCGTCATGGAGGGCCTTGCCGCTGAATTTGGCGTGAAGACGGTGATCATCGGGTCCGGGTCGGAAAGACCCATGGCGGAGGCGATAGTCCGTCGCTTACCTGGCAGGGTCTTTCAAGTTGCCGGGGAGACGAGCCTCGACGTTCTTGCCGCCCTGTTGAGCTTCAGCCGTCTCCATATGGGCGTGGATAGCGCCGCGATACACATTGCCGCGGCCGTCGGGACGCCTACGGTGACGATCTACGGACCGTCCGATTGGCGGGATTGGGCTCCCGTTGGAGAGTGCCACCGCGTCGTTGTTTCCGATATGGACTGTGTCCCCTGCCACCAAAAGGGATGCCGCGGTGAGGGACGAAGCCTATGCTTGGAAAAGGTGTCGCCTGAAGATGTTCTTTCGGCTGTCAGGGCTTTATGGACTTTGCCTCTTCAATAAGCATAATCGGTATATCGTCTCTGATTTCATATATCAGCTTACAGTGCTCACAGATCAAACCATCTCCTTTATCGTTGAGATGGATCTTTCCCTTACACTTCGGGCAGGCAAGAATATCTAGTAATTCCTTATGAAGAGCCACTTCTTCATCCCTCCTTTCGTTCTTCTGGTCGTTCTTCTGGCCATCCTTCCTTTTTAATCTTCTTCATTCCCAACGTTTCTTTTACAGCGTCAAAGACATTATCCACGCCTATGGACTCCATGCATCGGCAGGGGTCGCACTGTTTCCGGAAGCAAGGGCTGCACGGCACGGATGACCGAACCACCGTATGCCCCTCGCCATAGGGGCCCGTCCTGTCGGGGTCCGTCGGTCCGAAGAGGGCAACCACGGGAGTCTCCATGGCAGCAGCAATATGCATGGGACCGGAATCCGTCGTGATGACGAGTTCGGCCATCCCATAAAGGCAGGCCAAGTCTTTCAGTGACGTTTTTCCTGCGAGATCGACGATGGATTTGGATGGGATGAGGCCCAGGATATCGGTTATATAGGACTTTTCCTTCAAGCTTCCTGTAAAAATGACGGGCAGACCACATTCTTGAACGATTCTTGCGGCAAGATCTGCGAATTTGCGGCGGTCCCATAGCTTTGTATCCCACAATGCCACAGGGTTGACGGCAACGAACGGCGTCGTCTCCCGGTCGATGCCTTGTTCCTGCAACAGGGCGGTGACATACCCCGTGTTCTTGGAGCTTGTAGGAATATGAAACGACGGCTCTTCCCGTTCGGCGCCCAGGTAGGATAAAAAGTCAAGGTACCGTTCCACTGCGTGTTTCCCCATGTCTTCGGGGATTTTTTCGTTATAGAACAGACCGCTTAGTTCCTGAAGACTATCGTAGCCGAGCTTACGACGGCCGCCGCTGGCAGCGACGACGACGGCGCTTTTGAACAGGCCGTGGAAGTCAATAACCAGGTCGTAAGGCCGATCCCGCAGGGTCTTAAAAAAGGACTTTACATCCCTGCCGACGACTTTGAGGCGGCCCCGCCTGATGCCGGAAATCCATAGCTTGCGGTTGAAAACGATGACTCCGTCGAGGTCCGGGTGGCCGATGATCAAGTCCGCCGCGGCCTCCTCGATAACCCAGGTGATGTGGTCCCGGGGATAGAGCTGCCTCAGGGCCGCCAGGGCGGGAAGTGTGTGTACAACGTCACCCACGGCGCTAAGTTTGACGATGAGAATGTTCATGAGCTTGCACCATTTTCACATTCATCGTCCATATCCTTCAATATCCAGAGGGTAGCATCCAGGATGTCTTTTGCCGTATAATCCGGTATTGTTTCGGTAGTATCGGCATCCCGGCCATAGCCCGTTTCGACGAGGATGCCCTTGCAGCCTGCCCGTTTTCCCGCCAAGACGTCCTTGAGTGTATCACCGATCATGTACGAGCTCGGCAAATCGATGTTCCGTTCCGCTGCCGCCCGGATGAGCATACCCGGTTCGGGTTTCCGGCACGAACAGGCGAGAAGGTAGACGCCGCGCCCTTTAGTTGGGTGGTGGGGGCAGTAATAGAAATAGTCGATTACAGCGCCTTCCGCCAGGAAGACTGCACGCATATGGTTGTGGATTCCTTCGACGACAGCTTCGTCGAAATATCCCCGGCCAATGCCCGACTGATTGGTGATAACGATCACCTGGAAGCCCCGGCGATTCATGAGCCGGACCGCCTCGAAGGCTTCGGGGATAATGGACAACTGATCCAGATTGGAGAGATACCCAACCTCTTCATTGATTGTCCCATCCCGGTCCAGGAAAACAGCCCTCTGTTTTATCATCCTGCCAGTCTCCTTGCCGCCTCATAGACATCATCCACACTAATGAGGTTCATGCATTGAAAATCTTTCGGGCAGTCCGTCTTCAGGCAGGGGCTGCACGGCACGTCTTTGCGGATGATGATGTTTCGGTTTCCTGCGGGTCCCGTCGTTATGGGATTCGTGGAGCCGAAGATGGCGATCGTCGGGACGCCCAGAGCGGCCGCTACGTGCATCAGACCGGAGTCGTTGGAGATGAAGACGCGGCACCGGGCCATGAGGGCCATGGCTTGCCTGAGATCGGTTTTACCGGCCAGATCGATCACGGAATGACGGGTATGACTTTCGATACGAGCCGTGCTTTCCCGGTCGGCTTCGCTTCCAAACAAGAGAATCGCGGCTGAAAAATCGTCGGCCAAACGATCGGCAACAGCGGCAAAACGTTCGGGAAACCATTTTTTTGCTGCCCCGTACGTGGCGCCGGGGGCCATTCCGATCAGGGGCCGATCTTCCAGACCGTATTGTGTGATCAGGGGCTTAATCCGGGAAAGGTCTTCCAATTTCGGGTCGATACGGACGTGAACAGGAACGTCTTCAGCACCCAGGGCCTTTACCATCTCCAGATAGTACCGGGTCTGGTGGATGTTTCTTACCTCCGCAGTCCGCTTGACGGCGTGGGTCAAAAGAGCCCCCCTCCCGTCACTGTTAAAGCCTGCACGAAATGGTATGCGGGCCAGACGGGCAATAATGGCCGCCTCAATGGCGTTTTGCAGGAGGATGGCTCCATCGAAGCGCAACTTTTGCAGGTCCTTTGCCAATCGGATCTTTCCGATGATCCCGTCGTGCCTGCCGGGGCTTTCAAAGACGACGATCTCATCGACATGGGGACATAGGCGGTATATGTCGGCCACCCAGGGCTTGGCAAGCATGAAGATGCAAGCATCAGGCCAGGTCTTGCGGATCGAAGCCAGGGCGGGGAGGGTCATGACGGCATCGCCGATCCAGTTTGTGCCGCGGATCAGGAGCCGTTTCAGGCCTTTCTTCGGTAATTGCATGCCGCCCCGGACAAGAAGAGGCGATATTGGTGTATCATAATTCATATTTCTGGATGCCCGTTCGTGTTTTTCATGGTTCCTTAAGCTCCCTCCCGTTCAAGGGGAGGGAGGGGTGGAGATGGGGTTAAGAGGGCCGCCGTGGCCAGATTAACGCTGTCCTCCCCCCATCAATCAGCTTGACATGTCTTCGTTTTCCATCGCTGGTGTAGCCAGAACCACTGTTCGGGATACTGCCTGACCATTGATTCGATGACCTTAGTGAAGCGCTGGGTGTTTGTCAGAATATCCATTTCGTAATCGTCCGTCCGGTCGACCTTAATGGGGGGCTGAAAGATCAGCTTGTATCTGCCGTCTTTCATCCGGGTCATAAAGGCGGGAACGACAGGAGCGCCGCTTCGCATGGCCAGGATTGCAAGTCCTGCCCCCGTGCAGGCGGGCCGACCGAAGAAATCGACAAAAACGCCTTCCCGTGCCGCCACATTTTGATCGGAGAGAATTCCGAAAGATTCGTTCTTTTGGAGAAGGCGGATTATAGCCCTGCCCGAACCCTCCTTGGGTACGAGGGTATTTCCGTTGCATGTCCTTACCCAGGTAATCAGGTTTTCCAGAATAGGACTATCCAGGGGACGATATATAATATGGACCTGTTCCGCAATGAGAGGAAAAACAACGGGCATCATCTCCCAGTTGCCGAAATGGCCGATGATGGAAAGCATGCCTTTGTTTTGGGCCTTGGCCTGGAGATAATGCTCCAACCCTTCGACCTCGACCCACCTGTGAAGGGTGTCTTTGGTGATCCAGGGCAGTTCGAAGAATTCGGCGGCGACGATGGCCAGGTGGCGATAGACGGCCTTGGTCATGGCGATGATGTCGGTCATAGGTTTCTCCGGGAAGGCCCGATGGAGGTTATGGAGGGTGATAAACCGCTGCCGGGCGGCTACATGGTAGAACAGACCAAGGAGGCCCATGAAAAACCACTTTCGTATGGGCAAGGGAATTCCCTTGAAGATAGTTAGGATGACCGTTGTTGTCTTTGTTTTTTCCATAATGCTATAGAGGTCCTGAGCCTATTTCTGCCATGACTTTATCCTAGACATAACCAATGCAATGAATTTATCCTGTTCCCGAGGCAGTTCCATCGCTATCCGAAGCAAAAGGACACGCTCGGCAAAACCGGGGATTCGGTCCAGTTTTACGCCATCTTTTTCCGTCGTTACGATGAATTCTGCTTCGTCTCTCCGGGCCGCAGAGTTAATATCATAAATGTCTCTTTCCGTATAGGCGTGATGATCGGCATATGTGAGAAAGGATGTGATACGGCCCCCGGCGGCCTCTATGGTTCTTCGGAAGCCATCCGGACGGGCGATGCCGGAAAAGGCCAGGATCTTTCGGCCTTGGAGGGCGTCAAGAGGAACAGACTCGCCGGATGTCGCCCAGACCAGATCGACAGGACAATGGCTGCCGTGAAAAACGGGGACGCTGCGTTTCGGCGCTTCTTTTTTCAGGATATCCGGGATGGCGGCCGAAGGGTGTAATCCGTCCGTCATCCCCGTGGCGATAATAATATCGGCCCGGCGGAGGGCGGACAAGGGCTCCCGCAGGGGCCCGGCGGGAAGGGTGAGGCCGTTGCCAACGGGGCTATGGCTGTCCAGAAGAAGGATATTGATGTCCCGGTGGATCTTGCGGTGTTGAAAGGCGTCGTCGAGAACCAGGACATCCACGCCAAACCGGTCGATGGCGGCCTTTCCGGTGAAGTAACGCCCGGGACCCGTCAGGACGGGTATGTCCGGCAGTTTCCGGGCCATGAGGACGGGCTCATCGCCGGCGTCTTCAGGCGTCATCAAGATTGATTTTCCATCGGAGGCGATATTGACGGGCGCCCGGGTTGCACCGCCATACCCGCGGGAAAGAACGGCGGGCCGCCGCCCCTGGTCCGACAGCATCCGCGCGATCATGATCACTGCCGGTGTCTTCCCTGTACCGCCCACGGTGATATTGCCGACGCTGATGACAGGGCAGGGCAGGCGAAGGGTTGATAAGGCGCGCCGGTCGTAAAGTTTGTTTCTGAGACGGATGATGCTTCCATACGCCATGGCTGCGGGATACAAAAGAAAGGCGAGGGCTGGAAGGGGCTGCCCTTCGCGGGGATACCATACCTTTTTGACGATCGTTTGGAGGGACATGTCCGAAATCCTATGTATTAAGGATTATCGCTTACGAACTGCATCTGATGCAATTTGAAATATTCCCCTTTTTTCTCCAGGAGGGCCTCGTGATTTCCTTCCTCGACGATTTCGCCGTTGACGAGGACGATGATCCGGTCGGCATTGCGGATCGTCGAGAGGCGGTGGGCGATCATGAGCGTTGTTCTTCCCGTCATGAGGTTATCGAGGGCGCTTTGGACTTCGATTTCCGCCTCCGTATCAAGAGACGATGTGGCCTCGTCGAGAATGAGTATGGGGGCGTTTTTCAAGATAGCCCGGGCGATGGATATCCGCTGCCTTTCCCCGCCGGAAAGCTTGGTTCCCCCTTCCCCGATGACGGTGTCGTAGCCGTGGGGCAGTTGCATTATGAAGTCATGGGCGTTGGCTGCTTTTGCGGCATCGATGATTTCCTTGTCGGTCCGTTCGATGTCACCATAGGCGATATTGTTCTTTACCGTATCGTTGAACAGGATGGTCTGTTGGGTCACGATCCCGATCTGAGACCGGAGGGATTCAACTGTAACATCCCTGATATCGCGGCCGTCAATCAGAATCTGTCCTTCCGTCACGTCGTAGAACCGGGGGATCAGGTTGACGAGAGTCGTTTTTCCGCCACCGCTCATACCGACAAAAGCGATGACCTCTCCGGCCTGAATGGACAGCCGGATATTCCGGAGGACGGGCGTATCTTCATAACGGAAGTTTACATCCCGGATGTCGATACCCTGACGGATTCCCGCCATTACCGCGGCCTGGGGCCGGTTTTTAATGTCCGGTTCCAGGTCGATGATCTCGAAGACCCGCTGGGCACCGGCGATGCCCTGCTGGATCGTGTTATTGACGTTCGTCAGGCGCTTGACGGGTTCGTAGAGCATGATGAGGGCCGTCAGGAAGGAGAAGAAGGTCCCCGGTGTGGCACTGCCCTTGATGACCTGATGCCCGCCGTACCAAACGATGGCGGCGATGCCGATACCGCCCAGAAATTCCATAAGCGGGCTTGAGGCGGCGTTGATGGAGACAGCCTTGACGTTAAGTTTAAAGAACCGTTCGTTTTCTTCGGCAAACCGGCGGTTTTCGTAATCCTCCATGCCGAAGGCCTTGACGATCCGCGTTCCCGAGATGGTTTCATGGAGAAGGGTGTTCAGGCTGCCCATGGTAACCTGGGACCGCCGGGCGATGTTGCGCATCTTCTTGCCGAATTTGGCGATGGGATAGATTATGACGGGAAAGACGAGCGTGGCGATGATGGCCAGTTGCCAGTCCCTGTAAAAAATAACGAAAATGAGGGAGACTAAGGTAAAGGTGTCCTTGAAAAGGCTGGTGACCGCATCGGACACGGCGCCCTGGATCGTTCCCACGTCGTTGGTGATGCGGGACATGAGGACCCCCGTCGGGTGTTTGGTAAAAAAAGTCAGGGATTGGGTCTGGATCTTCCTGTAGAGTTGATTGCGGACGTCGGCGATGATGCGCAGACCGATGAAGTTCATCAGGATCGTTTGGCCATAGCTGCATACGCCTTTGAGAAGATAGATGACGATGACCGCCAGGGGGATGAGGACCAGCATCTGATTATTCTTATTGAGAAAGATTTCGTCTAAGGCCGGCTTCACCAGAAAGGCCAGAGACGATGTCGTTCCACCGACGACCAGCATGCAGACCATGGCGAGCAGGAATTTTGCCGTGTGCGGCTTGGCTAGACTCAAAAGGCGTTTGAATACATCCATCGTTAAAGCATCCCATAGGCCAGGGCTGCGGCTCTTTTTGCTGCCCCCGGCTCTCCCAGTTTATTTTTAATTTCCGAAAGGTCGGACTTGATGGCCGTCATCCGCCTTTTATCGGTGATTGTCTCCAGCAGATAAGCGGCCAGGCGCTCAGGCGTGGCGTCACCCTGGATATATTCCGGGACGACCGTTTTTCCGGCAATGATATTGACCAAGCCGATATGCGACACGCTGATGAAGAGCCTTCCCAGCAGGTAGGACAGCGGAGATATCTTGTAGACTATAAGCATGGGTGTCATAAGCAAACCCGTTTCCAGCGTAGCCGTTCCCGAGGCGACGATGACCATGTCGGAGACGGCGATTACGTCATAAATGGCGTCTTCGATGATTTTCACATTCACAGGGCCGGCGTCGATCATCCGGGCAACAAAGTCCCGTTCCAGGGTTTCAGCCAGAGGAAGGACAAACTGGACGTCCGGCAGCCTTTCCTTGATGATGGCAGCCGCCCCAAGCATAATAGGCAACAGCTTGACGACCTCGCTCTGCCGGCTACCCGGCAGGAGCCCGATGGTCTTTCCCTCTGCCCGAAGCCCGAACTGCCTCTGTGCTTCATCCCTGGAATATCTTGTCCTGACGGCATCCAGGAGGGGATGACCGACATAGGCTACATCAACATGGGCTTGCCGATAAAAATCCTCTTCAAAGGGAAGGATGACGGCCATCTTGTCGACAACCTTCCGGATTTTGCGGACCCGGCCTTTTCGCCAGGCCCAGACCTGGGGGCTGATATAGTAGAAAACCTTGATCCCCTTCTTTTTCGCCGCCTTGGCCATGGGAAGATTGAAATCGGGGTAGTCAATGAGGATGATAAGATCCGGTTTGTGCGTAATGAAGGAGGCCTTGAGCTTTCCCATGACGCCAAGAATCATCCCTAACTTGGAGACGACCTCCGTCAGGCCGACGACTGCCATATCCGCTGCATGGGCGACAAGGGTGACCCCGGCTTCTTCGAGCCGCTTCCCTCCGACACCGTAGAAGGTCAGGGACGGATCGTGTTCCAGCATGGCCCGGACGAGATGGGCGCCGTGAAGATCGCCTGAAGCCTCGCCGGCAACGATCATAATCCTTTTTGAGGCATCGCTCATAATGGCTGGTTCATTGCCGTTTCTTGAGCCGTCCGCATTTTTTCCAGGATGATCAGGGCCAGAGCCAGGGCCTCGCGGCCTTCTCGCCCTGAAACGGCGGGGACGGACCTTGTTTGAACAGCCTTGACGAAAGACCGTATCTCCTGATCGAGGGGGTCGTGCTGGATGACCTCGATCTTGTTGTCTGTAATGGTGACCTTCCCTTCAGCATCCCTGCCTTTGTGGAGAGACACGAGATCCCTTTTTCCGTAATCGACGGCGTGATAGCCTTCCGTACCGAAAAAGCGGATCTTCTGCATCGTTTTACCCGTTACCCGGCTGGCAGTGATGTTGGCGACACAGCCGCTGTCGAAGGTCAGGCGGACATTGGCAATGTCGATTTTGTCCGACAGAACGGGAACGCCGACGGCATCCACATGACAGACGGGCGATTTGACGAAATGCAGGATAATGTCCAGATCGTGGATCATCAAATCCAGGATCACATCCACATCGGTACCCCGTTCAAAGAAGGGGTGGAGGCGGTGGGATTCGATGAACAAAGGTTTTCCCATCACCCGGTGAAGGGCGATAATGGCCGGGTTGAATCGTTCGATGAGGCCGATTTGGAAAATCCGTTCGCCGGCATCGGCAAGGGCCACGAGTTCATCGGCCTCTGCCATGGTCCTTGTGATGGGTTTTTCCAGCAAGACATCCACACCTGCTTCCAGAAAGGCTCGGGCCACCTCATGATGGGCAGCCGTCGGAACGGCGATGCTGACGGCATCGACGGAGCCGATCAAAGAACGATAATCGGAAAAGGCAGGGCATCCGCATGTCGCAGCCGCCTTTTCGGCCTTTTCCAGAAGCACGTCGGCCACACCGAAGACCTGACACTCGGCAATATTGAGATACTTTTGAAGGTGGTAATTCCCCAGGTGTCCAAGACCAATGACACCTACGCGAAGCTTGTCCATCAGCGGCAGACACCTCTCGGTGAATTCTCTATGAAATCGAGTAAATGGCGAATTTCAGGCAGGTCGGGCACATCACTTCGTACCTTTTCAATCGCCTTTGTCAGAAGCAGGGCCGACCGGAAGATAATCCGATAAGCCGCATTGAGGGCGTTAATGGTTTCTTCGCTGAATCCCCTGCGTTTTAGACCGACTATGTTTAAACCATAAAGTTTGGCCGTATTTCCTTGCGCCTTGACAAAAGGAGGAATGTCCATGGTGACGGCGGAGCAGCCGCCGATGATGCTGTGGGCGCCGATTCGTGTGAACTGGAGAACACCTGTCAACCCGCTGATGATAGCCCAGTCTTCTACGTGGATGTGTCCTGCAAGATTAGCCGCATTGGACATGATGACATGATTGCCGAGTTTGCAGTTATGGGCGATGTGGCAATAGGCCATAATCAGGTTATGATCGCCCATGATGGTGACGCCGATGTCGGACACCGTTGCCCGGTGGATAGTGACGAATTCCCTGATGGTGTTATGATTACCGATAACGACCCTTGTTTCTTCTCCCTGATACTTCAGGTCCTGTGGTGTGGCGCCGATAGAGGCAAATTGAAGAATATGACAATTTTCACCGATATCCGTGTGGCTTTCGATAACCACATGGGGACCGATTTTTGTCCCTTTGCCGATAGTGACACTAGGGCCGATGAGGCTGTATGGGCCGACCTCGACGTCTTCGGCAATTCTAGCGTCGGGTGAAATAATGGCTGTCGGGTGAATACTCATGTTATGGTTTTTCCTTTAATAGGTTTTCTAATTCTTCGATGCGTTTGGTTAGGGATAAGACTGTCCTTCTGATCTCCGGAAGCTTCGGCATAACGGCAACCATTCGCAACCACTCGCGATGGGGCATATGGGGGGCGCCGGAAACGATTTTCCCCGGGGGAACATCTTCGTGAACGCCTGCGCGCGCGGCGATCATTGTACCGTTCCCGATTGCGATATGGCCGACAAGGCCCGCCTGACCGCCGATGATGACGCTGTCACCTATTTTTGTGCTTCCCGATATGCCTACCTGAGAAACGATAACGGCGTTTTCACCGATGACGACGTTGTGGGCGATTTGAACCAAATTATCAATTTTGGCACCTTTTTTGATCCACGTCTTGTCAAGGGTTCCCCGGTCAATGGTGGTATTGGCGCCTACCTCGACATCGTCATCGATCTGAACGATGCCAATCTGTGGGATCTTGGCGTTTTCCTGTCCCGGGAGGGCGAATCCAAAGCCATCGGCGCCGATGATAACGCCGGAGTGGAGAATAACCCGTTTGCCGATGGTGCAACGGCGGTAAACGACGACGTTCGGGTAGAGGACGGTTTCCTCGCCGATGTGGACATCAGGGCCGACGAACACGCCTGGATACAGGACGGCGTTTTTGTCGACCTTTGCGCGGGGACCGATATAGACGCCGGGGTATACGACTGCATCCTTAGAAACATCGGCATTGGCATCGATGAATGCTTGTCCGCTAATCCCTTTCCGCATTTCCGTTTCTGAATAAAAGAGACGGAGCAGGCGGCCGAATGCCGTGTAAGGGTCATCCACAATGATGAGGTTCTTTCCTGAATACACCGTATCCGGCCCCACGAGAATAGCAGAGGCTCCAGTCGTTTCCAGGCGGTCCCGGTATTTCGGGTTGGCGATGAAGGTCAGATCTCCGGTATCCGCTTCGTCAATTCCCGATAGATTTAATATAACTGTTTTCGGATCGCCGATGACCCGCCCGCTCAAAAAGGCGGCAATTTCTTCGATAGTCTTTTCCAATGGGCTATTTCTTCTTTGTTATTTTGTTAAATTCTTCAATGATTCGCGCCGTGATATTGTTTTCCTTCATGGAATAGGCGACGGGCATGGTCGACAAGTCGATGATCAAGGCATACTTGTCTTTTTCACCAATAGACCCTACGATTTTCATAATATCCGGTACATATTTGGAGACCAATTCTTGACGGCGGTTATTGAGTTCCTCATTGGCGTCCTTGACCATATCCTGGTAGTCACGGAACTTCTTCTGGTAAGCCATCTCTTTATCTTTCAGGGCTTGTTCCGTCAGAATTGGCCGTTGCTTATCCAGCTCGTCTTTGATCTTGTAGAGCTCCTTCTCCCGGTCCTGGATCGTTTTTTTATTTTTTTCAAACAATTTCTTGAATTCGTCATTGGCTGCTTTCCCGACATCGGAAGTGGACAGGACCTCTTCCATGCTGAATGTTCCGATTTTCCCCGTTTGCTGTGCCAGGATTACGCAAGGCGCCATAACCACCAGAAATACAATTATGGTGATTCGTAATACGGATATACCTAGTCTCTGCATAAAGCCCCCTTAAAATAGTCATTTAGGCGGCTGTTGAAAAACGTCCATTTGCTGATTTGCGCCGCAAGCTTCCCCGGCCTTCGCCGGGGCAGGCGTACAGCGATTTACTTCGATGTACGCCTCATTCCTCAGCTTTTACGCGCCTTGCATCTGGGCATCCCGGATCAGGTCCGGGACAAGCTTTTAAACAGCCTCCCCAAAATCGATTTTTTCAATAGCTGTTAGACAGAAGGCTGAAGAAAAACCTTCTTCAGTCTTCTGTCTTTGTTTTGCTTTCTACATCATCATTCCCATGGTGAATTCGAAACGGTATGGATCCTCTCCGGTCTTACGATCGAGTACATAGCCCCATTCCAGTCGAAGGGGACCGACGGGCGAATACCAACGAATGCCCGCACCAACTGTCTTTCGCAAATCATTCAAATTGTAGCCGCTCTGCCAGGCGTTACCCGTGTCGAAAAAAACAACCCCTTTCATGCCGGCGCTTTTGAGAAGAGGAAATACGATATCGAAGTTAAGATAGAGCAATGTCGAGCCGCCGATGAGGTCTCCGGTTATCGGGTCTTTAGGCCCAACGTTTCTTAAACCCCTGATTGTCGTGATGCCACCGACATAAAACCGTTCATAGACAGGGAGTGTCTTACCCTCGTTGGCCTGTAGGTATCCGATCCGGCCTTTGATGTCGAAGACCATCTCCAGAGGAAGGGCGAAAAACCAGGCCGTAGAAGCGCCATATTTGGTATAGGCCGAGTCCCCGCCCAAGATACCCCCTGCATAGGTCAGGAAGATGCTGTTGACGGATCCTTTTGTCGGAAAATAATCGTCGTCTGTCGTATTACGGGTCAGGGTAGGTGTGAGGGCGCTGGTCAGGACCTTTCCCGCCTGCTGCTTGATCTGGTCGGAAGCGGTGACCAGAACGTCGTATACGTCGGAGTTGAATATCTGGTATTGCAGGTAACCGTAGACCCTTTCCCATAACTGATAACCCAAGGTGCCACTGAACCCTGTCGACGCGAGGCTATATGTATCATAATACCGTCTCGTGTTCCAAAGCTCCCATTTGCTCCAAATGAGTGTATCGAACAGGGTCGGTTCCGTGAAAGCCAGATTATAGTAATTGGCGTTTTGGCCGACGGTCGCCTTGAGTGTCAGGGCCTGTCCCCTGCCGAAAAGATTCTGCTGCGTTATGGAGGCCATTAGCATGGCTCCGTCCAGGGCGCTGTATCCTGCGCCAATACTGAACATGCCTGTAGACTTCTCTTTGACGCGAATGCTGATATCTGAGAGACCCGCCGTGGGACCCTTTTCGGTCTGAAAATCAACTTCCTCAAAATACTTGAGCCGTTCAAGGTTTTTGTAGCTTTGTTTCAGTTTGGTACTGTTGTACATATCCCCTTCGTAGATGGCAAGCATTCCACGAATGACCTTGTCTCTTGTCTTCGTATTTCCCAGTATGTTGATCTTGTTGATATAGACGATGGGGCCTTTTGAAATATCATAGGTGACGTCAACCGTCTGCTCTTTTTCGTTGGGTTGCGTGCGCGGATTAATGTCCGCATAAGCGTATCCTTCGTCGTTGCAGGTGGCGGTGAGATATTCGATATCCTTGATGATGGCTTCCCGGTCGAAGAATTCCTTTTTGGTGATTGTCAAACCGGCCAGGATCGTTGCCTTGGGGGTCTTGATGGTGTCACCGGATACATTCACCTTGCCGACTTTGAAGCGCCGGCCTTCCACGATAGGAATCTTGATGTAAATGCCTTTTTTGTCGTAGGTGATCTCCGGTTCGCCGACCTGAGCATTAATGAAGCCGTTATTCAGGTAAAAGGCGTTGAGTTTGCCCACGTCCTGCTTGAGTTGGTCTTTCTTAAGGATACCCGCGTCCGTGAAAAAGTAGAAAAAGTCCTTTTCATTGGTCTTCATAATGTTCTTGAGGTCTTTATCCCTGTAGGTATGATTGCCCTCGAAAGAGATCTTCTTCACATAGAGCTTTTCATTCTCTTTGATGGTCAAGATCACCCGCAGGTCTTTTTCCCCAATTTTTTCCGTTGTGGGTGTAATTTCGGCATTGTAATATCCCTTACCGTCATACAGGGCCTTGATCTTTTCAATAGAAGCATTGAGCTTTTCCTGATTCAGGGTCTGTTTAGTCTTGAAAGTCAGGGCCGATTCGATGTCTCCCGTATCGATGACCTTGTTGCCCTTGATGACAATCGCCGTTACAAGTCCCTTTTCCTTGACGTTAAAGGTAATCACTTTACCGTCAGCCGTATCTTCCACATCGGCCGCTACATCATCGAAATAACCTAGTTTGTAGATTGCTTTGATGTCGCTTGCCAGTTGAGTTTCCGAATAGAGGCTGCCTTGCTTACTCTTGGCGGCCTGCAGGATCACGCTGCTTTCAATTTTCTGGTTTCCTGAGAAGCCGATTTTTGCAATCCTCTGTTTAATGGATATTCTGATGAGGATCTCGTCGCGGATCTGGGCCGTAAGGGCTGAGAGGTTCTCCATGCCCTTGCCCTGAACCGATATGGGGGGATAAATCTTGCCCGTTGCCGTCTCCACGATCTTGACATCAAGATTGAGACGGTCGCCGATTTCGGTGAGGGTGCCCATAATCACATGGGTAGCTCCGACAGTCTTTCCGGCCTCCAAGGCGTCGGCAGTCGTGGCGGTCTTGCCTTTGATGGCGGCGGCCATGGGACTTTTTTCCACAATATCGATGGATTTTGATTTTTGCAGGGCCTTAGTCAGGCTATCGTAAACGGCGTCCTGGAGAAAGGCGGGGTTTGCCTTGCTATAGACCTGGAACGGCCAGACGGCAACCTTTACTGCATCGGCGGTATACCCGTTTTTGAAGCCCAGAGTCAGGGAAAGAAAAAGGACGGCGATGATTACTGACAACTTCAGGAAATCAATATTCTTTATTCGATAAATCAACGTTTCCATCCCGTAGGCCGATCTGCCTTGACATGCGCTCGGCCAGTTTATTATTGTGGGTAACGACGATAAGGGTAATATTTTTTTTCCTGTTTAAATCAACGAGAATGTCTTCTATCTTTTTTCCGGTTTCCGTGTCAAGGTTTCCTGTGGGCTCATCCGCCAGAAGGATATCCGGCTCCATGACAAGGGCTCTGGCTACGGCCACCCGCTGTTGTTCTCCTCCCGAGAGTTCCCCCGACTTGTGAGTCATCCGATGGCCGAGACCGACATCATCCAGAATGATCTCCGCCTTTTTGCGGGCTTCCCCCTGAGCTATGCCGGCGATGAGAGCCGGCATCATGACATTTTCCCGTGCGTTGAACTCAGGCATGAGATTGTTGAACTGGAAGACAAACCCGATCTTTTTATTGCGAAAGTCTGCCAGGGCCTTTTCGTTCCATTCGAAGACATTGACGCCGTCAAAAAGGACGGTCCCCGATGTGGGCCGATCCAGGGTTCCCAGAATATGGATTAGTGTGCTTTTCCCTGCCCCCGATGCGCCCAGTATCGCCACGGATTCGCCTTGCTCGATTTCAAGATCGATGCCCTTGAGAACTTCGATCTTCGTGCCATCTTTCAGAAATGATTTCTGCAACTTGTTTATTTTAATCATAATATGGATTCAGCCGCCGTTATTCGTATCGCAGGGTCTCTGCAGGGTCCATCTTGGCCGCCCAGCGGGAAGGATAGATCGTGGCCAAAAGGCAGATCAGCATGGTGCCGATGATAATAATGCCGACGTCCGTATAATTCACGCGGGACGGAAGCTCTGTCAGGTAATAGACGTCTCCGGGGAGGATCTTAATGCCAAATAGCTTTTCGACGAAAATGGATATGCGTCCGAGGTTGATGGCCACGGTCAGGCCTGTGAGGCATCCCAGGACAGTTCCAATAAAGCCGATGATGAGACCCTGGTAGACAAAGATTTTCATTATGCTGTTGGAGGTGGCCCCCATGGATTTCAATACGGCGATATCCTTGTTTTTTTCCATGACCACCATAATCAGGGCAGTAATTATATTAAAGGCAGCCACCAGTACGATGAGACTTAGAATGATAAACATGACCCTTTTTTCCAGCTTCAGAGCGGAAAACAGATTCTTGTTCATCTCCATCCAGTTTCTGGCCCAGAAAGGGGCACCCAGGGTCTTTTCGATCTGCCGGGCCACTATGTCGGCCTTGTAGATGTCGTGGACCCGGATTTCGATCCCGGTTACGCGAGGACCCAACTGCATGAATACCTGGGCATCATTGAGGGAAATGTAAGCGATGGTGGAGTCGTATTCATAAAAACCCGAGTCGAAGATGCCCACAACAAGAAATTTCTTCATTCGGGGTACCATGCCCATGGGTGTCGTTTCGCCGAACGGGGACACGATGGTGACCGTGTCGAAGGGGAAGACACCGATGTGCTTGGCCAACTCCTTGCCGACGAGAATGCCCGGAAGGTCTGCCTCATCGCTTTTGAGGTGCAGGGCCGACCGTTTATCCGATTCCAGGTAGCTGATGTTTCCGTCTATGATCTTTCCCAGGTTGATGACCTTAAATGCCGTGTCCTGATCGAGGCCCCTCATAACCAATCCACTGACATTATTCCCGTTTTTAATCATGACCTGACTGTAGATAAAAGGTGTCGTCGCTTCGACGCCGGGAACGGCGGCGATTTTTTCGGCAATCCGCGTATAGTCCTCCATGGGGCCGCTATACGACATAAGAACCACGTGTGAGTTGATTCCCAGGATTTTGTTGCGCAGATCCGTTTCAAAACCGTTCATCACGGCAAGAACGATGATCAGCGCCGCTACGCCCAAGAGAATGCCGGCTACGGAGATAAAGCTGATGATCGATACGAAAACCTGCTTTCTTTTGGCCCGAAGGTATCTCAGGCTGATGAGGAATTCATAAGGCATAGGACGACCGAATCAATGGCTTTCTTCACGGATACGCATTTGTGGGAAAAGGATCACATCCCGGATGGATGCCGAATCGGTGAAGAGCATGACCAGACGGTCGATGCCAATCCCTTCTCCGGCAGTGGGCGGCATGGCGTATTCAAGAACGCTGATATAGTCTTCATCCATTTCGTGTGCCTCGTCGTCTCCTGCCTCCCGTTCTTTAAGCTGCATGACGAAACGTTCCCTTTGGTCCATGGGGTCATTGAGTTCCGAAAAGGCGTTGGCAATCTCTTTTCCCGCGATATAGAGTTCGAAACGGTCCGTGAAGGCCGGGTTTGCGGGATTCCTTCTTGCCAGGGGCGAGACCTCAACCGGGTATTGCGTTACGAAGGTTGGCTGGATCAGCATCTTTTCCACCTGGCTGTCGAATAAGAGCATAATGGTCTTTCCCAGCGGGTCGGAGGCATCGGCCGCCAGCCCCAGTTTTTGGGCGCAGGCTGCGGCTTTCGCGCCGTCTTCCAGGATATCGGGTGCGATCTTACCATATTTGATAACGGCGTCTTTCACGGAGATGCGTTCCCAGGGAGCTTGCAGATTGATGTCCTGTTCCTGATAGGTGAACCTGGGCATGCCGAAGAGTTTTTCGGCGATGTAGATGAACAGTTCCTCAGTCATGTCCATAAGGTCTTCATACGTGGCGTATGCCTGGTAGAATTCCATCATGGTAAACTCGGGGTTATGGAAGGTCGATATCCCTTCGTTGCGGAAGTTTCGGTTGATTTCGAAGACCCTTTCCAGTCCACCTGTAATAAGGCGCTTCAGGTACAGTTCCGGGGCGATGCGCAGAAACAGATCAATGTCCAGAGCGTTGTGATGGGTTCTGAATGGCCGGGCTGCGGCGCCGCCGGCCTTAGGTTGCATCATGGGTGTCTCAACTTCCAGAAAATCCCAGGCTTCCATGAATTTCCGAATCAACCCGATAATAACACTTCTTTTGATAAACACATCCCGAACGCCCGGATTAGTAATGAGATCCAGATGGCGCTGTCGATATCTGGCCTCGATATCGGTAAGGCCGTGCCACTTCTCGGGCAGGGGTTGAATTGCCTTGGATAAAAGCCGGATCTCAGCGGCTTCGATAGTTAATTCATCTGTTTTTGTCCGGAAAACCCGGCCGGCGATGCCGATAATGTCTCCGATATCCAGCCTTTTGAAGACGTTGTAGGCTTCGTCGCCAACAAGCTGCTTACCGATATAACCCTGAATCCGGCCTTTACGATCCTGAATACTGATAAAGGATGCCTTGCCGAAGTTTCTGACCGCCATCAGCCTTCCGGCAATGGCGACGCGATCCGTGCTGCTTTCCAGAGACTCTCCATCCATGTGATCGAAGCGGTCATGTATGGATTGGGTTGTGTCCGTTACACGGACGTTATTGGGGTAGAGATCAATGCCGTCCTGTTTAAGGGAGGTGATCTTTTCCTTGCGTTTTCTTATCAGTTCGCTTTCTTCCGTCATTGCTCCGCCTCATGATATATAAAGATGCTCCAAGTATATTCTTTCCCCCCATTAGTCAAGAAAGATTTCGCTCTATAAAATTGAATTGCCTAATATATTTGTCTTGTGTATGATGCCGCCACAATTGTATTTAACTGGGGAGGATCACATGATTAACAAAGCAATTCTTGTAGGAAGACTGGGCGCGGACCCTGAGGTCCGGTATACGCCGGATGGATTGATGGTCACGAATTTCAATCTGGCGACCGATGAATCGCGAAAAGATAAGAGCGGCGAACGCATTCAGAAAACAGAATGGCACCGCATCGTCACTTTCGGGAAGCTGGCGGAGATTTGCGGGAATTATCTTTCCAAGGGGAAATTGATCTATCTTGAAGGAAGGATTCAAACCCGGGCCTGGGAGGACAAAGATGGCAACAAGCGCAGCACAACGGAAATCGTGGCCTCCGATATGAAGATGCTGGAATCGAAGGGCCAGTCCAAAGGGCCGGGGACGCAGGGGACATCCGGTGAAGCGCCTCCTGCTTACTTTAATGCCGAGTCTCTTCCTGATGATGACGTGCCTTTTTAGGCTGTTGAAAAACGCTAATCCCATGCTTTCGCGGGGAAGGCGTATGTTGCGTTGCGCTACCAGCCTCGTCACTGGCCTTTCTGGACCACATTTCTAACGCTATTTTGATCTATAAGAAAATCCTCTGAATCCCCCTTTTCAAAGGGGGACTTAATGAAATCCTTCTTGGCAAAGGAGGGTTGAGTGGATTTTCCATAAATTAAAGTGCTATTTTTTTCTGCAGGGCGATTATCGCGTCCGGCGCCTCTGATTCAGACGATTTCCTCCAATGACCACCAATCCCAGCATGAGAGCGATCATGGAAGGATATTGGATCCCGAAGACGATCGGCGCCAAGGCCCATCGGACGGGAGCCTTGAGGGCCGGGTAAGACCGGATTGTGTCGGCGATGGGCGGAGAGTGCTTATAATAGAAACGGACCATGGCCTCTCCCCAGGGATTGGTCAGGAGATACTTATCACGGAATGCCCTCAGGATTTTTACCTGCGCATCGTCGTAAGAGCCGTAAGCGGCCGTGGCGATGAAACATCCCGACGAAGAATTATCATTTGTTGTTGTAAAGCTCCATGTATAATTGGCAGCCAGGGCATTGCCCGCCATGTTTTTCACACCCGTTGTGAGCGTTACCGTATATGGTGTATTTTTCAGAAGAATGGAAGTGGGCTTAAAGGTGGCAATACGGTTAACGCTGTCATAGGTGATGGTCCCTGTAACTCCCCCGCTCACCAGGAATGTCGAGGAGTTAATCGTAGACGGATCCATAGCGCTTAATGGATCTATAGCATAGGTAAATGGATCTATAGCATAGGTAAAGGTTGCCTGGATGTACGTGCCAATTGAGATGCCGGCAGCGCCTGCCGAAGGCAATGTGGACGAAACGGATGGGCTGGGGCCAAAGGGCGCTGTAAAAACCCCCAGGCCATAAGGATTATTTCCCACGGGTATGGTAGTTAGCACTGTGTTGGTGATCGTATCCAGGACGGAAACGTTTCCTGAGCCATTATTGACTATGTAGGCATAAGTGCCTGCGATATTAACGGTGGCGCCGATGGGGTTGGTTCCGACATTGATATTATTGGTCACCAGATTTGTCGACGTATCGAAAACGGTCACCCGATTCCCCCCATAGCTTGTAATGTAACCGAGAGTCCCAGCGGGATTTATCGCGATGCCCCATGGGGTCGTTATCCCGACATTTGTGATCGTGGCGGCAATGGCATAGGTTGATGTATTTATGACGGAAACGCTGTTGCTCGCTGTATTGACAGTGTAAACGTAAGCCCCGGACGGGGCCACGATGACGCCCAAAGGCTGTTGTCCGACGGTAATGGTAGTCTTTACGGAATTGGTCGTCGTGTCGATAACAGAGAGGGTATTGTTCTGATTGCCGGTTACATAGACGAAGGTGCCGGAAGGGCTGACGGCCACGCCGAGAGGTCCACCGGGGACGGGAATAACTGTCGTGACGAACTTTCGAGTAACGTCGATAACGGAGACCGTATTGGCGGTGGAGTTTGCGACATACGCATAGGTACCGGCCGGATTGACGGCAATGCCGTAGGGATTATTCCCAACGGGGATCGTATTGATGACTGTATGATTGTTTGCAACATCGATGACCGAGACCGTGTTGCCTGTGAAATTGGCAATATAGACGTATTTCCCTTGGGGATGAACGGCGACGCCCAAAGGTCGAAGCCCGACGGGAACAGTAACCTTTACTGTGTTAGTGGCAGTATCGATGACAGAGACCGTGTTGTCCCCGGAGTTCGTGATGTAGGCATACGGCGTTGCGTGAACAACCGCCGGTAAACCCCAACTAATGAAAGCAATAAGCGCCAGGCAAAGTGCCGGTATCCAGAGGGTTTTTGTAACGGGAATCTGCCTTGTCCGCTTTTTATTTGGGGTCAATTTTCTTATTCTCAGGCGTAACATCGATTTCATCGGGTTCACGGGTCGCTTTCTTGAAATTTTTTATACCTTTTCCGATTGAGCCGCCGATTTCCGGCAATTTTCCCGCACCGAAAATGATAATGACCAGGATAACCAGCAACTCAGGCATTCCTATACCAAACATGGGAAACCTCACTGTTTAACAGGCTGTTGAAAAACGTCCATCTGCTGCGTTGCGCTGCAAGCCTCGTCAGTCAACGTACTTCCGTGTACGCCTCCTTCCTCAGCTTTTGCGCGCCTTGCATCTGGGCATTTTTGAACAGCCTGTCCCAAATCAAGTCTTTCAACAACTGTTTAAGGGAAACATTTTTCTAACCGATATCTTTAGATTAAGGGATTTGCTTTGTCAATAAGAAAGCCTTAGGGTAACTTGAGGTGAACGACCTGGCTTTTCTTGCCGAGATTGCCCAAAGATTTCCCTTGGAAAGAGACTTCAACACCTCCTGCATTGCCGATGTCAATGATAAAGGCCTCTTCGGCGGACCGCTCAATGACATCGCCCTGTTTGATGGTCATCTCTTGGGACCGTTTATGGTCTTCCCGGATTCTTAACCATGTCGTATCCGTTGCTGTAATGGTGAGACGGTAGCGTTTTTGCTCGGCGGCGGTCTGTCCTGTGCTGCCGACGGTACTTTGAACAGGTTGACCCTGTATGGGAGCGTTTACCGCCTGTCCCGTTGCCGGTATCGCTCCTTCTTTCGCCGCATCCGGCGCCGTTTGCGGGTGCACTTGGGCGCTCTGCGGAGGAAGTGGCAGTTGCTGTTCGATAACAGCTGTTGATACGGGGGGTGGAGGTTGCGGTTTAGACAGATTAAGAATGTTTGAATCTTCAGGGAACATAAGATAAAAGATCGCAATGGAAACTACAACGATCGAGATGGTCAAGAATATAAGACGACGTTTCACACCGGTCTTTTTCTCTTGGACCGAGGTTTTTTGATCGGCTTCAGTTGTGGGTGGGGCGATGTTCAACGATCTCAGGTACTGCTCGTAACTTTCCAGGATAGGTCTGCTGTCGATGTCCAGGTAAGCGGCATAGGTTTTTATAAAGGTTTTCGTATAGACCGGCTCGGGGAGAAGATGAAAATGACCGTCTTCAATGGCCGCCAGATTGACCGTGGTGATCCGCGTGGCGGTAAAGATGTCGCGCAGAGGAATCCCCTTGGCGTTGCGAATCGATTTCAGATCGCTTCCGCCAGCCTCCTTGCTGTTGTTTCCTTCTGGAGCCGGTGCCGTCATGACGCTGATTACCCGTCCTTTATAAGGTAATTCAATTATGAGATAATTCAATATTATTTACCGTTTAGCACCAAATAATTACTTACGCAATAAAAAATGAACCGGAAAGTGAGGAATATAAAATTTAATGATGCGCGATTACAAATTCTTGGCCATCCAGGCGGCTCGTGAGGCCGGTGTCATGCTGCGCGAACGCCTTCATCATGCTCATCAGATTGAATACAAAGGTGAAATAAACCTGGTAACGGAGGCGGATCGCATGTCTGAAGATATGATCGTTTCCCGTATTCGCAAGGAATTTCCCGAGCATGATCTTCAGATGGAAGAGTCTTCGGAAATAAATAACGGGTCGCCTTTCCGTTGGATTATCGATCCCCTCGATGGCACAACGAACTATGCCCACGGCTATCCCGTTTTTTGCGTGTCCATCGCTCTGGCGTTTGAAGGAAAGGTACGCCTAGGTGTGATATACCACCCCATGATGGACGAGTTGTTTGTGGCGGAAGAAGGGCGGGGCGCAGCCTGCAACGGAGTGCACATACATGTGTCCGAGACGGATGATTCATCGAGAAGCCTTCTCGCGACGGGGTTTCCCTATGATATTCGCCATACCGAACAAGACAACATCGCAAACTTTATCGCCATGGCCAAGCGTGTTCAGGCCATTCGCCGGGCCGGCTCGGCGGCACTCGACCTTGCCTATGTTGCGGCGGGCCGTTTTGACGGTTTTTGGGAGCTGAAGCTTGCTCCTTGGGATACGGCTGCGGGATGTCTAATGGTGACGGAGGCAGGCGGCGTTGTTACAGATCTCAATGGGGGGCCCTTCCTTTTGTCATCCCCCCATGTCCTTGCATCCAACGGGAAGATTCACGACGGGCTCCTTGCCATTCTCAGAGAGGTCAATGAGAACACAAATTAACCGATCTGGCTCACAGCCCTAGCCGCCAGCACGACAATGATGATCAGGGAAATGACCGTCTGCAGCATCATCAGGAGCTTGGCCTGCCTGCTAACCACCGGTTCCATGGTGGGTCCCAGTGTTGAGCTTACATTGAATGAGAGGAAGATGTAGTCGATGGGGTGCTTTTGCATGTCTTTATCGTTTTCTTCGCCTGTCTTCTGGGGGAACAGAAATGCTCCCCCCGGAGTGAACGTATCAACTATCCAATATGCGACGGCGAAGACCACGACATTCATCAGGTAAACTACGGCAACATCCCACAACATATTCAGCGGTTGACCACGCTTGACATCAGCCCCGAATACTAGTGCCAGCAGATTGCTGAGCAGATGGAACATGGCGAAGGTCGTATAAATCACTACAAGCCAGCGTGCCAGCAACATGCGGCGCATTATCCAGGCCGCATACATGCAAATCAGCATGATTCCGAATATGATGTCGGAGAGATGCTCGATGAGGTTGATGAAATAATCCGCTTTTGCGGCAAGGACACTGCTTAGCTGCAACGTTTCGGCGACAAGGCGGTCACACAGAAACACGAGCAGCAGTATGAACCAGAACTCGAAGCCGGGGCGGCTTAAAAAATATTCGTGAATACGTTTACGGAAATTTTGGATCATGGTTCCCATAGCAATTTCTTATCTGGTCTGTTTTCTCTTCGGCAGAATTCTTACTATTCTTTGTTTGCCTTTAACCATAGATATTGCGTTTTGCGGACAGAAATGCGCGCATACCCCACATCCGATGCAGATTTCTTCTTTTCTCCCCGCTTTTTTATCGTTGGTTAAATAGGCCGCATAGGTGTGGCATTTTTTAAAACAAGTACCGCATCCGATGCAAAGTTCGTCGTTTACGACTGATAAAAAATTGGTCACGTTCGCGATGGGCGCCATCATATTATCGACGGCGTTTCCGCAACAGCACCTGCAGCAGTTGCAAATACTGGTTTCATCTTTGCTTGTATCGAAATTTGGATGGTAGGCCTTATGCACAAGCCCTGCTTCTTCTGCCCGCTTCAAAACCGTCAACGCTTCATCTTTGGAAATCATCCTCGAAAAACCCTGTTCCGACGTAAATCTTGCCGATTTCCCAAAAGTAAAGCAGGTCTCCCTTTCGCTTGTCTGCTTACATGGAGCCCCTTCCAAATCTTTGTAGTGCCGGCAGAAACAATGCCCCAGTGCAATCTCGTCAAACTTTTGAATAAGTTCTTCAACTCTTTGAGAAGGAACAATTCTATCCACCGCCGCTTCCAGTTCCTCGTTTATAACGATTTTAACAGGTTCATTTTGGGGCTTGTTTTCAAGAACCGGCGCGGTCCTGTCAACAGGCGGGGCGGCCATGAGCATTGGAATAATGGCATCATAATTTGCCTGAATCAGTATTTCCAAATCCGCAAACAGTTTATTGAATAACGAAGCTATTTCCTTGTTTCTATCTGTGACCTCTAACTTGCCCATGAAATTGTATTCAAAAGTCCCGACGTTAAATAGAGGCAATAATCTGAAAACCATTACCCCCTTGCTGTTGGGTTGATTGAAAATAACTCCCCTGCCGGCCAGATTCTTTACTTTCCGGTTGATTTCTTCTTCCGGTAATCCGCTCGATAACTTTAATTGCTCCATCGTCTGGGATTTTTTGTCACTGAAAGAAGCGATAAAATCCACTTCATCTTCCATAATAAAATATTTTAAAAGCTTGATAAGCGTATCACTGACAGGTAGCGGAGTGCCTCCCGCCTGGCTTATAATCTCAGCGGTTTTTCCGTATTTTTCATTAATTGTCATATTTGTTCCTCCCGTTGGCCATGGCGTGCAGTATAAGAGCAGGATATCTTCTTGTCAATGATTTAGCAGGCTTTGAAAAACGCCCATTCCACGCTTTCGCGGGGATGGCGTCTGCTGTGTTTCGCGGCAATCCTCGTCATTCGACTACTTCTATGTGACTCATCCCTCGACTTTTGTGCGTCTTGCATGTGGACATCCGGTATCAAGTACGGGACAAGCTTTTGAACAGCCTGCCCAAAATCGCGTTTTTCAACAACTGTTAGCGTGAAGCCGGTGGCTATCTCTTTCAATACATTCTGCCAACCATAAACCAGTATGCTAACCGTATCTGATTATCTAATTATCTCTTGAAAATAAAAAGCCGCGCCTCCCAAGGAGTTGCACGGCTCTTTATCAAATAGTTTCTGCTGTCCTTTTATTTAAGCAATATCTTTTCCGCTTCTTTCCTGTAAGCATCCATGACATAGGGAAGTCCTGAGACTTTTGCCGCCTCTTCTGTCAGGGCCATGAGGTCCTTCCGACCGATGAGAGAAAGGTTGAAGTTGCGGCTTCCTGCCATGAACTGTTGCAAGCCGGTTTTGAACTTCTGGCTGAACGTATACAATCCGAGCGCGCCGGTGGGGATGTTTTTGATTTCCTTTCCGTACTTTGCCTTCAGTTCCTCATAGGAGACGAAGATTTCCTCAATGCTGGTTCCGTACTTGGAGACAGTCTTGGGCAGGTCTTTCGCCTTGATCCATTCGCCGATGTTTTTGCCAACCATGCCCGGAATCATGAGGCCTCTGCCCATGCAGACTGCTTTAACATAAGGCGCGCCCATCGCAATCGCCTTAAAGACACCGTCTTCGGTGGAGAACCCGCCGGCAAAGGCGATATTCGGAACGGCCATTTTCTTTTTCTTCATTTTCTCACAGAACTCGTAAGCCATGGAATGCAGGTAGAAGGATGGTATCCCCCATTCGCTCATCATGGGCCAGGGGCTCATGCCGGTTCCGCCGGGTGCGCCGTCTATCGTCAGAAGGTCAATCTTGGCATCCGAACAGTAACGCAGGGCCATTGCCAGTTCGAGAGCAGAGTAGGCGCCGGTCTTGAGAGTGATCCGCTGAAAACCTACTTTCCGCAGTCTCTCCACTTCCTTCAGAAAGCCATCCGGAGTCACGAAGCCGAGACGGGAGTGCCTTTCGAATTCCCTGATGGCGCCGTCTTTGAATGCCGCCTGATTTTCCGGAAGTGTCGGGTCGGGCAGGACTATGTAGCCTCTCTTTTTAAGTTCGATTGCCCTTTCCAGGCTGCCGACCTTGATCTCGCCGCCGATATTCTTGGCACCCTGCCCCCATTTGAGTTCGATGGTCTCCAGTTTGTGTTTGTTGAGGACGTATTCTGCAACTCCGAATCTCGTGTCTTCCACATTCATCTGGACCAGGATTTCGCCGTAACCTTCATGGTACCGTTTGTATGTCTCGATCCTGCGGTCCATTTCGGGAGACTTCTTTACCTTGCCGTTCTTGAGCTCCAGGCCGGGATCGATCCCACAGACATTTTCGCCGCAGACTATGGTAATTCCGCAGATGGCGGCGCCGGTGGCAAAGTGTTCCCAGTTCTTGCGGGCGATTTCGGTGGAACCGAGGGCACCGGTGAAGATGGGCATTTTCATCTTAACTTTTTTCACCCAGCCGTATTCAGTCTCTGTGTTGACTGCAGGAAATACGGCCGTGTCGGGGCCAGGGACAACGCCTTTCGGAAGACCCATCGCGCCCACGGCATAGCCCTGAATGCTGATATGTGAATAATCAACGGGATAATTTTTATCGGCCCCGGCAGTCATTTCACCGAAACCGATGGGGTACAGGACTTCCCGGCCCCTGAAAGTGGACAGCCATATTTCACAGCCGCCACGGCATCCGTCTAGACAGCGTGTGCAAATACCCGAAACTGGCGCTACGTTCTTTGATCGGTTGAAAGTTCCTGTTGCTTCGTTTGCATTGGGTTGCCTCAAATTCATTCTTCTACCTCCTCTCAAGATTTTTTTAAGATTTTCAGCCCTTGAAATAACTTGTAATTGATAAAGCAAAAATCATTGAATTCAATGACTCTTTACCGCTAACTGAGATAAATCTCCGAGAACTTTTGAAGCTTCTTGAAAGCAATAAAAATTGACATGACAGGTAATAGTTTTCATAAGCATACGCTTTGATAAAAACTTGTCTTCTGTGAAAAGGGAAGTTTTGTGAAAAAGCACAATTTTGTGTAAATGAAGAAGGGGCCCTTTGTCAAGCCCAATATGTAGCAAGTTGTTGAAATATTGGGAATGCCGTATTATTGAGTCATTACCGAATTCCTTTTGAAGGTTCCTCTTGAAACCAGCTTTAATAGCCGTAATAACCGGTTGCGGAAGGCAATCCTCTTCCTATGCGCCGCCGCCCAAGGCTTTATAAAAGGCAACTTCATTGGCGAAGCGGAAAAGCTGGAGGCTGATCAGCCCCTTCTGAGCGCTGTAGAGAGAGCGTTGAGCATCTAGAACGCTGAGGTAGCTGTCGATGCCCTTTGTGTAACGCGCCTGGGAGATGCGATAGGTTGCAGCAAAGGCGTTGACCAGCGATTCTTGCGCCTCGATCTGCCGGTTCACCGTTCCCTGTATGGCAAGAGCGTCCGCCGTTTCCCGGAAAGCCGCCTGGATAGTCAGCTCATACTGGGTCAACGTTATGTCCTTCTCCGCTTTTGTGACATCATAAGCTGACCACATGCGGGCATCAAAAATCGGAAGAACGATCTGCGGCGCAAAATTCCACGTGCTCGAGCCGTCCTTGAAGAGCCCCGACAATTGAGCGCTGGCCGTGCCGAAGGATGTCGTGAGGGAAATGCGGGGAAAGAAAGCGGCACGGGCGGCGCCGATATTGGCATTGGCTGCCTTGAGGCGGTGCTCTGCCGCCAGCACATCAGGCCGTTTCAAGAGCACCTCCGAAGACAAGCCGGGGGAAATATCCCGGATCGGACGTAGCTTGCCCAACTCTGGTGGCAGAAGTTCCTGCGGCACTTGAGAACCGACGAGAAGGCGCAAGGCGTTTTCATCCTGAGCGGCCATTTGGGTATAGCGGGCGACGTCTCCTCTGGCTGTATCGACCTGACTTTGGGCGCGACGAAGATCCAGTTCGGAGGCAAGACCTACGTCATAACGCTTCCGGATCAGTTTGTAGGCCGATTCCTGTGACTCAAGGGTGGATGCCGTCAGGGCAAGGCTTTCCCTGTCCGCAGCAAGGGTAAGGTATGCGTTGGCCACGGTGGAAACCAGGAGGATCTGGGCACTGCGGCGTGTCTGATCCGTTGCCAGATATTCCTCCAGCGCACGGTCCTTCAGGCTGCGGATGCGGCCGAAAAAGTCGATTTCCCAGGCGGTGATGCCGAAATTAACATTGTATTGGCTAAACGTCGTATCCTGGCCCGTAGTGGAGAGGTCTGCCGGCAGTCGACCATTGTTTACGTACCCCGCAGCACTGACGGCCGGCAGCAGTTCTGCCCGCTGAATGCCGTATAGGGCTCTGGCTCTCTCGACATTCAAGGCCGCCAGACGGAGGTCGCGATTGTTCTTCAGGGCCATTGCTATGATTTCCTTCAGGCGTTCATCGGTAAAAAACTCCTGCCATGGCAAATCCGTAGCGGCAGGCGCTACGACTGTCCTCTTTGTCTCCTCGTAAGCCGTACCGGTCGGCCATTGATTGGGAACGGGTGCTACGGGCCGCTCGTATTTCGGGGCCAGAGAGCAACCGCCGGATAGAGCAGCAATGATGATAGTTATGACGAGGCGCCTGCTGATGCAGAATTTTGTCATCATGTCATAGGTCCTCCGTGGCAATTGATTCCGTATTTCCATCTGTTGTCTTCTCCCGGCGTTTCCCTGTGAGCTTTGTTATCAATGCCGTAAACAAAGACCCGGCGCCCCCGGATGCTACCGTCTTCCCATATTTCTTGCCGAATGCCTTTTCAATTAGGACATAGAAGAGAGGGGCAAAAACAACCACCAGGGCGGTGCCGGTTATCATCCCTCCCAGCACGCCGGTGCCGATGGCGGTCATGGCCCCTGCGCCGGCGCCTCTAGCCATGACGAGGGGCAGGACGCCGAACCCGAAGGCGAGGGACGTCATGACGATGGGGCGCAATCGCAGTTTCGCCCCTTCCAGTGTCGCATCGATTAGGTCCATCCCCTCCTCAACCCGTGCCTTGGCAAACTGAACAATAAGGATGGCGTTTTTGGTAGTTAATCCCAGGGTGGTCAAAAGACCGATCTGAAAATAGACGTCATTGGACATCCCCCGCAGACTGGAAGCAATGACGCCGCCGATGGCCCCCAGAGGCAGGGCCAGGAGAATGGCGATGGGGATCGGCCAGCTTTCGTAGAGAGCCGCCAGGCAAAGAAAGATGACAAGGATAGAAAAGGCATAGAGGAGCGGCGCCTGTGACTTAGCCATCCGTTCCTGATAAGAAAGGCCGGACCAGTCAAAGCCGAACCCCTGGGGCAGCTTGGATGTGATCTCTTCCATGGCCTTCATGGCCTCACCGGAACTTCTTCCCGGCGCCGGTTCTCCCCAGATATTAAGGGATGGGAAACCGTTGAAGCGTTCCAGCCGTGGGGAACCGCTCTCCCAACGAGTGGAGGCGAACGAGGCAAAGGGCGTCATCTGTCCCGCAGCATTGCGGACATAAAGCTTGTCCAGATGTTGAGGAAGCATGCGATAGGGGGCGTCGGCTTGCACATAAACCTTTTTAACCCGGCCGGCCTGTATGAAATTGTTGACATAGGCACCCCCGAAGGCCGCCGCGATGGTATTGTGAACGGAAGTCAAGGGGATACCCATGGCCCCCGTTTTTTCCCAGTCCACATCGATCCGGAACTGGGGGACATCCTCCATGCCGTTGGGCCGGACATTCGCCAGCCGTGGGTCCTTCACCGCCATGCCCAGGAGCTGGTTGCGGGCATTCATCAGGGCGGCGTGACCGAGACCGCCCCGGTCAAGCAACTGGAAATCCACACCCCGCGCGTTGCCCATCTCGACGACGGGTGGAGGCGGGAAGGCGAAGACCAGGGAACTGCGGAATTGGGAAAAGGCACCCATAGCCCGGCCGGCAACGGCCTTCACCCTTAAGTCCGGCCGATTTCGCTGGTGCCAGTCCCTCAACTTGGTAAAGACAAGGCCGTTGTTCTGCGCCCTGCCGGAAAAGCCGATACCGACAATGGTCATGCATGATTCAACAGCCTCTTTTTCTTTTTCCAAAAAGTAGTGCCGGACGTCGTCGGCGACCACCTGGGTTTGCTCCATAGTGGCGCCCGTCGGCATAAGTATCTGCGCAAAGAGGATGCCCTGGTCTTCATCGGGAAGATAGCCCGTGGGCATTCGCATAAATAGAAATCCCAGCAGAATCAGGATGACCAGGAAAACCGCGAGGTAGCGTCTTTTCCGGGACAGGACGCCGCCGACCAGTTGCACATAGCGGTCCCGCAACCGGAAGAAGGCATGATCGAACCACCGGAAAAAAGGCTGCAAAAAAAAGATGGCGTTTTCCGCCGCCTCATGCCCCTGAGCTACCGGTTTCAGGAGTGAGGCGCAAAGCACCGGTGTCAGGATCAGGGCCACAAGCACTGACAGCAGCATGGCAGCGGCAATGGTCACAGAGAACTGCCGGTAGATGACGCCTGTGGAGCCGGGAAAGAAGGCCATGGGGCCAAAGACCGCGGCGAGTACAAGTCCGATGCCGATCAGGGCCGGCGTAATCTGTTCCATGGATTTGGCTGTGGCTTCCTTGGGCGGAAGTCCCTCCTCCGTCATGATCCGTTCCACGTTTTCCACAACAACGATGGCGTCGTCCACCAACAGGCCGATGGCCAGCACCATGGCGAACATGGTAAGCATATTGATGGAAAACCCGAAGGCTCCCAGGACGGCGAAGGTTCCGAGAATAACGACCGGTACGGCGATGGTCGGGATAAGCGTTGCCCGCAGATTGCCCATGAACAGCCACATGACGGCAAAGACGAGAAAGACCGCTTCGAAGAGGGTCATTACGACCTCGTTGATGGCCACCCGTACAAAAGGGGTGGTGTCATAGGGATAGACGACCTTCATTCCCTTAGGAAAGTAGCGGCCCATATCGGCCAGTTTCTTTTTGACGGCATCGGCGGTATCCAGGGCGTTGGCGCCGGGAGCCTGACGGATGGCGAGTCCGGCGCAAGGCTTTCCGTTATAAAAGGCCTCGACATCATAAAACTCGGTCCCCAGCTCCGTACGGCCCACATCCCGGACGCGGACAACGGCGCCGTCGGGATTGGTGCGGACGGGGATGGCGGCAAACTCCTCCGGGGTCTTGAGCATGTTCTGGACGATAATGGAGGTGTTCAATCGCTGACCTTTGACCGCCGGCGCGCCGCCGAACTGCCCGGCGGAAATCTCCACGTTGTAGGTTTTCAGCGCTGCGATCACATCCTCTATGGTCAGCCGGTAATCGGTGAGTTTTTCAGGGTTGAGCCATATCCGCATGGCATATTGGGTGCCGAAGTTCTGGACCTCGCCGACACCGGGGACGCGGGCCAGGACCTTTTCCAGGTTGGATTGGGCATAATCCCGAAGATCATTGCCATCCATGCTGCTGTCTTCGGAGATGAGCCCCACGATAATCAAATAGTTTCGCGTCGATTTGCTGACCGTGACACCTAAGCGCTGCACCTCCTCCGGCAGGCTTGTCATGGCGAGTTGGAGCTTGTTTTGCACCTTTGCCCATGCCAGATCAGGATCGGTTCCCGGTTTGAAGGTCAGTTCGATCCGGGAGGCACCGGCGGAATCGCTAACGCCAGACAGATAGAGCATGTCGTCGAAGCCGGTCATCTTCTGCTCGATGATTTGGGTGACGCTGTTTTCTACGGTCTCAGCTGAAGCTCCTGGATAGAAGGAATCGATAGCGATAGACGGCGGGGCGATGGGAGGGTACTGGGAGATGGGCAGATTATAAATAGCCAATCCCCCGAGGACCATCATTACAATGGCGATGACCCAGGCGAAAACAGGACGATCCAGGAAGAATTTCGATAGCATCAAGGGCCTCCGTCAGTTTGCTTTTGCCGTCGGTGAAATGTTATTCTTTCCCGTAGCGCCTGTCTTTTCCTCCCCGGCAATCAAGGGAACAGCTTTCACGGATGAGCCGGGTTTCGCCTTCTGTATCCCTTCGACGATCACTTGCTCACCGGATGCCAGACCTGAAGAAACGAGCCATTGATTGCCGACAGCGCGATCAATGGTAATGGCCCGCTGTTGAACCTTGCCTTGGGCATCCACGACCAATGCCAGGGGATTCCCTTTCGGATCGCGGGTGATGCCCTGCTGAGGAACCAGGAGGGCGTTCTTGGCGATTCCTTCTTCTACCGCCGCCCGGACGAACATGCCCGGCAGGAGAATCCTCTGGGGGTTGGGAAAGACCACCCTAAGAATAACCGATCCCGTAGTTGGGTCAACGGTGACGTCTCGGAATTGCAGGGTGCCTTCCCAAGGATAAGGTGTACCATCTTCCAGGGTCAGACGGACTTTGCTGCTGACCTTGCCGTTGCGGTCGATACGGCCTTCCTCAAGGCGGCGCCGCAGGCGCAAGACTTCCGTCGTGGACTGGGGCACATCGACGTATATGGGATCCAGACGTTGAACAGTAGCCAATGGCAAGGGCTGACCGGCCGTTACCAGGGCGCCGACTGTGAAATGGGATTTGCCGATACGGCCCGAGATGGGTGCCGTGACTGACGTGTATTTCAAATTGATACGGGCCGTTTCGACGGCGGCTTTCCAATACTGGATATCCGCCTCTATCTGTTTCAGGGCTGCAGCTGCGTCGTCATAGTCCTGTCGGCTGACGGCATTATCGGTAAGCAATTCCCGAAACCTGTCGGCTCTTGAACGGGTTGCCGAAAGATTGGCCTCGGACCGTCCCAGGGCTGCCTTGGCATTGTCCAGGGCTGCCTGATAGGGTGCGGCGTCGATCCGAAAAAGGACCTGACCTTCACTGACATCGGCACCCTCGGTAAACAGGCGTTGCTGGATGATGCCCCCCACCTGGGGTCGAACTTCCGCAATAAGATTGGCTGATGTCCGCCCGGACAACTCCGTTGTGATCACCAACTGCTGAGGTTTCAGCGTCACCACGGCAACTTCGAGGGGTCCGCCCGGTACTTTCCCCGTATTGGAAGATTGTCCGCAACCATTCAGGAGCAAAAAACCTGATAGCAATCCTGCGGCAACAATTCGTTTGGCTCTGTTATCAATTCGCATGCAGCACCTCAATTAGGATAAATCAAAAATTCGGGCCGGCTGTTGAAAAACGCCCATCTGCTGCGTTGCACAGCAAACCTCCCCGGCTTTCGCCGGGGCAGGCTACATCGACGTACTTCTATGTACGACTCATTCCTCGGCTTTTGTGCGCCTTGTGCCTGGGCATTTTTGACCAGCCAGCACAAAATCGAAATTGTGTGTCGGTCATTGGCAAAACAAGATGAACTTATTGGAAAATGACTTGTATTCAACGGGCATTTCCTTTGACGGCATCCCAGCAAGCCTCGCTGGTCTGCCGGATCAGGGTGTCATTAAGCGTGACAAAACCGAGAATGTGATCACGCGCCAAAAAAATCAAAGGGGCGATGGCAAGAGAAAAAAGGATGTTCACCGGAATGTCTTTTACAGCGTGTTCTGCGATGGCCTCTTCAAAGAGAGTCAAAAAGATATCATCACGACCGGCCTTGTCCAGAAACCTGTCTCTACGCATGGAGATACCGTAGGGAGAGTTCATAAACTGTTCAAGGTATCGGAAATGAAGAGGATTATCTATGAGAAACCTGAGGACCTTTCCGGTAAGGTAGAGAAACCGTTCCCGGATCGGGCCTTCGGTGGGAAAGCCTTCCCGTATAGTCGCGATGATCCTGTTTTCCAGTTCCTTAAACAGCTCGGTGATCAGTTCATCCTTGCCGTTAAAGTAGATATAGATCGTTCCGACAGCCACGTTTGCTTTGGCGGCTATCATGGACATGGGAACCCGATGGAATCCATTCTCTGCCAGGAGGCTCATGGCCACGGCCATGATTTCATCACGCTTAACAAAGCTTTTCATGACTCAACCACCCTCAAAAAAACGAATGAACAATCATTCATTAATTGGGCTGTGTTTATCTCAGGCAGTTTTTGTCGTCAAGCATTTTTATTCGTTTCGGGTCTAATACCCCGCGGCTTACCGCGCATCCGTCATTCCGGCGAAGGCCGGAATCCAGAGAATCGGGACTGGATGCCGGATCAAGTCCGGCATGACGAAATGGGTTTAATAACTCGCTGCTTGCGGAGGGGTAGTTTATTGTTTCTTTTCCACTTTTAATAACCGTTCAATTTCTGCCCGATCATATTTCCCTGCTGGCGTCATAGGGATGCGATCGACGGTAACAATGTGTTTTGGGATCGCGTAGGCTTCGGATATTTCGGCTAAAAGTCTCCGAAGAAGGATAACGTCACTGTTCGCGACAACAAGCGCGGCCAGTTCGTTTTGACGGCCCTGTCCGGCGGGACGGGAGATGACGACGGCGTCACGAACATCGGGTAACTGACAGAGTTTGGCCTGGACGGCCAGTATGTTCACCCGTTTCCCGCCGATCTTGACGATATCGTCGGCCCGGCCCCGGAGGATGAACCGGTTGTCTTCCGCCTTATCAACACAATCGGCCGTCATAAAATAGCCGTGGCTGTCCCTCGGCAGTTCCGGGGAAAGAAAGGCTGACCGGACGCGCAGCACGCCTTCCTGTATTTCCCATGTGATGGGATCCATGGGAACCCAGGTGTCGCCGTCCACGAAGTGCCGCCTGGTCGCAATTCCCCCCGTTTCCGTCGAACCGTAGACCTCAAGGACATCTACCCCGGTTTTTTGTCGAAAGGCCAGGGCATCGTCCTTGTCCAGCATCCCCGCAGAGGACAGGGCTGCCCGGAGATAGTTGCCATGAAGGCTGTCCGTGTTCAGAATTCGGTAATGAACGGGGATGCTCACCAAAATTGTGGCTCTGAACGTTTTCGCTGCTTTGAGTATCTCCCTGGGAAACGTAAAAATGCTGCCGAGCACGCAGGCCCTGCCGATAAAGGGAACAAGAACGGTAAAAAGAAGGCCGTAGATATGATTTGGGGGTACAGTGGACAGGAAGAGATCATCCGGTGAGACGTTTAGGGCATCGGTCTGGTAGCGGGCCTCTCCGAACATATTTCGCGGTGTCTTGGGCCACATCTTTGGCATGCCTGTCGATCCGCCCGTAAAAAGGGTGAGAAAAGGTTCGTCCGGGTCACATTGTCCATCAGGGAGCGCTTTACCGACGGGAAAATCGAAAGGGGTGATCACTGCCGGGCCGGGGGGGTAGTCATCCCCGCCTTCGCCTTTTGTCAGAAAGAAAGCAGGACCTGCGGCCTCGCAGACCTCTGAGAGGGCCTGACATGAATGGGCGTAAGGGAGGATCAAACGGGGCCCTCCGGCCAGAGCCGCCAGCAGGGCTGCCATGATTAATGATTTATCTTCTGTGCAGAGACATATCCACGGCCGACAAATGCCCGAAGACGTTGTGTAATGATAGAGACCGCCGGCCAGGCGATGGATATCTCCATATGTTTCACCGTTCAGGATGAACGGGCGGTCCGGTTCCGCAGGTGGGGCAAGCTGCTTTTTGTACCATGCTGCATCGGTATTTTGGTTTGCCCCGGTCTTGTGGTCTTCCGATGATACGTTTTTCTCCATAAAATAACGAACCTGTTTCCCTTGCATCCAAGGTGATTTCATCGGAAACCCATAGCGGTAAAAGCCGCCGTACTTTGATAATTCCCCTTGACTTCCTTCAATATTTCACCTTAAGTAGGCCCGTCTCTTAACATGTTTTTGACGTTTTGCACATACAAAAGCCCTTTGTTTCCGGGACAAAATATCAAGACCGGATGGATCGCCAAATACGCGAGATGGATATTGAAGATCTTATTCCCCATAGGGGCCGGATGAAGCTTCTGGACAGTGTTGTCTCTGCAACAGATGATGAGGCTACCACGTCCGCCCGAGTCACACCGCGCTGGCCCCTGTTCCAGGACGCCTTCGTCAACCCCATCGTCCTTATCGAGGTCGTTGCCCAGACGGCCGCCGTCCATGTCAGTAGCCGAAAGAAGGCCGGCGAAACAGTTGATCGTCGGGGATGGATGGTGGGGATTAAGAACGCCGATTTTTATTCGGATGCCATCCCCGTGGATACGGTTCTCACCACGACGGTGAAGAACTTGTACCACATTGATAATTATAACGTTTTGGAGGGCGAGGTCCGGGATGGCGAAATGATTTTATGCCGCGTCCAGATTCAGGTCATGCGGGAAACTGTGGAAGGTAAAACATTGCCATGAGCAACGGGAGGGATCATGACAGATGAACAAATTGCCCTGGTGACGGGTGGCAGTCGAGGCATCGGCCGGGCCATTGCCGTCGAACTCGCGTCAGCCGGTTATGGGGTGATCATAACGTACAAGGGAAATGAGGCAGCGGCGGACGAAACCCTGGAGATGATTTCCGGCAAGGGAGGGCAGGCGGAAAAGATCCGCTTCGATGTGGCCGATTCGACGGAGGCGGCGGCGGCCATGGAACAGATCATCGGCCGGTACAAGGATATCAGTGTTCTCGTCAACAATGCGGGGATTACCGCTGACGGCCTTTTTATGATGATGCCCGAGGGAGACTGGGATTCGGTAATCCAAACGACCCTCAAGGGATTTTACAACGTGACGAAGCCAGTCATCCGGACGATGGTCCGGAGGCGCAGGGGAGCCGTCGTGTCCATCTCTTCGGCAGCGGCCATCATGCCCAACCGCGGACAGGTCAACTATGCGGCAGCCAAGTCGGGCTTGATTGCGGCCAGCCGCTCCCTGGCGTCGGAGGTGGCCAGGTTGGGCATCCGGGTCAATGTTGTGGCGCCGGGGCTCATCGATACTGACATGATCAAAGACGCGCCCATTGAACGGATCAAGGAGGTTATCCCCATGGCGAGGATCGGCCGGCCGGAAGAAGTGGCCAAGGTTGTCCGTTTCCTCTGCTCTGACGACGCTTCTTATGTGACTGGGCAGGTATTGTCGGTCAATGGCGGTATGTTCTAGTGTCAATTCCAGGACGTATGAACAGATGCGCATTTTTAGCCGCTTTGCTTCTATTGTGCTTCAGCATGATCGGCTGGGGTGAAAGCTGGGAGGATATTCGGAAGGAATCGGCAAAGGTCTCGTCCATCAGTGCTGATTTTACCCAGACGAAGCACATGAAGATTCTGACGAAACCCCTGATATCGAAGGGCCGTTTTTATTTTCAGGCTCCTGATTCGGTCCGATGGGAATATGCGGCGCCCGTCAAAAGCATTCTCCTTATGAGCCGTCACGGCATTAAGCGTTATACCCAGGGCAGCCGGGGACTTGTAGAGGATGGAAGCGCCTCCACGGCGTCCATGCAAGTGGTCCTCAAGGAAATCAGCCGGTGGAGCAGCGGCCGGTTTACTGAAAATGAATTCTTTGCAGCCACCATCCAGAGAGGGAAGGAGCCGAAGATTGTTCTCATACCGAAGGAAAAAGGCATGTCGGAGATGATTTCCAGAATCGCCATTACTCTTTCATCGGATCGGCCGGGGCTGTTGAAATCCGTCAAAATAGAAGAAGGGGTGGGTAACTACACTTTCTTTGTGTTCAGCAATGTGCAAATGAACGACAAGATCAGCGAATCCCTGTTCCAGACGCCATGAAAGCCAATGCATGGTTACATCGTGCCGTCGCTTCGGCGATCGTGATGGCCTTCTTGGCGTCCTGTGCCGGTCTTCCCGCGATCAAGCCCCTTGATCCGGCCGAGACCTGGGAGATTGCTGCGAGATGCCGCGCGCCCTTTGCAGAAGGTTCTCACCGCGTTGTTCATGCTCTGGAGGCACAAATCGGGGGGCGGCAGGCGGGCACCCTTTTGGGTATCACCCTCTTTGATCCCTCTGCGGAGACACTCCATGGGGCGATCCTTACACTGGAGGGGTTTGTCCTCTTCGATGCCCGTTATGACAAGGGATTAGTGGTAAACCGGGCCGTGCCTCCCTTTGACGCGCCCCATTTCGGCAGTAATATGATGGAGGATATCCGGCTGCTGTTTTTGGCCCCGAAAGGACGGCTACTGGCTGCCGGACATCTTGCGGATTATGCCGGCATATGCCGTTACGAGGTTGCGGGGGGCGCGGTTGAGGATGTGATCGTTTACCACGATAGCACCTGGGAGATACGGATGTATGGTGCAGATGGCGGAAAAATCAGGTCGGTCCGTGTTCTTTCCTTAAGGAACCATATTCCGGAAGCGGTCGAACTGACCGGTTTTCAATCAGTCGGTTATACCTTGCGCATGACCCTGATTAGCACCGAGGCTGTAGGGCCGGAGGCGGTTGAGCAGTCTAAATAGCTATTAATAGATTTTTGAAAAACTCGATTTAGGGCAGGCTGTTCAAAAATGTCAAGATTCAAGGCGCGCAAAAAGCTGAGGAGTGAGGCGTACATAGAAGTACGTCGAATGACGAAGCTTGCAGTGTAACGCAGAAGATGGACGTTTTTCAACAGCCTGCTAAGGAAACTTATGAAATTTAAACTGATATACCCAAAATGGCGGAAGCTGGACCGGCAAACGGCGTTTCACCTGCCGCCCCATGGTCCCGTTGTTTTTGCCGCCACGATCCCCGACGACGTGGAAGTTGAATTTGTCGACGAGAATGTGGAAGAGCTCCGCTTCGATGATTCCCCCGACTTTGTCGGCATCTCCATGATGTTGACGAGCCAGGTAACACGCGGCTGGGCCATTGCCGACATATACCGCAAGCGGGGAATCAAGGTGATATTCGGCGGTATTGCGACTATGCTCCATGCGGAAGAGACGCTGAATCACGCCGACGCCGTCTTTCTCGGCGAGGCGGAAGGGAGGATGGCTAAGGTCTTCGAAGATTTCCGGCATGACCGTCTGAAACAGGAGTATAACTACCTCCTCGATTTTCCTCCCATCGAATCGGTCGGCCCGGCCCGGCGTTCTATCCTGAATCGTGATTTGTACTATCATAAAGGGGTGCGGATGGTCGATCTGGCCCACACGTCCCGAGGATGCCGATTTAGTTGTTATCCCTGTTGCGTCAGTTTTCTCGGGGGACGGTCGTTTCGTCCCCGGCCTTTTGATAAGGTTATTGAGGAGTTGGCCGGCATCGAAAACAACCGGCTTTTTCTCGTGGATAACTCCCTGGCCCAGGATAAGGCGTGGGAAATGGGCCTCTTCAAAGAGATGATCCCCCTGAAGAAAAAGTGGTGTTGCCACCCCATCGAGGACGATCCCGATGTCCTCGATCTTGCCGCCCGAGCCGGTGCATGGTATGTCTATCAGGCCGTTTTCGACACGTCCGATTATATCCGGGACCGGATCAAACGCTATCATGACTATGGCATCGGTGTGAAGGGGACGATCCTTTTGGGGCTTGACAATCATACGGAAGACGGTATCAAACGGCTTATCGACTTTCTCTTGGAAGTGGAGCTCGATATCGCAGAATTCACGATTCTGACGCCCTTTCCCCATACGCAGGCTTTTGACGATTTTCATCGGCAAGGGAGGATCTTGTCATACAGCTGGGACGATTATACGTGCGACCGCGTCGTCTTCCAGCCGAAACACATGGCGCCCGAGCGGCTTCAGGAACTCTACTACGAGGCATGGGACACGTTTTATCGCGACGAACCGCAGAACTACAAGATGTTCAAGCTATTAAAGACGGTCAGCGAAAGGGAAAAAGCGGACAACACGTTCATCCATCGGAGGCGGGATCTCATATCAAAGACCTTCGGCAGGGAATGATCTATTTGAAGGAATGGAAAAAATGAGCAAACAGAATCATATCGTAGTCGGGGAAGGGTCCTTGACCGTGGATCAAATAATTGCCGTGGCCTTGGGCAAGGCGAAGGTTGCCGTCAGCACGGACAAAGCTTTTCTTAAGGGAATGAAAGAGACGCGGGCCATGCTCTTGTCCGCCATTCAGAACGATGTGGCCGTCTACGGCGTGAATACGGGATACGGAAAATCCTGCGGGAAGCGGATTCCCGTAAAAACGGCGTCAAAGAAAGTCGTCAGCCCCCTGGCGTTCCACGGGTGCGGGACCGGCGAGCCTGTCGGCATCCCCGAGACCCGGGCCGCCATGCTATGCCGGATGCTTTGTCTGGCCAAGGGTTACTCCGGTGTTTCCGTAGAGCTTTTGCAACAGCTTGCGGCATTCCTCAATCTGGGCATTACACCCGTCGTTCCCAGCGAGGGTTCCGTAGGGGCATCAGGCGATCTGACGCCCATGTCCTATATCGCAGCCTGTCTTGAAGGTCAGCGGGAGGTCTTTTTTGGTGGCAAACGCATGGCTACCGGGCAGGCCCTCAAGATGGCAAATCTCTCTCCTTACACCTTCGGGCCGAAGGAACCCCTGTCCATGATCAACGGGACGACGACCATGACCGGTATTGCCGTCATGGTGATCCACCGGGCCCGGAAGATTCTCCGGGCCGCTGTCTGCGCCGCAGCCCTCAGTGTCCATGCCTTCAAGGGAAAAGTGGAACATTTCCACCCCCTGATTGGCGAGGTCAAGCCTTTTCCGGGGCAGGTCTTCGTGGCCGATGCGCTGCGCCATCTCCTGGCAACGGAGGCGGATACGGCCGGCCTTGAGGAAAGCAGTCCCGAGGCTCTCCAGGACCCCTATTCCATCCGTTGCACTCCCCAGATTGCGGGTGTTCTTTGTGATGCCCTGGAGTGGGCCTCCCGGTGGGTGGAAATCGAGGCCAACAGTTCAAACGACAATCCCATGTTCGACCCCGAAACAGGTCGCCCCTTCATGAGCGGAAACTTCTATGGCGGCCATATTGCCTTCGCCATGGACGCCCTGAAATCGGCTATCGCAGCCATCGCTGACTTGTCGGACCGGCAGATTATTCTTCTGGTCAATCCCCAGACGAATAGGGGTCTTCCCGCTGATCTGGTTGGGGCCAAGGGCGACAGGTATCTGATGAATCATGGGTTCAAGGCCATCTCCATCACGGCAACGGCCCTTTGTGCCGAGGCGTTGAAGGCGACCATGCCCGCGGCCGCTTTCTCCCGTTCCTGTGAATCACACAATCAGGACAAGGTCAGCCTTGGCACCATTGCAGCGCGGGATGCCGAACGGATCTGCACCCTCGTCGAACGGACCGTCGCCATTCACCTCCTGACGGCCGCCCAGGCCTGCGATTTACGCAGCGCCTATGAGGTTAGGCCGCATTTGGCGGCCCTCATGAAGACCATCCGTTCCCTGGCCAAAGGCATTGTCGAAGACCGACCCATGGATGGGGATATCGAGAAACTGGTCCGTGCCATGGTCCATTCCGATGACTTTGCGTTGCCGGAGGCGGATGAATATAGCAGAGGAGGTCGGCCATGAGCAGCAAGGGGCATTTGTCCTGTGAAGTGGAAGGCCGGGTGGCCTTTTACGATCTCGATCCCATGCAGATTGTATGGCATGGAAATTATTTCAACTACTTCGAGGATGCAAGGCGGGCTTTATTCGCCAACTGCGGCATCGATCTTAACGAGTTTTTCCTCCGGACCCAATGTCTGTTTCCCATTATAAGGACGTCCACTAAGCATGTCTATCCCCTCCGTTACGGCGATGAATACGTCTGCAAAGCCACCTTGATGGAGGCGAAGACGAAGATCGTCGTTGATTTCGAGATCCGCCTCAAAAGGGATGGGAGACTGTGTACCCGTGGCAGGACGGAGCAAGTGACGGTAAAGGCACCGGCCATGGAGATACTGTTCAATGTCCCCGATGAGATCCGCAGCGCCCTGGGGTTTGGATGACGGTTACGGAATTTCGCAAAGCCCTCGTGGCGGGCGTTGAACGGATGACGGCCTGGTCGGGCCTGCTGGACCGGATCAACGTTTTTCCCGTTGCTGACGGCGATACGGGGCGAAACCTCGTCATCAGCCTGTCGCCGCTCCGCCGGACCGATACGGCGGCGGACACGGTAGCCCAGGACCTGCTTTTTTCGGCGCGGGGGAATGCAGGTAATATTGCCGCCCGTTTTTTTAATGCCCTGATGCGGACAAACAGCCCGGAAAGCCTTGCAGCGGCCATCGACAGGGGACGGGAGCAGGCCTGGCAGGCCGTAGCCGATCCCCAGCCGGGGACCATGTTGACCTTCTTCGACGGGTTGGCCCGCCAAGCGGGGCAAGGAGCCATCCAGGGAGATTTGGCGTGGGTCGGGGCAGTGATGAATGATCTGGCGGTTGTTGTCCTGGAGACGACGGCCATGCAGCCTCGCCTGAAACACGCGGGTGTCGTGGATGCCGGTGCCTTGGGTATGTTTTTGTTTTTTGATGGGTTTTTCCATGCCATGGCTGGTGATGCTGAGGCGGCAAGTCCCGTCACGACCCTCTTTGCGGGCCGCCTTGACCGGCGCCCTGACGTTCAGGAGGAAGAATCGGGATATTGTGTGGATATGGTCCTGGCAGGATCGGGGAGCGGAGAGCAGGACCTTGCGGCTCTTGCCCAAATGGGAAAAAGCGTTGTTGCCATTCGGGAAGGCGATTACATCAAGGTCCACCTCCATACGCCGGACCGGGACCGGACCCGCTGCGATGTTGAGGTCTTCGGATCCGTCCTGCGCTGGTCTGAGGATAACATCACAGCCCAGACAGCAGCCTTTCGGGATGCCCGGCCGAGGCAGGCCATTCATATCATGACCGACGCCGCCGGGTCGTTGACCCGTGAAAGCGCGCAGGCTCTTGATGTGACCCTCCTGGACAGTTATATCCTTCTGGGGGAAAACGCTTTTCCCGAGAGTTGCCTGACGCCGGATCTGCTCTACGATGCCATGAAAAGAGGCCTTCCTGTTTCCACTTCCCAGGCTTCCGTTTTCGAACGGCACCAGTCCTATCAGAGCGTCGTTGACCTTTATGGGAAAACGCTTTATCTGTGTGTCGGATCCGTCTATACGGGAAACTGCGATATTGCCAGGCAGTGGAAAACGAGAATTGACAAGGGTTCCTGTCTGGATATCATCGATACGGGCTCGGCTGCGGGCCGCTTAGGGCTCCTCGCCGCGGTCACGTCACAGTTCGCCTGCCGGACGGCCGATGCGGACGAGGTTATCGATTATGCCAAAAAAGCCGTTCACCGCTGCCATGAATATATCTTCCTGGACTCTCTTCATTACCTGGCGGCGGGGGGGCGGATGTCCAAGGCAAGGGCCTTTCTGGGTGATATGCTCCGCATGAAACCCATCATCAGCCCCATGGCCGACGGAGCGGGAAAGGTCGGTATGGCGAGAAACCGCGCGGATCAGGTCGCTTTTGCGAAGGAAAAACTTTTCACCTTTCTCAAACCCGATTCCCGGTCCGTTATCTGGCTCGAATATACGGATAACGCTGATTGGGTGCAAAAGGTGTTGCAGCCGGAGGTGACAAAATGGTATCTCTTGGCGGAAATTGTCGTGAAGCCCCTGTCGTTGACTACGGGTGTCCACACGGGGCCGGCGACATGGGCTGTGGCATTTTTTGCCGATGTGTTGTAGGGGAATGAAATATTATGAAAACATCGATTTTGGGCAGGCTGTTCAAAAATGCCCAGATGCAAGGCGCGCACAAGCTGAGGAAAGAGGCGTACATAGAAGTACGTTGATTGACGAGGCTTACGGCGCAACGCAGCAGATGGACGTTTTTCAACAGCGTGCTAATAAAACTGACATGGCATACGAAAATAATAAAAGCAATACCCCTATCGGTCCTGTAGCCGTTGTTATCCCCGTTTACAACCACGAAGAGAAGGTTGCCGATGTCGTCCGTGAGGCCCTGAGGCTTAATCTCCCCGTGTTTGTCGTCGATGATGGTTCGACGGATCAATCCTTAACACGCATCCAGGACATTCCCCATGTCCATGTCATACGCCATGACAGAAACCGGGGCAAAGGGGCCGCCCTCCTGACGGGTTTTGCCGCCGCATCCCTCTGGGCGGATTGGGCCGTCACCATCGATGCCGACGGGCAGCATCATCCCGAAGATGCCTGGAATCTGATCCGTGCCGTGCCACCCGGCACCAGGCCGATTGTTATTGGCCGGCGTGAGGGCATGGAACACGGCCATGTGCCGTGGACAAGTCGTTTCGGACGGGCTTTTTCGAATTTTTGGGTTTGGGCGTCCGGTGGCCCGGTGATTGAGGATTCCCAGAGCGGTTTCCGGCTTTATCCCCTGCCGGAGGTTATGTGCCTTCAAGTGCAGGCCAGACGTTTCCAGTTCGAGGTCGAGGTTCTCGCCCGGGCCAAATGGCGCGGCGTTCCTATCCTGTCTGCCCCTGTCCGTGTGACATATCAGCCGGCCGGTGAACGGGTGTCCCACTATCGCGGCTTTGTCGATTTCATGCGGAACACGGGTACTTTCAGCCGTTTAATCTTTCGCAGAATCTGCATTATGCCCTTTATAAAAGGGTCACAAGGGCACCATTAATTTCTTAAAGGATGTCATGCGCGTCACTCTGGTTCATCCCGCCGGATCAAACTGGATGCCCGGAAAAAAGGATCTGGCCGCCACGGCCAACCGGATGGCCCCTTTGGGCCTCCTGTCCATTGCTGCCTACCTTAAGCGGGAAAGCCATCGGGTGACGATCCACGATTGTCTCGGGCCGGGCGCCTCGACGGATATTCGGGAGAACATCCGTATTGTTCTACAATCGAAACCGGATATGGTCGGCTTCTCGACAACGACCTCGGGTTTTCTCGATGCCCATGACATGGCCCTCCGGATTAAGGAGGCCGATCCCCGGATTAAGACGGTCGCGGGTGGCGTCCATGTATCCGCTCTGGGCGAGACCCTCATGGGGCCGTTTCCTGCTTTCGACTATCTCTGCCCCGGCGAGGGAGAGGTGGTCTTGGCTGATCTGGCATCCGGCAAGGACCCTGCCGTTATCGACGGCCTGATCCGGCGTGACGGAGAGGCGGTCGTGACAAATCCTCCACGAGAATCCCTCCTCGATCTGGACACTCTTCCTTTTCCCGATTACGAAGGCCTCAAGGGATTTCCCAGGGGTTATAACCTGCCGCTGTTCAGCTATATCGAGACGCCCGGCGCCACCATGAGCACAAGCCGGGGCTGTCCCTACCAGTGTTCCTACTGCGACCGGTCCGTCTTCAAGCGCACCTTCCGGTACAACAGCCCGGCCTATATCTACGAGCATATGGCATATCTCAGGCGGCGTTTCGGCGTTCGCCATATCAATATCTACGACGACCTTTTCACGCTCCACCGGGGCCGTATTGCCGAGCTGTGCAGCCTTTTATCATCTAAACCCTTGGGTATCCGGTTCAACTGTGCCGTCCGTGTGGGTCATGCGGATAATGATTTATTGAATATGCTCAAAGAGGCAGGTTGCCTCATGGTCTCCGTCGGCATCGAATCGGCCGATCCGGTTCTCCTCGAACGGCACAAATCGGGCGTTACCCTGGACGAGGTGACCGATACGGTGAGACGGATCAAGGCCTGCGGTCTCAGGGCGAAAGGGCTGTTCATGATGGGCCTTCCCGGCGAGACGGAAGTGTCGATCCGTATGACGAGTGATTTTGTCCTGTCCCTGGGCCTGGACGATATGAATATGTCCAAATTTACCCCCTTTCCGGGAGCCCCCGTCTGGTTGTCCATTCGGGATGATGGGGTTTTTGACGAGGACTGGCGGCAGATGAACTGCCTCAATTTCGTTTTCGTCCCGAAGACCATAAAATCTAAGGAAAGACTGGATTACCTCTACAATTGGCATGTGAAGAGGTTCTATTCCGATCGTGCTTGGCGGCGGCGCTTTGGCAAACGTCTCTGGCAGCATCGGTGGAGCCTGCTTTACCTGCTTCGCCATGGACCGTCGTTTCTGGCGACCAAACGGGCCTTTGAGCCAAACGATAAAGGAGACCCCCAATTACTATGACCCTGAAAAAGCTTTGCACCAGATGCATCCTGCTGGTTGTGTTTTTTTGCCCCGCCGCCCTCCATGCCGCCGAGATTACGCCTTTTTATACGCAAAACCAGAGCCCCCTGATTTCGATATACGGCCTTCCGTCTATCGGAGAGGCAGCGGTTATGGCGCCGGGGAAGGGTGCTATGCGGTTGACGGTCGATGTGGCCAATAACTATACCACAGAACAGAAGGGTCGGGAGTCGATACTCCTCGATGGGGAAAGTTCCCGATTTACGCTTCACGGCCGCTACGGTGTGGGGTCCCGGCTGGAAGCAGGTATCGAGGTCCCCTATATTATCATCGGCGGCGGTTTTCTCGACAGCTTCATCGAAGGCTATCATCACACCTTCGGTTTCCCCAACGGCGGCCGGGACCAAGCCCCACAGAACCGGCTGGTTTACCAGTATGTAAAGGACGGCCAGATGCGATTGAACATGGTCCAATCAGGGACCGGTCTTGGCGACGTCCGTCTGACAGGAGGATGGCAGTTCTTCAAGGGTGAAGCCAAAATGCCGGGTGAAATCGCTCTGCGAGCCTCTCTGAAGCTGCCCACTGGGGATAGCGACACCCTTCGGGGGAGCGGCAGTACGGACCTGGCCCTATGGTTGGTGGGGAAAAAGGATTTCCAGATGCCGTTGGGGTGCGGGTCCGTCTTCGGCGGTATGGGCGCCATGGCCATGACGGGTGGCAAGGTTCTGAAAGATCAGCAGCGCCCCATGGTCGGATTCGGTACCCTGGGTATCGGCTGGAGTCCCTTAAACTGGCTGGCACTCAAGGTTCAGGCCGACAGCCATACACCCTTCTACCGGGACAGCGACTTCAGACAAGTGGACGGTGCTTCCGTTCAACTGACCATGGGCGGTACACTGGCCTTTTCTCCTCAGACAGCCCTCGATATCGGCGTTTCGGAAGACCTTACCGTGACGACTTCCCCGGATGTTGTGTTTCATTTGTCCCTCTCCCATAAATTCTAACAGGCTGTTGAAAAACGTCCATCTGCTGCTTTCGCGGGAAACCTCCCCCTGCACCCCCTCCAGAGGGGGACACGTCTGCTGCGTTGCGCCGCAAGCTTCGTTGTGGCTTTTCCGGGGACACGTTCCGATCCCTTCGGGCTTCCGGAACATGTCCCCGATGCTCATTCCTCAGCATTTCATGAATGATTTGAACAGAATTCCTGTTTCATAAAGGATGTCTTCCCGGGGGGACAAAAACCCGTAATTCGCGAATTGATCGCCATCGTCGATCTTGTCGTGGGGAAAACATGACGAAAGATGGGAGAACGAAAAAAAAGGACCGTCTGTGTCATTGTCGGGGCTTTTGTAATCTTTCGATAATATGGATTTCATTTTTGCACGCCTTGCAGATGGACGTTTTTCAACAGCTTGCTAGTAATACGTTGCCAGTCCTTCGGGGATCTGCTCGACTTGATCCAGATCATCCCAAAGTGACGGTTGTTCGTTCCGTGCCGATTCTCTTCCGCCTTGCCGGTACGTTGTCTCGTCTTCAACCGAATAGCCTAAATATCGCCTGCCGAAACGGAAGATGTCAGCATGATGAAGTTCTTTTTCACGGCTAACGGACCAGCGTTCAATGACAACTTTTTTCTGCGTGCTGATCTGAATTTTCTTAAACATATTTTGATAAGAAACGGAGGACCTGATGGCCGTATCGCAGTAATGGGCGACGAGAGAACAGTCTTTGAAATCGACATCAGGCCAGCAGGATGGATGGAAAAAGAGGCCCTCTCCTTCTCTCAGGTTCCATGCCCCCTCGTGGATATTCCTGTCCTGCAGGGTTTTAATTTGCCGCCGGATCTTTTCCGGGTGGCCTTTGAGTTGGAGGCTTCGGATCATCCCCGCTTCCGTCAATGATTCATGGGGCTTCATGATATATCGGGCATGACGCCTTCTCTCCGCCAGTCTCTGGAAAGTGTTCTTATAGACAAATGAGCAATAGTTGATCGGAAGGTTGATACCCTCTTCCATGTTGTATTTCATGACCTTCAAGGCCGTCAGTTCCGATTCAGGAACCGTTGCTTTCGGACCGTGGATATAGGAATAGTTCCTTTTGGCAAGATGGGGGTAATTATGGGGTGTAAGGCGTAACTGATGGAGATTCAGGAACTGAACGCCGTGATTTTTCAGGGGGGCAAGCATTTGCTTCAACGATTCGATGCCTTCCGGAATCGCCGGAATTTCGACGGTAACATAGCGGATAAGACCGGCGGCTGACCTGATTTTTTCCAGGAAATCATGGGAGGCATAGATATTAAATCGTATTTCGTCCAGCCCGGCCTTTTGTAATGCCCGCAATATCTCCGGCGTGACAAGCTTCCCGTTGGTATACATCCAGAGATGCATCGATGCGCCAAATCTTTTCTTGACGGCCGAGATAAAACTAATCGTGCGCTCAATGCTCATCAGGGGTTCCCCACCGCTGAGACTTACGCCTTTGAATTGGAAAAGGTCAAGGTAATCGACGTAATCCTGGGGTTCGTTAAATTGAATAGACTGGGTGACTGGGTCGCTGAGGTCCGACTGGTCGGTCGGGCAAAAGAAACAACGGCCATTGCAAATACCGTTGATAAACAGACATGACCATTCGCCCAGGGTGCAGGAACGGCAGCCCGGTGACAGGGTGTGACAATGCGGCTTTGTTTGATGGCAGGTGGTGTTGATACCATGGTTGTTCAACCAGGCCATTAAATGATTTCGTTCCTCTGTTGCCCTGGACGCCTCGGCTTCCGAAATCCAGTGTAACCGGTCATAACGGTCGCCGTACTCCCGTTTGCAGATCTCAATGAATTGTTGTTGCCTCAGGTTCAATCCTTTCATAATGCAGGCATGGGGTTTATTCCTTGAGAAGGGATCGCACGGCCTCCAAAATCTCCGATGTTTTAAAAGGTTTGGAGAACGTCATTTGGGCGCCAAGGCTTCTGGCTGATTCCAGATAGGGCGTCGGTCCGACCCGGCCCCCGCCGGACATGGCGATGATCATGGTCTGGGGATAACTCTTGCGTATGCCGATGATTGTCTCGATGCCTTCTTTGTCAGGCATGATAATATCAGTTATAATGAGGTCAAACGGATTTTCCTGCTGTATTGCTTCCGCAACCCGTCCATTTTCGGCACCTGCCACGTCATAACCGGCTTTTTGCAACAACTTGACAAGCATTCCACGGAACTGATCATCGTCGTCAACTACCAGGACGCGTTTCATACCTTAACCCTCCTTTTATACCCAACCCGATTTTGTCAGGGAAAGTTTAAGATTCGCCAATGCCTCCTCAATTACAGGAAAAATTTCGGAGGCCCGCTCCAGGTTACCTGCTGCACACTCTTTTTCCATCATTAAAGCAGCTTCGCGCATAACGCCCGCACCGATGCTTGCCGCTGCCCCTTTAATGGCATGAGCCTGAATTTTTAGATGATTTAAATCGCCGGTTTCCAGATGCTCCTTTAATTTCAGTATCTGTTTCGGGATGTCATCCAAAAAGCCCTCAATGATGGCACACGCTATATCACGATCTCCCATAAGCCGATCCATCAGGTCATTTTCGCTAAAGACAACCGGATTCATCCCTTCCGACGCCATGCTGGAAATAAGAGGATCGTCATCTACAGGTTCTTTCAGCCAGCGATGAAGTATCTTGGCCAATTCTTTTGGTTGGATCGGTTTTGCCAGGTAATCATTCATCCCCGCCATCATGCACTTCTTTCGATCCCCGGTCATGGCATTAGCAGTCAATGCAACAATAGGGACATCCGGATTCCACACACCGGAATCCGGCAGGCGTATCTGCCGGGTAGCTTCATAACCGTCCATCTCGGGCATCTGGCAGTCCATCAGGACCAGATCATAGGGAACTTCCTTCAGCATTTCAATGGCCTGCGCGCCATCGCATACAGCCTCTGCGCGGTAGCCGAGATTTCTCAGCATGGTCAAGGCAACTTCCTGATTGGTTGGATTGTCCTCAACCACAAGGATACATACCCGTCCCCTGCGTGATTCCGCAATGGAATGTCTTGTAATGATACTCTTTGGTTTCTCCGGGATGGATTTCGCTTTTCGTCCCATGGCGACGGCAAGGACATCTCGGAGTTCCGATTGGCGAACAGGTTTGGACAAATATCCTGAAAAACCGAGTTGTTTGAGGCGGGCGGCATCGCCGCGCCAACCGAGTGAGGTCAACATAATCAGGATTGTTTCCTGAAGCTCCCCCTCAGCTTTGATTCTGCGGGCCAGTTCCGCCCCATCCATTACCGGCATGAGCATGTCGATAAGGGCAATCTGATATGGATTACCATTTCGTGCGGCATCAAGAAGCAAATTCATGGCTGCCTCACCATCCGTAGCTTCACCGAATAGGCAACCCCATGATTCGAGAAGAGTGGCGATGGGCAGCCGATTTTTATCATGATCGTCTACCATCAGAACCTTCACGCCATGCAGGTCGGCTTTAATGTCATCTTCAACCCCAGGGGCATCGGATTGTTTCTCAAAGACGGCAGTGAAAAAGAATTTAGAGCCTTTTCCTTCCTCACTTTCAACTGTTATGTGCCCTCCCATTGCTTCAACCAGACGTTTGGATATGGCCAGTCCTAGACCGGTGCCACCATATTTCCGGGTCGTAGAATTGTCTGCCTGGACAAATGGTGCGAAAATGGACTCCAGACGGTCTGCCGGAATGCCGATACCTGTATCCGTGACTGTGAAGTTCAAAGTTGCGTCTCGGCCACTATCGCTTTCCAGCCCAACATGGATGACAATTTCGCCCTCATGGGTAAACTTAACGGCATTAGCAGCCAGATTGATAAGGATTTGACGCAGGCGGCCGGGATCACCCTTGAGACGAAGCGGCACCTCCGGATCGGTAATGCAGATCAGTTCCAGTTCCTTTTCATAAGCCTTTGTGGAAAGCATCTCCGCGACGTCTTCGATCAGGCGGTAAAGATCGAAGTCGATCCTTTCCAGATCCATCTTCGATGCCTCTATTTTGGAAAGATCGAGAATATTGTTGATGAGCACAAGAAGAGCTTCGCCGCTTGTGCGGATGATTTGCATGTATTTTCTCTGATCAGGCGTGAGCGAGGTTTCCATGAGCAGCTCGGTCATGCCGATAATACCGTTCAGGGGGGTGCGGATCTCATGGCTCATGCTGGCCAGGAATTCGCTCTTGGCGGCATTGGCGCGCTCAGCCTGCGCTTTCATCCTGTTGGAAATCACAATGTCCTGTTCCAGGCTGAGATTGCGTTTATCAATATCCCGGGCTGTCTTCCGCAGTGATTCATCTGCTTGCCTTTGTTCGCGTTCCAGTCTCTCAAGCTCAGATATGCGGCGGCGCAGCAAAGATAATTCAGCAATCAGTTGTTGTTTTGTTTTATCTTTGTCAGTCAAAATATCGAACCCCGATGCCGGATTCATAACCCTGATTTATCGTATTTTCATTCCAAGTAGGATTCCCGTTCGTTTAGGATTGAATGGCCGGCTGCGCATAGGATATAGAAAAAAATGATTATTCAAGAGAAAAGTAGGGCAGAAAAACCGCATAAGGTTAGTGATATAAACTTAACAACAGGATTACAAATTGGAGCGGAAACATGCTATAAGCCAATGATAAATTCCGAAGGGATCATAGACGCGAAACATGGCGGAGATTGAAGCGCTTATGAAGAAGATTGACGATCTGAATAATGAGTTGGATCAGCTTGTGACGGAGGGTGAACGCCTCAGGGAAAGTGAAGAAATCTACAGGACCATCTGGCAAAAATCTTTTGCTGCCATATATGTCAGTCAAAATGGAAGACTCTGCAAAGTAAATGCTAACGTTACCGAATACACGGGCTATCCGGAAGCGGAACTCATCGGGATGAAAATCGACGCCATGATCCACCCGGACGATCGGGACAGCAGTGTTGAAAACGCGAAAGCCATGCTGCGGGGCGAGACGGCAACGCCCTACGTCTACAGGATCATCACAAAGCTGGGAGATATTCGCTGGATCATGGAAACGGTGTCATGTATCACCCATCTGGGAAAGCCCGCCATTCTGGGCAACGCCATGGATATTACAGAACACCGGCTCGCCGTAAAACGGATGTGGGAATCGGAGAATCTCTACCGGACCATTTTTGAAACCACGGGCACAGCCACGATCATCGTAGAAGAAGACACGATTGTATCCCTTGTCAATTCCGAATTTGTTGCCCTTTCCGGATACAATAAAGAAGAATGGGAAGGGAAAAAGAGCTGGACGGAATTTGTCGTCCCCCGCGATGTCGATCGCATGAAGGCCTATCATTACCTGAGACGCATCGCCCGGCGGGCGGCTCCCCGGAATTACGAATGCGATTTTATTGACAGCCGGGGGCGGATCAGAAATGTTGTTTTAACGGTGGATATGATCCCGGGAACCAGGAAAAGCATAGCCTCTTTCGCCGATATCACCGACTACAAGCTGGCTCTGGAAAAGATCAAAGAATCGGGCAATATGTATCGGACGATATTTGAAACTACGGGGACGGCAACGATCATCATCGAGGAAGATACGACGGTTTCTCTCGTCAATTCTGAATTTGTCGCCCTTTCGGGATACAATAAAGAAGATTGGGAAGGAAAAAAAAGCTGGACGGAGATTATTGTCCCCGAGGATGTAGACAGGATGCTTTCCTTTCATTATCTGCGGCGTAATGACCGGCAGAAACCTCCAAGGAATTATGAATTCAGACTCATCGACAGCGAAGGCCGTATCAGAAACGTCATCCTGACCGTGGATATTATCCCCGGCACAAAAAAGAGCGTGGCTTCATTTGCTGATATAACGGAGCATAAGCTTGCCGCGTTAAGGCTTCAGGAATCGGAAAACCTGTATCGAACCATTTTTGAAAATACGGGGACAGCCACGATCATTGCCGAGGAAGATGCGACCATCTCACTTGCCAATACAGAGTTTGAAACCCTTTCCGGCGCCCCTAAACAATTCTGGGAAGGCAGGCGTAAATGGACGGATTTAATAAGTTCACGAGAGCTTCCCAGAATGAGCAGTCATCATCGGTTACGGGGAAACAATCCCAACTCATGCCCGCGAAATTATCAGTGTGAACTGACAGACAAGAAAGGAAATAGAAAAACGGTTTTGATATCGTCGTCCATGATTGCGGGATCCAACAAAAGCGTCATTTCCTTTACCGATATTACGGAACAGAAACGGTCTGAGGCCGCTTTGCGGAAACGTGAGCAGGAAGTTCAGAAGAAGTCCCGGAATCTGGAAGAAGTAAATACCGCTTTGAAGGTTTTGCTGAAGCAGCGGGAAGCTGACAAACAGGAACTGGAAGAAAAGGTCCTGTCCAATGTAAAGAACCTCGTCCTGCCATATCTCAACAAATTGAAGGCAAACCGGCTGCAGTCGCCTGATTTCGAGTTGGTAAACATAGTGGAGAAAAACCTGAGCGGCATTATATCACCTTTTAGACGCCGGCTGTCATCGAAGTATTTGAATCTGACCCCCAAGGAAATCCAGGTGTCCTATCTTATTAAAGAAGGTAAAACAACGAAAGAAATTGCAGAGATGATGACTATTTCCGAGGCGACGGTATCCCTGCATAGAGATCATATCAGGAAGAAACTGGGCATAAACAATAAGAAAATCAACCTGATATCCTATCTCGATTCCCTGTCGTAATATAAGTAATTTATACATATTAGCATCTATTTTTTTTTCATATTGCCCATTTCATAGATATTCCTTACAATATAAGGACTTATACAAATATAAACTGGAACAAGGAGGAAATACAAAGATGGCAAGTAAGTGGGTTGATGAACGGGATCTCCGCTTTATCCTGCATGAAGTCTTTAATATCGGAGAAGAGCTGTTGGGAAAAGCTCCGTTCGAGGAGCACGACACGGATATGGTGAATATGGTTATCGATGCAGCCGTCAAGTTTGCCGAAAACGAGATCGCTCCGACATATCCTGATGAAGTCCACAGGAAACCGGTGGAAGCGGTTTTCAAGGAAGGTAAGGTCTATGCGCCGGAAGCCTACCATAAATTGTGGAAACTCTATGCCGAAGGCAGTTGGCTAAGTACTGCCGACAGTCCCGAAGTGGGCGGCCAGGGATTACCCGAGGTCGTTGCCGCTGCCTGTATGAATATGTTCCTTGCCTGCAACCAGGCGTTTATCATGTACCCATCCCTGACTCATGGTGCAGCTAAGCTCGTAGAGAAGTTCTGCTCCGAAGAACTGAAGGCGATTTACTTGAATAAGATGTTTGACGGTACCTGGAGCGGAACCATGTGCTTGACGGAACCGGGCGCAGGTTCCGATGTCGGAGCATTGAAAACCACAGCACAAAGAAATCCTGACGGCACCTTCTCCATTACCGGGACGAAGTGTTTCATATCTGCCGGCGATCATGACCTGGCTGAAAACATTATTCATCCAGTCCTTGCCCGAATTGAAAGAGATCCACCCGGCACAAAGGGCATATCCATCTTCCTAGTCCCCAAAATCCGGGTAAATGCCGACGGGACCCTCGGTGTGTCCAACGATGTCACTACGGGTAACATCGAAAGCAAGATGGGCATCCACGGCAACTCAACCTGCACCCTTAACTTCGGTGAAAACGGCAATTGTATCGGCTATCTCATGGGACAGGAACGGGACGGCATGAAGGTCATGTTCCACATGATGAACGAGGAGCGGCAGGGAGTGGGTATGATGGGTGTTTCTCTAGCTACAGCGGGCTATCGTCATGCTTTGGCCTATGCAAAAGAACGCCTCCAGGGCTCGAATATCATGTTGAAGGACCCCACCGTCCTGGTACCCATTATCCAGCATCCCGACGTAAGAAGGATGCTCCTCAAACAGAAATCAATTTCCGATGGCATCCGTTTCCTCTGCCTGTACTGCTATTATGCCATGGATAAGAAGAAGGCTGCCAAGACAGAAGAAGAGACAGACAAATGGCAGGGCATGATCGAGGTCCTTACGCCGATCGTGAAATCATACTGCACTGAGATGGGTATGGTTGTCAACGATCTGGCCGTTCAAACCTATGGAGGTTATGGTTATTGCCGTGAATATCCCGTGGAGCAGATGATGCGCGATCAAAAGATCAACATGATCTACGAAGGCACTAATGGCATCCAGGCCCTCGATCTGCTCGGCCGCAAACTGGGCATGAAAAAAGGGATGTATTTCATGACCCTTATCAATGAGGCGAAGGCCGGTCTTGCTCAGGCCAAAAACATGGGTATCCTGAAGGAAGAGACGGCCATTGTCGATGGCGCTCTCGACGCCATTGTAAAAGCGGTCATGGATTTCGCCGGTCTGATGAAGACCAATCCCTTTGTGCCCTTGATCGCTGCAAGCGATTTTCTTAATTGTTTCGGCGATGCCCTTCTGGGCTGGTATCACATCTGGATGGCGACCATTGCCGCCGGCAAGCTGCCGCACGTCACGACGGACCAGGAGAAAGCTTTCTACACGGGCAAAATTGAAAGCGCCATGTTCTTTATCAATCGTACCACGGCCCTTGTCCCGGCCAAGCTTGACGTATTGAAAAAAGACGACATCAGCGCAATGAGAATAAGTGAAGATGCCTTTGCAGTATAAGGCTGAATTTGTTTTCTACCCGCCACCCTTAGTTTTTTCAGCTCCTCCTTTTAGTGAGGGTGGCGGGTTTTGGATGTTCCGAAATTGAAGGGGAGAAGAAAGGGGAAACGTATAGGAACCATTAACATTACATAATTGGGGAGGGACTATGTCAGAGAAAAAAACTTACGCACCGGGGGAAAGTTTCAAGTATCAGTTACTCATCAAACACATTTTGGAAATGCCGCGTTTCTATGCACCGAACCAGGAAATTGTCTACCGCGATAAGGTTCGGTTGACTTACACCACCCTGTTTGAGCGGATCAACCGTTTATCCTCCGGCCTGGAAAAATTAGGGGTCGGCAAGGGCGACACGATCTGCGTCTTCGATTACGACAGCCATCGGTATCTGGAATGCTTCTTTTCCATCCCCATGATGGGGGCGGTCCTGCACACCCAGAACTGGCGTCTTTCACCGGAACAGATCCTTTATACAATGAATCATGCCGAGGACAAGGTCGTTTTGATTCACACCGATTTTCTGCCCCTCCTCGAAGCCGTCTGGGACAAACTCACGACGGTGAAAAAGGTCATTCTCATTACCGATGATGGTCAGAGGCCTGCCTCGAAGATCACCTTTGATGCGGAATACGAGGAAATGCTGGCCGGGGCGTCGTCATCCTATGATTTCCCGGATTTTGATGAAAATACCCGTGCCACAACCTTCTATACTACGGGAACGACGGGTCTGCCCAAAGGCGTCTTTTTCTCTCATCGGCAGTTGGTTCTCCATACCCAGTCCATGATGATTTTCGGCGGGGCCTATGAATCCATCGCCCGTTTCCGTTCAACGGATGTTTACATGCCCATCACGCCCATGTTCCACGTCCATGCCTGGGGAGTCCCCTATGCGGCGACCATGATGGGCGTCAAGCAGGTCTATCCCGGCCGTTATGAACCGGAGATGCTCTTGAAGCTCATCCTGACGGAAAGAGTGACCTATTCCCACTGTGTTCCCACCATCATTCAGATGCTCGTGGGCAGTCCCGTTGCGAAGAAAGTGGATCTTTCTCACTGGAAAGTGATCATCGGAGGTGCTCGTCTTATGAAGGGCCTGGCCCAGGCCGCCCTGGAACTGGGAATACAGATCTATGCCGGATATGGCATGTCTGAAACCTGTCCGCTGCTTTCCTTGGCTATCCTCAAACCACCGATGCTGGGTAAATCCAATGAAGAGATGGTAGATACCCTGATCATGACCGGTTTGCCGGCGCCATTTGTTTATATCCGTCTCTTTGATCCTATGGGAAAGGAAGTTCCCCATGACGGCGTATCGACGGGAGAGGTCTGTGTGCGTGCACCTTGGCTGACGGAAAGCTATTACAACGACGCAGAAAGGGCCAAAGATCTGTGGGTGGATGGGTGGCTCCACACGGGAGACATCGGCTATATCAACAAGGAAGGCTATCTGCAGGTGACGGACCGCATCAAGGATGTCATCAAGACGGGCGGTGAATGGATTTCCTCTCTTGATCTGGAGAATATCCTGAGCCAGCACGAGGCTGTTCTCGAGGGAGCGGCCATCGGGATTCCCGATGCAAAATGGGGAGAAAGGCCCTTCATGGTGGCTGTGCTCAAACCGGACTTCAAATCCAAAACGACAGGAGAAGACCTTCGTCAGTTTCTCCTCAAAAATGCGGAGGCCGGCAAGATTCCTAAATACGGCGTACCGGACCGGGTCGAAATCGTTGATGCGATCCCCAAAACAAGTGTTGGAAAGATTAACAAGATTGAATTGAGAAAGGCTTATAATTGATATTCCGGATCCCAGTGTGATTTATTAATTGGTTCATTCAAGGCCACAGCGTTCCCCCGCCCCCCATAAACCTTGAATGAACGACAAGGGGGCAGCCGATAACCGGTTGCCCCCTTTTTTTGTGATATTCGATCAAATTTCAGCCAAATCGAATAAAGAGAATCAGGGCTTTGGATTTGGGATTTCGTCATCTCTTTTTTTTCCGGAAGAGATATGCTAGGAAAGTTATCCCGACTGATCATATCCAAGAGATTGGTTTTTTGTCGGGTGTAATAAAAGCTCGTTTACGGAGTCCTGCTCAACGAAGGAGAGGTAATATTGTGCCGGACAAAGAAGACCTACTGAAGAAAATTGCAAATCTGGAGACGATAATTGATCAACTCAGGATTGTTGAGAAATCCCTCCGGGAACGTGAAGAGATATATCGAACCATTTCCCACAAATCCTTTGCCGCCATCTATGTCGTTCAGGACAACAAACTCTGCAATGTAAACGCTAATTTCTGTTCCTTTACGGGCTATGCCGAACAGGAATTGATCGGTATGAAAGTCGACAGCCTTGTGCATCCCGACGATCGGGAAACGGCAATGAAGAACGCCAGGAGAATGCTGCGGGGCGATCTGACGACCCCACCTATTTTCCGGATTGTGACCCGTCAAAATGAGGTCCGATGGATCATCGAAACGGTAACAATGATCACCTACGGAGGCCGCCCTGCCGTTTTGGGAAACTTTATGGACATAACGGAACATCGCCTGGCTATCCAGAAGTTGTGGGAATCGGAGAATCTTTACCGGGCGATTTTTGAGACGACCGGAACCGCCACGATCATTATTGAGGAAGATACAACTGTATCTCTCGTAAACTCCGAATTTGTTGCCATGCATGGGTCATCGCGGGAAGAATGGGAAGGAAAAAAGAGCTGGACGGAATTCGTTGCTCCCAAAGATCGCAAGATGATGAAATCGTATCATTATGCTCGCCGGATTGACCGCATGGCTGCGCCCCGGAGCTACGAATTCGGCTTTGTCGATAGCTGGGGAAATGTAAGGGATGTCGTTTTGACTGTGGATATGATTCCCGGGACGAAAAAAAGTGTCGCTTCCTTTGCCGATATCACGGAACACAAACTGGCCGTCACCAGGCTTCAAGAATCGGAGAATCTTTACCGGACCATTTTTGAAACCACGGGTACGGCTACGGTCATCATCGAGGAAGACACGATCGTATCCCTCGTCAATTCAGAGTTCGTCAAACTATCCGGATATAGCAGGGAGGAATGGGAAGGAAAGAAGAGTTGGACGGAGTTCGTCGTTCCTTCTGATCATGAGAGGATGAGAACTTATCACCACCTGCGGCGGATCGAACGAAAAGCCGCTCCCCGTCATTATGAATTTGGTTTATTAGACAGCCGGGGACGCATCCGCAACGTTATCCTTATGGTGGATATGATACCAGGAACCCGGAAAAGCGTGGCCTCCTTTGCCGATATAACAGAACATAAGCTTGCTGTGGCGAGGCTTCAGGAATCGGGAAACCTTTACCGGACCATCTTTGAGAATACGGGCACAGCGACGATCATTGTCGAAGAGGATATGACCATTTCTCTAGCCAATTCTGAATTTGAGACTCTCTCCGGCGCCCCGAAGAGCTACTGGGAAAACAAGCGGAAATGGACGGAGTTGCCGAACCCGAAGGACCTTCCTGATGTGATCGGTTATCACCGGCAGCGCCGGATAGATCCGGATAGCTCACCCCGAAATTACCAGGGTATCCTTATCGATAAGAAGGGCAATAAAAAAATGGTCCTTCTTGCTGTGGCCATGATACCCGGTTCCACAAAAAGCGTCATCTCACTGACAGACATTACTGACCAGAAGCGAACGGAGGCAATCTTAAGGAAACGTGAACAGGAGATTCAGAAAAAATCACGCAATCTCGAGGAGATGAATACTGCCCTGAAGGTATTGCTGAAACAGAGGGAAGCGGACAAGCTGGAACTTGAAGAAAAGGTCACATCCAATGTCAAGGACCTTGTTCTTCCCTATCTCGACAAGCTGAAATCAAGCCGTTTGAACCAGCGGGACGCCGCATTTGTAAATATACTGGAAGCCAATTTGCTTAATATCATATCACCCTTCTCCCACCGACTTTCTTCCAAGTATTTGAGTTTGACTCCTAAAGAAATCCAGGTGGCAAATCTGGTAAAAGAGGGTAAATCGACAAAAGAAATCGCCGATATTATGGGGGTGTGCATGGGCGCGGTTTCTCTTCACCGCGATCATATCAGAAAGAAACTTGGCCTAAACAATAAGAAAATCAACCTCAACGCTTATCTGGACTCTCTTGCCTAGTATAAGGTTTATATATATTAGGCTTTTTCTTTTCTTATATTGTCCAATCATTGAATATCCTTTACAAGACAACAACTTAGCATTCTCATGGGTCCGCATGAATCAAAAGAGGAAATTGTCATTCTGCGGCCAAAGGAGGTCGGGGCATCAGCCTTATATATGCCGCGCGGCAGTTGAAAGACGGCTCCGGCTTTTGCCGTGAATCGGCTGCTCTGCTCGATGATCAATGAAGCCTTCTTCGCCCTGGATGAGGGTATCGCTACGGCCGAAGATATCGACAAAGGAATGGTCCTCGGCTGCAACCATCCCATCGGACCCCTCGCCTTGGCGGATTTGGTCGGAAACGATACGCTGCTTCGCGTGTGTGAAGGCCTGCACAGGGAACTGGGTGATAAATACCGTCCGGCCCCTCTGCTGAAGAAGCTTGTTCGTGCCGGCCGTCTGGGCCGTAAGTCGGGGAAGGGCGTTTATGACTATACAAAGAAATAATGGACTGCCTTGGTTCATATTACTGCAATATGCAAAACAATAAGAAAGGAATCACATATTATGGATGATGTTGTTATCGTTTCAGCTTGCCGGACGGCTATCGGAGCCTTCGGTGGCTCACTTAAGAATTTGAATGGCGCGACCATCGCTAGCGTCACGATGAGGGAAGCCGTAAAGCGGGCCGGCATCGATGCCGGATTGATTAACGATGTGCGCTACGGCTGCTGTCTGGAGCACCACGATGCTCTAAATACTGCCAGGGTAGCTTCTTTGATGGCCGGGATACCTGACATCCACGGCCGTGACGATCAACCGGGTTTGTATTTCTGGGATGGAAGCGGTCATTTCGGGCATGGCCATGATTAAGGCAGGTTTGGCCGAAGTAATCCTTGCCGGTGGCGTTGAACACATGTCCGGCGTACCTTATGCTGTTTCGGCGGCACGCTGGGGATGTCGACTGCAGGATAACGCATTCGAAGATACCTTGATTCGCGGGCTGTATTGCGGTTCCCGGCTTTTGCCCGGACCGGAAAAAGGTCCTGTTAAGGAAGGATCTGCCATCGACATGTTTAAGGGCAAGCCCTATATCATGGGCCATACTGCAGAGTTTGTGGCACAAATGCACAACATAAGCCGTGAAGAAATGGATGAGGTGGCCCTCCGGAGCCATAATAATGCGGAGAGAGCCACGAAGGAAGGCGACTTCCAGGAAGAGATTGTTCCTATCGAGATCGCTCAGAAAAAAGGAAAACCCCCGATTATCTTCGATAAGGATGAGCATTTCATGCCCGGACTGACCATGGAGAAGCTGGCGGCCCTTCCCCCGGCTTTCATTCCCAAGATCGGAAAGGTGACTGCCGGTAATGCATCCGGTATTAATGACGGCTCCAGCGGCATGGTGATCATGTCCGCTCAAAAAGTGTCGGAGCTTGGCCTCAAGCCCTTGGCCCGTATCAAGGCTGCCGGTTACGGTGGTTGCCATCCGTCGATCATGGGGGTCAGCCCGGGCCCCGCTGTTAGAGATCTGATGAAAAAATCGGGGCTTAAAGTGGCAGACTTCGATCTCATCGAAGCGAATGAGGCTTTTGCCGCCCAGTATCTGGGATGTGAAAAAGAATTAGGCTTTAATCGCGATATTACAAACGTTAACGGTTCCGGTATTGGTCTGGGGCATCCGGTGGGATCAACGGGGTGCCGCATAATGGTAACACTGATACACGCCTTGAAAAAGCGCGGGAAGACGCTTGGCCTGGCCACCTTGTGCGGCGGCGGCGGGGTGGCCAGGGCAGTGGCTATTGAGATGATTTAAATCTTGCTGCAGTAAAATCGTTCCGGGGCGAAATTCCCCTCCTACCCCGGTGCCCCTGGACGAATTCGAGGGGGTGGTCCCCGCCACCCCCTCTTTTCCTTCCTCATGAGAACAAAGACTCCAATTCTAAATCCAAATCCGACAATGACGAGGGTGGAGGGTGTCATTACGACGAAAATAGAATCTTTGTAGGGTGGAACAAGCGAAGCGGTTCCACGGCGAATGGTGGATGCGCTTCGCTTCATCCACCCTACGGTCTCAACCTAATTTTCATGCTTACGTGGCGGCACAAAGGGACGAAGGTTTCCCATGAAAACGGGAATCCAGAGATTTTAGGAATGCATTTGCATTGATGCTGGAATATCCGGTCAAGCCGGATAATGACGGGGAGTTGGTGAGTATAACCCATCTACAAGGTGGTCGAAAATAGCTTGACAATAGTTCGTCGCCGAACTAAAGGAAGAACCTAAAGAAATGAAACCAAAGATAAATACCATATTCAGTCTTATCGGAAGTTTACGGGAAAAATACAGCAAGTTTCTTGAAAAAGAACTGAAGGCTTGCGGTATAGAGGGTCTAGTCGGTTCTCATGGGGCCATTTTCGCTTGCCTTTATCAGAATGGCGGCCGGATGAAAGTTCTAGAGATCGGAAAGCGGATCGGCCGCTCCAAATCAACCGTTACAGAACTGGTAAACCGTCTGGAGTCTCTCGGATATGTCTCGAAGGTTACCTGCTGTCTGGATGGACGATGCACGTATGTCGTATTGACCGATCAGGGCCGGGCGGTCAAGGATCATTTTGATGAGATTTCCCGGAAGTCGATCAATACGGCATACAAAGGATTTAGCGACGAAGAAAAAGAAGCCTTGCTGAAGGGCCTGGAAAGGGTGTGGAAGAATTTCTGAAAAGTAAAGCTAAGGGGGTGAGTGAGAGGATTTCCTCTCTCTTTTTTGGCCTAAATTGTTCGGCGACGAACTAAATCCTGGAATAAATTAACGATAAAGGAGGAAGACATGAAAGTAGTCGGTTTTGTAGGAAGTCCGAGAAAAAAGGGGAATACGACAACTATCGTCAATGAAGTGCTTCGCGGTGCCCAGGATGCCGGGGCGGAGACGAAGGTATTCAATTTAAATCAGCTCAATATCAAGGGGTGTCAGGCGTGTTACAAGTGCCAGACCCCGGAAGGCAGGTGTGTCCAGAAGGATGATATGGCGGCGCTTTATGACGAAATTTACAGTGCCGATGCCGTCGTTGTCGGAACGCCGATCTATATGTTCCAGATTACGGGCCAGACCAAGATCTTTGTCGACCGGCTTTTTGCATTTTTATATCAGAAAGACGGCCAACCGGGTGCCTTCAGAAACAAACTGAAAGGCAAAAAGACTGTGACCGTTTATGCCCAGGGGCAGCCCGATACGTCATTATTTGCCTCTTCGTTCGATCTTAACGAGGGTGTTCTCGCCTTTCTCGGGTTTAAGGTTCAGGAACGAATCGTAGCCGGAGGAATGGCTACCGCAGATGCTGCCAAAGGGAATCAGGCCGTTCTTGAAAAGGCATATGCAGCAGGTGCTGCACTTACGCAGTAATCGTCTCGGAAAAACAGGATTGATCCATCAGAGATCCCACTTTCTTTTAGGAGGGACCTCTGATGATCTTCATCAAAAAAAACGGTCCGGCTATCATGGCGTTCTTTTGGGTTGCTTATCCTGCTTCTTTTTTGCATCCTGTTTCGCCTTATCGGCATTTTGCTTCTGATGCTTTTCCTTATCCTTCTTTCCGCCCTTGTCTCCCATGATACCCCTCCTTATTTTTGAATGTTGCAACCTGTAATGACGCTGTTCATTCGATCATGTTGGAACAGAATGCTATACGTTTGTGATAAATACAAGAATTATTGAGAAGGTCCATTGTTTTTCAGGCCTTGAAAGCTATCAAGGCTTCATTCAGCCAGTTCACCCATGCTTCTACGCCATCGCCGGTTTTTCCGGATACCTCAAGGATGTTGATGCGCGGATTAAGTGTCCAAACCCTCTTTTTTAAAGCGGTCAAGCTGAAATCGCTAAAGGGCAGATAATCGATCTTGTTGACTAGGAGAAGGTCGCAGACGGAGAACATCAGGGGATACTTGAGGGGTTTGTCATCCCCTTCGGGAACACTTAGGATCATAACGTTTTTGTGAGCGCCTGTATCGAATTCCGCCGGGCAAACCAGATTGCCAATGTTTTCGATGATGATGAGATCCAGTTTATCCATCGCCATGGCGTCAATCCCCTGGGTGACCATGGTGGCGTCGAGATGGCAGAATCCCCCCGTGCGGAGTTGAATGGCGGGAATGCCTCCGGCGGCAATCTTTTCCGCATCCACAGTGGAATCGATATCCGCTTCTATAACGCCCATGCGCAGGCTGTCTTTCAGCATTTCCGCCGTTCGCAGGAGGAGGGTGGTCTTTCCCGAGCCCGGAGATGACATAAGGTTGATCAGCATGGTTTTTGTGTTCCGCAGGCGTTCCCGAAGACCTTCGGCCACCTTGCTGTTATCGGCGAGGATTTCCTCTTTAACCTCAATGAGTCTTATGTCCTCCATTACTGCACCTCCATGTCTTTGATATAATACTCCCTGCCGGAAATCAATTTACCGTCTTTCTTGCCACAGTCCGGGCAGACGGCCTCGGCCAGATTGCTCATTTCCACTTCATAGGTGCCGGTGCAGGCATTACATTGCAACATAATGGGTGTTCTTTCAATCTTGAGCATTGCACCCTCAGCTATGCTGCCTTTACTCAAATAATCGAAATAGCGTTGAATCCATTCATCCTCGAGGTCGCTGAGTCTGCCGACGCGAAGGTGGATGGTCATGACCTTTCGGACTTTGTTCATTGCTGCGTGCCGGAGCACGATCTTCAGAATGCTTTCTGTAATGGGCAATTCATGCATACAGTTTGTCTCTTTTCTGCTCTCAGTGCTTCCTGAAATGAAGATACTCCTGAACGTAGCGTCTGAAGAGCTGAAATGGTTCAATGCTTTTCGACACCTTCATGTGCAGGATAGCGCCCTCGAAACCTTGAAAAATGAAACGGGCGGCGTCATGGACATTCAGTTGTTCCGGGATGGATTTCTCTTGTCTGGCCTCTTCCAGGCAGGAGGCTATCTTATCAATAAGGGCTTCTATAGCAGTTTTCAAGCGTTCGCGCAGCCGATTGCTGGCATCGGCAAGCTCCAGGGAAAGATTTCCTATAGGGCATCCCAAAGCGCCGCCCGTATGGATAAAAATGGATTCATAGTATTCGAAGAGCGCCTCAAAACGTTTGATGGGCGAAAGTCGTTTATCATCGAGAAAGCGACGAAAGTCTTCCCCGATCACTGCCGTGAAATGATCGATGACCGCCAGGCAGAAATCTTCCTTGCTTTTAAAATAAAAATAGAATGAACCCTTGGGAATGCCCGCGGACTGAAGGATCTGCTGAATACCCGTGGCGTTATAACCGCGGACATGGATCAACTCAGCGCCCTTGCGGATAATCTCTCCTCGAGTGTCTTCTCTTGCCACCATTACTTTCCTCCGAAACAAAAACCTAGCGCATCATGATCTTCATGAAGGCGTCGAGTCTTCCTTTTTCCTGCAAGACCTTAACAGCCATATCCTGAACCGTTGCCGGTGTGGCGGGGATCTGCGCCCTTTCCCGAAGTTCAATCGCCGCGGTTGGGCATGCCGTGACACAAAGACCGCAACCGATGCACTCCCCGGCGTTTATAAAAACGTTGTCATTTTCGATGACGATGGCCTTGACAGGGCACCGTTCTTCGGCGCAAATGCCGCAGACCGTGCAATCAGCCATATTCAAATGGGCCTCAAACCGGCTTGTTTCAAAGGCATGGGGATGCTTCAACTGGGTTTTTCCGCGCAGGATGGTGCAGCAGCACGGGCAGCAATTGCAGATTACAGAGGCCCCGTCTGCACTGTTGTTGCTCGTATGAACCAATCCCGCCGCCTCGGCCTGGTCGAGAACCGCTATCCCTTCTTCTTTCGAGATAGGGCGGGCAAAACCGCGTTCCACAAGGAATTCGCCCACACCGTCGAAGATAAGACAGACTTCTTTCGGCTTGTCACATTTTGCGACGCTGACCCGGCAGGCGCACTGTGCCAGGGCAACTGAAGTCGATCCATTAATTAGGGTCCGGACTTCTTCATAGGTATGGATGGTATTTTGCGCCGTTATGGATTTTTCAACAGCGATGACCCTCATCATCGGTGTGGGATTTCCAGCGAATGAAGCGCCGAGGGCTTCGTGATGGTATTCCTCCCATAACTGGGCCAGGCGATTGTGCAGAGGAGTGCCGCCACCTTTCATGAAAGGGAATTCAAACAGGCCGGGGATGAGAGGAACGAGCCCGTATGTTATTTTCCCGTCCTTGTTCTTGGAAAAAATTATACCCTTGCGGGCCATGGATTCCAGAGCGCTTTTCGCGTCATTTTCAGAAATGCCTGCCGCCTCAGCCACCTTGGCAGCACTTTTCGGTTTGAAACTCATGTTCACCGCTACCGCCGCCTCGCCGGGAGTGAACAGCAGGCGGAGTATTTCATCGATTGAAGTTGCCTTGGGCGCCGTCGAGGGATGGGAATCCAGAATTTCTCTTAGTTGTTCATAAATTTCCATGAGAATCCTCCTTTATTTATTCGAGGATTCTTATAATAGACCGGTCGTCTATAAGTCAAGAATTAATTATGGCAGTATGTAACAATTCAACAGGCTGGAGGACTTCAGGAACTGTTGCCGCCAATAGTATATGACGGCAACAGTGATATGAATTTTGCTGATGCTTTTTGAATCGCCGGTTTCTTTTATCCTTTTACTTACATTTAACTCCGGCTGTTACTTTCCGTATTCGTAAAAACCTCTTCCGACTTTCTTGCCCAGATAGCCCGCATCGACGTATTTCCTCAATAACGGGCAGGGGCGATATTTGGAATCGCCGAACCCCTTGTAGATGACCTCCATGATCGAAAGGCATGTATCCAGACCGATCAGGTCGGCCAGAGCCAGGGGGCCCATGGGATGATTCATACCGAGAACCATGATATCATCGATGGACTTCACCGTCCCCACTCCCTCCATCAACGCAAATACGGCTTCGTTGATCATGGGCAGCAGAATTCGATTTCCAACAAATCCCGGAAAATCGTTGCACTCCACCGGTGATTTGCCGAATGACTCCGCCAGCGCCTTTGTTGTATCGAAGGTCTCCTGTGATGTAGCCAATCCCCGAATCGTCTCCACGAGACGCATTACGGGAACGGGATTGAAAAAGTGCATCCCGATGACCTTGTCCGGGCGCTTTGTTGCTCCGGCAATCCTTGTAATAGGTATGGATGATGTATTCGTCGCCAGAATCACTCCGGGTTTGCACAGCTCATCGAGTTTACGGAATATGTTCAGTTTCAAATCTTCACGCTCCACTGCGGCTTCCACAACAAAATCGGCATCCTTCATATCTTCCAGGTTCGTGCTCTTTTTGATCCGGCCCAATACGACGGCCTTCTGATCCGCCGTCATTTTATCCTTGCTTACGAGCCGGTCAAGGTTCTTCGCTATGGTGTCATAACCTCTGTCCACAAACTGATCCGCAATGTCGTTCATGATGATGTTCAAACCGCCTATCTGTGACGCTACCTGGGCTATACCGTTGCCCATCTGTCCCGCACCGATAACGCCGAATGTTTTTATCTCCATATTATTTCCTCCTTTGTAGATATACGACAATTATCCGGAGCGGAATTTTTTTCCGCCCCGGCTTTTCAGACGTCGATTTCAGGTAACCTACATAAAACTCGCTTCGGGGATGTCGATGGAGCTGCGGTCGCCGGCCTTCATCGCCTTCTCGTATCCGAAGATATCCGTGACATGATTCATGATATAGAACCTGGCGCTGGCGATCTTGCCTTTGTAGAAATTGGCATCAAAGTGG
>CAZYDG010000044.1:0-72274 GCA_964645835.1 uncultured Syntrophaceae bacterium
GATATAATCTGGCTCATGGCGTCACCTCGTGTGTTGATGGGATTTTGTTGGGGAACAAAACTCATATATCACACTTTGTGACGCTATACTACTAATAATTACAATATGTTACAAATATTTCGCCCCTGCGAAAGTTGAGATCATAAGCTGGGATGAATGGAGAGTTAATTCCCCGCAGCCTTTATTGCGAGGTGCTTCACAATTTTCTTTTTCCCCCGACGGCAAGTGGGTAACCTTTCAACAATATGTCGATCTAAGCAAAAGAACCACCTACCTCATGCCCGTTTCGGAGAAATACCCGAATTACCTGGGCACGCCGATATTGCTGTTAAACAATTATTTTTTCTCCTATGAATGTGCCTGGACAAAGGACCCCGTGAGCTTTGTGGCCGCGAGCCGCATTATCTGCCGCTGGGACCTGACCAAAGAGGCCCACCTGGAAAGTGACAAACCCACTTTCCACGAATACGTAGTGGAAAAGGATTTGGAAAGGATGATGAAGGAGAAGAAACAGTAACGAAATGTCTCGCTCAGGAGGGGGAGCTGTTTCGCAATTCAAATATTTGCTATATTCGATTTGCTGTAGTCCAGATCTTTAAGTCTGCGGTTCTGATATAACATAGTCAAAATTACAAGGTATTTGCAGGACTGAAGTCCTGTGCTACAGTCAAATTAATCAGAGGAACTCTAATTGCGACACAGTCTCTTGGTCAGGCATGCATCAAAATCTTTGAATTTTTGTAGTGGATTTGGGGCTGTGAAATCCGTAGCACAAAAACACTTCTATATGATATGCCTATATGCACTCAAAAACCGGAAGGTATATTCATCCCCATGCCGAAAATGGAGACGGGAAACAAGACCGACCTGATCAAACAGTATTTCTCGAAGGTCAGGACAGCACCCGCCGCCACCCTTCCTGACCGCTCTGCCGCTGGGCCGCCTCCGCGTGGAGATTAAAAGCCGCCCAGCCGAAGAAATGCAGGCCATCGACAAAACGGTACGCAAGATCATGGGTGTGTGACGGGTGCTACACGAGACTGCATACCGCCCGTTTCTGTAATACCTGGACGATAATCATATATCGCATATTCCTTCCTTCCTCAGGCTTCAACGATGACCATCCAGGATATGCCGAAACGATCGGCAACTATGCCGAAACATGGCGAAAAGAAGGTTTTGGCAAGAGGCATCTGCACTTGTCCGCCATCACTGAGCGCTGCAAACAGCCGTTTGGCCTCGGCCTCATCGCGCGCATTCAGCGAGAGCGAGAATCCCTGAAAGTTTGATTTGCCCGTGCAGTTGCCATCAGATGCCATCATCGTCGTCTCGCCAATACGGAAGCTTGCGTGCATCACCTTGTTTTCGGAACCAGGCGGAACCATACCGGGTTGAGGAGGTTCGGGACTGTCTTTGAAGCGCATCAGCATTTCCACTTCTGCCCCCAGAGCTTTTTTGTAAAAAGCGATCGCTTCTTCGCAATGACCCTCGAAAAAAAGATAGGTTTGGAGTTGCATGATTTATCTCCTTTGGCAGGCTGTTGAAAAACGCCCATCTGCTTCGTTGCTCTGCAAGCCTCGTCAATCGACGTACTTCTATGTACGCCTCACTCCTCAGCTTTTGTGCGCCTTGCACCTGGGCATTTTTGAACAACCTGCCTGAAAATAGAGTTTTTCAAAGAAGAAATAGGAGCCAAAACAGTGCTTATTATTTTAACACTTTAATGAAACGAACCATGGATTACCATCGGGTATCATCTGATTTACCCGTGCGAAATTCCCTAATATGATATAAGGTATCATGTGATAATTTTCGTAGACATCAAATCTTTAAGGTGGTATTCATTATATACCGATGTGTTACATGTTTATGCTCAAGATTTTAAATCAAAGAATTCCCGATAGTCGTTGTCTTTTCAGCCTCACCGATCATCTCAAACGAAAGACACCCCAATGAAAGATTCATCCATGACAGAACAGGTCCTGGTCCGGGAACTGGCTTCTCTGAAAGAGAGGATTGCTGAACTGGAGCGGTTGGAGGCCGAGCACAGGCAGCTGGACGATGAGCTACATGTTCAGCGCGAGATATTGGCGAACATAAGTGAAGGCATTCAGCTTACTCGCGTGGACGATGGAGTGATTGTTTATGCAAATCGCTGCTTCGAACGCATGTTCGGTTATGATCCGGAAGAACTGGTCGGTAAGCATGTGAGCATTATCAATGCTCCGGATGAAAAAGACCCCGAAACCGTTGCTAACGAGATTATTGATATTCTTAAACAAAAGGGTATTTGGACCGGTGAAATACACAATATCAAAAAAAACGGCACCCCATTTTGGTGTTATGCGAATATTTCAACATTTAAACATCCCCGTTATGGCGAAGTGTGGATATGTGTGCACCATGATATTACCGAACGTAAGCACGCGGAGACGGCACTCAAAGAGAACGAGGAACTCTATCGTTCCTTGTTCGATAACATGCTTAACGGGTTCGCGTATTGCAAAATGATATTTGATCAAGGGCGTCCGCATGATTTCATTTATCTTGCTGTGAACAGAGCCTTTGAATCATTGACCGGGTTGAAGGACGTTGCCGGGAAAAAAGTATCCGAAATCATTCCTGGTATCCAGGAGTCGGATAAAGAAATACTTGAAATCTATGGCAGGGTGGCTTTGACAGGAAAACCCGAGAGGCTTGAAAAATATGTTGGCGCCTTGCAGATGTGGTTTTCACTCTCGGTATACAGCACAAAAAAAGAGCATTTCGTAGTCATATTCGATGTTATCAACGAACGCAAGAAGGCTGAAGAGGAACTGCGCCAGGCGAAGGATAACTTCCGCCGTTCTCAGGACGATTCCCCTCTGGGAGTGCGGATCATCAGTGCGCAAGGTGAGACTATTTATGCCAATCAGGCTATTCTGGATATTTATGGTTTGGACAGCATTGATGAACTCAGGGCAACTCCTGTCGAGAAGCGTTACACTCCGGAGAGTTTTGCCGAATATTTGATAAGACGGGAAAAAAGAAAACGAGGTGATGATCTCCCGTCCGAATACGAAATCAGTATCGTCAGCAAAAATGGCGAAGTCCGTCATCTTCACGTCTTGCGCAAGGGTGTATTGTGGGATGGAGAAAGACATTATCAGGCAATATATCAGGATGTCACCGAGCATAAGCGAGCCGATGCAGAGAGGGCAAAGCTTCAGGAACAGTTGCTCCAGGCGCAGAAGATGGAATCCGTAGGGCGATTGGCGGGAGGCGTAGCGCACGATTTTAATAACATGCTTAGTGTTATTCTTGGCCATGCGGAGATGGCTATGGAACAAATCGATCCGTCCAAACAGCTCTATGCTGATCTTAAACAAATCAAAAAAGCCGCAGAACGGTCCGCCGATCTTACCAGCCGCCTGTTGGCCTTTGCCCGCAAGCAAACTATTTCGCCAAAGATAATTGATCTGAATAAGACCGTTGAAAGAATGCTCAAGATGTTGCGCAGGTTGATCGGCGAGGATATTAACCTGCTGTGGCTGCCGGGGTTGCGAGTGTGGCCGGTCAAGGTGTATCCCTCCCAGATCGATCAGATACTTGCCAATCTTTGTGTCAACGCCCGAGACGCCATCGTTGGTGTCGGAAGAATTACCATTGAAACGAGAAATATCGTATTTGACGAAGTCTATTGCGAAGATCATTCGGGCTTTGTCCCCGGAGACTATGTCCTTTTGGTGGTGAGTGATAATGGTTGTGGTATGGACAAAGGGACTTTCGGCAAGATTTTTGAACCGTTTTTCACAACCAAAGGTGTGGGAGAAGGTACAGGCTTGGGTTTGGCCACAGTCTATGGCATCATTAAACAGAATAATGGATTCATCAATGTTTATAGTGAGCCCGGTCAGGGAACGACCTTTAATATCTATCTGCCTCGATACATTGGCAAAAACGAAGAAGAGCAGGCCGACGATGGGGCAGCGGAGCAGGCCGTCCGCGGCAGGGAAACCATTCTGGTTGTTGAGGATGAACCTGCGCTTCTGAAATTGACCAAACACATGCTTGAAAGGCTGGGCTATCAAGTGCTCACCGCCAATACACCGGGTAAGGCGATTCGCTTGGTGGAGGAGCATGCTATGGAAATCCATTTGTTGATGACCGACGTCGTTATGCCTGAAATGAATGGGCGGGACCTGTCAAAAAAAATGATTTCTATCTATCCGAATCTAAAATGTTTATTTACATCCGGTTATACGGCCGATGTCATAGCTCACCATGGTGTATTGGAAGAGGGTGTATATTTCATTCAAAAGCCGTTTTCCAGGAACGATTTGGCGGCCAAGGTCAGGGAGGTGTTGGAACAGAAATAGTAGAATGCAGTTTCCCACTTCCTCCTTGATGCCTTTTTAAGAGTCTTTACCGTAATCCACCACCAAATTTCAGCCAAATCGAGTGGATAGAAGCGGCGCATCGTTCTTCCGGTTCAGGGGATATTCCCTTTATGTCCCTACAGATGACACCACTGATGCGAGTTGGAAAAATCCTATGCACCTCCAGACCAATACCCCGCTTCTCTTGGATAATGTGTTGTAATAAACCAAGTGACATTCCGAACGTATGTGAGGAATCTTGTAACTTCAGCTATTCCTGATACAAGATTTCGTTTGCGTTCAAAATGACAGGAAGAACGAATTATGACATAAGTCTGTTGGTCAGAAGTGCATCAAAGTCTTGGGAGTTTGGTGACGGATTTGGGTTTAAATGAATTATTGGCACGCCAATTGCTCATAATCCTGAAGACCAATTGCGCGATGGGAGGACTTTTCTTTGGATATTGGAACCATTATCGGCATTCTATGCGGCTTTAGCCTCGTCATTGTGGCGATGGTGCAGGGTGGCGGCGTTTCATGGTTTGTTGACGGTCCGTCGGCCATGATCGTTCTGGGAGGTACGTTGGGGGCGACGCTGATCAGCTATCCCTTGCGCGATATCCTTAGTGTTTTTACGGTAGCTAAGAACGTATTCCGGAAGAGGACCTTCGATACGGCCCAAGTGATCCGTCAATTTGTCCAAATGTCAAAAATTTCCAGACGTGACGGAATTCTGGCGCTTCAGGACATGGCATCCAGGATGAACGATCCTTTTCTGGTGAAGGCGGTCAACCTGATTGTAGACACACCTGAACCGTCGAGTGTGCTGGATATTCTGGAGACGGAAATCGATTTTCTCGCTGAACGTCATCGCCTGGGCGCCGAGATCTTTACAACGATGGGCAATTTTTGTCCGGCAATGGGTCTAGTGGGTACCCTTATCGGTCTTGTCCAGATGCTGAAGCAGATGAATGAGCCTTCCGCTATCGGCCCCGCCATGGCCGTGGCCCTTATTACGACTTTTTACGGCGTCATCCTGGCGAACCTTGTTTTTTTGCCTATTGCGGGGAAGCTTAAGGCGAGAAGCGGTCAGGAGATCATGATGAAACAATTGATCGTTAATGGTGTCCTGGCCATCCAGGCGGGGGACAATCCGCGGGTTGTGGAGCAGAAGCTCCATTCATTCGTTGCACCGAGGGAAAGGAAATCGGTTTTTGCGGGTAATACGACGTCGAAATAGGCATACGGAGGAAGCGGATCCTTCGCTGCAGTGGCAGACTATTTACTGCTCCCTTATGCTGCTGCTGTTGGTTTTCTTTGCCATGATCGCCGCCTGGTCCACTGTCGAGTCTCGTAAACTGGCCTATGCCAGGAATATTGCGGATCGGCCTAAAATTGACACGAGTGGCGCCGCCGATGACATGCGCAGATATTCGGAACTGCCTGAACTCAAGGGTCTTATCCGCCTGGAAGCGCTTCAGGGCGGTTTCAAGGCCATCGTCGATACACCGGTACTGTTCGTATCGGGCAAGGCGGATCTGGCCCCCGGTGCTCATGCCATGCTTAACGAGATCGTCCGCATTGCCCGTGAATCGTCCTTGTTCGTCACTATCGAAGGTCATACTGATAATACGCCTATCAACACCGCCGAATACCCTTCCAACTGGGAATTGTCGACAATACGAGCCATCAATGTTTTGCGTTATTTGCAGGGACGGGGCATTCCCGCCGACCGTCTTTCAGCAGTGGGTTATGCGGAGCAGAAACCCGTTGTGGCCAACGATACCGAGGTGAACCGCCAGAAAAACCGGCGAATTGAGATTGTTTTCAGCAAGGAGGCACCATGAAGCGAGGGCCTGGAAGGCGGGGAGATGCCAAGGGAAGAAGCTGGCTGATGAGTTTCAATGATTTGTTGACGATCATGCTGACATTCTTTATTCTTATGGTGTCCCTGTCCAGCATCAATATCTCGAAGATGAAAAGCGCCTCCGATGCGGCAAATAAAGTATTTAATCAAGTTGGCACTGAAGGTGCAATAGATATAAAAACAGCGGATGCCTTGAACCGGATTGAGGGCCTTAACGCCCGGACGGAAAAAAACGGTGTCCGTGTTTCTCTGAAGGAAAGTATGCTCTATGAAAAGGGGTCCGATGTCCTGCAATCGTCTGCCGTGCGCGTCCTTCATGACTTAGCGGGTGTTCTGAGACAGACGGATGCGTCGATCCGTGTGGAAGGCCATACGGATAACGTGGCGATAAAGACGTCAAAATTCCCTTCAAACTGGGAACTCGCGGCGGCACGGGCTACGGCTGTCGTCAAATATCTGTCGGAGAAAGAGGGGGTTCCTGCCGGTAAACTGTCAGCTGCCGGTTATGCCGACTCAAGACCCCTTGCCTCGAATCAAACGGAAGACGGCAGGGCGCAAAATAGAAGAACGGAAATTATATTGTTATTTCAGGAGGGTCCATGGCAAAGAAAGACGAAATAACGGAAAAAGATGAGCAGGCCGGAGGCGTTCAGGAGTCGGTAAAAAAAGCGTCCATGATGAAGATCATCATCCTCGGCGTGGTTGTTCTGGTTGTTTTGGCGGGAGGTATCGGCGGAGCTGTGTTTTTTATGAGCAAGTCGGCAGAAAAAAAGGCGCCGGTGGCGGCACCGGCCATCGGCCCGACCTGGGCCATGGAACCCTTGATCATTAACCTGGCGGACAACAACGGCGAACGGTACCTGAAACTCGTCATGTCCTTCGAACTGACATCGGCAGAAGCGGCAAAAGAATTGGATATTGTTAAACCGAAACTGCGTGATGGCATCGTCGATCTGTTATCGAACAAAAGTTATAAGGATTTGGCGGACAATATCGGCAAGCAAAAGCTTCGTGATGACATCATGCTCCGGGGGAACAGCATTCTTCTTCAGGGCAAGATTACGAAGGTTTATTTTACGGAATTTGTTATTCAATGAGGTTATCCATTGGCTAATATCTTATCTCAGGAAGAAGTTGATGCCCTGCTAAGGGGTATATCGGGCGGAGACATCGAAACCGCCACGGATGAGATGCTCGATCCGACAGGGGTCATGGTTTATGATCTGACCAGTCAGGATCGAATCATCCGCGGCCGTATGCCGACCTTCGAAATGACTAACGAGAAATTTGCCCGTGTCTTCCGGACAACCTTGTCCGGTCTGTTACGGAAGGTCATCACTATTTCCGCGACCCATACGGACATGCTCAAATTTGGCGAATTCCTGAAGATATTGCCTGTGCCCACGAGTCTGCACTTGTTCAAGATGGAACCCCTACGCGGTACAGGCCTTATCGTTGTCGAATCGAAGATCATTTTCATGCTCGTCGATGTCATCTTCGGTGGATCGGGTAAAGAGGCCTTCAAGATTGAAGGCCGCGAATTTACCGCCATTGAAAATAATATTATCAAAAAAATCGTTATTGCCGCACTGACCGATTTGGAAAAGGTCTGGCAACCCCTGATGGAGATCAAAACCTCCTATCAGCGTTCGGAGGTCAACCCTCAGTTTGCCCATATCGTATCGCCGACGGATGTCGTCATCGTGGCTAATTTCGAGATCGAAGTCGAGTATTCGTCAGGCATGATTTCCATGTGTCTACCTTACGCCATGCTGGAACCGATTCGGGAAAAATTGCAGGCGGGATTCCAGAGCGAGCAAATGGAGGTTGACAAGGTTTGGGCGGAGCGGTTCAAGAAGAGTCTTGCCGATTCGCCTGTGGATATGACCGTGGAGTTGGGAACGACGACCCTTTCCATGCGGGATGTCCTCCATATGAAGAAGGGGGACGTCATCCCCCTGGATCAGTATGCAACGGATCCCCTTAAACTTTCCGTGGAAGGCGTTACGAAATTTTCTTGTTATCCCGGAATCTATAAGGGCAATCAGGCTGTTCGAATCGTCGGCCTGGAGAGAGAGAACAGCTCGGAGGTTTAAAGATGGATCAAAGTGAAATTGATGCCCTCATGCAGGGAATAGACAGCGGCGGCGGAGATGCCCCCGCATCCGGCGCTGCTGCCCCCGCACCGGTCGATGATGATAACCTGAGCTGGGACGATGTAAAGGATGAAATGGAAAAGTCCCAGATTCATATTCCGCCCCAAGCCGAGGTGGCTGTTCCCCACTTCGAGGAAATGGCCAAGGCGCCGCCTACAGGACCGAAGGTAGATCTCGATTTTATCCTCGACATTCCTCTGACCGTGAATGTCGAACTGGGGCGAAACCGGATGCTTATCAGTGAACTGCTCCAATTGGGACAAGGATCGGTCGTGGAACTGACAAAGCTTGCCGGTGAGCCAATGGACGTTTATGTCAACAGCCGCTTGATGGCCAGAGGAGAAGTGGTGGTCATCAATGAGAAATTCGGCGTTCGCCTGACGGACATCGTGTCTCCCGCCGAGCGAATCAATAAGTTGAAATAGGCGGAAAGAATGGAAAATATTTCATATATCGGTTCTTTGTTCAAAATGCTCTTTGCCTTGGCCCTTGTGCTGGGCCTCATGATCGGTACGGTTTACATGCTCAAGAGAATCACGGGCAGGACGAGATCCGGCGCAGACGACGGCGAACTGATCAAGATCCTGGCCGTAAAAAGCCTGGGTCCGCGGAGCAGCATCATGATGATAGAGACCTTGGGTAAGGTCATTGTTGTCGGCGTGGCCGGAGGACAGATGAACGCCCTGGCGGATATCGACGACCCGGAAGCGCTGGAACATCTGCACGCCATGAGGAGAAAAGCATATGCTTCACATCTGGCGTCGCCTATTGCCCTGCCTATGGACGCCCTGCGGGATAAGATCATGAAAAAATTGAAGAGGAAGTGATCGATCATGACGTCTAAAGTGAAATATCTGATTCTCCCCATGATCCTTGTCTTACTTGTTTCGGTTGCTGCTCAGGCGGAACCGCTGCCCATCCCTAATGTGTCCCTGACCATAGGCGGCGGGGCGGACCAATCGAAAGCCTCAACGGCGGTGCAGTTGATCCTCATGCTTACGGTATTATCTCTCGCCCCTGCCATATTGCTCATGATGACCTCCTTCACAAGGATCATCATTGTTTTGTCCCTTGTGCGGCATGCCCTCAGCACCCAGACCATGCCGCCCAACCAGATCATCATTGGTCTGGCCATGTTTTTGACTTTTTTCATTATGGCGCCGACATGGCAAAAGGTCAATACGGAGGTCCTCCAACCCTACTACGAGGACCGGATTTCCGGCACCGATGCCATTGCCGTGGCATCCAAGCCGATCAAGGAATTCATGCTGAGACAGACACGGGAAAAAGACCTGGCCCTGTTCGTTAAAATTTCGGGTGAAAAAAGACCCGAGAAGGCCTCTGATGTTTCGTTACTTACTCTTGTTCCCGCGTTTGCCATCAGCGAAATGAAAACGGCCTTTCAGATAGGATTTATAATCTTTCTTCCGTTTTTTGTTATCGACATGGTGGTATCGAGTGTCCTTTTGTCGATGGGCATGATGATGCTGCCGCCGATCATGATCAGTCTGCCCTTCAAACTGCTTTTGTTTGTGCTGGTGGACGGCTGGTATTTGATCGTCGGTTCCATCGTCCAGAGTTTTAAATGAAGAGAGGGTAATAGGCTGAAGACTAACAGGCTGTTGAAAAACGTCCATCTGCTGCGTTGCGCTGCAAGCTTCGTCAATCGACGTACTTCTATGTACGCCTCATTCCTCAGCTTTTGCGCGCCTTGCATCTGGGCATTTTTGAACAGCCTGATCAAAATCGATTTTTTACAATGAAGGAGCCTCTTTTATGACTATCGAAATGGTTACGGGATTAATGGCGGAAACAGTCCGGGTAACGTTGTTCGTATCGGCGCCCGTCCTGATTGTGGGGCTCGTCGTAGGTGTTGCCATCAGCCTTATTCAGGCTGTAACCCAGGTCCAGGAAATGACCCTCGTGTTTGTGCCGAAAATCGTCGCATGCCTTGTTGCCCTTATTGCGGCTCTTCCCTGGATGATCAGCATGCTCATTTCCTTTACGACGAACCTGTACATCAATATTCCGAATTACGTAAAATGAATATCCCTCTTCCGACGCCGGTACAGATCGAGGCGTTCATCCTCATTTTCCTGAGGGTGAGCGCCATCGTTGTTTTGATGCCCGTATTCGGAGACCTGACAGTACCGGCCAGGGTGAAAGCGGCCCTGTCCATAATCATTTCCTTTTTGATTTTTCCTGTGTTGCCTATACCTCCCGCTCTGGCCGGGACGGATAACCTGGCATTGACCATAGTCCGTATGGGAGGCGAGGTGATTGCCGGGGCGGCCATTGGATTTTCGGCGCGTATTATCATGGCTGCCGTCCAGATGGCGGGCGAACTGATCGGCATTCAGATGGGCGTGTCCATCGCAAATGTCATCGATCCCATCACGAGTCAGCAGGTCTCCATTGTAGCTGATTTTCTGTATATTGTTGCCTTGCTGGTTTTTCTCACCGTCGATGCCCACCATATCTTCATCGCCGCCATGTCCGAGAGCTACAAGGCCGTTCCCATGCTGGGTATTCATTTCGGCGGCAGTCTGGCACGAGAAATGCTCTTTATGACGCAGTCCCTTTTTGTGACGGCGATTAAGATCAGTGCCCCTGTTATCGCCGTCCTTACGTTCGTTAACGTCGGTCTTGGGATTGTGGCCAGAACGGTGCCTCAAATCAACGTTTTCATCGTTGGTTTCCCATTGCAGGTGGCGGCAGGCCTGGTGATGATCGGTGTTTCCGTGCCGTTCGTGGCATCGCTTTTGGCCTTGGATTTTCGAGCCATGGCGGGGGAACTCCTCAAGATCCTCAATCTGCTCTCACAGTAACGGTACGGCGGACAGAGTCCAAGATAATGATATGATGAAACTTTGCCTCTTCTCTATCCGGGGGAGGCCTTTTGGAGAATCCTCAAGGGGATTTCTCCCCAATGGTTCGCAATTTTGACAGAGTGACGGAATAATGGCTGATACAGATCAAGAAAAAACAGAACAAGCCACATCGAAACGTGAAGAGGAAGCGCGGGAACGGGGCCAAGTTGCCAAGAGTCGCGAATTACCTTCCGTCACAATACTTGTGGCTTGCCTGATTTATTTCTGGTTTGGTGGCGCCGCCATGGTCAAGGACATCATGAAGATGATGAAGAAGACTTTTGCCGCCGCCGGGACGACGAACATCGATATCAACACGATCCAGCCGGTTATGTTTGGCATTCTGTACGACATGTTCATCATCTTGATGCCTGTCTTTATTGTAGTCACCGTTGCATCACTGCTGTCGAATCTGGCTCAGACGGGATTCCTTTTCTCCCCGGAAGCCATGGCGCCGAAATTCTCGAAGGTCGACCCAGTTAAAGGCTTCACGAGAATGTTTTCATTGCAGTCCATCGCAGAACTGGTCAAAAATATTATCAAAATGACGACGATTGGAGTCGTTGCATGGCTGACTATCAAGGGGGAAGTCACCAATATTGCACCCCTCATCAATCAGGATGTCTATGCCATCATGATCTATGTCGGAAAAGTGTCATTCAAGATCATCATGTCCACATGCTGGATTTTGATCGTTCTGGCCATAATGGATTTTATTTATCAAAAGTGGGAACATGCGAAATCATTGAAGATGACCAAGGAAGAGGTTAAGCAGGAAAACAAGCAGATGGAGGGTGATCCCTTCATCAAAGGCCGTATCCGCCGTATTCAGAGGGAAATCGCCAGAAAACGCATGATGGCGGCCGTTCCCAAGGCCGATGTTGTCATCACGAACCCGACCCACTTCGCTGTTGCCATTAAATATGAACAGGAATCGATGAACGCACCTGTGGTTGTGGCTAAAGGCGCAGACCTCATCGCCGCGAAAATAAAGGAGATCGCGAAAAAACATAACGTTCCCATCATTGAGAACAAGACGGTGGCACGGTTATTGTTTGCTATGACAGAAATAGATGAAGTTATCCCGGAAAATCTTTACCGGGTTGTGGCGGAGATTCTGGCCCAAGTGTATCGATTGAAGAATCCCGACGTGTAAGGGATCGAAAGAATAAGCAATTCACCGTCAAAATGGATAGGAGCAGCCCGTGGCAACTGGAACACTAGCGCAGAGAAATATATGGACAGAAATTATCGGCAGTGGAAGCGCCGTCATGGCCGTGGGCGTGATCGGGATTCTCATGGTCATGATCATTCCCCTGCCGACGTGGATGCTCGATATACTTCTTTCGGTGAGCATCATGGTGTCTATAGTCGTTCTTCTGATGTCCCTGTATGTCATGAAGCCCCTCGACTTTTCCGTTTTTCCATCCGTCCTGCTCACGGTGACACTCCTGCGCCTGGCCCTCAATGTAGCCTCGGCGCGGTTGATACTCCTTCACGGCAGTGAGGGAACCGGCGCCGCCGGTCAGGTGATCAAGTCTTTCGGCACCTTTGTCGTCGGCGGAAACTACGTTGTTGGTTTTATCGTGTTCAGCGTTCTGGTCCTGATCAACTTTATTGTCATCACCAAGGGTGCCACCCGCGTAGCGGAAGTAGCTGCCCGGTTTACCCTCGACGCCATGCCGGGCAAGCAGATGAGCATCGATGCCGATCTCAATACGGGTTTGATTACCGATACGGAAGCCCGGCGCCGCCGTCTCGAGATCGAGAGTGAGGCCACCTTCTACGGGGCCATGGACGGTGCAAGCAAATTTGTACGTGGCGACGCGATCGCCGGTATAATTATCGTTCTCGTCAATCTCGTCGGCGGTCTCATCGTCGGCGTGCTGCAGCAGAATATGGCCATCGCCGATGCCGCCAGAACGTATAGCTTGCTGACAATCGGCGACGGTCTCGTAACGCAGGTGCCGGCCCTCATCGTTTCCACGGCTGCCGGTATGCTCGTGACACGGACCGCCGGTTCGGGCGATCTGGGCGACCAGATCCACACCCAGGTTTTCAGCCAGCCCCGTGCAATTGCGATTGCCGCCGTCATGCTCTTTACATTTGCCCTTATTCCCGGTATGCCCAAGATGGCTTTTATTGTCGTAGCCTTCGGAACGGCCATTATGGCCTGGAATCTTCTCCGCAAGGGGCATGCTGTGTCGGAAGCCGTGGATGAAGAGGAGGTGCCAGTCGCTGCCCTCGAACCCCAGGATTTGATTACACCTGTGGATCCCATGGGTCTTGAAGTCGGCTACGGCCTCATCCCCCTGGTCGATGCTTCTCAGGGCGGCGAGTTGCTCCAGCGTATCAAGGCCCTGCGCAAGCAACTGGCTTCGGAAATGGGCTTTATCGTTCCCTCCATTCATATCCGGGATAATCTCCAACTCCGGCCCAACGAATATGCCGTCATGATGAAGGGCGTCGAGATCGCGAAAGGCGAACTCCTGGCGGGTCACTATATGGCCATTACACCGGAAGATCCCGGTCCGGAAATTCAGGGTATCCGCACCCGTGAGCCCGCTTTCGGCCTTCCTGCCATATGGGTCTCAGAGGAGGATCGCGATTCCGTGCAGGCGGCAGGGCTTGTCGTCGTCGATGCGGCCACGGTGATCACGACCCATTTGACGGAACTGATAAAGAACAATGTGGACGAGCTTCTGGGCAGAATGGAGGTCCAGACCCTGATCGACGGTTTGGCGAACCTCTACCCCAAGGTCATCGAAGAGATCGTTCCCAAGATCGTTCCCATCGGCGTGCTTCAGAAGGTTCTTCAGCGCCTTCTCAGGGAACGGGTGTCCATCCGGGATCTGATTACGATCATTGAAACCCTGGCCGATTACGTGCCGATGACGAAGAATGCCGACATTCTGGTCGGTTACGTCCGGCAGGCTTTGGCCCGGAGCATTACGCGGCAGTACATAGACGACGACGGGAATATCGTTGTCATGATGGTGGCCCCCGATGTGGAAGAGGCGATCAGCAAGGCCGTTCAGCATATGGAGTTCGAATCGTTCGTTACGCCTGATCCGAACATGGCAAGCCGGCTCATCGGCAGCGTTCAGAACGGCGTCGGACAGTTTACGTCGCGGGGCGTTCAGCCCGTCTTGCTTTCTTCTCCAAATGTGAGAATCCATTTACGGAAAATCATCGAGCGGTTCTTCCCGAACGTAATGATACTTTCCCATAATGAAATCGCCAGAGATGCAAACATTATGTCGATTGGAATGATTGAGGCGTAACGATGCAATTGAAAAGCTATGAAGCGGCATCCATACAAGAGGCCATGGCTCTAATCAGAAAGGAAATGGGCGAAGATGCCGTGATCCTTTCGACCAACCGCAAGAACGATACCTTCGAGGTCGTTGCTGCCAGAGACGGAAACTATACTCCCTCTGTCCAGTCCCCTGCTTTGCCGGTCAACAACCAGATTAACAAGACTCGGCTTCTTCCCCCGGAACGTTCGGAAATCGGAGAGCTTCGGGAAAGCATGGCCGTTCTTTTCGATATTCTCGGCGCCGGCCGGCGGGGCGCAGCAGATGAATACACATCCGTTTATCACCATCTCGTGACAGGGGGCATGTCCCGGCCCGGAGCCTGCAAGATTGTTGAAACGATGCGAGCCGGCGGACAGATGGAAGTCTTTGACCTGCTTAAGAAACTCTTGCCCGTTTATGAACCGCGGAAGAGAATCCGTGCCATTGTGGGGCCCACGGGGGCCGGCAAGACGACGACCCTGGCAAAACTGGCGGCGGAAACGGCCTTCGAAAAGAAATGTGCGACGGCCATTATCACGACGGATACGCACCGGATTGCGGCAACGGAACAAATCCGGATTTACGCAAAGATTATGGATATTCCCATGGCCGTGGCTCCCGACAGGGTGTCCTATGTGAAAGCGGTGGAGCGCTTTGCAGACAAGGACATCATTTACGTCGATACCCCGGGCAGGTCCCACAGCGACAAGGAAGCCCTGGAATCCCTGAGCCGGACCCTGGAGGCTTTCAACGACACGGAGGCGTGCCTTGTCCTTGCCATGACATCCACAAGGGAACATCTCTTGAAATCCGTGAGCCAATACGGTGTTTTCGAAAATTCCAATATTATCTTCACTAAACTTGATGAATGCGACCGTTTTGGGTCCATATACGACGTGGTTGAAAAAACAGGGATACCCGTTTCTTATTTTACCGTGGGCCAAAACGTGCCCGAGGACATTGAAAAAGCGACATCCGAGAGGATAGCAGAACTGATTTTAGGGAGGTAAATCGTGGACCAGGCATCAGCGCTGAGAGAAATGAGGAAAGGGATCGACATGACCGGTAAAGCGGGTGGCGGAGTCCCGAAGAATGTCAGGGTGATTGCCATAACCAGCGGCAAAGGTGGTGTCGGCAAGACGAACATTGCGGCCAACCTGGGCTATTGCCTGGCAACCATGAAAAAGAATGTTATGGTCCTCGATGCGGATATGGGGCTGGCCAACCTGGACCTTATTCTTGGGTTGACTCCGACATATAACCTGTGCCATGTCCTACATGGAGAGAAAACACTCAAAGAAACCATCGTTGGCGGTCCCGGCGGAATGATGATCCTTCCCGCTTCGTCGGGCATACAGGAGCTTTCTGAGATGTCAGTTTCCCAGAAGGCGCATCTGCTGGACGAAATGGGTACCATCGACGATGTCATGGATTTTGTCCTCATTGATACGGGAGCGGGTATTTCCAGTAACGTCATGTACTTTAACGCCGCGGCCCGGGAAATTATCGTCGTCGTCACACCGGAGCCGACGTCCATGACGGACGCCTATGCCTTGATGAAGATTCTCTACCAGCGTCATTCCCGGAAGAGATTCCGGTTGATCGTCAACATGGTGAAGAATGAAACGGAGGCGAAGGCCGTATATCATCGCCTCAGTACAGCCATGGGGCATTTTTTAAATCTCGGCGTCGAGTATCTCGGATTCATCCCCAGCGACAGCAAGCTGTCGGATGCAGTGCGGATACAAAAGCCCATTACTGAAGCATGGCCGTCATCACCGGCGGCAAGGAGTCTGCGGCAAATTGCCAAACAGATAGGCAGCGAGGAATCCGACCAGGAAGGTATCGGTGGCCTCCGCTTCTTTTGGGAATCCGTGGGGGCGTCATGACGAAACAAGAGCGTGATGAAAAAATCAAGAAATACGCTCCCCTGGTCAATTCTATCGTCGGCAGGTTCATGTTCCGCCTGCCTCCTGGCATGGCGGCGGAACGAGATGATTTGATCAATATCGGCATTATCGGTCTCATTGGCGCCATCGACCGGTACGATGAGTCGAAGTGCGCCTCCTTCGAGATGTATGCCTCTTTCAGGATCCGTGGCGCCATTCTGGATGACCTCCGGTCCCGGGATTATATGAATCGCGGAGCCCGCGAACGGCGTTCCATGGTAGAGCGGGCCATCTATGAAATGCAGAAGATGCTCAAGAGACAGCCACAGGCGGAAGAGATCGCCGAATACATGGGGATCAGTCTCGATGAGTATTTCAAGATCATGGATGTATCGAAGAATGTCATGCTCATCTACGAGGAAGAACTTCCCGAAGATATCGACCGGGCCTATGATGAGGATGAAATCTTTCAAGCGGTGGACAACAACAACCCCTTCAGCATCCTGTCTGACCGGGAGATGAAGACGAAGCTTGTTTCCGCCATGAAGGAACTCTCCAAGCCGGAGCAGATGGTTCTTTCCTTGTGTTACAATGATGAACTGACGATGAAGGAAATCGGGAAGGTTCTCTCACTGACGGAGTCCCGGGTTTCCCAAATTCATACGCAGGCCGTCATCAGGCTTCGGGCAATGGTTCATCAGGATAAGGAAAAAAAGAAGGTGAAAAAAACTGTCAAGAAGAATCAATCCATGGCGACGGGGCGTCATTACATCGCATAGAATCCTATGAAGAAAGCAAAGATAGACGTTCTTGATTTGCCGGACCTGGAAGCGACGCCGGCCGATGCTTCGGAAGCGTTCAAGCTGGACATCTCAGAACCACAAATCGATCTCCAGCGTGAATCCTTTCTTACCCCACCGGAGGAGGAAGCAAAACCTCTTTGGCGGCGCCTTGTTACAACGAAAAGGGTGATTATTTTTGGTAGTATTGTCCTTCTACTTGCTGTTACCTTTGTTGTCTATTTTGTCTTCATTGACAAAAAACCGTCGCAGATGGCAGCGAAAGGGTCGAAGGAAAGTCGGGCAACTGCCACTGGCCAGGTTACGGAGCCAGTCTATATTGACAACCTGACGGCCGTCATCACCGACCTGTCCGGAAAGCAGCGCGTGGTCCTGTTCGGCATCGCTGCCATGCCGGGGAAGGGAGTGGCCCCCAATTATGACGGAAAAGATCCTGATATCCGTGTAGCTGCATCGAAGGCTGTTTGTAGCGCCTCATTCCCGGAATTGATGAACGACAAAGGCCGCGACCAGATCAAGCGAAAGATCAAGGACGCAATCGAGATCGTAAAAGGACCGGGTACGGTGGAACACGTGTATATCACTTCGTGGACCATCCTCTGACAGGCTGTTGAATAATGTCCAGTTCGCGCTTTCTCGGAGAACCTCCCCCTCCACCCCTATAAGCGCTAAATTTGAACTTTTAGTCCCTTCCCCTTCAAGGGGAAGGTTAGGATGGGGATGGGATTGATCGTTGTAATATACTGAAATTATGCAATCGACCCCATCCCCACCCCGGCCCTCCCCTTGAAAGGGAGGGAGAAAAACAAGACGTTTGCTTAAGTTAGCGCACATGCCCTCCAAAGGGGAATAAGTCTGCTCCGTTGAGCCGCAGGCTGCGCTTATTTCATTGTAGATTAAAACAAGCGAAGCGGTTCCACCGGCGGATTGTGGATGCGCTTCGCTTCACCCACCCAACAGCCGTGTCGAAATTCAAATATTTGTCACATCCGTCCTGCTGTAGTCCAGACCTTTTAGGTCTGCGGTTTTGATTTAAGTGTTAAAATTTCAAAGAATTTTCAGGACTGAAGTCCTGCGCTGCAGTCGAATCGATGAGACAGTTTCATCGATGTAATTCTATGTACACATTCCTCTCTGCAAAACATCTACAATACTTCAACGTCACAATGGCATAATCTTCGCATGCTTTATTTTTGAAGAAAGGTCGGTTTTCAATTAAGGGGATCGAAACCATGGTCAAAGGTATCGACGCACAACATCTGGTTACGCAGACATATGTTACGGAGAAGGTCCAGCAGGTCCATCAGAGACAAGCCGATCTCCAACAGCGGTATTTCGATGTACAGCTTGCGGAAGAGCGCAAGCAGATGCAGGAAAAGATCAAACGTGCCGAAGATGCTGATAAAGCGAAGATTACCGAACAAAAGGTTGGGATGGATAAGGAACACGAAAAAGGCAAAGAAAAAGGGAGAAGACGGGAGCCTGATCAGGAACCTCCCGATGATGAAGAGAAACATATGATCGATGTAAAAGCTTGAGAGGAACAAAATGCCTGCCGATATTATAAAACACATCAATATGAATTATATCCAGATTGTTTTCGATATTATCCTTTGCGGAGCTATTCTTTTTTCCGTTTGGCGGATGAGCCAAATCAGGCGGAAGCCTCTTATCGACAGAAATATGCTGGCGGAACTTCAGCAATTGATCGCCAATTCACACGCCGCGACGGCGTCATACCTCCAGGCCGTCAATGAGGGAAGGAAATCTGCCAAAGAAGTGGCATATCTCTTGGCTGACCGGGAAAAAAGGGCGAAGGAACTTCTTGATAAGATTAATAAAACACTCGAAGAGTCCGCTTCTTCGCCCGTTGCCGTTCTTCCGTCAGTGGGTATGATGGCCGCCGGTGGTATGGCGCCCGGTGAAATCGCCCGCGCAACAGGCATAAATGAAGGGGAAGTGAAGCTCATGATCGGCTTGGCAGCCAAGAAAGGCAAGGGATGATCACTCCCATATCGGCCCTCATTACCGGTGATATAAAACGTCTCGACAAGATCCAGGATCGCACCGTTATGCCGCCCCTGGCCGTTGGAGAGGTTGTGGATGCCACCGTCATGGGGAAGCAGAACGGGAAAACGCTCATTTCGGTTAAGGGGATGACCCTTGAAGCCTCCTCTACGAATCCCCTGACGGAGGGACAAAAAATCACTGTCCGCATCAGCCAGGTGTCTCCGAAAATTATTATGGTTCCCTTGGGGATAATGGATGGAGCAGAGGGATCGTTGCCGCTTACGGAGCATATCAAGGCCTTCAAACAGGATCCGGCTATGCTGCTTTCCATCTTCAAAGCCGCCAAAGATGTTTTGTCGTCCCAGAATGTCAAGAGCTATCAGAGTTTGATGCCGGATTCGAATGTAGTCCAGATCAAGGAACATCTCGAATCTCTTCTATTTTCCAAGGATACTTTGGGAAACTACGCTGATAAGCTGGGGTTGCTTCACGAACATGCCATTGCCGCCGGTAATGGTACCGGGGATAATCTCAAGGCAATGTTGATGAAGCTTCAGGAAGACATTCAAAGGACTGTTGCAGGAAATAATGGCACTGCCAAAGATCTGGCAGGACTTTCCGAATTTGCCGCCTCGACAATCGGTAAGATAGAGACTTATCAAGCCGTTAACCTCATGAGCATGCAAAAGGACGGACTGTTCTTTTTACCCATCCCGTTTATGTTCCAGCAGGACATCCAGACCGGCGAGTTTTTTGCTTCCACAAAAGAAACGGCACAAGGAAAGGAGTTGCGGGCCGTTGTATTCCTGGAGACGGACAAACTGGGGAAAGTTATGGCTGAAGCCAGACTTACCGGTGATTCCATCAGGTGTTTCTTTCGCTGCGATATGCCCGATACAAGGGATTTACTGGCGGCAAGGACCGCTGCATTAAAAGACGGTTTGGATGCCCTTGGGTACAAAACGGCGGATATCAAATGTTATCATGAAAGGAACATGGATGCGGTTAGACAGGAGATCCTTGAAGAATTTCCTGCTTATAGCGAGTCGGCCCTGAATGTCATGGTATGACGTCAGCACCGCTAAAGGGATGGATTCAGGTCTCGATAGGGAGACAGGATGAAGGATGATAAGCGCAAGACGGCGGCGGCCATTGAGTACAATGCCGCAAAGGATATTGCGCCGAGGGTGACGGCGAAGGGCCATGGCCTTATTGCAGAGAAGATCATTGCCATTGCGGTTGAGAACAACATCCCGATAAAAAAGGACCCTGTTCTCATTAAGATGCTTGCCCAGATCGATATTGATGAACACATTCCCATGGAACTGTACAAGGCTGTGGCGGAAGTCCTGGCTTTTGTGTACCGGGCCAACGAGGAAAAAGGTCATTAATGATTTGCCGTATACCGATCAGGCACAAAAATCGCATTAATTTGACATTACAGAGGTTGACACATGGGATATGGAATTAATGAAACAGCGGATGTGATGGGACGGATGGTCCGGAAATTGGACCATGTGTCAGCTAACCTTTCGAATGCATCGACGACGGGATATAAAACGGAGCATCTGTATGCGACGGCGGCGGCCAACAGGCCACAGGCGGTTGATAATGAGGTTCCCCTGCCACCCACGACGGTAGCCGTTGATTTTTCCAAAGGGATAAAACAGCAAACGGGTAACACTCTCGATTTAATGATTGAGAGCGAAGGTTTCTTTGCCGTGAAGACGAAAAACGGAACGGCTTATACACGGAGGGGAGACTTTACAATCAGTGGCGACAGTAAACTAGTCACCCAATTGGGGGAAGAGGTCCTCGGGAATAACGGCAACGCCATTACGATCAATGGGCAAAGTATTTCCGTCGGCAGGGACGGGACCATAAAAGTCGATGATGGGGAGGTCGGTAAATTGAAAATAGTAAGCTTTGCCGATACGGCTACCCTGACACGCGGAGAAAACGGTTACTTTACCTCAACGGCAGAGCCTACGACAATAGACAGGCCGGGGGTTGTTCAGGGGGCCATCGAGATGTCCAATGTGAACGTGATAAAAGAAATGGTTGATATGATTGATATCCAACGGTCGTTTGAGGTTTATCAGAAGGTTATTCAAACCATCACGGATCAGGATAAAATATCCACGGCCCGAATAGGTAGGCTGGTTTAATAGGAGGAGAAAATGATAAGATCATTATACACAGCGGCGACAGGAATGGTTGCCCAGCAGCTGGATCAGGATGTCGTCGCAAACAACCTTGCGAATCTGAATACCGTGGGTTTCAAGAAATCCCGGGCCAACTTTCAGGATCTGATGTACCAGGTCCTGACGAAAGCGGGATCACTGTCGGCGACTGGGCAACAGTTGCCGTCCGGAATCGAAATCGGTATGGGCGCCAAACTCGTTTCTACACAGAAGATATTTACCCAGGGCGATTACACCCAAACGGCCAATCAGTTCGACTGGGCTATCGAAGGGGATGGGTTCTTTCAGATCGACGACGGTCAGGGAAAGACCTTCTATACGAGGGCGGGAAACTTCAAGATGAACAGGGACAGCAATATTGTCAATCAGGATGGCTTGCTTCTGACGCCGACGATCAACGTCCCCCAGGGAACGGTTGTCCTGACCGTTGACAAGAGCGGTTCCGTCAGCGCCACTGATTCAAAGGGTGTTGTAACGACGATCGGGCAGATCACCATTGCCCGGTTTGCCAACCCGTCGGGTCTCACGAGCACCGGGCGCAACCTCTACGACAAGACGGACGGGTCGGGTGATGCCATCGTAGGTAATCCCGGTCTTGACGGCAGGGGGACCATATCGCAGTTTTTTACGGAAAATTCCAATGTTAATGTCATTGACGAAATGATCAAGATGATTACAGGACAAAGGGCTTATGAAATCGACTCCAAGGCCGTTCAGACGGCAGACAATATGCTCAGCATCATCAACAACCTCAAGCGTTAAGGTTGTTGTGAAGCGTGCCCCATACGCTGCTATATTGCGCTTCATCGGCATGGGGTTTATAGGGTTGAATTTTCTGATCGTAATGTTCCTTTCTCCCGTCTATGGCGCGGGCACGTTGACCGGTGAACAGATCCGCCAGCATGTCGTTCGGCACATTGAGCAATCCATGCCCTGGCCGAAAAATGCCGTCCGGATCGACGTCAACACACCACCTGATATGGTTGGTTTGGCCTCCAATAATATTTCCGTTCGTGTCGAAACGGCCGGTTCCGAGGAATATGTCGGAGAGATGACCTTTATGGTACGTGTATCCGACGGGAAGCAGCAACGGCAGGTGTCGGTCCACGGACGGGTTGAACTTCAGCGTGATATCATAGTCAGCGGGAAACCCTTGGCGAGGGACGCCGTCATTACCGCCGATGATGTGAAAGTGAAAAAGAAATGGGTGAGATACATTGACCCAAATCTCCTGTCTGATGTTAAAGAGGCCATCGGCAAGCAACTCCTTTCGGCTGTCCGGAGCGGTGCAGAATTGAGATTGCAGATGATCAAGGAAGCGATCGTTATAAAGAAAGGGAAGACAGTGAGGATAAACCTCGAAAGGGGCCCTATGACACTGACCACAATGGGTATCTCCGAAGAGGATGGTACTGCGGGATCAATGATCAGGGTCAGGAATATGTCTTCCAATCGACAGGTTTATGCCAGGGTAACTGGCGAGGATACCGTCAGGATTGATTATTGAAGAGGTAAAGGATTATGAAGAAAGCCGTTACCACCGTTGCCGTTATGATCGTCTTTTCAGGATGCGTGGCCACTCAACATGCGATCAAGGATGACAGCTACGACAAAATGAAAGCAGCACCGCCCATTGAGCGCACGGCCGCCCCAGGGTCCCTATGGACTGGAGAGAGCAATCGCAACATGCTTTTTGCCGATAATAAGGCAGTATATGTGAATGACATTATTACAATAACCATTAACGAAACATCCAAGGCCACGAATAATGCCAGCACGAATACGTCGCGGTCTTCCAGCTCGACTGCAAATATATCGGCCATGCTGGGAATGGATACGTCAATCCTGAGCAAGAACGCCAATATGGGCAGCCAACTGGCCGCCAGCGGCGGAACGACGAGCAGTATGAAGGGTGCAGGCGATACGAATCGGGGAAATACACTGGTATTGAATGTGGCCGGCAGGGTGATCCGCAGGCTGGAAAACGGCAATCTCCTCATCGAAGGCCGTAAGCAGGTGACGATCAATTCAGAAGATCAATTTATCGTCATTACGGGAATCATTCGACCCGAGGATGTTTCTGCCAATAATTACGTGGATTCCAAGAATATTGCCGATGCCCGAATTGTCTATACGGGGTCCGGCGTTGTTGCGGATAAGCAAAATGTCGGCTGGGGAACAAGGGTTCTGGATTATGTATGGCCGTTCTAAGAAAGTCAAAAGGCTTACGGCTGAAGGCAAAAGATAACCGGCAGTGGGCAGTAGGGAAAGGTGAATTTATGAATAAAATCATAAAATATTCTGTCATAATAGTCTTGATATTATGGATTGCTGTTGACGTTCAGGCAGCCAGGATCAAGGATATTGCCGGGATCGGAGGAGTCCGGGAAAACCAGTTGGTAGGCTATGGACTGGTCGTAGGTCTCATGGGGACGGGAGACGACGTGAAAAACGGGTTCGGCCGGGAGTCCATTGCCAATATGTTGAGCCGTCAGGGATTATCCATGAAAGACCGGATTGAACTCATCAAATCGAAAAATGCGGCCTCCGTTATTGTAACGGCCAATTTACCGCCATTCGCCCGGAATGGCTCCAGGATCGATTGCCTGGTTTCTTCACTTGGGGACGCGACGAGTCTTCAGGGTGGCACCCTGATAATGACACCTCTTCGAGGGCCCGATGGAGAGGTCTACGGCGTTTGCCAGGGCGGGCTGTTTATCGGCGGTTTCTCAGCCAGTGGAGCGAATGCCTCCGTAACGAAAAATCAAACCAATGTCGGAATCGTTCCCAATGGCACCCTTGTGGAGCGGGAAGTGAATACGGATTTCGGGGTGAATAAAAATATTACCCTTAACTTGTTCAACCCCGATTTTACGACGGCCAGACAAATGGCTCTGAAACTGAACGCCATGATGAACCATCAGATCGAAGCGGCGGCTAAAGATTCGGGGACCATTGTTATCAAGGTGAAGGATGCCTATATCCCTCAAATCATGGCTATCGTCGCCGAGTTGGAAAACATAGACGTTCCCGTTTCGACCCACGCTGTGGTCGTCATGAATGAAAAGACGGGAACGGTCGTTATGGGGGAGAACGTCAGGATATCAACCGTTGCCGTTGCCCATGGCAATCTGAGCATCTCCATCAAAGAAAATATGAATGTTTCTCAGCCCCTGCCGTTTGCTCCAGCGCCGCCTGTGACGGGCGCCCAGCCGACATCCATGGATAAGAAAGATGGAACGGTGATCGCTCCCGGAGGGCAGACGGTGGTTACGAAAGACACGAAGATCAGCGTCACGGAAGAGAAAAAACAGCTTTTATTGATGCCGCAAGGCGTCACGATACAGGAGGTCGTTCAGGGCCTTAACGCCATCGGTGTTTCGCCGAGAGATCTGATAACGATTCTTCAGACAATCAAGGCGGCTGGCGTCCTCCAGGCGGAATTGAGGGTCATCTGATGGCGGATATGACTGTTAAAGTTAACCCTGTGGCGGCGGAACAGCCCAAGCTGACGCCGGAGCAGATTAAAAGACAAAAAGCAGAGGCTGCGAGACTGAAAAAAGTTTGTGCTGACTTTGAATCGATTTTCACGTATAATCTTATGAAAACGATGCGCCAGAGCATACCTGACGGCGGCTTTGTCACCAAGTCGAGTTCCAGGCAAAACTGGGAGATGCTCCTGGACCAGAAAATTGCCGAGTCCGTCTCCCAAAAGGGGCGGGGACTTGGGCTGCAGGGCACGTTATACGACCAGATGAAGAAAAAACTAAAGATTTCCCTATAACTGCCGATATATGATGCAAAGGAAATAATTTGAGGAGACAGATATGAAAGTATCGGGTACCGGGGATATTAAGAATGAGGCATTGCTGCAATATCAGCAGGCCGGGACGGCAAAGCCGGGTTCGGAAAAGACGGCCGGGAGCGGAGGCGTTCAGGGAGACCGGATCAGCATCTCGTCCCAAACCCGTGACATCAATTTGGCTAAAGGCGTCATCGATAAACTTCCCGACGTGCGGGAGGATGCCGTGAATGACATCAAGAAAGCCATCGACAGCGGCACTTATACAGTAAATCTGGATAAGGTGGCCGGCAAGATGGTGACTGATTCCATTCTTGACATTTATGCGTAATGAATGACGATGTCTTCACCGCCTTAAGAAAAGCAGCATCCATCGAGATCACCGCCTGGGAGCGGCTGGAGACCTCCCTTCGTGAAGAGGCCTCCGCCCTCAAGAGCCAGGACCTGTCAGTAATTACTAAAAGTAACCTCCAGAAGGAAATAGCCATCAACGGCGTAAAGGTTGCCGCGGACAACAGAAAGAAAGTCTTGTCCACTGTGGGTTTACGCCTGGGAATGAAACCGCCTTTTACCATGGAACGTCTTGTCGATGTCGCCACGGATGAGCAGCGGCAGGAATTGTCTTCCTGGCAGGCAAAATTTGCCGCCAGCGGCAAGGCGATCAATACCCTTAACAAACGCAACATGGATTCCATCCAAACGTCACTGGCCGTTGTCGGTGATTCTATAAGCTTTCTCGCCAATATTACACAAGCGTTGCCAAGCTATACCTCGGGAGGATACATTTCGGCCCAACCTTTGCAAGGTAGACTTGTATCAAAGAGGGGGTAACGCCATATGTCACTCGGAAGTCTCCTTTATGTCGGTAGGGATTCGCTACAGACCACCCAGATGGGTATTGACATCACCGGCGCCAACATTGCCAATGTCAACACGCCGGGTTATACACGCCAGCGCGCACTCATACAATCGACAGGCGGCAACAACCTGGCGACAGGGGTTATACAGACTGGCGTCAGTGTCGAAAAAATCGAAAGGCAATATGATAGCTACCTGACAGGTCAGCTTATTATCCAGCGCCAAAATACTGGTTATGCCACTACTTTGAATGACAGACTGACAAGTGTCGAAAGCTTATTCGACGAAACACAGACCGGTGGCCTTACGGACCAACTCAATAATTTCTGGTCCGCATGGGATACCTTGTCGGGAAACCCTTCCGGACAGGTCGAACGAGGTAGCCTGGTGGCCAGCGCCCAGGCTGTTGCTGGCAAATTGTACGATCTTACCAATGGCCTGACCAACCTGAAATCGGACGTGAAAACCTCGATGCGGGATCTGTTGGAGACTATCAACACAAACATTGAGGAAATCAGGACTCTTAACGAAAAAATTGCCGGAACGGGTTCGACCAAAGGCGATACGAATATTATGCTGGATCAATTGGATTCTTCTGTTGGAGATTTGGGGGAGAAGATCGGTATCAGTTATTATAAAAACGATGATGGCACGGTAAACATTTTTCTCCAGGACGGCACACCCCTTGTGGAGCGACTCGTGTCGTCGGAATTGAAATTGGTGGATAATGCAGGCAACCTAGAACTTTATCCTGAAGAAGGAATTCGGGAAGAATCTCTCAACGATACCGTAACAAATGGTCAAATGGGTGCCCTGCTTAAATGTCAGGATGATGTTATCCCAGAATATCAGGACAGGCTCGATAATTTCACCGAGGCCCTGGCAGACGGCGTCAACGCCCAGCATAGGACGGGTTACGACAGCTTCCAGAACACAGGAGTAGACTTTTTTACATATAATTCGGCAAGCCCGGCGGGGAGCCTGAAAGTCAATCCGGCCATCGTCAGTGATCTACGTAAAATTGCCGCAGCGGAAACGACAAACGGTGACGGTTCGAATGCTACGAAAATCGCCGATATCCAGCATAGCCTTCTCCTGGAGGGCAATTCGGTTACCTTGAACGGCTATTATGCCGCCACAGTAGGGAATATCGGGCGGGAAGCAGCGGACAGCAAGACGGAAATGGAGCATCAATCGGCGATTACAGAGAACGTCACGAACCGTCGGGATAGTCTTTCCGGAGTTTCCATCGATGAGGAGATGATTAACCTGATGAAATATCAGATGACTTATAACGCCGCCGGCAGGCTGGTGAAGACCGTAAACGATATGATGGATGTCCTGATGAGTCTGGGGGTGAAATAATGAGAGTCACTGATAATATGAAATTTAACTCGTCTATAACCAGTCTTTTCAGTGTGCAGGACCAGTACAATGCCCTCCTCGAAAAGATGTCCAGCCAGAAGCGGATAAACCGCCCATCAGATGATCCTGTCGGTGTAACCAGGGTTCTCGATATAAGACAACAGCAGGCGGCGATTACGCAATACCAGAGCAGCGTTGATCAATGTGATTCATGGATATCAGCTTCGGAATCCCAGTTGAACGCGGCCAATGACTTGATCACGAAGGCCCGGGAGTTGGCGACGTCTCAGTCATCGGCCACGGCCACGTCCTCGACGAGAACTATAACTGCCCAGGATGTTAAGGCGCTCTTTGACCAAATGGTTTCGATCGCCAATTCTCAAATCGGCGATCGCTATCTATTTGCCGGCACCGCGACGGACGAACCCTTCAGCACAACTAAGATGGCGGCTTCGGTTGGCAGTGCCCAGGAGGCAGCGGCGAACAAATTTACGGGTACTGTGACGTCCGGAGGCACTTACGTGGGTGACCGGAATAAGACTTATGTTCTAAAGGTGACCAACGGCGGCGCCTTGGCCGGGGCCAAGTATCAGATATCTGCCGACGGGGGCAAGACCTGGGGGGCGGAACAAACCGGCATGGCGGCAACAATCACCTTGGGCGACGGCATTACTTTGGACTTCGCCGGCGGGGCGAATACAATGGCCGAGAACGACGTATTTTATGTCAAAGGGACGACAGCCGGGTATTACAAGGGCAATGGCGATAATCTGTCCGTGACGTCGGGCCGGTCCGTGACTCTGGACTACAATATCACCGGAGAGGCCGCTTTTACGGACAAGGGGATGGGTGGCGCCGATGTCCTGCAGATATTGGATGATTTAAAAACGGCCATGCAAAACAACGATGTGGCCGGCATACAGACCCAACTCGGAAATCTCAAGACGGCCCAGAGCAATATCCTCCTGAATACATCCCGTTGCGGCACGATATCCAACCGGATATCGATTGCGAAAACGAACATGGATGAGCTCGGGCAAAGGCTGACCACATCCCTGTCAAATACGGAGGATGCGGATGTATCGGAAGTGGCGACCCAGTTTGCCATGAAGGAGGTCGCCCTGAAGGCGTCCTATGCCATGGCGTCGAAGATAGGACAGACCACGATTCTTGATTTCTTGTAAAATATGAGGTGACTTATGCTGATCCTGACACGGAAGTTGGGTGAAACCATTACGATCGGGGATGATATCAGAATCACCCTGATTGACGTTAAAGGTAAAAGTATCCGTCTTGGTATCGAGGCGCCTGCCAATGTGACGGTTCATCGCCAGGAAGTTTATCTGGCCATTAAAGAGCAAAATTTGAAGGCGGCAAGCCTCGACAATCTGGTAATAGAAGATCTGGAAAAGCACTTACAGAGCAAAAAATCGGGAGAAATATGATGATTACGATCGATACGACAAGATTTGGGAAAATAGAAGTCGAGGATCCACGCATTATAACCATGCAGGAAGGTGGCATCCTGGGTTTTGGACATCTTCGTCAATTTATTCTTTTGATTCCCGACGAGAAAAAGGCCTTCTGGTGGCTCCAATCTGTGGAGGACGGTGCGGTCGCTTTCCTTGTGACAGACCCTTTTAAAATATTCCCGAACTATGAACCCGGCTTGTCGTCCATGGATGTGGAATCGCTCCATATCGAGGACGAAAGCGATGTCGTTCTCCTGTCTATCATTACGGTCAAATATGAACCTTCCCTATCGATAACGGCCAACCTGCGCGCCCCTATTGCCATTAACATGAAGGGCATGATGGCTCGTCAGATTGTCCTCGAACGGGACGACTACGATATTCGTTACGAGATCAAAAATATACAGGAGAATGCCGCTGGGCAAGATTCCGCGGAACGGATCAAGGCCGTTTGTGCATGATCTTACGATCAATTTTTAAGCCTTTCTACTCAGCACCATGCCCACCAATTCCTCCATCTTCGTATAAAGCGATTGTAGGTCCTTGCTGGGTATTTCCCGAATTACCCTTCCCGTCGCCTTTTCCGTCAAGGTGATACTGACTTGATCGTTTTTCGGTCCGTATGTGGAAAACGATATGCCGACATCGAGATGGCTTAGATTTGTTTGAATATCTTCCACCATTTTCTGCATACGTTCCCTGCTCAGCGCCTGTTGTTCCTGTTGCTCCTGCATTGCGGCTGCTGCCGTAATTTGAGGAGCCGCCACCTTCTGGGGCGGTCTGGAAACAGGCGGTGGTTGAATACCATACCCCGCAAGTACAATTCCTTCAGAAACGCCGTTGAGATCCATGATTGTCACCACCTTTCATTCCCTTTCTATCTTTTCTTATATTCAAGTTGCTTTGTCTATAAACCTTGGGGATAGCGCCTGCTTGGCCCCGTATTTTTTAATGCCGATACGGTTTTTGTCCGCTTCCTCTATTTCTCTTTTTAAAACGCGGCATTTATTTTCCGCAAAAAGAAAACATTGCCGATTTGCCTTCATAACGGAGTCTATTTTTTCCTTCAGCGCTTTGTTTTCTGCGGCTCCACGTCCGTTTGCGCTTTCTTTCTCATATGCCAGCATGATATCGGCATTTTTGATCAGGCATCGGTTAACCGTTTCCAGATCTTCTGCGCACAAGGCCTGAAGCATCTGCTCGGTGTTTTCCAGATACCGATCGAGATATCGTAGTCTATCATCCATCATGCGCTCCATGTCCTTCCTTGGCCGGCCCCTGCAGCCGCCATTGCGGGCCGTGGCGCAAAGGATGGCGGCATTACCTTATCCATGACCGCCGGTTTAGGCTTTTGAATGATGATGCCCCGCCATGCCTCTTCTAGTTCTTTGAGCATGCCGATGATATGCCTGAAGCCTTCCGGTTTGCGTTTCAAATCCGAGTCGATCAGTGTAGTCAGCATGTATCGGTAGAGGCCGTCCAGGTTACGCGCAATATCTCCACCCTTTTTGAAATCGAGGCAACTGTTTAGTTCCGTAATGATATCTATGGCCTTCTGCAGATTTTTCGCCTTAGCCTCATACTCTTTTTTCTCATAGTGATCGGCGGCTCGGGTAAGATGGAGAATGGCTTTCTCATAGCACATAACAATCAATTTTCCTGGATCTGCCGTCAAAATGTTTGCCTGTTGGTAGGCGTTGGCGTTGTTGGTTTGCATAATGCCTCCTTAGATTTATTTATAACTTGGCCAGTTCACCGGTCAGCCAGTCGCCCTGGTTTTTGATTTTGCTCATCAGCGTTTCCATGGCAGTGTACTGGGCCGTCAGACGTTCCTTCTTCAGGCTGAGTCGTGCCTCCATTTCCGATATATGGGTGGTCTGATCGTCGATCTCACTCTGGATGGACTCGGTCTTGGCGGTCAGATACCCGCTTACGCCGTCCGTTATCTGGAATAGGCTCCGATCAAAGAGCTCCGCCACGCCCGTGGTCAGCTTGATGGAGCCGATGGCGCCCGTTCCAGTGCCCGTATACCGCAGAACCAAACCATCGATACCCGCCTGACCGCTGTTCCCCGTCAGGACCTGTCCAGTGCCTGTCGATGCCTTGCCGTCGATGGTGCCGGCTACATCCTTGCCGTTGTTGGCATTCTGGTCTGCACCCCATAAAAGCTTGGCCGTTTCGGACACTTTGAATGAACTGGCCGATCCGTAGGCGTTGTGCTTGATGACCAAATGGTTGCCCCCATCATTTGCGGCGGTGATATCGAGCCTGAAGCGGCCTTTTACACCTCCGGAGTTGGTTTCGCTTACGGTGCCGAGAGACAGATCATGGGCGCTGGACATGTCGAAGGCGATGGCGAGGCTGCTGTTTCCCGTTTGCCGGTCCGTGACGGTAATCTTTCCATCACTCGTGATACGGGCGGATACGTTGTTGCTGTAGGCATTCTCGATTGCCGATAACAGTCCCTGAACCTTATCAGTTGCGGTGTTGCTAATCCTATAGGACCCTTGCACGCTTCCTCCCGACCGATCCGTTCCCGAGAATGAGATGAGATCGCCGTTTACAAGATTGGCCGATGCGCCCAGGCTGTTATAAACGCTGTCCCAGGTTGTGTTGGCCGTGATCGCCGTCGTATGTCCCGCATCGGAGTATAACGAATCACTTCCGACCAGACTCTGGCTATGGGTGGCGCCGAATTCCGTATTCAAGGTGTTGACGATATCCGACATGGTCATGCCTGACGTAAGGGAAATCGTTGCCTCTTTGCCGCTTTCCGTGACGGTCATGGTTTCAGCCCCACCCAGTGTTCCCCCAACGGCCGTTGTTGATGTTGTGGAGGCCTGTGTGGCAGCCTGTGTGATATTGACGTCATAAGAACCGGCTTGAGTCAGGCGGCCCGAATTGGCATATTCGAGAGACCCTGCGGAGACGGTGGCATTGACGGCGAAAAGGGCTTTTACGTCATTGAACCGCGACTGAAGGTTATTATTCAATACCGTCTGATCGATGGTCAACTGGCCGGTATTATCGAGATTGATCCCGATAAGGCCCAGAGAAGGCAGATCAGATGCAACACCCCAGACGGACCCGATGATAGTATTCGACAAGTCCCCTTTTATGGAGGACAGGGTGCCGTCGCCGAAAAGGACGCCCCCCGCTTGCTTATTAGCCGTATCATAGGTCTGCTGAGTCGTGATCTCTGAAGAGACATCGTTGTAAGCCTTGACCAAAGCAGTGATCTTGGCGGATACGGCATCCGTGTCCTGATCCACGCGAAGGGTGACCGTTGTCCCCGTATCCCCTTTCTTGAGATTGAGAAGCACGCCATTGATGACATCCGTAATCTGATTCGTTGACCGGGTCATGGAGACTCCGTCTACGGATAATAGTGCATCCTGGCCGGCGGTAATTTGCCGCTTTCGGAGCGTGCCTGCCGCAACGGCGCTGAACCCGAAATCAAGGCTGCTGCTGCTGTCGGCGATGGTGCTTGCCATGGCGACGTTGAGGCTGCTGCCCGTGCTCGTCGTCAGGTCCGTGATCTGAATCTTGCCGTCGCCGGTAAGTTTCGCATCGACCTTGTCCGAACCTCCATAGGCTGCTTCAATAGCTGTCAAAAGATCCTGGACCGTGGATGTATCCGTAATGGCGAAGGCTTGAGTCACATTGCCGTTTGCCGTATCTTTCCCCGAAAAGTCGATATGGTCGCCGGCCGTCCAATTCAAATAGCCGTCGATATCGGAAAGTAAAGTCGATGTTTTGATAACGGCGCCTCCGGTGGTCATGGCCTTGCTGCCTGTAACACCCAGGACATCGCCGACGGCGCCTTTGGTGAAGCCCAGGGTTTGAAAAATGTTCTTATCATCCTGGAAGGCGTTCGTACTGTTCAACCCGTCGATCTGAAGCCGATAATATGTAGTGCCGTCAACTACCTCCGTCTTGATGGAAGCGGCAATATTTGCCGCCCCTTTGTTGTTATTGATGCGATCTCGGATAGTGTTCAGATCCATGCTGCTCAAATCGATATCGATGGCGTTGCTTAAGGTACCCGAGGCATCACGAATCTTCAGTGTTGTCGACGAAGCGGCGGAATTCAGGGACAGCATCTGCGCCACCGTCTGGTTGACTCCGGAAAAACGGTCACTTTGTGCGCCGCCGGTGACGCTGTTTTTAATGGTATAGGTAGTTGCCGCCGACGCCGTGATCCCCAGATTTCCCAGGATATCATTCTCTGAGCCGTTCAGGAGAGATATTCCTTTTACCCCTGTTTCCTGGCCCGTAAGGACCAGACGGTAATCGGATTGGCCGTAATTGATGATGCTGGCAACAACCTTGGTCGGCGTGTTCCCCGTATTCAGTGCGTTGATCTTATCACGTACATTGGTCAGGCTGTCGGAGGCGGTCATATTGACAACCTGGCCATTTATCAGGATGTCTCCCGCAAATGTAGCGCCAAGGGCCGTGGAAACGTCTGAAAACGATCCGGAAGACAGCTTCTGGGCCTGAGCGATATTAGTGATCTTGATGTCGTAGGAGCCCGGTGCCGCATCGACGGATGTGGCAGCAGTCAGCAGGTCCGAGGCCGTGACAGTCGAGTCGCTTGATGAGAGGGTCGTTTTGAAGGCATTAAAACTGGTGCCCGATTGGAGATTGTCCGCAGTGGTCTTCAGGGCCAGAAGTTTCGAGTTGAAGGACTGCCATTCCGCAAGCTTGTTTTTGTTGATGTTTTGCTTTTGCGTAATGAGGTCGACACTTTTATGGTCGACAGCAATGAGTTGATCGATCATACTCCGCCAATCAAATCCACTGATAAGACCTGATATTGAGGTGCTGCCTCCCGATGTGCTGGTGACTGCCATGACGCCTTCCTTTCTTTGCCCTTCTGATATAGATATCGGACATTGGGGTAAATACTTTAATGAAAAGTAAGCAAATCCGGTGCCGGAGGGGTGCCGCGAGTGAAAAAAATGGGGGATAACGCATAACTCCTTTACCCCATCCCCACCCTAACCCTCCCCTTGAAAGGGGGGGATTGAGCTTCCTTACCCTTGAGAGGCTTTGTCGTAATTTGGAATTTCTATAATCGATTCACAAAAACCTGTTGAATGTAGCGCAGGACTTTAGTCCTGCAAAAACCTTGTAATTTTGACTACTTTAAAAAAGCAAAACCACAGACCTGGAGGTCTGTCCTACAGCGAGTCGAATATAGTAAATATTTGAATCGCGACACAACAGAAGGGTCAGGGTGGGGATAGGGTAAAATGAAGTCGTGAAATAAAAAACCCCGGCATCTTGGGGATGCCGGGGCCAAACGGGGAAGCCTGTTGACGCGTTAGTTAGTTTATCTGAAAAGGGACAGTAACTGTTGCGGTGCCTGGTTCGCCTGGGCCAGCATGGCGGTACCGGCCTGCATCAGGATCTGGTTCTTGGAAAGAGTCGTCATTTCCTTCGCCATGTCGGTGTCGCGGATGACCGATTCTGCCGCAGTCGTGTTCTCAATGGTCGTTGCCAGTGTGGCTGATGCATATCCCAACCTGTTCTGGGAGGCACCGACGTCGCCGCGCCTCGTGTTCAGTGTGCTGATGGCAGAGTCAATTGTCGTCAGATAGGTCTGGGCATTGGCTGCTGTCAGCATCTGGTCAGCGGCGAGGTTAAGACCCGTAGATGCGGTCGTGATTTCACCGAGCGAAACAGTAATTCTGTCATTCTGTGTGTTCTTCGCACCCACCTGGAAGTCGGCCGCGGTATTGTGGTTACTCGTAATCGAGGCACCCGTGTTCGCGTTCGTCGAGGTGAAGCCGGAGTTCAAGGTTAGTGTCAGGCCGAGAGTACCGAACTTGACATCCTGGGTTGTGCCCACTGTGGGTTCGCTCAGGCCGTAAATCGTTTCCGCGTACTGAACGCCACCCAGTGTGGCTGTGATGGTCAGGTTGACTTTGTTGCCGGCGGCGGAGACAGCGGCGACGTTGTAGTTGGTGTACGACTGCATACCGCTTGCGGCCTGGAATCCCTGAGCGGCGGTCCATGAAGAACCGGCGGAGAGACCGACGCCGAAAGACCCGTTAGACAGTTTCGTTCCCGAATATTCCGTGGACTGTGCGATACGATCGATTTCGTTGAGGATCTTGTTACCTTCTGCATTGATTTTGACCAAGTTGCTGCTGGCATTGGCCGATGCCGCCTGGGTTGCCAATTCCTTCAACCGGGTCAGCATGTTTCCAACCTGGTCCATAGCGCCTTCAGCGACCTGCAACATGGAGTTTGCTTCCGACACGTTCCGGCTTGCCACACCGTAGCTCGTGATGTCGGCGCGCATCTGCTGTGAAACGGACAGACCGGCTGCATCATCTGCTGCTCTGTTGATCCGGAAACCGGATGAGAGTCTTTCCAGGGATTTTGACATGTTGCTGTCGGAAATGGTAAGGTTTCTGTGTGCATTAAGTGCCGCGATGTTGTTCTGAATTCTGAGTCCCATTTTATTTTCCTCCGTGAATTTGTTTGTAGGCCTCCTTGGCCTTGGTTAAGGGGTTAACTTTTTTTCTTTCCCGCGTTTGATATGATTATCGACAGGGTTTGATAAAACTTTAGGGAAATTTATTAAGGGATGAAAAAATAATTATATCTGGTGCAGGTATGAATGATGCATGCTTTGGAAGAAGGGATCGCGGTGTATGGATTCAAATATGTCAGTTTCCCTGCGTGTCTGCTTTGATTTGTACGCAAACTTGCTGTTTTTACAAATGTATTCTACGATGAAACCTCGGGTGGCGTAGGCTTGGATCGCCGGGGTGGGCTTCACCAGGAGGCATCAACTTTCCATTTTCAATGAAGTAGACTATAAAAAGCGTCAAAAAACGGACTGAAGGTGAGGGAATATTTGACCATGGATGTTAATTATATCAACCCTTTTCTCAATGGAACCCTGGAAGTGCTTCATAAAATGGCTTTTGTCGAAGCTGTAGCAGGAAGGCCGTATACAAAGGCCGATTCGACGGCCTGCGGCGATGTATCGGGGATCATCGGTATTACGGGCGGCGCCGTCGGATCACTGGCCATCAGTTTTTCCGAGCAGAGCATTCTGAGCATTACGGGCAACATGCTGGGCGAGACTTATAAGGATATCTGCCGCGATGTCTTCGACACGGTCGGTGAGCTGACGAACATGATTTCCGGCGTTTCCAGAACGCATCTGGAGCGGGAAGGACTTATCGTCTACGCAGCCATTCCCACGGTAGTCTATGGTAAAAACCATGTTATCATGCATATTCTCAAGAGTCCCAGTATTGTCATTCCCTTCAGCACCAAATATGGCCAGTTTTTTGTAGATGTCTGCATCAAGTTGGCCGATCCGGCAGAGTTGGTTGCCAATACTGCAACGGGTCCCATCAATATTATTTATAAGAGCGAAAGCAGGCTGCCGGGCCAGGGGATGCCCGCTCCGCAGCCGCCAAGACCTGCGGCTCAGCAATCGATGAGCCCCACACATCCGTCCGCTACGGATCAGCAACGAGATGTTCCAAGGCCTGCACAATCTGCCGCCGCACCGCCTCCACCTACCCCCGGACCATCGAAGTCCCTGACACAGGAAGAAAAGATGGCCCGCGCTAGAGAAACTCTGGAAAAATTGTCGGCCCAGCGGGATGAGACGATGAAGCTATTGAAAGATAATCCCTTTATGGGATTGCAACAGCGGCAGAATTTGAAAAAAATGCTTCCCCTTTATGAAGAAAAGATCAAGCGATTAAAGCTCGACATCAAGGCGATTGAATCTCTTATGTCGATGACCGAAGATGATCTCGACAATCCAAAGATAGGCAAGCACTTTCAGAACTATCCCACGAAAAAATAAACCATTTCATTATCCAGTCCCCCTTTGAAAAAAGGGGGATCATGTTGATTTTCCTGAGGTATCCTTATTATTCACCCATAGATTCGGCCTGCAGGACACGAGCCCGTTGCATGAAGATTTCCGCATCGTCCATGTTTCCCAGGTCTGTGCTGATCTCACTGAGATGGTACCATGGTTTCGGGTCTTCAGGTGAGAGATTGATCATCTTCATAAAGCTATCGGTGGCTTTGGGGTAATTCTTCTGCAATTTGTAGGCGATACCGATATTGAGCAAGGCCTGGATATTGGCGGAATTCCTTTCCAGGATGCTTTCCAGTATCTCAACGGCATCTTCAATCTTTCCGTCTTCGAATAAAAGCACTGCCAAACGATTCAAGACCATCTCATCCTTGTTTCCCCCTTGCTGAAGCCTGATCAGCCAGTAGTATTCCTGGTCTCTGTTTTTTGTCAGAGACCCCAGCTTAGCCAGGGAGTACCATAGATTATCTTCTTCAGGGGCCAACTGAAGAGCCTTATCGAGCATTTCCCGGGCAACGCCGTAGTCATGCGTTTTATCCATATGATAAGCTGCGGTCTGCCACCATGCTTGCCAGGGCTTATCGGCCAAGTGCTGGGCCTTATCATAATAGGTCATCATTTGGACTTTATCGCCCAAATGATACGACGCATGACCGATAGTAAGGTTAATTGCCGAGCCCTCGCCCATGGTTGTGTTGACGAGAATACCGGCTTTATCCGAATTAGACTCGTAGAAGGCAAGACGTTCCAGGAATTTCTCGCCGTATTCCCGGGCGTTTTCCCATTGGCCCTGTTCAAGGGCAACCAGGGCGAGGACATAATAGGAATCCATATAGCCGTCGAATTTTTCAAGCGTTCTCAGGGCCTGGGCCTTGGCCTGGTTCCATTCACTCAGATAATAATGAGACATGGCGGCGTTTTGATGGGACCAAAGGTAGAGCGGATAGTCGTCTTTCATCATTTCGGCAAGCTCGATGGCCTTTTCTGATTCCGTGATGCAATCCCTGAATAACCCCTGCGCCAGGTAGGAAGTACCGAGGTAGTGGTGCGGCATGGGATTATCCGGGTTCTCGGCAATCTGCTGCTTGAGGAGTGCTGTAGTCCGGAGGTGCTTTTCATTAGCTTTCTTTTCGTCTACATCGTAGCCGTAATGCATGATTTCGATCTTGGATGGTTTGGTAGATGTATGGCCGACGACCCGGTTGTGGACTATGCTTTCATAGTGGATAATACCGTTGTTGCGAAAGAGCCGCTCCGAGTTATGGCGTGCCGTCTTCTTACCGCCGGAATATGTCGAGACAGTGGTCACATAGAAGGCATCCGTCTGGCCTGCGGATACAACGGCTTCCCGAATCATGGGGCCGCATCCTTCGATCAGTTCCTCATCGCCGTCTATAATAAAGATCCAGTCACCTGTCGCATGGGTAATCGATTGATTGCGGGCCTTGCTGAAATCCCCTTCCCAGGAGTGGAAAAAGACCTTGTCCGTAAAGCGTTTGGCGATATTGACGCTGTCGTCGTCAGAACCAGTATCGACGATAACGATCTCATCAACCCAGTCCTTTATGCTCTCTAGGCATTTTTCGAGAAAGACCTCCTCGTTTTTAACGATCATGGTACAACTGATAGTCGGAGCTTTAGCCGAAAGCTTTTCGATATGCTGTCTTACCGTCTCATCTCCCCGTCGGAATGAATCCGCCAGGCGAAGATATTTCAAAGCAGGTTGAACGGCGCCTGCGTTGGCAAAATATATCCCCGCCGCCCTTGCAACCGTAAAAGGATCGGATGCAATTTTCATGGCGGTTGTAAACGAATCGGCAAATCCCGGCTCGCCGATTTCATAACGGGCAATTCCCAACAGGACATGGATGTTCCATGCTTCATTCAAGGAGCAGCTGACTAAAGTGTCAAAGTGGGCCGGATTCGTGGAAAGCAGATCCATTAACTTCAGGTATCGATTCCCATGGATGATGAGATCTTGCCAGCGTTTCTGATCGAAATAGATGACGATCATGATGAAATGGGAATTGATATGATCGGGATAGATGTCGAGAGCCTGTCGGGCCATCTCAAGCGCCCGGTCCGGGTCACCAAGGCGGTAATAGGCGGTGCAGATATTGTATCTTGTCCATAGGAACATCAGGCCGCGGTCGTTCAATCTTTCTGCCAGGCGAATGGCCTGAAGGCCGTAATCGATGGTTTCCCTGTACATGTTCCGGCTCAGGTAAGAGCAGCTCAAATAGTGATGGGTGGCGGGATTTTGGGGATTATCCTCCAGATCTTTGAGCAGAAGGGGGACGGTCCGGGCAAATTTCTTTTCGGCATCGCCCTGTCCGGGGTCGTAGCCGTAATGGATGAAACGGATGGGATAAACCTTCGCCGATTTAATGCCGACGATCCGGTTGTGGACGCGGCCTTCGTAGTGGATAACACCGTTGTTGCGAAATATTCGCTCAACATTGAAAACCCCGCTGCTTTTTTCTTTTCGGGAAGTGTTGACGATCTGGATCAGGATGCCGTCAATTGTTTCATCGGATACGGCGCGGAGGACATGTGGAATGTCATCTCTGACCAGTTCTTCATCTGCGTCAATCTGGAAAATCCAGTCTCCCGTGGCATATTTGAGGTAGTGATTACGGGCTTCGCTGAAGCTGTCATTCCAGGGGTGTATCCAAATCTTGTCTGTGTATTTTTTAGCGATTTCCAATGTCCTGTCCGTCGATCCCGTATCGATAAAGATGATCTCGTCGGCAATTGCCTTGATGGAGCGAAGACACTGATCGAGAAATTTTTCTTCATTCCTGGCAATGAGGCACACGGAAATGGTCGGATGATTCGCGGGACGCTGAGCAGCGGAGACAGGTTTTTTCTTATGAGACTTTTTTTTCATCAATGGTCCTTTAAACAATTATTGATAGCTTTCCAATAAAGATAAGCTCTTGTCAACGGTCTTTTTTTGAACCGTAATCCACCGCCAGGCTTCAGCCAAATTAATGGATGGCAGAGGGGTCTTGGCCTTCCGGTTCAGAGATTCCACATTATGGTACAGTCTCTTGTTCAGACGCGTATCAAGTCTTTGGGTTTTTGTGGTGGCTTCTTGTAAATGGGGAGTAATGTGCATGTGCTTCCGGGATTCAGAACTCAAATTTCCTTCCGCGCTCAGCCAGAGCGTCGATGACACTTTGTTCGAAAGACCGCACCACATTTACATCTTGATCCGCTTGAAGAGCAGCGGTTTTGAGAGCCTGACGGCGGGCATCGCGGCGCTTTGGATCGCGGCACTCTTCCGCCAATCGTTTTGCAATACTCACGTAATGTTCCATGGAGGTTGCGATGGTATCGGTTGCGCCAATCTTTCGCAATAATCCGGCTGCCATGCGCTGGCGCATATACTTGCCTTCCCTGGTCACTACCGGCAGTCCGCGATGAATTGCCTGCCAAGCTGTTGTGTAGCCGGAAAACGATGGGCAATCAAGATAAACATCACACAGGTCGAGTAGACCGTAAAACTTTTCTCTTGGCAGCCAGGGGATAAACAGCAAATGTTTCTGCGGGTCAAGACCGCGGGCGGAGAATGCCCGTCCAAGCCGGTCAATGACCTGATTTGTTGCCCATGGAAACTTGGAATCTCGTAGCACAATGAAAGTGCTTTCACCTATGGTGGCAGCGATGTCGGCGTAGAGACCATCATCGCCCGGGTCGAACTTGACGGACACCTGGGGAATCACAAACCGTGCGCCGCTCCGCAATGCCAGCTCAGCTTCCAGTTCAGGCAATGCTTCAGAAACGACGTCAATAGGCGTCGTGCAACACCCCGTTCCGGGCAGCCGTACAAGCCGCTCGCGATAGTGAGCATCGGCATCCGGTGGTTCAAGCATGTCGCCGGAGAAATAAAGATCGATGGTCGGCAATCCGGTTGTAATTGGGTGCCCCCAGCTTGCAATTTGAAGAGGCGCAAGTCGGCGGGAAGCCAGGCGCAGGGTCAGGCAATCCATTCCGATTTCCGGGTAAAAAATCACATCCGGTTGATCTGCCGCTATCGCATCCAGCCAACCTTGATAACTCTCAATGGTGTTGAGGTCTCGCCAACCATCGGCAAGAGACCTGGCAAATGCTGTCTCTCCATCTTCGTCATGGCAAACTTTATAGAGGAAGATTTCAAATTTTGAACGATCAAGATGGACCAGCAATCCCCGGATGATGATGTCCCAGACTGAATGGCGGCGCAAATGATGCGATACGACTATGATCCGTGGTTTCTTCCTTTCCGGGCAGGGCAAACTTTGGATTTGTGCCGGGATATCAGCAGCCAGGTTTCCATAGCGCGATAAAGAAGCGACATGGTTGCCGTCCCGATAGGCAAGGTAAAACGGTTGCTGAGAGCCGACCGCTTTGGAAAAAAGTACGCGATGTCCGGGTGTGGCATTTACCCAGTCGAATAAGTTTTGCAGGGCACGGTCAAATTCGTGGGGCGCAGCCAGCGAAGCTTCTATGGTTTGCGGGGCAATCGGCAGCGCCATCATCGCCATGGCCAAACGAACTGTGGCATCATCCGGGTTGATCGCAATCGCCCGTCTATAATTGGCTTCAGCGTCAGTGAGCCGGCCCTGCTCCTTGAGAAGGTTACCCAGGTTGCAGTAAGCGTCATAGTAATCCGGTTTGATTTTGATTGCCCGTTTGTAACAGGCTTCGGCGTCAGTCATCCGGTTTTGTTCCTTGAGAAGGTTTCCCAGGTTGTTGTTTGCTTCGGCGTAATCGGGTTTGATGTCCAGCGCCCTTCGATAGTTGGCTTCGGCATCCTGAAACCGGCCGTATCCCATGAGAATGCTCGCCAGGTTGTTATGCGCTTCTGCATAATCCGGTTTTATGGCAATGGCCTTTTTGAAACTGGCTTCGGCTTCCGAGATCCGGCCTTGCGCCTGAAGAGATCCACCCAGGTAATAATATGCCTCTGCAAAATCGGGCATGATAGCTATTGCCTGTCGATAGGCGGCTTCGGCGTCCATGGACCGGTTTTGTGCCTGGAGGGTGTTGCCCAGGCTTTTATAGGTGTCTGCGCAATCCGGTGTGATGGCAATTGACTGTCGGTAAGCAACTTCGGCGTCCCGGAATCGTCCTTGCGCCTGGAGAGTATTGCCCAGATTGTTATAGGCATCTGCATAATCGGCTTTGAGGTCAATTGCCTTTTGATAGGCGGCTTCCGCATCCGAGAGCCGGCCTTGTGCCTTAAGAGCAGCACCCAGATTGTTATATGCTTGCGCATAATCCGGCTTCATGGCAATGGCTTGTCGATATGATACTTCGGCATCCGCGAAACGGCCAAGCTCCTGGCAGGTGACGCCCAGATTGCTGAGGTTTTCTGCGTCACCCGGCAGCAATTCAGCAGCTTTTTGCATGGCAGCCAGGGCTTCCGTGTTTCGCTCCAGCAACTTATACATAACTCCCAGAATCTTCCAAACCATTCCGCTTTCAGGAAAGTGTACAGTCAACGCTTTTGCGAGGGTTTCTCCTTCAGTGTAGCGACCCTGGTTGAATAAGGCGACAAGTATATTGATGTCGTCCGTTGAAGGGTTTTCCATGATATTCATACCTTTTCATGTTGCGGCGTGATTGCGTATTGTTACGGCAACCAACACCATATGTCAAAGAAAAGAATTGCTGATGAGCTTTCAAGAAAGAAGATGCTTACGAGTGAAAAGAAGGAAGCCTGGCATATATGTCGCATGTGTTTCAGAATATTAAATGGTGGACTGGTGACGGTATGGATAGTGAAGACATGGTAGCGAAGGGCGAAGAGTTGGTTCGGCAAAACAAATTGCAGGAAGCGCAGGATCAGTTTCTTCTCGCCCTTCAATCTGATCCCGAAAACAAAGAGGCCTGCAATAACCTCGCAGTAATTGCATTTTCCCTCGGCGATCAGGAACTGGCTGTGGCCATGCTCCGGAAGGCCCTTCATATCGATCCCTGCTATACTGATGCCATTCTGAATCTGCGAGATGTCCTGAAATCCCAAAATGCCTTGAGCAAAGTTTTTCCCGTCATTGAGAAAGCACTGGCCTTGGATCCCGAAAATGATGAACTGGCCAGGGTATTTAAGGATATGAAATCAGAAATCTTATCAGTGAGAACAGGTGAAGGCAAGATTGACATTGATCGCGTTCCTGAAGATCGGCTACAACCTGATAGCTCGAAAATGAACAGACATGATGTCATCAGGGCCAACGACGGATTCTTCAAGATTGTCCAGGACAAAGTACAAGAGATTTCTTCGGGTAACAAACCTGTTGATCCTTTGTTCGCGGCACTTTTGTTCAAGGAGACTTTCAAGTTTGCCGGAGCCAATAGCATCCATATTCTCAACGCGTTGGCAAAGATCCTGAAAGATTCGGATTTTCTTTACGAAGCGAGCGTTTTGGCCCATCGGTCCCTCATGCTTCAAGACAACATAATGGCTCGTCAAATTCTTGACGATATTATCTATAAACCACCCATGCCTCGAAGCACCAAAATTGAGGTCTCAACTTACTGTAATCTGCGCTGTCCTCTGTGCATGAATCAAAAGCGACCGGATCTGTTCCTGAAGCGGGAGCACATGAGTCTGACCAGATTCAAATTTATATGGGAGAGAATCAAGGCGTCAGCAAAAATAGCCATCCTCGTTGGTCAGGGCGAATCATTTCTGAACCCTGATATTTATGAGATAATCGAACTGGCAGCCGGGGATTGTCCCTGTGTCTATATCGACACGAACGGCAGTTTGAGGCTGGATCATGACCGGCTGGTCAGGAGTGGTTTGGCAGAACTGAACTATAGCATCGACGGAATAGATCAGCAGATGTACAGCAAGTACCGGCGCAAAGGTGATTTCAACAAGGCCATGGATAACCTTAAGAAAACTGTGGCAGCGAAGAAACGCCATAAAGAGTCGAAGCTGCGCATTGTCTGGAAATACGTGGTCTTCAAACACAACGAGGCTTATGTTGCTGAAGCCGAAAAGATGGCAGCGGACATTGGTGTAGACGAGTTTCGTCTTGAACCCTGTGGGGCTGATTACGATAATTGGGATGAACTTGTGAGGTTTACATCTGTCAGCCCCGCATACCATCGCGGTTCATTTTTTTCAAAACGTCACGGCCGCGTCATGGCTAATCTTGATCGCTTCGTGAAGCACTGCGCGATTCCCTCAAAGGAGATCGAAGTCCTCATCAATGGCGATGTGAAATTCTGCTGTGCCCTGGACCGGGACCAGGTGATCGGGAATATCTTGACCGCCGGTTCTTTCCTCGATATTTGGCATGCTCCCCAAACTGCGCTGCTAAGGAAAAAAATCCTTGAGGACCGATTCAGTTTTCAGCCCTGTGTTTTCTGTTCAATGAGACAGGACCGCATGGATAGTTTTTTCTGGGATACAGAATTTGCTGAAGGCGGAGATGAAGACCAGGCCATCTATAATCGATTGTTTCCCGAGGAGGACAGGCTTTATTACGATAACATCCGGATCAGCCAATCCGAACTGTCGAAGTTGAAGGCAGAGGGCAAGGACAAGGAAGTTGACTATTACCAAAAACTTGGCCGGATCCATCAAGATTATGGACAGTCAGACCAACACAACCACTGATGTAACATTGAGAGAAGGTTGAATATGGATAATAACAATAACGGGATCATGTATTTGATCGATTATATGGAAAAAGCTTTCAACTATTGTACATCTAAAGTCAATAATCGCGAATATGATGATGATTTAAATAATATGATAAATGCCGTTGTGGATATTTTTCTTCTGATAAATGATAAAATTAGTTCAGAGAATGATAGCAAAGTTCAAAGCTTAAGTGTGGAATTAGCAGACAAGCTGGTTGAAATCGCCGAAGATATCAACAACCGAATATATGAGAATTTATCATATTTATACGCCAGGCAGGCGGTGGCTGCCTTCACGGAATGGAAGGAATATATTAGAAGCCGTCACAAATATAAAATTATCGTATACGGAATAACTCAGTACTACTTTCTCCTGCAAAAGATAATAAACGGGGACCGGGCCGAGATTATCGCATACAGTGACATCAATGACGATAACATTGGAAAATCAATGCAGGGACTGGAGATTATAGATATAAATAAAATAGACCTGTATGAATATGACTACCTGCTTTTATTAGGCGGGATTGATGATGAATTGCTGGTCCATCTGTTCAATGCAGGGAAACTGCATCGCGGTAAAATATTTAACTTCTGCAGGCACTTCCTCGTCGATTCGGATTGTAATTTCTATACAAAATACTACAACTTTATGGATAGTGATAAGAAATTTGAAGGATTCATTACAGGCCTGTCTTATTTTGAATCGGGTATAAATACGGAATTCTTAAAGAAGAGATTTTTTAATTTTGCTGTTGCAACCCAGGACCTATTTTTCGATTATCAACTGATAAAGTACGCTCTTGAATTTGAAAATTTTAAAAATACTCTTAAATACAATATCATAGGCATGCCATACTACGGATTTGGATTCGACTTGTCGAAATCAAGAAATGTCAGAACCATAAGAACTGAAATATATTATCCGATCCTGGGAACCATTCATAATTATGAAAACGGGGAAGCTTTCAAAAGAGAATATGAAATCTATAAAAGTATCTGCAGCAAGGTTTTCAGGCATGATTATGCCAGGATAATTTATGAATCTTTAAAACATGACGGTCTTAAAGTTTTGGAAGATGCGAAGAGGACTGAATTTGACAGTAGAAATTTGACGATTGATGAAAGAAACGTTCTCATCGAGGATATAAAAAGGGATTTCAATAAACACTATCCCCTTACAGTGAAAGAAAATATCGATATTATGAAAGCATATCTTCAGTTACTCGAATTAAATAATATTAAACCTATTATTCTTTGTTCTCCCGTAACAAAGCTATATAGAGATCATGCATCAAGAGAGATAAAATACGAATTTTATAATATAATAAACGAGTTAAAGCTAAATCATACTTTTCAATTCATAGATTATTTCGAAAGTGAACAATTCAGCGACGATGAATTTAGTGATTCGTCTCACCTGAATTATGAAGGTTCGAAAAAATTTACCAACATTCTCAATGACATTATTGAGTGGTAATTGTTCTATCGGGATACGTCGACTGTAATGTCTTCAATGCTTCTCGAACATCTGCCTGGTCAGGTTCAATCTCCAAGGACTTGGAGAGAATCGGGATAGCTTGATAACCTAACCCCGATTCCATATAAGCCAACGCAAGTTGATTCAATCTGCGATAATCACTACGTTCCGGGGCTAAATATTTTTTAAGAAAAGAAATGGCGTCTGTCCATCGCTTTTGGCCAATATATAGATCGATAAGGTTCAACAGGATGTCGTCATCGCTACTTCTGAAGAAGAAGGCTCTCAGATAGTATTTCTCCGCTAATGCAACTTCTCCTTTCGCATATAGAACAGTTCCCAGGTTGTTAAGGGCCTCGGAGTATTCCGGATTCGCCTGTACAATCTGCTCAAAGAAGGCCTGTGCTTCGTCCAGCTTTCCTGCCTGAAACAAGTCCTCGCCATGAGTTAAAGGTTCCTTTACAAGCAATCCGGCGTATCTTTCCAGGTAGCGGTTGGATAATGGCATCCGGAAAAGATAGTAGGGTTCGTAGCTGCGTATGTTCTCATAGAGCCTCTGCCACTTTTTCCCCGTTTCCCGGAAGGCCTGCTGGAGTTTGGTCGATGTGTCGATGCCGGTACCTCTCTCCAGGTCCTCCACCATTTCTTCTACCGCTTCAAGGATTTCATCTGCCGAGTTTGGGATGATTTCCAGACCGTATCGTTCAAAGTCCATATCACGCGGATGATGGCGCATGACGAGCATTCGTTCGTTGAAATCGAGGAGTCTTCCCCCTTGGTGTCGAACCTTGATGGGTTTCAAGATATATCTGTCTAACGGGTGCATCGGGTAAGTTGGGTGGTCAACCAAATTAACCAATAAGATCGGTGGTCCTTTAAAGGCGACGGGAATAATGATTGGACCTGATGGATGACACAGCATGAACCTGCAGCGGGTAGCCATCCAGATATCGGTTAATGGATGCTTGTCATCCATCTGCGTCAAATCAAAAAAGCCCGGCATTGGCGGCAGCGGTGTCATGGACGGATCACCGATACGAACGACACGGAAATTTTTCTTAAGCAAATATTGTATTGACGGAAGAAGCGATGAGATGGGTGAGTCTCTGTAAAATTGATTGGTAATATGCTTATGATACCCGGCTTCCCGATTATGAATACAGATAAAGGGTTCATCTGGGCCTATGCCGATGTTTTCCTGGATTCGTTTTCCTTCCGCTATTTCTTCATCGGAAAGTTCCAGAAAACGAGGGGAGGCAAAATCTCCCCTGACTAACTTTTCAGCCCACCGATCAAGGGCAATATCCACAGGTGGCATGGGAACAAGAGGCCGACCGTCCGGATCATTCAACCGTAATCTGCCCTGCAGCAGCAGGTCAAATTTCTCCACGGGCATAGCCATGACTTTAAAATACCGATGAAGTATCTTCATGACAGCCATGTTGGATGGTTGACGGTTATCAGGGTACAGGAGCACAACCTGCTCCGGATCGTCAGGACCGGGATTCAGGAGAAAGAATGGTTCAAGTATAATATGACCAAAGGCATTGACGGCATGCAATAGATGATAGCCGATGAGATCTTTTCGCGCCATTTCTCACATCTCCTTGCGGGATATCACTTTTACTTCATTCCATAACACACCGCATCCACTACAAGGAACCGGAGGCTGATCGCTCAGTACTGCCTTGCGCCAAGTTTTATAACGAAGGTTGTTCCAGATTTCCTTGAAGTCATCGTTGAACAGATTTCCCATGATGAGGCTGTCATAATCAGTGCTTGCAAAGGGTCCGATCCCGCAAGGAAGACAGTTGCCATTTGCCGACACATGCACCTGTGACCAAGGACGTAGACAAAATACCCATGGACCCGGTTTGTTGATTTTAACAGATGTTTGATTCATACCGGGCCTTATCGGACCAGATGTGTTCAGTGTGATGTTAAAACCGGCAGCAATGGCCTCGGCCTCGGAGATGATATGTTTGGCCTCTTGGTCACAATCGACATAAACAGATTGATTACTGGTCATGAGGCCTGGAGGATCGGCGCTATCCAATAAATATACCATGGCATTCAGATTAACTTCCGTGACGCCGATATCGGCTGCCAATCTTATCATTTCCGGCAAATCGGCGATATTTTCACGAATGCAGGTGACCCAAATTGAGACTTTGGGGAGCTCTGCTTTTTGAGCCCTTTGCATTGCACGGAAGCTTCTAATATTGTTCGCGACATCCTGTAAAAGTTTGACGCCGCATACCTTGTCGTACGTGTCAGACTTTGCCCCGTCGATTGAACAGCGCAATTCGTCCAGACCACTGTCTATGAGCTCTTGACCAACTTTGGCGTCAAGCAAAGCGGCGCTGCTTGAAACCATCACGGTTACGTCACGTTCCTTGAAATACTTGATCATGTCTGGCAGCTTTTTGTTTAGCAGGGGTTCCCCGATCCCCGCAAAGACAACACGTTCAACACTGGGAAATTGTTCAGCGATTTTTAAGAATTCCTCCCATGTAAGTGATTTTGATTTTTCTAATTTAAAATATGTGCGCGGGCAAGTCCTGCACCGCAGAACGCATTTATTGGTGGCCTCAATGACAAGTACATGGGGTAGGTCAGTTGCAAGATAACCGCGTTTTTCCAGCTCGATAAAATCATATATTCGCGGCAATTTTATGGCAGGATTTTCAAGAAATTCCTCTTCTAGTTTACCCTTAGACCCAATATGAGAACTTTTTATGTTCTTTTCCATTCGCAAGACCCTTTCAAAAGATTTCGCTCAAGTGTTCCGTGAGTTGTTCGAAACTACATCAGGTTGTTGTAATCCCAAATTCATTACTTTGAGATAGGTTTCCGGGGTTCCTATATCAATATGTGCCTCATTAGTGTGGTAAGTATATATTTTACCTAAATATTTCCCAATCAACTGCGTACTGATGTCATTAATCTTGCCCGCATAGGAACGAATATCACGAATGAAATCCTTGCTTAAGATGTAAACGGCACCGTTGGCCCTGTTGCCGGGTGGGTTGGCTATTTTTTCGTGAAAACGCATCAAGACTCCTTGCTCGTTGAGCTCCACGATCCCGCATGAAGAGGGATTATCTGTGTTGAATGTCAGCATGGTCATCAGACAACCCGCAGGACGCTCTAGATGTGCTTTGATAAACAGACGCCAATCGCATAAGGCATAGTTATCTGCATGAATGAGGAACCCATCTTCATCCTGGAAGAAATCAATATTCGCGAACAGGGTGCCCGCAGTTCCCAACAGCTCCGGTTCATATACCAGCTTCACGTTTCGTCTGTGGGGACTGGTCAGAAAATGCTGTTCCACCTGTTCTGCCAGGTAATGTGTATTGATCAGGAAAGGACCGACTCCAGCGCAAGTCAAATTGTTGAGCCAGATTTCCAACAAGGGTATCCCATTAATCGGAAGCAGGCATTTAGGAATGGTGTTGGTAATCGGTTGCAACCGCGTTCCGAATCCCCCTGCTAAAAGAATCGCTCGCATCACGTCAACTCCTTCAACAAATCCTTGGCGCGAAGAGGGGTGTTGCCAACCCGACTCACTTGAATGGCTGCGGCAAGCGCCCCTAAACAAGCCGCTTCCCATATGTTACCGCCGCTTGCCAATGTCAGGGCACTGGTGATTAGTAAAGAGTCTCCCGCACCGGCAACATCTCTGGGTGCGGAATTTAATGCCCCGATTCGGTCGGTCAGCCAGTCCTGATCTGTTCCGTTGTCGGCATGGATCACTAAACCTTCTTCTCCCAGCTTTAGAAAAATATTCTTTGCCTCTGCCTGCTGTCTGAGGGCCTCGGCCATCACAACGAGTCCATCTTCATGGTTACGAGTGCTGATTCGCGCTTCATGTTCTGTCGGGGTCAGTAAATCCATTTTTCGAAAGCGGCCTATATTACCCACCTGAGAAGACGATTGGCTATCAGCGGCAAGGAGTACACATCGCCCTTTGGCCATAAGGATAATCCGATCCACCAGGGTTTGGGGAAGGCAACCGTAGTTAAAATCGGAAAAAACCAGCAAATTTGCCCCCTCCGATGATGCTTTGATATGCTCCAGTACATGATTCTGGAGTTTAGTGCTGATGGATCGCTGGTGCAGATGGCTGATCCGGAGCAATGTCTTGCCTTTGCACCGAAAGCGCTGCTTGAGTGTCGTCGGTCGACTGTCATCCGTAAGAATGTGTGTTTTTACCCCTGCCGCGGCCAATTCACTCTGGGCAAATCTCGGGTATCATCGGCTCCGGCAACGGTCACGAACTGTACTGAAGCGCCCAGTCCGGCGGCGTGGGCGGCCACAATCCCTGCGCCGCCAACAAAGCGAATGGAATCCACAGGAGTGACCACAATCGTGGGGTCTTCCTGAGACATGCCCAGAGGCTGACAAGTAATGTACTCATCTACGATCAGGTCGCCGACTACACAAACTTTGAGAGAGGGAAATTTCTGCAGCAGTATTGCGAGCCTTTCCGGTTGAATGCAATGGCGCACCAGGTAGTCTTGGGGAAGGCTGATGGAACGCGGGTCCGATTCGTAAAATTCCTTGCGCAGCAGATCAAGGGAGGAAAAGACGGTCTCACCTGAACTGAACAGCAGCCGCCCGCCATACTCTGCCAAAACAGCCAGTTCGGGATTGAAGAGAGACTCGTGTTCTTTGCCTTTGACCACAATATCGGGGTGCAGGCGGGAAATCGTGTGCGTCACCGGCTCGTCGATTATGAAGGCTTCATCAACCCAACTATTGCTTTGCACACCTTCCAAACGAAACTTCTCCGGCACGTGTGCAGAATTACCGGCCATACGATCACTTTGAACTGCTACGACGAGTCGATCACCGCATTCTTTGGCAAACCGAAGGAGACGTAAGTGTCCTGGGTGCAGGACATTGAAGTGGCCGGAGACAAGAACGGTTTTTTTCTTATTCATGAATCACCTATGGTAAATGCGGACCTATGGCGCCGTATCCGGGCCTGGCAATTTTTATGGGAAATAAGTTGATCAATGTGCATCATTCTTTCCCGATATTTGTCGAATTGCGTTTTCTAGTGTTTCCCTCCGGACAGCAAGTAATTCTTCTTCTGAAATATTAATCATGTCCGCCGTTCGTTTTCGTTTTTCCGGGGAACTGAAGTTGATCCGGTCCCATTCATAAGCCCGCAGGATGGTCAAGTCATTGGGCGAAAAGTCTTTTGTTTCAATCTGACCCGTGCTCCAGCTCGAATGTTCCCCGAAGTGGTCATATTGTTTTTTGAACGCTTTTTCCTTCAGGCACAAATCCCACAGTCTGGTCTTGCGCAGAGGGATGGCGGCAAAGATCCGGACATAATCGGCCTGGACGTCCTCGGCAAAGGCCAGTGTCTGCCTGATCTCATCCCAGGTTTCCGTGGGAAAGCCGATGATGAAGTTCGCCACGACGTAGATTCCCAAATCCCGGGCGATGGCGACCATCTTGCGCGCATGGTCGAAATCGATGGGCTTGCCGCCGATTATGTCTTTCAGCACCCGTTCAGTGCCCGTTTCCAACGCAAAGGCGATATACTCGCATCCGCTGGCCCGCATGAGCCGCAAGAGATCCGCGTCGATCCTGAAAACGGCGGCGTCAGCGGCGATCCAGGGCATGGCAAGGCCTCGTTCAATCATGCCCTCCAGGATTTTCGTCACCCTTTTCTTGTCGAGAAAGAAATTATCGTCCTCAAAGATTAGAGATTTTATGCCATACTCTTCCTTCAGCCAGGCAATCTCATCGAGGACCCGTTCGGCGCTCTTGGCACGAAACCGTTTGCCGACGATATGTTCGATCTGGCAGAAGGCGCATCCATAGGGGCAGCCACGGGAAGTCAGCATCCGGACGTAGGGAAACTGCTTCGGCGAGCCGATGATCCCTTTTCTCGGGGCTTCATTGGCGTACTTTTCAAAGGGGATCAGGTGATAAGCCGGCCGGGGCAGGGCATCCAGATCAAGAATGGGTTCTGCCCGCCCGGTGTCGATGATTTCCCCTTCCGACCGGTAGCAGATCCCTTTCATGGGCAGGGGATTTTCTCCTTTGAAATAACCGATCATTTCTTTGAGAACGTATTCTCCGTCACCCAGGACTAGGTAGTCCACATGGGGGTCTGAAATGGCCGCCTCGGGGTTGATCGTCGCATAGACGCCGCCCAGAATTACCGTGATCGCCGGGTTCAAGGATTTGACGATTTCAGCCACTCGATGGCCGGTAGCGGCAAACTGGTCCATGAGAACAGTTATCCCTACAATGTCCGGGTTTGACTTCTTGAGAGCGACGCCAAGGGTTTCGGGAGTCATGTCGGAACCGTAGGCGTCGATGATCTCGACGTCGCAGATGTCTTCGACCATGGCGGCCAGACAGCATAGCCCGTAGGGGGCATAGATCCAGAACGTATGCTGATCTCCCTCGTTCCAGCGATAGTTCGGAACGACCAATGTCAATTTAAGACTTTTTTTATTTTTCATAAGTTCCATCGATACTTGTTATCGTTTATTACACGCCAGCACGAACAGATAATGGCACATGGCCGCAAAGCCCGTATGAACCACTTCATCGTTCATTCCGAAGACGAAGACATTCTTGAACCCCTTAAGGAAAAACGCCTTCAAGTCCTGTGCGCCGTATAAGCAGACATGACCTTCCGCACTTTCCTTGGAAGCGTGTGAAGAAGCCGTCACGTTGGGCGTCCCGATGATACAGAATCCGTCCTCGGCGAGATTCGCCAAGATGGTCTGTAAGTACAAATCCTGATTGCCGGGCAGGATGTGCTCGATAACATCCAAAGAGACAACGGCGTCGAAGTCACCGTATTTCTTGCCCAGAAAATTATCTTCCTTGAAATGGACCCGGTCATTTTCAAGATTTGCCAACGCCCACTTGATAGAGCCGCCATCGAAATCGACACCCGTGACATGAGAGGCGTTTTCGGAAAGCAATAGTGTTCCGATGCCTTCGTTACAGCCAAGCTCCAGCACAGAATATCTGGGTTCCTGCCCGATCATTTTTGCGGCAAATTTATAACGGGCCAGTGAAAACAGAAGGAAGCGCGTGTCATGCCGCAGGACATGAGAATAGTAATCACCCAGAGTGATTTTGTCCGCCCCTTCGGGCCTGACGCTTTGCCAATAGTCTTTTTCCGCTTTATTGTTTTCCGACACGGTTACACCTTCCTGTTATGTTCCTTCGGTTTCATCTATGGGATATCTTCATTATCCATATATATCCGTGCGTTCATGTCTAAACCTTGCAACACTCTCCATATCCTTTTCATCCGGTGCCCAGGGGGCGTAATGCGTATCCTCCCTGTGAAAGGGCCCATTGGTGACCTCATGGAAGACAACGAGTGGTGTCTCGGGGACGGCTGTATGGAACTGGCTTTCGGACAGGCGGTAATAGATGTTTGCACCGGAATCAATGGTGCTCATCGGCAGGATGTCGCGGACAGATCCGTCGTCGTCAAACAGGAACACCTTCATGCGGCCTTCGATGATATGGAAAGATTCGCTCTTTCCCAAATGCTTATGGGGCCGGACATACGTCCCCCTGGGCAGAACGATGATCATCTCATGCAAGGTGTCTTCCATGCGTGGATGTGCGCACAATCTAATGCGTCGTCTTTCGGTTTTCAGGGCCAACGACTTAAGCAAAGCCACATCTTCCCCGGTAATCCGGGTCACCGTCTCGTCTGTCAATAAAACCTCATCATTGTATACGGTGTATTTCATGCCCGCTTCGCCTCGAAGAATTGACGGATTGATGAAATGACGTAGTCGATTTCCTCATCTTTGAGTTTTTCATGATTTGGGATAGAGAGTATCCTCTGTTGAATCCGTTCCGCCTCCGGGATGGACAGTTGATATTTACCCCTGTAGGCCGTGTGATAGGGCATAAGTATCGGGTGCTGAATCTTGTTTTCGATGCCTCTTTCGGTGAGGTAGGCCTGCAATTCATTCCGGCTATCGGTCTGAATTGTGTAGCTGTAATAGATATGGCGATTCCCCGGATTTTCCACGGGGCATTCGACGATATCGGATAAAGCTTTGCTGTAAAGCTGGGCGATTTCCCGGCGTTTGTTTATAATCCCGTTGATGCGATCATGTTCGACAAGGAGGAGGGCCGCCTGAAGTGTGTGGAGACGAAAGTTCAGACTCGGATAGTGGCAATCCTCGCGATTGATAGTACCTCCGTAGCGTAAGGCAATCATCTTGTCGCGGTGTGCCTCGTCATCAGTGGCGACAGCACCCGCTTCTCCATAGGAATGATAGACCTTCATGGCGTTCATGCTGAAGCATGCCAACTTGCCGAACGATCCGGCCGGGCGGCCGCTTTGGCTTGCCATAAACGATTGGGCGGCATCTTCGATGACGTCCAGACCGTATTTTTCAGCGATTTGGTTGATCCGATCCATATCACACATCTGGCCCGTATAGTGCACGGGGACGATGGCCTTTGTCCTGCTTGTGATTAGACCTTCGATTCGGCCGGCATCGATGTTCAGATCGGTGCCGGTATCGGCAAAAACCGGTGTTGCCCCGGCGATGACAATGGCGTTCAGTGTGGCGATCCAGGACAGGGGTGTTGTGATAACCTCGTCCCCCGGACCGATGCCCAGGGTTCTGAGAGCGATATAAAGGGCATCCGTTCCTGAACTGAGTCCCACGGCGTATCGACGGCCGCAGGCTGCCGCCACTTTTTGTTCAAAGGCTTCGACCTCCGGTCCGAGAATGATGGTCCCGTGGGTAAAGACCTTCTCAAGGGCGGCCAGGAGCCTTGCCTTATGATCCTGGTCGTCGACACTCAAATTCAGGTAGCGTACCTTCATCGGTCACCTTCCTTTTCCGCCGTCCAAAGCGGCAGGTTCCTTTTCATGACATGGACACCAATATCCGCCCGGCCTGACCGGTCCTGAAAACGTCGATGGCTTCATTGATCCTCTCCAGGGGAAATTCGTGGGTTATCATACCGTCCAGTTTCAGCCTGCCTGCCCGGTAAAGTCTGATGAGGCGCGGTATATCGAGATGGGGCTCGATATCCCCGCCGTGAGACCCGGTCAGGATTTTTTTAAAATGCAGGGGCAGAGTATAAAGGGAAACATTCTGACCTTTCCTGGGCACACCTACGAGGATGGTCTTTCCATCGGGCCGGGTCAGGTTGTAGGCCTGTTCGATAATACTTGTATTACCTGTCGTATCGATGACGATATCCGCCCCGTCGGGTCTGACGATATTACGAATCTCTTCGTCCAGATTTGGGATATCCTTTCCGTTGAAATAGGCTGTCGCACCGAAGCGGAGGGCCATGTCGCGTTTTGCATCAGAAAGATCGACCCCGATAATCGGATAGGCGGAGACCATGTCGGCGGATTGAATAACATTCAATCCGACGCCACCGACTCCGAAAACGACCACCGATTGGCCCATCTTGATATGGGCGTCATTATTGACGACTCCCACGGCGGTGGTCACAGCGCAGCCGAACAAGGGGGCAAGGCGCAAATCGAAATCCGCAGGGATGGGCGTCACCCGGTTTTCCGAGATAATGGCGTGGCTGTTGAATGTCGTGACCCACCCTGCGTTAACCGTTTTATCTTCCCATGCATACTTTGCTGTTGGCGCTTCGATGCCGGCGCCCTTCATCCAGTGCATAACGACGTGATCGTCCTTTTTAACCCGCGTTACACCGGGGCCGATATCCAAGACGATGCCGCTCCCTTCATGGCCGAGGAGATGGGGAAGAAACCGGTCGGGCCCTTTGGCGCCGTCGATTTCCCCGATTTGGGAGCCGCAGATGCCGCTGTATGAGACCTGGACGAGGACCTGCCCGTATTCGAGTGTATCCGGCAATCGGATATCCGCAATCGCCAGAGGTTTCCTTTGTTCAACAAGAATCGCTGCTTTCATCGTCACCTGTCTCATTCAAAATAGATAAACTCGTAGTCTCCCGTATAACCGAAATGTTCGTAAAGCCAGATCCATTCCGCCGTATCGAAAAAAGACTCAGCTGTCAGCGCCCAGCATTGCAGGTTGAATAACTCCTGCTCGTTGCGGTAGCTCTCCAGCATGACATATTTCTGCCTTCCAACCCGTTCTATTTCGGCCAGGGCCGTCTTAAGTTCGAAGAGGCGCAAGTTGTGGAGGGCAGCCAGAGAGATGACAAGGTCGAAAGCCTTATCGCCGAAAGGATATGCGTCCTGGGCCCGGTACCGGAAAAGATCGCCCCGGAAGTCCGGGTGCCTCTGAGACAACCCGTGCTGTGAAATATCGAAGCCCGCGAGCTTCAATTCCGGCATCAGCAATTGCATCTCATACAGCAGGAAGGATTTTCCGCAGCCTACATCCAGGACCCGGTTGCCGGGCTTGAGGCCATAGGTCTCAATGAGGGCTTCAGCAACGGGTTTCCAACGTCCCGGCATATAACCGTAACCGCCGTACCCATAGCGGCGGTCGCCGTCCCAGTAATCGAACTCGTATTCTTTGGCCTTCAACATGCAGTGAACCTTGTCATCCACCATGCGGGCCAGGTAATCGCGTTTGGTTTGCTTGTGCAGCGGTGATACGATATTCATCAGTCTTCCCATGACTACCCTCTTTCTGCGTTTACCACTCGTTATTCATGATTACCGGCAGATAGGCTTCGGCCTTTTCCAACTGCGCTTCCTTGCGCTTCACCTCTTCGCCGGCATCGGCATAGCCGCGCCTGGCACGTCCTTCGGGCAGAAAGTCATTGAGCATAATGCAGCACCATTTGATCCCGTAAACGGGAAACAGGAGGCGGACTCTTCTTTGCAGATCATCCTGCCGGTCGAACATGGTGGCCAGCGCCTCTTCGAATCGGGGTAAATATATCCTTGGAACCCGGATATCGGGTTGGCAAAAAAAGTCGCAAATCAGCTTAGCCGGATCATCCCATCCGGCATATTCGAAATCGATAAAACGCAGGGTCCTGTTACGCTCACGCAGGACGTTATGAAATCCGAAATCGGAAGGAGACAGGCATCTCTCATCCATCCCAAGGACCCTCTTATTTTCATTGTCATTAAGAACGTCTGCCATGGTCTCTTTTATCTTCAGCCAATGAGGAAGGAGACATTGGGTCACAAAATCAAGAGCGTTTTGCTCGATATCGTTTTTGACTTCCATCTCCTGTAATCGCTTTAACCGCATCTCGGCGCCGTGGAGATGTTCCCGTATGGAAAAGCAGGCCTCGGAGGCGATAGGGAGACGTCCGGCCTCTTCTGATCTGTTATGGATATTTAGCTCCCTGACAAACCGGATGGCCTGTTCGATATCAAGCTCCGTAAGATCCGATGCCACCAATGTATCTCCTGCGATAAATTCGTACAAAGCGGCATGATTAACCGTATCCGCTATGAAAGGCTGCGGTATTGACCGTAGACCAAGACTCCATGCATATTGGATCACAGAGAATTCATGGTTCAGACGGTCCCGGCGGTCCCCATCATGAACGAAATAGGACTTAAGCAAATAGGTTCGGTTGTCCACGGCCATCCGGAAGACCCGGTTGTTCCTGCCGCCGGAAAGCTTTTCCAGTGTTATCCGGCCTGACAGTCCCATGTCGGCCGCCAATTTTTCGGCCACCGGGAAAATTGCTTCGTCCCATTCATAACGGGGACTGATCGCAGTCTGCTTCACGGCCTTGCCACCTCTTGCTCGATACGTACTGTGATCTCGCGCCATGATGTCATGCGGCAAATGCCATCCATATCCTGAAAGCCTCCACGCGGATCGAAGAGGATCTTTTTTGTCGGGCGAGGCATTCCGTCTGACAGTAGGATTTCCGGGAGATCGTCGATAAAGTGGGTACAGCCCAGGGTGCTGATCCGGGCGATCTTTTCTTCTTTGGTCAGTTCGAAATAGACCTGCCGGGACGAGAGCCCCGTATTTTCCTCATCCAGAAAGCCCTTTGCCCGAAGCCAGCAGTATCCTGCGTCATGGAGGTCATATTTGGGTCCCAGATAGGGGTATTTCGTTTTATGGCTGACAATGCAGGTAGCTATACCGGCCTCATGGCAATAGGCAAGAAACAGATCGATACCTGGATAGGGTTCGGCTTCAGTGATCCGTTTTCCGTAAATAATGCCTTGCATTTCCGTCCATTTCTCTTCCCGGCCACGTTCCCTCAGATAATCACGGACGGCGTTTTTCTCCGCCGGTAGTTCGCCGGGAATGAGCCCGTCTTCCAGGGCGATCTGGTGAAACAGCCCATCATAGCAGATGATCGTATTATCAAAATCGATGCCGATCAGAAGGTCAGACGCCACGGTTCGGGTTTTCCTCCCCATGGCGAGCCACCATCTTTTCCCGGATTATGTCTGCTATGGCCTTTCCATCCAGCCCCACAGACCGGCGGGCTGCTTTTTGCCGGCCCATGCCGTGGATGAAGGCATCGGGCACACCGAAGCGAAGAAATTCTGCACCTGCCGGTTTTGGCTGCCGATCGCCGAGCCATTCGGCCACACTGCCGCCGAGGCCGCCGATAAGGCTGTGTTCCTCGACCGTAGCAACGATTTCGAACTCTGAAAATACCCTGGCCAATAAAGCTTCATCGAGAGGCTTCACCGTGTGCATACTGACCACTTGAGTGTCAATGCCATGAGCGGCGAGAAGATCGGCCGTTTCCATCACAACAGGAAGGATATTTCCGGTGCCGATGAGGCAAATGTTTTCTTTCCCCTGGCGTACGACGATTCCTCTGCCGATCTGAAAATCCGGGTCTTCCCGGTAAACGACGGGTTCGTTCTTCTTTCCCATTCGAATATAGACCGGTTTGCCTAAGGCAAATGCCGCCGAGAGGGCCAGTCGGACTTCCACGGTGTCGGCCGGGCAGATGACGGTCATGTTGGGCAATGCACGCATGACGGCAAGGTCTTCGCATGAGTGATGCGTTGCCCCCAGTTCAGCATAGGAAAGGCCAGCGCCTACACCGACGATGATGACCGGAAGGTTATGATAGCACACATCGATTCTGATCTGCTCCAGGCAACGGACAGTCACGAAGGATGCAATCGTATACGTCACGGGCCGCATGCCGCACAGGGCCATACCCGCGGCCATGGACGTCATATTAGCCTCGGCGACGCCGCAGTTGAAGAATCTGCCGGTGCATCGCTCCTTGAATGAATCGAAGAGCTTGTTGCCGATATCGCCGGAAAGCAGGACGATCCTTGGATCTTCCTGGGCCAGCTTTGTCATGGTCGAGGCAAATGCGTTTCTCATAGCAGTCCGAGCTCTCTTTTGGCCGAGAGCACCTCGTCTTCTTTCGGGATCCGGTAGTGCCAGTTATTGTCGTCTTCCATAAAGGAGATGCCCTTTCCCTTGACCGTATGAGCGATGATTGCCACGGGTTTCCCATTTGGATCCGGGACGCCTTTCAGGCACGCGGCCAAGGCCCCGATGTCATGGCCGTCAACTTCACGGGTGGTCCAACCGAAGGCCCGCCATTTTTCGGCCAGGGGTTCAAGGGCCATGACCTCGCAGCTTCTTCCCGTTGCCTGCCATTTGTTGAAATCGACAACAACGCAGACATTGTCCAATCTTTGAGCGGAAGCAAACATAGCGGCCTCCCAGGTCGATCCTTCGTTGCATTCTCCGTCCGATATTGTCACAAAGACCCGGAAGGGGATCTTTTGCAGGCGTCCCGCAAGGGCCATGCCGATGCCCAGGCCAAGGCCGTGTCCCAGGGAGCCTGCCGCCGCTTCGACGCCGGGGGCGCAGCCGGGTGAAGGATGTTCTTCCAGGCAGGAACCGACGGCGCCGAATGTGTCGAGAAGGGATGGGGGGAAAAACCCCCGGGCGGCAAGGACGGCAAACAGGGCCATGGCCGCATGTCCCTTGCTCAGGATGAACCGGTCCCGCTTAGGCTCGTCGGGTCTCGTGGGATCGATGGCCATGATGTGCCAATACAATGCCACGAGGATATCGACGCAGGAGAGTGCCGATCCCAGGTGGGCCGCTCCGGCTGCGTGGGACATCTCGACGATACGGCCCCGAATCCGTCGGGCCATGGTTTCAGAGGCGCTTATGTCCATGGTTATTCCAGATTGTCCATTTGTTTCATTATTCTGATGTTATAGCAACTATCCTGGTCTTTTAATTTTCCATCGTGGTATGCCGCCATGATTTCCCGGATGGCGTCGACGACTTTAAATCGCGGCTTGAATCCGGTGGCGAGCAGTTTGTCCGCATTGAGGCGGTAGGACCGTGGATCGTTGGATTCACTGACGACGATCTCGGCGGGAATGAATTCCGCCGCCGTCTTTGCGATATCCAGGATGGAGATGTTTTCAAATCCGGCATTGTATATCCCTGCCGCCTTGGCACCCAGGCTAAGCAGATGGATGAAGACATCCGTAATATCCTGGATATGGATATTGGGCCGGATCTGGTTGCCGCCGAATACCGTGATCCTCCCGTTGGCCAGGGCCTGGACTGTCAGCATGTTTACCGATAGATCCAGGCGTGTCCGTGGTGAATAGCCGCAAATAGTGGCGGGGCGTACGATCTGGACCGTAATGGCATCCTTATAGCTCAAAAGGACCCGTTCGCTGATCATCTTGGTCTTGTTGTAGTCGGAAATAGGCACCAGTGACAGCTCTTCCGTCACCTGAGGTTCATCCTTCACACCGTAGACGCTTCCTGAACTGGAAAAGATAAACTGTTTCACCCCGTGGGCGATGGCCGATTCCGCAAGGCCCATTGTGGCCAGGGCGTTGACCTCCCATGATAATTTGGCGTTCAGATCGCCGCATGGATCGTTGGCAATATTGGCCAGATGAATAATCGCATCGATTCCCGACATCGGAACGGCTGCCGTGTTGCGGATATCCCCCTGCATGATCCGCAGGTTCTTATGAGGCTGCAGGAAATTTCCAAACCACATGATATCATAGACGGTCACATGATGACCCTGTTCGAGAAGCTTTGGGGTCAGCACGGAGCCGACATAGCCGCAGCCGCCGGTTACAAGAATGTTCATGGATGAATTCCTTTCTCAGTCATGGTTTGTGAACGTAATCAACAGGAAGTTGTTTTAAAATCTCCAGATTGTCCCGCACCCAGGCAATCGCTTCCTCAATACCTTCCTCCAGGCTGATTCTGTCTTGCCAGCCCAGCGTCTCACGAAGCTTAGAATTGTCCAGAAGGTAGGCTGCATCTTTTCCCAGGCGTTCCCCGACGATGCGGACCCGGCTTTCGAAATTCACGCCCAACTGACGGGCAATGACCTCGACGAGGGCCCGGATCGAAATATTTCGGGTGGTTGAAATGTGGTATATCTCACCGGGAGGCGCCTGCCGGGCAATCCTGAGCGTGGCGTCGGCGACGTCGCGGATATGGATAAAAGATCGCACGGACGTTCCGCCGCCATGCAATGAGAGTGTTTGTCCGGTCAGGAAGAAGAGTACCGTTCGGGGAATAATACGGTACAGTTGCTGTCCTGCACCGTAGACGTTGGCCGCGCGTGTAAAGACCACAGGAAAATCATAGGCCTTAAAATAGCTCATGAGGCTCATGTCGGCGGCGGCGCGGGAGACGGCATAGGGTGTGCTGGGGCAATAATTTGTCGTCTCCCGGACGAGTCCCTCGCAGGTCCCATAAACTTCCGGTGTCGAAACATGGACGTATTTTTTAAGAAAAGGCAATTTTCTCAGCTCTTCGTGCAATTTAACGGTTGATACAACATTGGTCTGAAACCAGTGTCCGGGGTTTTGCCAACTTTCAGCGACCATGCTTTGGGCGGCGAAGTTGACAAGATAATCAGGGCGAAAATCATCGATGAGGGCCATGATGCCCGCAAGATCGTGATTGATATCGCATTGGTGGAATCGAAAGGCAGCGTCTTTCCTTTTTTTGTAAGGCAGAAAGACCGGATGAGGTTCGGGAGACCGGCTGATGCCGATGACCGATAATCCCTGCTCCAGGGCATAATCAACGAAGTGAGCGCCGGAGAAGGAATTGCTGCCGATGACAATGAGGTGGTCCATTATAATGTAGCCTCTGGGTGCAGATTGTTCTCCGAAACGATTTTATCGATCCAGTAGTGAAGCAGGGCGGCATGACAGGTCTCGGCCATGCCGTAGGTATGTCCGGGAATGTAAAAATTCAGATCCCCAAGGGTAAAGAGAGGGTTGTCATGCTTCATCGCCGATAAAGTTACCACGATGCCTCCGCATTCCCTGGTTGTTCTGGCGGCCTGAAGGATATTAGGCGACTGACCGGAACTGCTGATAGCGACGAGCATATCACCATGGGCGAGTCGTCTTTTCAGGGGTTCGGAGAAGATGTCATTAAAAGACAGGTCGTTGGCAATGGCCGTAATAAGAGCCAGGTCTGTAAAGACTTCCGTACGGACATGGGCATTCTTGGCCAAATCGGCGGCTACATGGCTGGCCATGGATGCGCTGGCGCCGTTTCCGATAAGGAAAACCGTCCGCTTTTCTTTACGGATCTTTATCGTCCATTCGGTCCAGAAGGCAAAGGCCGATGCTATAGAGAGCGGTTTCCCGTCGTTTTTTGTGGCCGACATGGCCGTGAGGGCCTTTGCGATGTCTTCAACGTTTCTTGACCAGGTCACCATCAAGTCCTTTTCAATATGAAAAACGACGGACACCTCCCGTCATCTTTTTCAGTATTCTGAAATATCTGTTAATTTGCATAATATGTGCCATTGAATCCTCTTAAGGAATGATATGATTTTTCAATCAATCCTTTTCGAGATTTCTTAAAGTTCTTCTTACAGACGGGACAAGACAAATCCTTTGGCAAGGTTTCCCCGCAGGTGCAGGACCAGCCGATCTGTTTAGCCGGATTGCCCGCCACAAGGGCATGGTCAGGAATATCTTTCGTGACTACTGCTCCGGCGCCTATAAAGGCGTATTCACCAATTGTGTGGCCGCAGATGATTGTGGAATTCGCCCCGAGAGTTGCCCCCTTCTTGACGAGGGTCGTGCGGGCCTGATCCATTTTTGCGATTTCCGCACGGGGGTTGTAGACATTGGTGAAGACCATGGAGGGCCCGCAAAAGACGCCGTCTTCCAGTGTTACACCGGGATAGACGCTGACATTATTCTGTATTTTGCAGCGATTACCCACAGTCACATGGGGGCCGATAACGACATTCTGACCAATATTGCATCCTTCTCCCACGGAGGAACCGGAAAGAATGTGGGAAAAATGCCAGATCTTCGTGCCTTTGCCGATGCGGACACCATCATCAACGATGGCCGTTTCATGGACGGAGCTGTCTTTTGTTGCCTGTACCGTCGGAATATTGACAGTCGGTGACAGCGACATGATCCCTTCCTTTTCTTTCATCGACTTTTGACTTAATTCAAGCACATGGAGGACTTTGAGCCCTTCTTCTCCGGATGTGAAGGGGGGCTGTCCCGTGGCGACGGCATCGAGAAACGCCCGGCATTCCGCCTTCAAGGGCTCTTCCCAATGATCAGAAAGGGGAATGGTTTTAGCTTCTGCCTTTTCCGCAATAGGCAGACCGTCTTTCCAGTTGATCGTATGAGGGTATAGGATCAGCTTTTCATCAATGGGCTGCGTATCATCGAAGACAAGCATGCCTTGGCTTCCTACGACGACGAGACGTTGCTCTTTGAAGGGATTGAGCCAGCTCACGAAGATATGGGCGCCGATGCCCGAAGGAAACTTGAGGTTTGTCATGGTGACGTCGGCAATGGCGGCGTGAAGAAAATTGCTGCCCGTTGTGTCGACGCTGGACGGGGTTTCACCGACGATGCTCAGGATCAGGGAAATGTCATGGGGAGCAAAGGACCAGAGAATGTTTTCCTCACGGCGGATCTTGCCTAAGCTCAAGCGGTTGGAATAGATGTATTCGAGCCGGCCGATCCGGCCTTCGGAAATCATCGCCTTGAGCTTGATGACGCCCTGATGGTAGTGAAGAATATGGCCGACAAAAAGGATTTTACCCGTCAATCGCGCAATTTCCGTCAGTTTCTCACCTTCGTCGTAGGTGACGGCGAGGGGCTTTTCCACAAAGACATGCTTTCCTGCCTGAAGGGCCTTGGCGGCGAGAGCGAAATGGGTGACGGCAGGCGTTACGATGACCACGGCGGTTATGGATGGATCGTTAAGGATCCTGTCGACCCGGTCTATACATGAGACACCGGGATAGTCCTTGCCCAATTGGGTTTGGACCTTTTTGTCCGCATCGCACACGGTCTTTAGGGCACCCAGTTGATGAAAATTGCGGACGAGATTCTTACCCCAGTACCCCGCGCCGATAACGGCCACTTTTATGTTTTTCTTCATTCCGCCAATATATCCTCCGTAAGTATTTGCTTAATGTGTATTACGTTTTTTTCTTTTAAAAACCAACTTAAAATGACCTATCGAACCGTTTATCCATAGTGATCGGAGGTCATCAAGAGCCATCGACGCTCACTGGGATTCTATCGGATCGTGATATCCGGATGTTTTCAATAAATCATTTACCCGGGCATTGAAGCGATCCATCCGCCGGGTGGGCTGTCCCTGCCGATTGGTAGGAACGCCGATGATATAGGCGGGCCAGATGCGCCGGTTCATGGAGAAGTCTATTGCTTGGATGATTGTATGTATGCAATGGCCATATTCATCTCCTGAGAGGGTAACCTCATATTTTTGGGGAAGATCAAGTTGCCTACTCAATGTGGGATTGGGTAAGGCGGCCACATTTTCGGCGCCGAGGCGCTTATAGACATCAATGTTTTCCTGGTTGCCGAAGACATAATCGAAGGCGCGAATATTTAATGCAAGCTTATTCCTTCGGGCCAATGTCCCTTCGTCAGAGGTCGCCCATGGGCCGACAGGTTCCATATGCCACAGTGCGGTGACGCATGGGCAAGATTCGATCAGATGCGCCTCAATACCTTCTCCGTGACAGACAAGTATCAGGTCGGCTTCCTGAGCAAGCAAGGCGGGTAGTCGGCTGCCATCCTTTTGAAGATCAGTTGAAATCAATGTATGTCCCAATGCCTTGATAGCTGCAATCAGATGGGTTTCTCTTCCCGGTTGATCATTCGACCGCTGCGTGCCGACAAGATGGATTATCATTTTCAGCATACCTCTTTAAAAACACTGATGATCCGTTCCGACAGGAGAGAGAAGGCCAATTCCCCTTCCGCATAGCGGCGGGCATTATTCGACATGATACGCAGTGCCTTATCATTGCCGGCCAAGAGGGCCATTTTGACGGCAAGGTCTGCCATATCGACAATCTCTTCGGGGAAGGCGACGTTATCATCCCGAGTGGTCCTGAAGGCGATGTCTACCAGAAGGCCATTGTAACCATGGCGTATAAATTCGTTCATGGGTGGCGCATTGGTCGTGATAACGGGCAGGCCACAGGAAAGCCCTTCAAAGAGGGGCAGTCCGAGGCCTTCGAGTTTTGTTGGAAAGACCATGATCTTGCCCATGTGGTAAAGTCCTGGAGCGGGAAGTGTCTCTACATGATAGACAATCCGAGGGTTGGCTTTCACGATGTCGGCCACCATGGGTGGCAGCATGTCGAGGGCAGCTTGGGAATGGATAAACAGGGACCAGCCAGGATGAACTTTTGATAGGGCGTTAAAGGCGGCAATCACGGCAGGTGTCATCTTGCGGTAGTTGATGCCGAGCCAGCCTGCGTTATGGAAAAACGTGTACGGCGGTTCCCGGTCAGGAAGCCGGAAAAGATCCGTATCGACGCCCCATCCGATATAATAGGCGCAGCAGGTATCCTTGACGAGGTTATACGTCCGCCGGGTGGAACATAGGACGGCATCGTACAGTCCCATGTCGGTTTGCCAGTCATCCTTGTAGTAGTCCAAATACGTCATTGTTTTGACGCCTGTTTGCTTCACCGCCTTTACGAGATTCCAGTCATATTCTTCGTTGAAAACGACGACATCCAGGTGATTATCTTTAATCCATCGGTGGATGGTTTCGGATGGGATGTCATAACGCGGCCAGACGGTCAGATTGGGAACCGCCCAGGAGCCTGACGTCTCAACAATGGATTGGTCGCCTACGCTGCCGGTACGGGCAAAGACGAAGGTTTCATGCCGGAAAGCAACGGCGTCACGGATCATTTTAGTGACATAGGATTGGCCCCGTTCGAACCAGATTGAGATAAAACCAATATTCAAGGGTTGTGATCTATCTCTCTCAGTGGCTGTTGCCTCTCTCCGGAGAGATTCCATCATTTCCACGTTGGCCCGGGCATCCGCATTCGCGGGATCCATTCGCAATACTTCGTGAAAGCGCTCATATGCTTCAGCTGTTCGGCCTTCCTGAAAAAGTATGACCGCCAGATTGTTCATCGCCTCCAGATGATCCGGGACATCTTCCAGGATTTTTTCGAAGCACTGCCGTGCAAGGGTAAATTCGCCTTGTTCTGCCAGCTTTTCTGCCTTATCCATGAGTTCTTTTATGTTTTCGGGCATGATCTGCCCTCCAGAATATCAGCTATGCGTGCCGCGGCAGTGCCGTCACCGAAAGGATTACTGATATACGCCATACAATTGTAGTGATCTATGTTGGTCATCAATCGGCGGGTCTCTCGGATAATTTTAATGGGAGATGTACCGACCAGCTTCGCACCGCCGGCCTTGACGGCCTCCGGCCGTTCCGTCTTGTTGCGAAGGATGAGGACTGGCTTGTGAAGGGAAGGGGCTTCTTCCTGTATGCCGCCGGAATCGGTAAGGATGATGTGGGACCGTCGCATAAGCCAGACGAAATCTATATATCCCACAGGTTCTATGAGATGGACATTCGGGATGCCCGACAACATTTCATGAGCCATGCCAAAGACCTGGGGATTCGGGTGTACGGGATAGACGAAGCTTGTATCCGTCATTTCTTTCGCGAGTTTCTTGACAGCCAGAAAAACATTCATCAAGGGAGTGCCAAAATTCTCCCGGCGGTGGGCTGTAATGAGAATCATGTGTTTCCGAAGAGGGGGCAATCCGTCAAGTTTCTCTCGCTGATCGGCCTTGGAGACCAGTTTTAGAGCGTCGATTACCGTATTTCCCGTTACAAATATCCGTCCTGCAGGTATGCCTGATTTCAATAGATTTTTTCTTGCTTCTTCTGTGGGCGCGAAGGCGTAATCGGCCATTTGATCCGTGAGCCGCCGGTTGATTTCTTCCGGGAATGGTTGGTATTTGTCGTTAGTTCGCAATCCGGCTTCTACATGACCGATTTCGATCCGGTTGTAGAAAGCGGCCAGTGATGCGGCAAATACCGTTGTCGTATCCCCTTGGACGAGTATTACATGGGGACGAAATTTCATGATCATCTTCTCGATGCCCGGAAGAAGACGAGCTGTCAAATCTGTGAGTGTCTGGTGATTCTGCATGATCCGGAGGTTATGGTCCGGTTGGATATGGAAGACATCAAGCATCTGATCGAGAAGTTCATCATGCTGCCCCGTGGCTAAAACAGCAGATTCAAAATAATGACTTCTGTTTTCCAACTCCTTGATGACGGGCGCCAATTTAATGGCTTCGGGACGCGTTCCGAGAATCGTGAGGACCTTCTTCACTTCCTGTTCCTTTCACGATTTGTTGGCCTGGATATAGGCAAGCAATTTCTGGCCCAGGATAAAGTCCGCATTTACCTTCAGGCTTTCTTCAATTGTTTCCTCGGCGCTGTTCCACTCCTTTTTCTCTATGTAGACCCTGGCCAGGTTATAGTAAAGCCCTTCATCTTCCGGGCACAGAGAGACAATCTTCCGGTATTCGGCAACTGCCATGTCATATTGTCCGGCTTTTCTGGCCTCGATACCTTTTTCGTTGTAGATAGAGACGATGAGTTCAAGCAGTTCGTCGTTGTCACCTATCATCTCCCGGGCTACGGCATAGTCGCCCCGTTCAATGACCACCCGGATTTCATTCGCCCTGAGCATCAGGTCGATACTCACACCCCATCGGGCGGCGTCATCGGCAGCCATGGATTTCTTCATCTCTTCCTGGATTTCTTCCTCTTTGATCTCCATGAGCTGGCGCATGAATTGGACGGCAGTCTCAATGTCGTTGTCCCGGAAGGTGACAGGTCCGTAACTTTCATAGAAGACGCGTGACGACGATAGCCGTTCTTGAAAATCATTGATCATGGCATTGATCTGTTTTTCATCCGCCGGCAGCATGGGCGTTTGCATCATCTTTTCCAAGGCTTCCCTGAATTTTACGATGCTGGAATAGAGATTCCGTTTCTGCAGCAAATGCCCGCAATCATGGAGCGCCTTAGTGATAACCCCGACATCTTCGCGCTTGATTAATGTCACGCTTGCACCCCCAAATATTTTTTTATTCTGGCCACATAGTCGACTGTCTCACGGGGCATGGAACGGTGGGACTTTTCCAGATTGCCGGGACCCCAGTTATAGGCGGCAAGAGCCAGATCGCGATTTCCTCCATAACGATTAAGTAATGATTTTAGATACTTCGTTCCACCCATGACATTCTGCACGGGGTCGTATGGGTTGGACACCCCCAGCTCCCTTGCCGTTCCCGGCATGAGCTGCATCAGTCCCATGGCTCCTGCGGGTGATGTGGCACGAGGATTGCCGCCGCTTTCTGCCTTGATGACCGCTGATACTAGGGAAGGGTCGACTTTGAAAGTAGCTGCGGCTTTGGCCACGATGTCCGAGGTGGATGCCGCGGGGGTGTTGGAAGATTCAGCGGCGGTGCCGGAAGATTCAGTGGCAGGCCGGGGCATCATGGAAAGCAGGGGATCGGTGCTGAAAGTCCTGCTGCTGAATGGTTGGAGGGAAGAGTCATGGTTTCCACCACCCATGGCGCGCATGAGGGATGCGTTCATGCGGAGCCGAAGATACGCAGCCCAGGTCTTTATATCTTCAGGTGACGGATTTCCGGCAGTCGCAGAGCGCAATACGTCGGAAAATGGACGCCCCTCAGCCTGTGCCGGCTGTGTATATGCCGGAATTGATGGCGGTAATGATAGAAAACCAATCCGATTGATACTCAAGAGTCCTCACCCCGATACTTTAGCTGTCATGATTGTTGCATTTTTTGTGCCGGGAATATGAAGAGATAAAGCATAATCCATTGTAAATGATTTCAGCCAAATCAGGTAAATAAGAGCATCGGGGCATTGGCCTTTCGGTTCAGTGATTTTTCCCTTCTTTGCACTTGCGAACGACGTAACTGATACAAGACGGGAAAAATCCAATTCACCTTCTTTTAATGATTTTGGTCAGATTCGAATTAAAGTTTTAACAGATTGATATAAAAGGTGAAAGTTAAATATCGGATTGGGTGACGAGCAGGCAGGGGTATATTAAGCGGAGCGGAAAAAAGTCGGTCCCGGCGACATCATTTCTTTAGAAGATCAAGAAGGGTGTAGGAGATCTTCTTGTTGATATCATCCGTTTCGGACTTACCGCTCAACGTAACCTGATCGGACAGTCTTGATTGGACTGGTCCCAGGGAAGGGTCTTCCCCGCGAAGGCGTGCCCTGTTTTGCTTGCTGTACGCCTTGATCACGTTGTCTACTTGATAAGCTGAAATCGTCATGGTGTCCTACACAGTTTTTGTTATTTGGTCCTTTACGCTTATACTATCGACAGGAACAAAAAAAACTTGAGGGAAAAAGTGACGAATTATAAAAAAAGTTATAGCCATCTGCTGACATGCCAAATGACGGGTCAAATCGGCTCCGCGGTTTCGCCTTCAGGAACCCTGATATTCAAAATCTCACCGAATTGCTGGTGTAAAAACGGTTTCCCCATTTTCCGCAAATATTTATATTTTCTCTAAAGTTTCACTCTTTTTGGCCGATAAAGAAGTAAGCCGGAAATAAATATTAAGGTTTATCGGGCAATGACTGTATCGTCTTATCAAATAGATAACGTTTTAAAAGCCTATAACAAACAGCAGAAAACCAAGATACGGTTTGATGCGAATCACGAACCCGTGAAGGGTAGGCTATCGGATGTGGTTACCCTCTCAGGGCAATCGACAATGAACAATGATGACTACGCAAAGATATCCTACAGCTTGCTGGATATCTTAACGAAGAATAAGTGAATTAACTTTGATTTGGCCCCCTTAGCCTTTTTGAGGGATAGAGCTTGAGCGTTATTTAAATACCATCATGTGTTAAATGATCTCTTTTTTCAAAAGGGGTCGAGGGAGATTCCATGGTACATACACTTGGCATTAACGAAGTAAGTCCTTACAAGAAAAAAATCCTGGTCGTCGATGATTACGTGCCGACACGGCAGATGATTGTCGAAGCCTTGAATTCTTCAGGATATGATGCCGTAAGTGAGGCGGAAAATGGCAGGGAAGCGCTCGATATGTTTAAGGATGACTCCTACGATTTGGTCATCAGCGATGTCATGATGCCCCGTATGGGGGGTATCGATCTGTTGCAAAATCTCCGTGATCTCCATTCCGATACCGCCGTCATCATGATCACGGCACAGCCCGCCGTTGACCTGACGGTAAAGGCCATGAAAACCGGCGCTGTCGACTTCCTAAAGAAACCTTTTAATATTGATGAACTACTCTATAAAGTCCATGTCTACCTCCAGGAAAACAATATCTTAAACGATGGCGCCAAACGAAAGGGAGGCCTTTCGCGCGAGTTGTCGGACAAACAGGAAGAGCTTTCCGTTCATAGTTATATTTATGATTCCGTAGAAACCATTGAAGGCGATAATGAAACGATCTTTGAGAAGATTGTCGATATGGCTTTGAGGGTTGTCGAGGGGGATGTCTGCCATCTTCTACTCTATGATAAGGATGAGGGCGACTTTCACCCGAAGGTAATTCGTCCGGCCGATCAGACGCATCATGTCGACGAAAGCATCCGGGCCTTGAAGCATATATATCTGAAGTCCATTGAAAATGAAGAAGCGATGATTATCCACTCACCGGATAATCCGATGATTGCGCCGTCCCTGATCTGCGCCCCCCTTATGATTCGCGGCAATGCTTTTGCCATTTTGAGCGTTCGCAAGAAGAAAGACCGGGGCCTGTTCACCAATAAAGATTTACATTATGTCCTTAGCCTGACCAAACGGGCATCCCTCAATCTGGAAAACAAACTGCTTTACGAGAGCCTTTATGCAAACGTTCTCGATACTTTTCGTTCCCTTATCGCCTCAATTCAGGTCAGGGATCATTACACGGAGGAACATTCCAGCCGAGTGACCAAGATGGCAATCGATATAGCCGCTTCCATGGGATGCAGCGGGCAGGAGATCGAATCTTTGAAAGTGGCCGGTGTTCTCCACGATATCGGCAAGATCGCCATTCCCGATGCCGTGTTGCTGAAACCCGATCGGCTGACCAACGAAGAGTATGACATTATTAAGGGCCATTCCCAACTCGGGGAGACCATCCTGGCGCCGATCGCCCTTTACGAGCGGGAGCGGGAGATTGTCCTGTATCATCATGAGCGATGGGATGGTCGGGGATATCCACGGGGACTCAAGGGGGAAGATATCCCTCTTTTGGCGAGGATCATTTCCGTGGCCGATACGTTTGACGCCATCACTAACACGCGGCCTTACCGAACCGCTCAGACTGTGGAGTTTGCAATCGCCGAGATCGAAAAGTGCCGAAACACGCAATTGGATTCACGAGTGGTAGATCATTTTATGAAAATCATCTAAGAGGCTGTTGGGTCCGGGACAAGCTTTTGAACAGCCTGCTTGCGGTCTCTATTTTTTCTTTGGCGGCTGCTTGGCAATGATCTTGTCCTTGATCTTCTCATAGACGCTGGCCGGTATTATGTTCTTTGATTTAAGCTGATCCTTCTTGGCATAGGGGCGTCCATCGATTATTTTCTGGACGTAGACGTCGCCAATTCCCTGGATCTTCAGCAATTGCTCCTTTGTCGCCGAGTTGATGTCGATCAGTTCCTGCTTAACGGCCTTATCGTCCTTCTGTACGGCTTTTTGTTCCGTCGCCTTGGCGGATGCAGGTTTGGCGGGTGCCTTGGAATCGGCAGCCTGGGAAGCGGTTACCGCAAATATTAGGATAACGGCTAAAACCATCATTCTCACTAAGTATTTTTTCATGTTCCCTCCTTGAATTCATGTATAATAATTAATAATAACTAATACTTGAATTTACTGGCCTTGTCAACTGCAAATCGGAGGGCATCTTGAGGAACGCATTATTGGGAACCCGTTGCCTCAGATTAAAATGTTACCGAAAGTGTAGTGACAAGAGGTAACGTTGCCTCATAAAGAAAGTTACCCCGGTTTGATGTGTGAGAAGATCGTTTTGAGTTTCTTTTCCATAGCCTTTCTTAGCAGGAATGGGT
>CAZYDG010000045.1:0-15111 GCA_964645835.1 uncultured Syntrophaceae bacterium
CTTAATGGAGTTCCGGGTCCCGATGGAATTTGCATAGACCCACCCTGCCTGGGTGACCGTAAAGGTCTGCCCTCCGGCGGTGATCGTTCCCGTCCGGGCAGCGCCTGTATTGGCGGCAATGGAGTAGGATACCGTGCCGGTACCGGAAGCGCCGGATGTAACGGTAATCCAGGAAGCGCTACTCGCGGCGGTCCAGGCGCAGGTCTCGGCAGATGGGGTTACAATGAAAGACCCCGTACCTGTCTGGGCACTGTAAGCGATGCTCGTAGATGATAAGGTGTAGGTACAACTGTTGGCGGCAAATTCGGCCCACGTATTGCCATCCCACTGCCATGTCTTTTGAGGATATGAACTACCTGATTCTCCCCCAAATATCACAGCTACCTGCCTTTGGGCATCAAACGCCATTCCGAAAAAACTGTTTGAAGAGGGTGTTGGCGAAGCTGCCGGTGCTTTTTGGGTCCATGTCGTACCATTGAAAGTCCATGTCTTCATGTCTGTCGTTAGCAGGACCATCTCATTCCTGGCGCTGTCATAAGCCATGCCGCCCATAATGGCTGAACCTGGTTGAGTGCCTGTCACCTGAGTCCAGTCCGTTCCATTCCATGTCCATGTTTGGGTCGATGCCGACGAACCGGATGCTTTTCCTACAAGAACCGTACTGCTAATAAGGGGATGATATTGCAACAGGGCGCCATCAGAGCAAGAAACCGGCTGATGGGCAGGTGATTTCTGTGTCCATGTCGTTCCATTATATTCAAACGTAACAATGCTGCCATTTGTCCCAACACCATAGAGAACGGTTACCTGACGGTTCGAATCATAGGCGATTTCTACATCTCCATTAATTGAAGCCGTAGTGTCCGATTTTTGAGTCCAGGCGGTCCCATTGAATTCCCATGTTTGAAATGAGCCGGACCCCGGTTTGCAAACAACCAAGACTTGTCTCCCGGAATCATATGTCATGCTGTGATGAGACATTGCCGGAGAATTGGTGGTAGACAGCAACGTCCATCCTGAAGTGTTTAATTTCCAGACTTCACTTAACGGGCTCCAATTGCCGGACGGTCCCCAACCGCCATGCATGATGACGCCGGTTGCCGGAGGAAAGTATGAAATGGCGTAATCAATCCTACCGGTCGGGTCAACGGCATGGGCAGGGGAGACATATACCGATATGAGAGAAAAAAGTGCAACAAAAAACAAGACTTTTGCTTTTTTATTCATTTTGTCCTCCTTTTAAATCGATATCTCGTGTCTTTGAAATATTGACCGGATAATATCATAAAAAAGTTTGTTCCACATTATTTTAGTTTCCCTTCAAAGATTTTCACCCGTTGTTTTGATCCGGTTTGTCATTTCCTGCAGAACCGAAAAGGCGATCAGTGGATTTTCCCTGATAATTTTGATATGACAAATCGTATATTGTCCTAACCATAATTAAAGAATATGCTCTTATGGAGGTTGCCGAATGTCTAGAAATGCAAAATATGTTCTGCTTCTCATGGTTCTTTATTTCTTGATGCCGGGAACAGAGCTCTGCGCACAAAGCACCCAAGACGTGAAGTGGCGCAATGTCCTTGATGGCATCGTCACGAGTGATAAGGCGCCAAACGGCAAAGAGATGTACGGCTATAAACATATCATCCGTTCCGAGCATGACAAGAACTACGGCGTGCTGCCTACTTATGACGGCTGGTGTAAACCGGCAGGCGAAGGCGACTTTCCGGGCTACATCGATAAAAACGGCAACGGGAAATTTGATCCTGGCGAAGTAGGAACCAAATTCCATTATTGGATTTGGTACACCATAAAAGTAAGCGGTGAGCTGTTGGATGTTGGCAAGCTACCCATAGTTCCGGGAGTTCATCCTGACGCAAAAAAATGGGTTGACGAGAAAGCAAAAGGCCCTGGTTTAGCCACAATATCAGGAACAGGTGATTTCGCTGCTGCTGGCTACCCAAGAGGCGCAAAGTATGAGCCTGCTTTGAGCTACATGTGTCGCGGGCCATTTTGTGTGCAGGTCGAAGTGGAATTAAACTATAATTACGACCAAGTCAATAAGGCCATCGGCTATGCGCGTGTTGTAAACCCAAATGAATTGAATGAGATCGTGGCTAAATTCAGGGAAAATACCGTTGATCTGGCAACAGCGACGGCACGGGAAGTCGCCGGGAAATTAGATCAGTATCTTCAACCCTATTCAGCGCTTTATCCGCCGGATGTACGCAAGCTGATGCCCACACTTGCGGATTTTCCAGCGGGATTCAAACTGATGGAACCGGTTGATTTTTCAAAACCAAATGCGTGGATGAGCGAGTATTTCGTTCTTCCCGGTGCTAACAATGAACGCAAGGAATACTATTATATCAATGTGACAACACAATGGCTGAGCGATTACAATTCGTACAATGATGTCCAACTCGAATTAAACAAACGCTTCGATTTTGAAGTCAAGAATTCCATGAAAGAGCCGTTGCCGATTACAATTACAGGTGCTGATAAGGCGTATCAGATGCTTTCCCGTATCGGATCCATTCCCGACGGTGAAAATCAGGAGTATGTTATCGCCAGAAAAAACAATGTCTACTGCAAAATATACGGCACGAACATAGCGAGTGCCTTGGCGCCCACACGCGCCGCGGACATCGCTACGTTGATTATGACGCGCATCGGCGGCGGTACGGCGGTGATGCCAAGCAAGAAACCCAAAGGTCCGCGTAAACTGAAGGCAAACGCCTCCGCTAAAGAGATTCGCGCTGACGGTGCCCACAAGTTTACCATAAAGGCCGTTGTAACCGATGCGGAGAATAAGCCTGCGGGCAATGTTGTTGTGGATGTTAAAAGCCCGGGTAATTCAGTAGAGCCCTTGGGCCCGTATGCTACCGATGGCAAGGGAATTGTCATGATTGACTGCAAGGTTCGCGAACGCATTACCGATACGAACAGTGTCCTGCATACGCTGACAGTATCCATCCTCGATGAAGTCCCGGCGGTCAGCGTGCCGGTAAAAATTACCCTGCAGCCGATGCAACGCATTACACTGAATATGAAAGATCTTACCGGGAAGCCGGCGGAAAATGAGCCGGTAAAGTTCACCGTGATTCAACCGGCGCCAGGCGTGATTGATATGGACGTTGAAAAGGAGCAAACCTCATACACCGATGGTAAGGGCAACATCAGTGTACCATTTCCGGATGAGACAAAGATTGAACTTTACTATAAAGCGCCGCCGAATGTGCCTTTCAAGAAAGTTGTGTCATGCCCGGCTGAACTTCATGAGCTTAAATTAAACGCAGATACGGCAGTGTCGGAAGTGCGCGAGGGTTATGCCGCGTTTATGCGAAAAATCGGAGTTTCCGAGGACAAGATAAAGGAACTTATGAACTTGCCTGTCGTGAAAAGCGATAAGACAAGACTGATAGTGAGTGGATTGTCCAATACCGTTACCAGTATTGAGATGCCGGCGCCTGAGAACAACCGAGCGTCCATTTTGGAAATGGAGAAGAACTTTAGCCATGAACTTGGTCATTGGCTTTCCGCGGCAGTTATGGATACTAAGAAGAGCGCTGGAGAAGGCCATGATTCAATATGGGTACCGTGCAGCAATGAGGTTAACGGATTTGAGGAAGCTGAAGCGCATTTCATCGCATTCCAATATCTAAAGGCAGCCGGGCGCAGTTATGATCCGGCTATCTCTGCCGGCATAAAACTGCAGGAAAAAAGTTCGGATGCGGTTAAAGCAAAGCGGACGGAGGGCATACTTGCGGTGTTTTTGAACACCTATTATAGCGCGCAGTCCGCCGACGGCAAGAGCAAAGGACTGTCGCCGGAGGAAGCGATAAAAGACTTCAAAAACACAATTGAGGCTTCAAATGGCGGGATTCGTGATATTGAATCTTTTGTGAAAGCAAAGGAATCCGGCAATGGGTTCAAACTTTCAAATGAACGCACCGATGGGCTTATGAAAGAATACGGCCTGAAATAAACTACCCCGCCGCAAGCAGCGGGTATTAAACCCCTTTCGTCATGCCGGACTTGATCCGGCATCCAGTCCCGATTCTCTGGATTCCGGCCTTCGCCGGAATGACGGATGCGCGGCAAGCCGCGGGGTATTAGACCAGAAACGAATAAAAATAAACTTATTTCAGTCATGTAGATTTTTTTATCAAATTTTGATAATGGTGCATTGTAAAGTTTATTTTATCAAAATCAAAGGAGGTCGGGTGATGTCGATAAAATTTAAGCAATTATTTACAGCGGCCATAATTCTTCTTCTTGTCATGGGTTTCGGTATGACCGTTCATGCGGAAAATTATGGATCGAATGATTATGTCGTCATCGCACAAATGGGGCCGGGAGGACCAGGGGGACCTGGAGGACCTGGAGGACCAGGGGGCGGTATGAATCAGGCCCTCGATATGTGCTACGGAAAATGCGTGAGCGCGCTGCAAATGTGCCTGCGGCCGAGCCTTGCCCCCGGGTATCCTGCCAACAACGCAAGATCACTCGTGAATACATGTACTGATACACTGAAACGGTGTATGTCCGCCTGTCCCCGTTAGCCATAACGGGGGGTATGAATTGCTGTAATTGAGTATTTTCAGCAGCCTGCTAGAGTGAGTTTTGCCGGATGGCATCAATCATGGCATCGCTCATTTTCATAATATTGCCGATTAAGTCGGCTTCTCCCACGGAAGCCGAACGATTGGCAAAGATAACCTTCTTTTTTTCGATGCTGATTACCTTCGTGTTTGTAATGATCGTCATTCCTTTCTTTTCGATGCTGCCTGCGATCACGTAATTGAGTCCGATTTTTGTGCCGATGTTGACGACATTGTCTGTCTGGTCGTTTTGCTGAAGATCGTTGGCCACGAGGAATGTCTCAAGGTCCTTCTTATCCAGAACAGTAAATGACGACTGTATCTTCGGGGCATTGATCAAGGTGCTGGTGATGGTTATGCCGTACGTGGAAGCCTCCATATTCAGGGGCATAAAACGAAAAACGGCAACGTTTATCCTGGGCATGGTTCCGGAAGCTGCTTTTATGTCAGGATATGCTGCAGAGGGTGCTTTCTCGGTGTCCGAATGGGTACCGACATGCGGCGCTATTCCGGACACCACGGGAGCGCTGCTAACTACCGAGAAGCCATAGCGGGCGGACACAACATACCCGTTACGCCTATAATTGTAATAAGCCCTGGCCTCGTATTTCCCCAGGGAGGGAGATTCAAAGGTCAGGACTCCTTGTTCCAACCCTTTAGGCATGTATTGATAGTCCCCGGCTTCCGTATCCGGAGAACCTGCCGGTGCGATGCATATCCAATCACTTGCATGACCGGGAGATCTGAAGAAATTTACCCGGATCTTTTCCCCTGGCAAATAAGTATCTTTGTCCGTTTTAACCTGCGCATTGACATCGGCCATGACGCCGGATACAACCATCAAACAGCCTAAAATCACCAAGACCCCAATGAGGTTTTTCTGTACGGGCTTCTGCCTTAACATGTTCATAGGGCTATTTTCCTTGCAAATCGGTTAATGGTAAAAAGAATATGAAGCAAGAAAGACGACGTGTCAATGTGAATAAAGTCATGGGAATAACGTCTCTTCTTTAGCATGAGCCGTCAAAGACAATCCAGTGAAAGTGCCTATGTAATCAGGAGCTTTTGAGGCCATACTTCTTCAGCTTATACCGTAGCATGCGTTCACTGATGCCAAGAATTTCCGCCGCTTTCGTCTGATGAAAACCGACCTTTTCCATGGCCTCGACAATCATCTTTCTTTCCACATCTTCCATGGTATTTCGCAGAAGCCCCTCCGCTTTGCGGTCCTGATCCGGTGAGGACAGCATATCTTCGCTGAATGGCAGATCCTCGACGGAAATGACAGGGTCGCGGGAGATCACAACGGCCCGTTCCATGATATTTTCCAATTCACGGACATTGCCCGGATAGTCGTATTTGATCAGGAGGTCTTTCGCTTCCGAACTGACCCCTTCTACCGCCTTTCCGTTCTCCTGGGCATATTTGTCCAGAAAATGATCCACAAGGGCGGGTATATCTTCCTTCCTTTCCCTGAGCGGCGGCACTTTCATCATAACGACATTGAGGCGGTAGAAGAGGTCTTCCCGAAAGGCCCCTTCCTTGACCCTCGCTTCCAAATCCCGGTTGGTGGCGCTGATGATCCGTACATCCGCATGGAGAGTCTGATTACCCCCCAAACGCTGGAATTCCCGCTCCTGTAAGAATCGGAGGAGTTTGACCTGGACGGACATGGACAGTTCACCGATCTCGTCCAGAAAAAGGGTTCCTCCGTCCGCGTCCTCGAAGCGCCCGATACGCCGCGTCGTAGCGCCCGTAAAAGCCCCCCGCTCATGACCGAACAGCTCGCTCTCCAGAAGGTTTTCATGAAGGGCGCCGCAATTTACCGTCAACATGGGCTTACCCGAACGAGGGCTGATCTGATGGATCAGACGGGCAAAGAGTTCCTTTCCCGTGCCGCTTTCCCCTTGAATGAGGACCGTAGCCCGGCTGCCGGCAATGCGGCCTGCCATATTCACCAGGGTTCCCATGGCGGCGCTCTTGTAGATAATCTGGTCCGTAGTGACCCCTTTTTCAAGGAGTTCCTTTTTGAGAAGTTCATTCTCCCGGAGCAGAACACGACGTTCTGCAACTCGATCCAAGAGCAACATGAGTTCGTCAAAATCAAGAGGCTTGGTAATATAATCCAGGGCACCCGCCTTCATCGCGTCTACTGCCGTCTCGATAGTACCGTAGGCCGTGATGATGACCACGTCGATTTCAGGGTTGATCTGCTTGACTTCTTTGAGAACCTGCATTCCGTCCATACCGGGCATTTTATAATCCAGAAGAATGGCGTCAAAGTGATGGGCACGGACAGAGGCAATAGCCATTTCGCCATTTTCCGCCTCCTGGACTTCATAACCCTCATTACGGAGGAAGTCCCGCAGCATTTCACGTTGCGACTTTCCATCCTCGACAATCAATATGTGCAGTTTTTTCATGGCCTCGCTTCCCTTTAATAAACAGTTTTGTCCCTATCGGACGTGGTCGTCACCCCTGTTTTCCTACGGATCTCTCTTCCGGCAGCAGAATATCAAAAACAGTGCCCTTTTCTTTTTGGCTCGTCACTTTTATCTCACCACCGTGGCCACGAATGATCTCATGTGCCAATGGCAGCCCCAAGCCCAATCCCTTTTCTTTTGTCGTATAATCGGGGCTGAAAATATGTTCGATTTCCTCGGCTGTCATGCCACAGCCCGTATCGGAAATCTTAATGTTTACCCAGCCCTTTACCGGGCGATCAAGGGAGATTGAAACTTTTCCTCCACCGGTAATGGATTCCATGGCATTCTTAATGAAATTAAGCAGGGCTTGCTGCAACTTGTCCATATCCATGGGAATTACGGGCTGGTGCGTCTCCCACTGCGTCTCGATGACTACTCCCGCCATATTCGCTTCTTCCTGCATGAGGTTGACGATCTTCTGAAGGACTTCCGTTACTGGAAAATCGTGGAGATCAAGCCTGCGGCTCTTGGAGAAGGTAAGAAATTCCTCAATAATATTGTTCAGACGCCTGATCTCGTCCCGAATAACCGTAGTCAGCGTTTGGAAATCTTTTACTTTCTGTTCATCGGCAGGGACGAAATCCCGCTTCAACCTCTGGCTTGCCATACTGATGGCATTCAAGGGGTTGCGAATTTCGTGGGCAACGCCTGCCGCCAACTGGCCCAGTGCCGACAAACGTTCCGCCTTTTCCAATTGACGCTCCATCTTTACGATACCGGCCATGTGACGATTCTGATTATGATACAAAAGCCACATTGACGCAAAAGCAACAAAAATCGTCAGGCACATGAAGATGAAGACGTTTTTTCGATTCTCCGCCAGGATCGTCTCCGCCTGCCCCCGATCCAGGCCAAGGCGAACCACCCCGGCAATCTTTCCGTTGAGATAAATAGGTGCCGCCATATCGAGGAGCTGTTTGTCCATATAGACAACTTTCCGGCTCTCGACGGCACGAACGCCGGATAAGATCTCCGCGGGATGCATCTCGCCAGCCTTCCAGTTTTCCGGGAGTTGGCCGGCACTTCCCAGGGTTTTTTCTTTGGGGTCCATGATCAGGAAATATGACAACCCCTGTCCCTGCCCTTCTCCCAACTCACGGATCGCCTTTTCGATAGAGACCTTGGTCCCCCAATAGCGAAGCCCGGCGGGGTCGAGGGCAATTACAATAGTGCCGCTGCCGTCCCTTCGCTTCAGAGCCACGAAACCTATTTTTTTTAACATACCTAACTGATTGAAGAGATCGATGGTAATCTCCTGGCGTTTCTTACCGGACGACGAATTCTCGGAAAGCAATTCCGGGGGCAGCGTCCGGTTCCGGAACACTGTCCGGCCCTTCTTGTCCAGAACGGCAATGAGGAGGATACCCTTTTCATCAGCGTATTTTCTAAGATATTCTTCACTGAGACGATCGGCCTTCCAACGGTTGTCCACTTCCCGCCCAACGTCGACCAAAGCCGAAATTAGAAGCTTCTGGGGAGAAAAGGCCTCATCCGTAATAGAAGCGATGGGCCGGTCTTCTTCGCGCTTCGAAGCCTGAATCAGGTTGTTGAGATTTTCCTGAGCCAGGCGCTGAACGACACCTGCAATACCCAGACCGCGATTTTCAAGGAAATCGACCAGGGTCCGGTCGATGCGCTGCAGATCCATGACGCCCATTCCCAGGATCAGGGCGACAAAAACAGCGCAGACGATGGCGACGGCCAAGGGTTGAAGAAAGGGCCTTTCGTCCCGGATACCCCGATGTTCCCAGACTACTTTTCCTGTATTATCCATCATCATTTAGCCCAGCCGTTTCTACCAGGCATTTCGTCGAGGGGACACCAGGTTCGTACCTGATCGGCCGTCATGACTTTTCGCATATCCAGAAGATAATCTATAAGTTCCTTCTGCAATTTGACCTGCAACATTTCCGATTCTCCATTCTTCGCACGAATCGCTTCTTCCCCGGCATGAGGATCGCGAAGGAGATCCTTTAATTCCAGCCTCTTGGTCATGTGCTGGCTTCTAAGGGAAAGAATTTTCTCGGTTCTTATATGAGCTATTTTCTTTACAGCCCTTTCCTGTTCGTCGGAAAATTTGATTTCCTGAAGAGACAGGCAGGAACGGTGCATCACCAAGGATGACTTCAAATCCTGGGCAATACCTGCTAAAGGTTCATGTAAGAGTATGAGTAAAAATAGACAAAACCCAATTTTTTTCATAAATTGCCTCTTGATACCAATAATATTCAACTGTCCTTTGAGTCCGTGATCATAGGAGATTTAAGATAAATGTCAACTTTTTCTTTCCTCTCGCAGTATTTCGACATTTTTGTCGATTTGTCGCCAAAACCGTCTAACGATTACAAACTATCATTATCACGCATCATTTATTGATATTACACCTACAGGAATTCGACATTTTTTGTTCTGTTGCCCGTGAGAGTTTAGTGCCAAACATGGCTAAGCAAACAATTGCCATATTATATCGTGCAGTTAAATAATTATCCTGGAATTGGCATGGAACATGCTAGAATAAAGAAAAGACTGAAAAGTAATCGGTTGCACTACGGGCATGGTCAACCGATAGGAAACTAATAAATTTTAACATCCTCCTGTAGCGGGGGGGAGACGTCAAGTCTCCCCCTTTTTTTTGTTACTTTCACCAAGCTTCTTCCAGAACGCCATACGCTCCCCAATGGTTTTTTCATATCCCCTGTCCGTAGGGTGGTAAAATGTCATGCCTTTTCCCAGAAGGGCTTCCGGCAAATAGTCCTGATGGATATACGCATCCGCATAATCATGGGCATAACGGTAGTCCTTTCCGTAATCGAGGGATTTCATTAGTTTTGTAGGCGCATTACGGATGTGGAGAGGTACGGGAAGAGTCCCGGTGCGCCCAATCACCTCCCGGACTTTGCCATAGGCTCTATAGAGGGCATTGCTTTTAGGGGCCGTTGCAAGATAAGCGGCCGCCTGCACCAAAGCCAGTTCTCCTTCAGGTGAACCAAGGAAGCGGTAGGCCTCCATGGCTTCCATTGCCACCGTAAGGGCTCGTGGGTCGGCATTTCCCACGTCTTCGGAGGCAAAACGCACCATTCGCCGGGCAATAAAGAGAGGATCTTCGCCGGCTGCCAGCATGCGACCCAGCCAGTAGATCGCGGCGTCGGCATCGCTGCCTCGAAGGCTTTTATGAAAAGCCGAAATGATATTGTAATGCTCTTCTCCGGCCCGGTCGTACAGTAGCGCCTTCTTCTGGAGAGCCTTCTCCACAAGGGCGCGTGTAATGATAACACCCGATCCATCCCGCTCGGACACTAGGGAAGCGACGGCCTCAAGGCCGTTCAAGGCTGTTCGGGCGTCGCCATCGGCTGTCGCAACGAGACTGTCCAGCGCGTCAGGCTCCATGGTCAGATGGAGATTCCCAAGCCCCTTTTTCTCATCACGTAGCGCCCGTTCCATAATAACCCGCAGATCGTCCTCCGTAAAAGGCTTTAAGACGAGGACCCGGCAGCGGGACAGCAAAGGGGCAATGATTTCAAAAGAGGGATTTTCCGTTGTTGCACCGATGAGGGTAATCAGGCCGCTTTCGACATGGGGCAGAAAGGCGTCTTGCTGGGCTTTGTTGAAACGATGGATCTCATCGACGAACAGGATGGTCCGCCGTTTTTGTTCCCGGCGGATTTTCACCGCTTCATCAACGATGACGCGCAGTTCCTTTACTCCGGACAGGACCGCGGAAAAAGCGACAAAGTGGGATTTTGTTTCACGGGCGATGATTCGCGCCAGGGTTGTCTTTCCCGATCCAGGAGGCCCCCAGAAAATCATGGAAAACAAATGATCATCAGCAATAGCACGCCTAAGCAGGGTGCCCGCTTCCATAAGGTGGGATTGTCCGACATATTCATCAAGGGTCTGCGGTCGGAGACGGTCCGCGAGCGGTCCTGCCATATCGGCATGGACATCATCGTTGCCCTCAAAAAGGGTCATTCAGAAATCTCTCCCCGGCGCTTCCTGGCCGCCTCGATAAGATCTATCAACGTGATCACCTTTTCTTTCGGGGCCTGATCGATAAACCGGGCCCACAGATCGGGGGGCATATTGCCCTTTAGATAGGCCTCAGCGGGAAAGAAGGGCTGCCAGCAGGACAAGACGCGAGGACAAGGTAAATCTCCGCTTTCACAGCGGCAGTAAGAGAATGGAACGTCATGCCCCAGGCGGGGACAGCGAAGCTCCAGATGGTCGTAACGGCTCATGGTTTAATATGTTTCTCCTTTGTGTGACGCCAATTTATAAGACATCCGGCCATTTTTGTCCAGTGAACTCTTTATGCACGAAGCAAACATCTACTGTTGAAAAATTTTCTTCTGATTGAGCAGCGTTATGAGTTGATCGCCTGTTGCGCCCTCTGAAAGGGCGGAAATATGGCTTCTGATTAAATTTGCTGTTGTATGGATAAATAGATTAGTCGAAGAGATCGCCGTATATAATAAAACAGCATACCCAATGACAATCCCGAAAAGGGTGAAGCATACCGCCAATCTGCGCCCCAGAGAGGGACGCCATAAACTGAAAAAAATGGTGAAAGGGGAACGAAAAGCATTCATCTATATTTATAATTAATTTATATCTTAAAAGTGCAATGATCCGCCAAAGGGTTGCATTTTCTTCCTCTGGCGGATCATTTCGTTATCGTTTACTTTTTATCGTTATTGATGTTTACGGTTTCGGAAACCCATCGGTGGCCCTGAGAGCTCGTTGAATCTCCTCTTCCGGCAATTCATAGGGCAGCAACTTGCCCGTCAGATAAGATTCATAGGAGGCCAGGTCCACCAGACCATGTCCACTCCAGTTGAAAAGGATGACCTTTTCCTTGCCTTCTTCTTTTGCCCTCTTTGCCTCATCTATGACGGCGGCGATGACATGGTTTGTCTCCGGCGCCGGTATGAAGCCTTCCGTACGGGCCCATTTGACACCGGCCTCAAAGGTCTCCAACTGGTTGTAAGCCCAGGGTTCGATAAGTTTTTCTTTGACCAGATGGCTCACGATAGGCGCCATGCCGTGATAGCGGAGGCCACCGGCATGAATGGGGGCCGGGACGTAATCATGCCCCAGGGTATACATGGGGAGAAGGGGGGTCGTCTTTGCCAGATCGCCAAAGTCGTAGGCGAAGGGCCCTCTTGTCATTGTGGGGCAGGATGACGGTTCTGCGCCGACAATGGCGACCTGTTTCCCATGGATCTTGTCCCGGACAAAAGGCAGCGCAATGCCTGCAAAGTTGCTGCCGCCGCCGGCGCAACCCATGACGACATCGGGATATATGCCGATCTTTTCCATTTGTTTGTGGGCTTCAAGACCGATAATGGTCTGATGCAACAGGACGTGATTGAGAACGCTACCCAGAGAATAACGGGCCGTCGGATCTGATATGATATCCTCGATGGCCTCGCTGATGGCGATACCAAGGCTGCCCGGAGAATCGGGATGCTCGGCAAGGACAGCCCGCCCTGCGGCTGTGAGGTTGCTCGGGCTGGGGATGCATTCAGCGCCCCAGGTATGCATCATCATGCGGCGATAGGGTTTCTGCTCGTAGCTGACCCGGACCATGTAAACCCGGCATTCAATGTTGAACATCTGACAGGCCATGCTCAAGGCGCTTCCCCACTGGCCGGCGCCTGTTTCCGTCGCCAGCCGCTTGGTGCCGAAAACCTTGTTGTAGTAAGCTTGCGGGATGGCCGCATTGGGCTTGTGCGAACCGGCAGGGCTCGTCCCCTCATTTTTGTAATATATCTTAACCGGAGCATCGAGAAGTTTTTCAAAATTACGGGCCCGGCAGAGGGGCGAGGGACGCCAGAGCAGATATTTCTCCAGGACGGGGTCCGGGATATCGATCCACCTTTCCGTACTGACCTCCTGTTCGATGAGGTTCATGGGGAATATTGCCGCCAAGTCATCAGGACCAACAGGCTGGCCCGTTCCCGGATGAAGGGGCGGGCTCATTGGCGTCGGCAAATCGGCAACGATATTGTACCACTGCCTGGGAATCTCATGATCTGCCAGAAGTACCTTGGTCTGTTCCATAATTTTGTTCTCCTTTTCAATAAAGTTTAATTGCAGTGATCATAAAAAAAGCCGTGGGCTTCTACCCACGGCTTATATAGATTATGCAAAGTCATGGGAAGGAGCTTCCTCGCCCACAACTCATTTTATTGAGTCTTATGGGCAGCCTTTTAAGGTCTGCCACCACCAAAACAGTTGATTCGCTGTCATCTTCAACACCGCCATTTTGTTACAACATTTGATCATTTTGCGGCATTTACCATAGCTAAATAAATAAAGTCAAGGCAAAAAATAAGGAGATATGCAAACGCTCGCCAATCCGGTTCTAAGTTGAAGACGATATCAAGGCGGCGAGGAAGAAGGCGACGCAGGCGTATACTGAGATACGTCGAGGAGCCGATGACGATGCCAACGAAGATAGATTTCAGACGTACGCAGCAGGCTGTTCAAAAAGGTCCAGATGCAAGGCGCGCAAGAGCTGAGAAATGAGGCGTACATAGAAGTACGTCGATGTAGCCTGCCCCGGCGAAGGCCGGGGAAGCTTGCAGCGCAACGCAGCAGATGGACGTTTTTCAACAGCCTGTCAGATCTCCCAGTTCGACATAAACCCCTTATGTCTCCGATACCACAGATTGGGGATGAGCCGGTACAACAGGCGTGAGGCGGGGCCGATAAATTCCCTCTTCCGCTTGTCGAACTGGCAGGCCTGGATAACCATCTCCTGAATATCCCTTTTGTTCCCCGCTTCGTTGAACATCTTGAAGGCGCAGTGGAACAGAGGGCTGTACATGTTCTTCTTCTCCAGGTAACGATGCATGTTCCGGATCGTATTGGGCCCTTCCGGCGTTCCGTCGATCCGCTCCATAACCCTGATGTTCGTGTCGATGGGATTGCCGTTATACATTTCGAAATAGTACTTCCCGTACCGGTAGTTCTTGCTGGCCATGGATGAAACCGTGACGTACATGTCCCCCACACCCGCCTGGCTTTGAAAGGCCTGAAAACTGCCGCCCAAAAGCATGGAAATGGACCGGATCTCGACACCCGTCCGGGCGAAGATGGTTCCGGGAATGGAATCGCCCAGATCAAGGGAATCGGTGACACCCTTGATGTTGGCGACAATGTTCTTCAACGATCCGCAAGCTTCCACTCCGATGACGTCAAAATTATAATACGACGTCAATTCCCGGCGATTAAATCGAATCAGCTCTTCCCTGATTAGTTCAGCAATGCTTTTCCGGCCGGCTACGGTAACACATACGGGGTTTCCCAGGGCAATATCCACATCAAAAAATGGTCCGCCGATGCACACGACTTCGTACTTATGTTTAATATCGCCCAGATAACTATGGATCAATTGGGAAGGTGTAATCAGCTCTTTGGTGATTTCATCGGATGCCAGGCCTTTGATGGGCGAAATTATGCAAGTATCCCCACCCTTCTTTTCCAGCATTGGTTTAAGATAATTAAGAAATTCCGGCAGCTTGTCCATCGTCAGGGCCAGGACGATAAAATCGTTGTCCTCGACGACCCGTTCAAGGTCGTTGGTGGCAAAAACCTTGGCTGGAAGCCTTGGGACGTTATCGATTCCCCCCAGCCTCCTGGCGAGATCCTCCGTCAGATGCTTGGGATTAAGATGATCACGATTAATCGTCCGGCAGATATCCGCATGGTGATAATAGATGGTGACACGACGATTATCCCGGCCGAATTTATATGCAAAAGACGTCCCCAGTCTGCCCGGGCCGATAATACCGATCCTGCTTGTATCAAGCTGTGAAATAGAAATCATAATGTTCCCTTATAAGAAAAAATAGACTTGACGTCAAATACTAATCGTGAAGCGAATTGCCTCAAATTAAATGTTACCGAAGGAGGTGAATAAAAAGGATCGTTGACTCATAATTCGATATTACCGAATACCGCCATTTCTATGGAGGTTGAATATGAGTCCGCAATCGAAAAAAGAATACACCGAAGCC
>CAZYDG010000046.1:0-5975 GCA_964645835.1 uncultured Syntrophaceae bacterium
TGGCTTCGGTGTATTCTTTTTTCGATTGCGGACTCATATTCAACCTCCATAGAAATGGCGGTATTCGGTAATATCGAATTATGAGTCAACGATCCTTTTTATTCACCTCCTTCGGTAACATTTAATTTGAGGCAATTCGGGACCGGTTAATCCATTGCCAGCCACAACACGATGGTGTATATAAAATTGGATAAAGCAAAATCATCAGGAGGTGGGCTAATGAAAGTTAAGGAAATGGACTATTTCGCCGCCCTTTATGAGGTGGCCAAGGTGATCAACGCCTCCCTGGAAACATCTCGCGTACTCAATGAAATCATCAAATGCGTGGTATCGGCTATGTGCGTAAAGGCATGCAGTCTGCGCCTATTAGATTCCAAGGACAAAAAACTTCTCATGGGAGCCTCCTTCGGCCTTTCCGACGCCTATGTCCAGAAGGGACCCATTCTGGTTGACGAAAGCGGTCTGGATAAAAAAGCCCTCAAGGGAAAAACGATTTTTCTGAAAGATGCCCAGACAGACAAGAACTTTCAGTATACGGAAAAGGCCAAGGTGGAAGGGATCAAGTCCGTTCTTGTTGTGCCTCTCATGGTTGAGAAAAAGGCTATCGGTGTCCTGCGCGTATATACGGACAAAGTAAGGGAATTTCATCCCAAAGAGATTCGCTTCCTGGAGGCGGCGGCCAATCTGAGCGCTATCGCCATTGATAACGCCCGCATGCATCAGGTGCTCCAGATGAGCTGCGAATTGATGGCGGCCCACAAGTACCGTATTGACGACAATTAAGGAGGAATAAGATGATTCGCCTCGGTATAAACGGTTTCGGCCGGATTGGCCGGCAGGTCTTAAAGGCGGTGATTGAACGGTATCCTCAGAAATTGCAGGTCGTGGCAGTTAACGACCTTTTTGATGTAGAAACGAACGCCCATCTGTTCAAATATGATACCTGTTACGGACGTTACGCGGGAGACGTGGCCATTAAAAAGGACTGCTTTGTGATTAACGGACAGGTCATCAAGAGCATGGCCTTTCGCGATCCCACCGCCATCCCCTGGGAAGAGGAAAAGGTCGATCTCGTCATCGAAAGCACCGGCCTTTTCACCTCCGGCCCCAAAGCGGCGGCCCACCTGGAAGGTGGGGCCAAAAAAGTCATCATAACGGCCCCTGCCAAGGATGAGGACCTGACCATCGTCATGGGCGTCAACCACAAACAATATTCACCCCGGAAGCACCATATCGTCTCCAACGCCTCCTGTACGACCAATTGCCTGGCGCCGCCGGTTTTCGTCATCAATCAGGCCTTCGGCATCGAAAAAGGAATGATGACGACGGTACATGCCTATACGAATGACCAGCGCATCCTCGATCTGCCCCATAAAGACCTGCGCCGGGCACGTGCTGCAGCCCAGAACATCATCCCGACAACGACAGGGGCAGCCAAGGCCCTGTCCCTTGTCATTCCCGAACTGGCAGGCCGCTTCGACGGTTATTCCCTCCGCGTGCCCACACCGACCGTTTCCATCGTCGATTTCGTCGCCGAGTTACGATCGGCGGCAACTACAGAAGGGATTAAAAAGGTCCTGATCAATGCCTCACGGAAATCGCTGAAAGGGATCATGGACTGCGAAGAGGAACGGCTTGTTTCATCCGATTTCAAGGGCAATGCCCACTCATCGATCATCGATCTTGAGTTTACGCAGGTTTTGCGGGAAAATATGGTCAAGGTTGTGGCATGGTACGATAATGAATGGGGTTATTCCTGCCGTGTCGCTGACTTGGCGGCCTACATGGCCCACAGGGGGATATAGGAAACCGTGAGTTTGAAAATTCTTGTTATCGATGACGACGCTGTCGCCTGCGAGTTTCTGCAGGAAGCCCTGACCAGGGAAGGATATTCCGTCAACTTCCATACATCAGCCCAGAGGGCTCTTGCGGAGGATTTATCCGTCTACGATTTGCTCATGTCCGACATCCGCATGCCCGGCATGGACGGACTGCAATTTCTCCGGAACCTCCGGGAAAAGTGCCCCGATCTGCCCGTCATCCTCATGACTGCCTACGGTTCCCTTGAAACAACAATGGAGGCCCTGCGTCTGGGCGCCTGGGATTACATCAGCAAACCTTTTTCACCCGACGCCATTCGCGGCATGGTCAAAAAGGTCCTCGATGTGCGGGAACTCCGCCAGCGCCGCGGCTCCGGGCAGCATAAGATCAAGGAAGATCACCAATTCATCGGCTCCTCGGCAACGATGGTCGATTTTTATAAACAGGTAGCCCGTGTGGCCGATGCAGACGCCAGCGTGCTGATTGAAGGTGAAAGCGGGACAGGCAAGGAATTAACGGCCCGGGCCCTCCATCAACTCAGTTTGCGGCGAGACCGGCCTTTTGTTCCCGTCCACTGCGGCGCCATTCCCGATACCCTTCTGGAATCGGAACTCTTCGGCTATGAAAAGGGTTCCTTTACCGGGGCGGACAGATCCCATACTGGGCTTTTGCAGTCCGCCCAGGACGGCACTATCTTTCTCGATGAAATCACCGAAATGTCCACAGGACTTCAGGCAAAGCTGCTCAGGTTCATGCAGAACGGGGAAATCCGCCGCTTGGGTGGGCATACGGTCCAAAATGTGGCCGTCCGGATTGTGGCCGCTGCCAACCGGAATATCGATGAGGAAATTCATAAAGGGACGTTCCGATCGGATCTCCTGTACCGGTTCGTGGTCCGTCTTCATATCCCGCCCCTTCGGGAACATAAGGAGGATTTGCCCCAATTGGTCGAATCGCTGCTGAAGAAGCTGGGCTATACAGCAGTACGTATGTCCGACGAGGTTATGGAAATGCTCATCGCCTATGACTGGCCGGGCAACGTGCGGGAACTGCAGAACGTCCTCCAGCAGACGATTCTGTTATCGCCATTCGGCCTGATTCAACCGGAAAACCTGCCGGAGAGGTTCCGCAGAAACAAGGTCAGCAATCAGCCTGCCCTGATGCCGCTGGAGGGGGCGGAGCGGGAACAGATACTAAATACCCTGAACGCCATGTCGTGGAATATTTCCCGAACGGCACAGCTATTAGGCATCGATCGCAAGACCCTCCGGTCAAAGATGCAACGATATGGGTTGTTAAAAGACGGTCATCCCTCCGATTAAGTCTGATACTAAGTCGCCTTTATTAGGCTATCTTTGTTGGCTTCGTCATCGCAACACAGCAGACCTGTATCCTGCTGGAAAGCGCAGAGGATTAACACCATACCACCCCCTTTATCCCCCGCCTGCGGGGGATGTTTTTGTTGTCCCCCTCTGGAGGGGGTGCAGGGGGAGGTTCCCTGCGAAAGCACGGAACGGGCATTTTTCAGTTCGGTATGGTATCATTGATCGGGAAGTAGAGGGTGATCCTGGTCCCCTTTCCCGATTGGCTTTCGATGGCAACATCTCCCGAATGGACCTTCATGATATCTTTCACAATGGCCAATCCCAGGCCTCGCAAGCCTTCATTCTCATGTGTACTGAAAAAAGGCTCGCAGATTTTCTCCATAAGGTCGGAAGGAATGCCGGGGCCGTCATCCTGGATCGCAATGGCGATGGCACGCCGAGAAATGTCTTGAGTGACGGAAACCATGATACGCTGTCCGTAATTTTCCATGGCTTCCGTTGCATTCTGAATCAAATTGAGAAGGGCCGTCTGGACTCTGGAACGATCGATATACAGAGGCGGAACCTGATCACTTGTCTCGACGCACAGTTCAATGCCCATCCTCTGCATAAGGGGTTCCATTAGTGGCAGCGTTTCATTCAAAAGGTCATCTGCCGCCACTGCTTCGAAGTGAGGTTCGGGTGGTCTTGTGACGCGGCGGATGTTTTGAATTGCCATATTCAACCGCTGTGTCTGTTGAACGATCAACTCAAGCTTGCGGGCGACATCGGGCGCCCAGCCGCCTCGTTCAAGGAGGAGTTCCGCCATACCGGCAATGGAATGAAGGGGCGTCCCCAGGTCATGGGCCAGGGTAGCCGTCAGATAACCCATTGCGGTCAGTTGTTGCAATTGGTTGACCTGATTCTGCAACTGGACGGCCTTCAAGGTCTCTTCCTGCACTCTTTCCGAAAGATGCCGGTTAAGTTCGATATTTCTTTCGAGGACTTGCTCGATCTCATCGGCCATGTCATTGAAATGGTCCGCCAGATGTCCCATCTCATCCCGTCTCTCCAGGCGTATCCGGTTAGCATAGCGTCCCTGTTGAAATTCATCTATGGTCCTCGTGATGATCGTCAAAGGACGACCCAGGAGCCAGTCGAACGTTAAATAGAGAACAAAGAGGATAACCAGAAGAAGTCCCACACTGCTGAACAAGAGGAAGACTTTCGCCCGGGAAAGGATCTCTGCGCGCAAATGTGAAAAGGCTATCACGCCGACAACGTGTACGCTCTTATCGATTTCGGAGGTGTCGGGATAAAGAAGCGCCATGGCTGGACCCGCTTCCGTATTGAGCATAAAAAAGCGGGGCTTCATCTTTTCCAGAACAGCGGAAACGGCGTTTTCAGGCCAATCGTAGGAAATTCGTCCTGCGCCGGCGACAAATTCTACATTGCCTTTCTGGACCGTAAAAAGGTCGATACGGGCCAGGCGGGTGTCTGTTTGGACATGGTCTTTGAGGGTAAGGTCCAGGGCGGACAGACCCCTTTTGGTCGGGAAATGTTCGTAGTACGTACTGACCGTGTCGGCCAGCTCGTCGAGCCGCTTTTCCTGCTGATTGATCAGCAGTTTATCCAGGACTTCCAATTGCGCCCACCCCCAGAGACCCATCGTGAGGGACAGGCCGAGGATGGCGACGATAAGAAGACGCGTTCTTACGGTCATGAGCAGATACCTTCATTGTGGATTTCAATGCCGAGTTGCACCCTTGCACATTATGATGATGTATCGCAATTCAAATATTTGCTATATTCAGTTCACTGCAGTCCAGACCTTTAGGTCTGCGGTTTTGATTTAAGAGATTTAAATAACGTGTTTTTGCAGGACTGAAGTCCTGTGCTACATTCAATAAGTTTTATTAAGAGATTAGAAAAATCCTAATTACTACACAGTATCAGTGTCGGGCAAAGATCCCAAATAAAAACAACCCGGAATGGTTTCTCTATACAATAGACGGCTTGAGAAAGATAGGCTTGATCGTCCCGGAAAGTGGAGTTAATTTGAAGTTTTGAAGTAACGGATTGTTTATTATTTTGCCGGAACGGGAGCAGGTGGGATGGAAGGAGCACCGATGCGCGGCGTTGAGACCTTCTTCTTGGGTACAACCTTGCTGACCCGGACGGCCATATTCTTGTCTTCTTTTCTAATGTAGCTGACATTCACCTTGTCGCCGACGGTGATCTTATCCAGGGGTTTTTCCAAATAAAAGTCCATGGGTTCCGCCGTTACGGTTCTTTCGATGCGCAAGAAATTGGCCGTCATCTCCTTGACCGTTCCCGTGGCACGCATACGGGTTTCCCTGGGAATCGACTTGGCTTGGGAAGGCTGAGTGGTTACCGTTGCCGGTGTGGTCTTGTTCTGCACGAATTCCGACGGATTAATGGCAAATGCCGCCGATGCGGATAAGAAAGCGATCCCTAAAATGGTCAACATCCAACGATTCACAGAAACGATTCTCCTCTAGTGACTCCGATTATTTAATGCAATATACGCACCACAACCGAGACGGCTATAAATACGCCAAGGAAATACAGTTATTACAGGATAATGCATGATGTGCTAACAATTATGCACAGTAGTGTAAGGAGAATTAATCCCCAGGATGTGAGGAATATTTCATCATTGGAACTCATTGTATTACTCCCGCCGTTCATCTGTTGGGAGTACGTGATATGTCCGGTTTGTAGCACACAATCTGTCCGGTTTGTTAAGATCACCTATGGAGGTGATCGATGCGACAGACGGAGATGCTACAGGAGATCCGGAGGATGCGATTTGAAGAGGTATATTCG
>CAZYDG010000047.1:0-47837 GCA_964645835.1 uncultured Syntrophaceae bacterium
ACTCCACGACAAGAACCACGAACGAGGAAAGCGAACATCCGCCGCTCACCTCCTGCTCTTAAATGACCCTCCATTCAAGAACAGTAAAAGCGGACAAGTCATTTGCTACAAAACCGGACAAGTCTATTTACTCTCGACAGGTTTTTGTGGCCCTCCAAAGTGATCAGACTCGTCTTGACAGCCCGCTGCCATGTGTTTAACTTATGGTCACTTTGAAAAGGTCAGAGGAATTTATTATGATATCCATAAATAAAGCAATCCTTGATTACGGCAGTCAGATTGCCCGTGACATCGAAGCAAAGGCATTACTTTTGTATGCAGATGCTGCGACAGATCTTGGCATATGCTCTGAAACCAGGCCCGGTTTCGACATCGTTCTTGTGACAAAGAATGATCAAATTCCGGAAAAGCTCTGCGGTCAGTGCCGGACATTAACGGTCCCCAATGTCAATCTGACACGGGTAGGACAGATCAAGATTGCCATTACGAAGGGTATTGCCACCGGACTTTTCCAGAAGGGGGACAAGATCGTTTGCTTGAGCGGCATTCCGAAATTCGGTTATGTCGACAGCATTTTCGTGATCGATGTCGGTAGGGAGTTCGAGATTTTAACATCAGGACACTTTAGCGATATCACAGAGGATGTTCACGCTGAAGTTTTCGGCGCCGTTCTGAATCTCGCTCTTGAACTCGCCGCACAAGGCCGGGAGGGGCGAAAGGTCGGCACGACCTTTATTCTGGGAGATCATGAGAAGGTGCTCCAATTATCCCGGCAGATGATCATAAACCCTTTTATGGGCTACCCGGAGGAAGAGCGAAATATTCTGAGCCCGGATTTAAAAGAAACAATAAAAGAATTTTCCGCGATCGACGGCGCATTTGTCATTAAAGATGATGGAACGCTGATCACAGCCGGCCGGCACCTTAGCGCCGCTTTGGACAGCAAGGATTTTCCCCAGGGATTGGGTAGCCGCCACATTGCCGCAGCCGGTATTACAAGTGTAACAAGAGCAACGGCCATCGTACTTTCTGAATCATCCGGAAACGTCAGTGTCTTCAAGGACGGAAAATTCTTTGTAACAATTGAAAAGCCAACGGAATAACCGGAGGATAAGATGAGATTTGACAAGTTTACATTAAAAGTTCAGGAAGCCCTACAGGAAGCCCAATCCACTGCCGGTTCATACGGCCATCAAGGTCTTGATGTTGAGCACCTGCTGACGGCATTATTGAGGCAACCCGATGGGATTGTCACTGCCATTTTGAAAAAATTGGGCGTAGATGCGGCTTTGATCGAGAACGCCTTGAAAACAAGCCTTGAGCGATTACCCAGGATTGAAGGTCCCGGCGCGGCACAGCCTTACATAACACCCCGCCTGAATAAGATCATGGATCAGGCATTATCGGAAGCGGCACGCATGAAGGACGAATATGCCAGCGCCGAACATCTCCTGCTGTCCATATCGGATGAAAAAAGTGGTGAAGCCGTAAAAATCCTGAAGACCAACGGCATCACCCGCGATAACATCTTGAAGGTTCTCGTGGAAATTCGAGGCAATCAAAGGATTACAGACCCCAATCCCGAAGAAAAATACCAGGCGCTGAAGCGCTATGCCAAAGATTTCAACGAACTGGCCAGAAAAGGATCTTTTGACCCCGTTATCGGGCGTGATGACGAAATCCGCCGGATCATGCAGGTCCTTTCCAGACGTACGAAGAACAATCCCGTTCTCATCGGTGAACCCGGCGTCGGCAAAACTGCCATTGTTGAGGGGCTCGCCCAGCGGATCATCAATGGCGATGTACCGGAAAGTTTGAAGGACAAAAGGGTCATCGGTCTCGATATCGGCGCCCTTGTTGCCGGGGCCAAGTATCGCGGTGAGTTTGAAGAACGCCTGAAAGCCGTACTGAAAGAAGTAACCGATGCCCAGGGCGAAATCATACTGTTCATCGATGAAATCCATACGGTGGTCGGCGCCGGTGCATCTGAAGGCTCAGTCGATGCGAGCAACATGCTTAAACCCGCGCTCGCCCGGGGAGAACTGCGGTGTGTCGGAGCAACAACACTCAACGAGTACCGCAAGTACATCGAGAAGGATCCCGCTCTGGAACGGCGTTTTCAGCCTATTCTTGTCAAGGAGCCGACCGTGGAAGATACGATCGCCATCTTGCGTGGTCTCAAGGAGCGTTACGAAATCCATCATGGCGTTCGAATCAAGGATTCTGCCATTATCGCGGCGGCTACCTTATCCAATCGGTATATAAGCGACCGCTTCCTGCCCGACAAAGCCGTCGATCTGATCGATGAGTCGGCTTCCCGTTTGCGGATCGAACTCGACAGCATGCCGGCGGATATCGATGCCATCGATCGCCGTATCATCCAGTTGGAGATCGAGCGGCAATCCCTTAAAAATGAAACGGATAAAACAGCCCTCGAAAGACGCGAAAAAATCGATGAAGAACTGGCCAATCTCAGGCAAAACATGGATGCAATGAAGCGCCATTGGAGTGGCGAAAAGGACGCGATCAAGAAAATACAATCCATTAAAAGCAGGATCGAACAGCTAAAAATGGAAGAACAACAGGCCCAGAGGGAAGGAAATCTTGCACGTGCGGCGGAAATCCGCTACGGAAAGCTCGTCGAACTCAACAGGGAAATGGAGCAGGAACAAATCGGCCTGGAACAAGCCCAGGAAGAGAAGCAAATGCTCAAAGAAGAAGTGGACGAGGAAGACGTGGCGGAAGTCGTGGCCAACTGGACGGGCATACCTGTGGTGCGGATGATGGAAAATGACGTTCAGAAACTAATCCACATGGAAGAGCGATTGAAACAAAGGGTCATCGGACAGGATGACGGTGTCGCCGCTATTTCCAACGCACTCAGGAGAGCAAGATCCGGTCTTCAGGATCCCAACCGCCCCATCGGTTCATTTATCTTTCTGGGGCCGACCGGTGTCGGCAAGACGGAGTTGGCGCGGGCTCTGGCGGAATTTATGTTCGACAATGAACAGGCCATGATTCGCATTGACATGTCCGAATTCATGGAAAAACATTCTGTGGCGCGCTTAATAGGAGCTCCTCCCGGTTATGTTGGTTATGACGAAGGGGGACATCTTACGGAAGCCGTCAGAAGACGTCCTTATGCGGTTCTCCTCTTCGACGAAATTGAAAAAGCCCATCCTGACGTCTTCAATATCCTGCTGCAGATTCTCGATGATGGCAGGCTAACGGACGGTCATGGACGGACGGTGGATTTCAAAAATACCATTATCATTATGACCTCCAATGTCGGTGGACAATGGCTTCAGGATATATCGCTCGATGAAGAGGAAAAACGTCTCCGGACCCTGGAGACTCTCAGAGGAACCTTCAAGCCTGAATTCCTGAACCGGATTGATGATATCATCACCTTCCATTCGCTGACCATCGAGCACATCGACAAGATCATCGATCTTCAGATCGCTTTGATTCAGAAGCGCTTGGAAGACCGTAAACTGTCCGTGGAATTGACACAAGAGGCAAAAGATTATATTGCAAGGACCGGGTATAGCCCGATCTATGGAGCAAGACCCCTGAAGCGTGCTCTTCAGAAGATGCTTCTTGACCCGCTTGCTTTGAAAATCCTCGATGGCACATTCACAGACGGGGAGGTTATCCTTGTAAAGATGAATGAAGATAACGAGCTTGTTTTCGAAAAAAAGAATTGAAATCTGGGAGGGGAATATGAATTCAATAAAATCGGTTATGCTCTTGGGCATCCTCACAGGGCTGCTCATGTTCATCGGCGGCATCTTCGGCGGTCGGGGCGGAGTTTACATCGCCTTTCTCTTTGCCATGGTCATGAATTTCGGCGCCTACTGGTTTTCAGACAAGATTGTCCTGCGCATGTATAATGCCCAGGAAGTTACGGAAAATCAGGCCCCGGAAATTTATGCCCTGGTGAGGAGCCTTACCATGAGAGCCTCAATGCCCATGCCAAAGGTATATATCATTCCCGAGGACACACCGAACGCCTTTGCAACGGGACGCAATGAAAATCACGCCGTTGTCGCCGTAACGGAGGGCATCCTTCGGATCCTGAGCCGGGAAGAACTGGAAGGTGTCCTGGCCCATGAACTGACACATATCAAGAACAACGATATGCTGATCGGCTCCATTGCCGCTACATTGGCCGGCGCTATCGTCATGCTGGCCAACATGGCCCAATGGGCGGCTATTTTCGGCGGCTTTGGCCGTAGTGATGACGACGAAGGCGGTGGTGGAATCATTGGTATGATTTTGATGGCTATCCTTGCTCCCATTGCGGCGACATTGATTCAAATGGCCATCTCCCGTTCGCGGGAGTATATGGCCGATGAAGGGGGCGCAAAAATCTCCGGCAAGCCATATGGTCTTGCCGGCGCCCTTGAAAAGCTGTCACGGGCTTCACAGATTTCTCCCATGGACGCCAGTCCCTCAACGGCGCATCTTTTCATTGTCAACCCCTTGACGGGAAAAGCTTTTATGAATCTCTTCAGCACCCATCCACCGATTGAAGAACGGATCGCGCGTCTGAGAAGTATGCGTCCCGTATAATAAATTTCCAATAACCAGGAGGAGATCTCATGGATGACGAGAAGAAGGATCCAGGATTCATCATCAAGGATAAACGGTTTTTCGATGAAACGGGAGTCCCAAGGGAAGAGATAGAAAAACCCGCTCATGAGTCCCCTATCGGCGATTCTGAAGCAGGCAAACCTGCCTCGTCGATGAGGGAACAATCTGAACCAGAAGATGAGTCTTTTTTACCCGAGGTAAATTTTGCCAACTTTATTCTTTCTTTGAGTACAACGGTCATGTACCACTTGGGCGATTTTCCCGACCCCGTGACGAACAAATCGGTGAAAAATTTTCAGGCCGCAAAGCATACGATCGATATGATCGGAATGTTGAAAAGCAAAACAGAAGGTAATCTGGACAATTACGAAAAAAATCTTATGGACGGTATCCTTTTCGAGCTGCGAATGCGTTACGTCAAGGAATCCGGAAATAAATGATCTCAAAACTGGCACCGGCAAAGGTAAATCTTCATTTAAAGATCCTTCGCAAGAGAGAAGACGGATATCACGACTTGGCCACACTGATGCAGCGCATCAGCGTCTATGACGAGATGACCTTCCAGCCGATGGATAAGGGCATCATCCTCGATTGCCCCGGACATCCGGAATTGGAAAATAAACAGAATATCGCATACCGGGCAGCTGAAATGATCTTCCGGCAAACCGGCTGGTCCCGCGGTATACATATCAGCCTGGAAAAACATATCCCCATTGCCGCAGGATTGGGTGGAGGCAGCTCAAATGCTGCAACTACCCTCTTGGCCCTTAACGAAATGATGGGATTCCCCCTCAGCCAGAGGAAATTGATGCAAATGGGGGCAACCTTGGGTGCCGATGTCCCCTTTTTTATCTATGAGCGAACAGCCTGGGCTTTCGGCATCGGAGACCGATTGGATGAACCTATTGATATACCTCCACTTTTCTTTCTTCTTATCAATCCCGGATTTGAACTTTCCACAAAAACAGTTTATGAGAAACTCAATTTCGCATTGACAAATGAGCCAATCCATTATAGCATTCCTCGATTTTTAAATGTCCAGGATGTCGTTGAAGGACTCCACAATGATCTGGAGAGTGTCTCTACGGCTTTATATCCTATTATCGGGACACTTAAAGACCTTCTTCTTGGCCATGGCGCTCTTGGCGCCCTGATGTCAGGCAGCGGACCGACGGTATTCGGTGTCTTTCAAGGTGAAGAGGAGACAATCCAGGCGAGGAATGCATTGATACAAGTTGGTGAGTGGACTCTTCTCGGAGCCCATTCAATTTAGCCCGCCCACATCAATTGAGAGATTCCCGTCAGATTCCGATACCGTACGTTACAGCAATGCATAAATGGGGCGTCGTCAAGCGGTAAGACACAAGAATTTGGATCTTGCATACGGAGGTTCGAATCCTCCCGCCCCAGCCAATTTATACGACGGCTACACTGGGAGAATGTATATAAATGCTTGAAAAGATAAGAATATTTTCTGGGAATGCCAATATCAGCCTGGCTGAGAATATTTGCCGAAACCTGGGGGTTCCCCTGGGTAAGGCCAATGTCAGCATGTTCAGCGATGGAGAGACACGTGTAGAGATCAATGAGAACGTTCGCGGTATGGACGTTTTCATTATTCAATCGACCTGCCCGCCTGTCAATATAACGCTCATGGAATTGCTCATCATGATTGATGCCATGAAGCGTGCATCTGCCTATCGCATTACAGCTGTCATGCCTTACTACGGATATGCTCGTCAGGACAGAAAAGTAGCTCCCCGAGCGCCTATTTCCGCAAAGCTGGTTGCCGATCTCATAACAGCCGCCGGTGCGAACAGAGTTCTATCAATGGACCTTCATGCCGGGCAGATTCAGGGATTCTTTAATATTCCCGTCGACAACCTTTTTGCCACACCGCTACTCCTCGATTATATCAAGCAAAATTACAGCAACAATTGTGTGATCGTATCCCCCGATACAGGCGGCGTCGTCCGGGCCAGGGCTTTTGCGACCCGTCTCGGTACAAACCTTGCCATAATCGACAAGCGGAGAGAAGGGCCCAACGAAGCTCAGGTTATGAATATCATCGGAAGCGTAAAGGATAAGACGGTCATTATTTTAGACGATATGATCGATACGGCAGGAACAGTTGTCCAGGCATCAAACGCCTTGAAAGAAGCAGGCGCCCTCGATGTGTCCGTCTGCTGCACACACCCGGTTCTCTCGGGTCCGGCCATCGATCGTTTGGAAAAATCGGATATAAAAGAGGTTATCGTTACAGATACGGTACCTCTCCACGAAGGGGCAAAGGCTTGCTCCCGCATCAAAGTACTTTCCGTAGCAGGGTTTCTGAGCGAAGCGGTAAGGCGGATTTACTATGATGACTCCGTCAGCTCACTTTTTATTTAGGAGGCAGAAATGGAAGCAGAACAGTTGAAAGCGTTTACTCGAACCGAATCGGGAAAGTGTCCCGCCAGAAGGCTCAGAAGCCAGGGGATGATTCCGGCCATTCTTTATGGCCCCCGAACGGAAAATGTTATGTTGTCGGTAAACGCTGCCGAGTTGAAACGGTTATTGATTAAGAAAGAAGATAAGAAATTTTTCCGCCTTTCCATCGAAGATGACGGCAAAACAGTAGACAAGCTGTCGATTGTCAAGAAATATGAGACACATCCCATGGGAAATCAATTGATCCACGCGGATTTTTATGAAATCTCCCTGGATCGGAAGATAGCCCTTGACGTTCCCGTCCGCTTGAAGGGGACATCGATCGGTGTTGAAATGGGGGGTGAATTGCAGCAGCAGAAACGTGTATTGCGCGTCTCTTGCCTGCCAGATCAGTTGCCTGAAGAAATAGTAATAGATATTACGGATTTGAAGGTCGGCGATACTTTGAAGGTGAAAGACATCGCATTGGGAGACGGCATTTCGATTCAGGATGGCGAAGATCTTTCGGTTGTTATGATTCTATCGACAAGGGCAGCAATGAAGGCATCCGATCAATCGCCAGCCGGAGCAGCACAGGCAGATGCGAAACAGAAATCCGGCGATAAGAAACCGCCGGCGAAGAAGAAATAAAAGTCGCCTGTCTGATGTCGGGATTACGGTAAGAGGTCTCATGTGAAATTGATCATAGGCCTTGGAAATCCGGGGAAACAATATGCTTTTACACGACATAACATAGGGTTTATCATTGTCGAGCATCTTGCAGATAAGTATTCTGTCAATGTTGGTTTGAAGGGATTTGACGCAATCTATGGCAGGGGTAAGATAGGAAGTACGGCCGTCCTGCTGGTAAAACCTCAAACCTATATGAATCGAAGCGGATATTCCGTTTCAAGGCTCTTTGAATATTTTAAGATAACAGATTATCGAGATGTTATCGCTATACATGATGATTTAGACCTGCCCTTTGGGACGATACGCATAAAGTCGAGTGGGGGACATGGCGGTCATAAAGGACTCCTTTCAACCATGGAGCAGCTTGGCAGTGCGGATTTCCTGAGATTAAGAATAGGCATAGGCAGGCCAACCGTTAACATATCGACAGAAGATTATGTTCTCGGTCGTTTCCCGGAAGAAGAAATGAAGTATCTGCCAAAAATCGTTTCGGCAGCCGGCGAGGCCATCACCGATATTCTTTCTTCAGGGGTACAAGCGGCGATGAACAAATATAATGGTATGACCATTAATAATTTTAGTGAGGAGGTTTAATGATGCGTAAAGGTAATTGGAGTGTGCTTTCTTTTTTAACGACCATAGCCGTCATGCTGTTTCTGATGGTGCCTATGGCATTTGCCGGTGAGGCGGATATCAAGCTGCCTGATTTGACCCAAATATCATTTATGGGTGGGGCGCTCAGCGGGATTATGATCCTGAATCTGGGACTCGTGATCTGCGCGATCGGCATGGTATTCGGTTGGATGCAATATGTCCAGACGAAGAATCTTCCGGCCCATCAGGCCATGCTGGATGTCTCTCAGACAATTTGGGAAACCTGCAAGACTTACGTTCTTCAGCAGGGCAAGTTTCTGGCCGCCCTCTGGGTTCTCATCGCCATTTGTATGGTTTACTATTTCGGCGTTCTGTCCCACACCCCTTCGGGTGAAGTTGTGATCATCCTCATTTGCTCCATCTTTGGTATCCTTGGTTCGTATGGTGTCGCCTGGTTCGGGATCCGTATCAACACAGTCGCGAACTCACGCGCCGCCTTTGCGTCCCTCAGCGGTGATCCGCTCAGCATCGTCAACATCTGTCTGCGTTCGGGTATGAGCGTCGGTCTGCTTCTGGTCAGCATTGAACTCTTCTTCATGATCATCATCCTGGCCTATATCCCCAAGGAACTGTCCGGTCCCTGCTTTATCGGTTTTGCTATCGGTGAATCACTCGGCGCCAGCGCCCTGCGTATCTGCGGTGGTATCTTCACGAAAATCGCCGATATCGGTTCCGACCTTATGAAGATTATCTTCCATCTTCCGGAAGACGATCCTAAAAACCCCGGTGTTATCGCCGACTGTACGGGTGACAATGCTGGTGACAGCGTAGGCCCCACGGCTGACGGCTTTGAAACCTATGGTGTTACAGGCGTTGCGCTCATCGCCTTCATCGCTTTGGCCCTTGCTGACAATCCCACCATGGGCGGTAAACTGGTCGTCTGGATATTTGCCATGCGTATCCTCATGATCATCACCTCCCTGATTTCATACTTTGTTAACGATGCCGTCAGCAAATCCTTGTTCAGCGGCAAGAAAGATTTCAACTTTGAACACCCCCTGACCAACCTGGTTTGGATCACGTCAATCGTATCCATCATTGTTACTTTTGTCGCCAGCAATGTCCTCCTGTCCGATCTTCCCAGTTCAGGCGGCATGAGCCTCTGGTTGGCACTTTCCATCATCATCAGTTGCGGAACCATCGCTGGCGCCTTGATTCCGGAATTCACGAAGGTCTTCACCAGCACCAGTTCCCGCCATTGCGACGAGTGCGTGAATGCCTCCCGGCAGGGTGGCGCCTCTTTGAATATTCTTTCAGGTTTGGTTGCCGGTAACTTCTCAGCCTTCTGGGAAGGCCTTACGATCCTTCTTCTTATGTTTGTTGCCTATCTCGTATCCCAGGCGCCTTCGGTTATGGCCATTATGCCGGATGCCTTCAAGTTTGCCGCTCCGGTTTTCGCTTTTGGTCTTGTGGCCTTCGGTTTCTTGGGCATGGGTCCCGTGACTATCGCTGTTGACAGCTTCGGCCCCGTTTCGGATAACGCTCAGTCGATCTATGAACTTTCCATGATCGAGTCCCGTGCAGATGCAAAGGACGTCGTAAAGAAGTATTTTGGCGTCACCCCTAATTTTGAGCAGTCGAAACACTTCCTTGAATCAGGCGATGGTGCAGGTAATACCTTCAAAGCAACTGCAAAGCCGGTGCTCATCGGTACAGCCGTTGTCGGTGCTACGACAATGGTCTTCGGCATCATCATCCTCCTGGAGAAGATGTTCGGTAATGTCATTGCAAAACTGAGTCTTGTTCAGCCGGAAATCATTCTGGGCCTCCTCATGGGCGGCTGCGTGATTTACTGGTTCACAGGCGCTTCAATCCAGGCCGTCGTGACCGGTTCCTACCGGGCCGTTGTATACATCAAGGAAAACATCAATCTGGACAAGGCAGAGGCATCCATCGAGGACAGCAAGGAAGTCGTCCGGATTTGTACGGTCTATGCCCAGAAGGGGATGATAAATATCTTTATCGTTGTCTTCTTCATGGCACTGGGTCTCGCTTTCTTTGATCCTTACTTCTTCATCGGCTACCTCGTCGGGATCGCATTCTTCGGCCTCTTCCAGGCAATCTTCATGGCCAATGCCGGCGGTTGCTGGGACAACGCCAAGAAGATCGTCGAAGTCGACCTGAAGATGAAAAACACACCTCTCCACGAAGCAACCGTTGTCGGCGACACCGTAGGCGACCCCTACAAGGACACCTCCTCGGTTTCCATGAACCCCATCATCAAATTCACGACCCTGTTCGGACTTCTCGCGACGGAAATCGCCGTGACCATGACCAGCAAGGGCCTGAAACTTGGTCTGGCAACAGTGTTCTTTATGATCGCCTTGATCTTTGTGTATCGTTCATTCTACGGAATGAGAATCACCGAATCCCAGTTGAAATAACAGGATTTAGAACATCAAACATTAAAAGCGCCTCCTCGGAGGCGCTTTTTTTATTCCAATTCTAACTCGATGAATAAAAAAATGGCGGATGGAAAAGGAGGGAACCAAAAACCATCCGCCACAATATAGAAACTGAAAAGGGTTTTATTAAATCAGGCCCTTTCAGGTTGCCATTAAGGGGGCGGTGGATGGAAAGGAGGGAAACGAAAACCATCCACCGTCATGAAACATTAAACTACTTATTTTTAAATTAAGAGTCGGAATTTGCCTTCTCTCGAATCAACCCTATTAATTGCAAACATAATGCCACATTCATACATGAGATAAAACTGAATGCTCCTAATTATCGAGCAAATAAATTATCCTTTATCATTAACTACTTAAAGAGATTGCTTAAAAGCAAAAGAATTTATTTGACCATCACACCAAGCAAAAAAAGATGGCCATTTACGGGGACTGTTCGAATTGTGCACATTTAAAAAAATGAATGAATGTAAAACAGTTATTTTATTGGCATGACCTATGTGCGAATATTTCACACCGTGTGCCATTATCGCACGATTAAAATTGATTTCTATATTGCGAATTTCTTTTGTTCACGGATAAATTTGTACCGTGAAATACTCAAGCGCTTTGCCGCTTCAGATTTATTCCCCTGCGAATGAGCAAGCGCATTTTCCAGAATGCGTTTTTTTATATGTCCGGAAATCCGTCCCGTTATCAGGTCATAGTCTATCCCTTCCAATGGAATTTGCTGCAAAAATGATTCAATTTTTATCTCCTTAATATCAACGCCTACTTGCGCGACATCGACGATTTCAGAAGGTAAATCTTCAGGCACAATAATATCTCCCGTATTTTTGAGGATCATCACACGCTCGATAATATTTTTCAATTCGCGAACATTCCCCGGCCAAGCATACTGAAGCAATATCTGTTCTGCATCTTTACTAAAACCATTGATCGACTTACTGAATTTCTTATTGAACTCCCGAACGAAATACCGTCCCAACAGGATAATGTCCTCAGATCTGTCCCGAAGAGGCGGGATATGCAATGGCACAACGCGAATCCGATAAAGAAGATCTTCTCTGAAAGTCCCTTGGGAAACCATTTCATTGAGATCCCTGTTTGTGGAAAAAATAAAGCGTACGTCGATGGGAATGCTTTCCGTTCCACCAACTCTGCGAATGTGGCCATCCTCCATCATCCTCAGGAATTTTGCCTGTAGCTGAATAGGCATTTCCCCGATTTCATCCATGAGGATGGTTCCACCTGTCGCATATTCCAAAAGGCCAATTTTTCGCTTTTTTGCATCTGTGAATGCGCCTGCTTCATACCCAAATAATTCACTTTCCAGCAACGTCGCAGGAATTGCAGCACAATTCAGATCTACGAGTGGTTTCTCATGTCTTGGGCTATGGCGGTGAATAGCTCTGGCAATCAGCTCCTTACCTGTTCCACTTGCCCCCTGTATGAGAATATTCGTATTATGCCCGGCCACATCGGCAATTACGTGGAAAATGTCGATCATTTTTTGAGATCTGCCCAATATATCATGGAAGCCCAGCAACTGATCTTCCCGCTCCTTCAGTTTCTCAACTTCTGTTTTGAGGGTCTCCGCTTCACGAAAGAGGATGGAATGCATAATCGCATTATCATAAGCCGTTGCGGCATTTTTGATAAGAATATCAAGGACATTTATCTGATCCTGGTCATAGAGTCCTTTTCTTTTGACCAGATGAAAAGCACCGCGGAACTTATACTTGATCCGGAAAGGTATGGCAACCTCCGCGTCTCTCACATCAACGGGCTTCATCTCTTCCTGGGGATCTTTCAAAGGCCCCCTCTGGTTGATCACAATTGTATCCGTATCGATTGCTTTCTTAACGATGCTTGATTCTATTCGTTGATCAGTCACCTCTTTACTCTCGATAATATTTTTCCCGCCATTCGTAATGATGTATCTGTTCTTGGCAATATCCAAAACATAGCCCACAACTTTGTCGGCATTGGCAATTCTCAAAGCGGTTTGCTTTGAGATATTAAGGATATGACTATCGCGGCCATAGCTGAGATTCATTTCGGACACAGCCTCTTGAAGCATCATCAAGCGATTAATCTTGTCTTTGTCCCTTTCAAATAATCTTGCATTATGGACGACAATACTCATTTGACTGGTCAAAGCCAAAAATAGCTTGATTTCTTCGGGGAAAAAATTGATTTCACGCTCACACCAAGCGGCAATAACACCTATTACATCATCCCCTATCTTTAATGGGGCACAAATTGTTGATCCATCGGCCGCCTTCGTCAGAATTCTATCAAGTTCAGTAACCTGGGCATCTGAAGAGTTCCGAACACCGATAGTAACAGGTTCACCCGTTTTTGCCACGCGAGTTGCCAGACAATCATGTTTATAGCAATTCAACGCTGTCGCCAAGGCCCGCTTGGCTTCTGCCGGTGAGTAATTCTTAACTACCTTCACCTTCAAATATTGCTTCGTTTCATCTAAAAGCAGGATGCTGCCTTGATCGAAGCCGATTGTATCAACAAGTTCATCAAGAATTTTCGCAAGAATTTCATCAAGGTTGGCTTGAACTGTAAGCAAAGCGCTTATCCTGAATATGCTTTGCAGCAGTTTGTCCTTGTCCAGCAATGCTCCAGGCGTGCTTTCCGGAACGATTGCATCATCACCTTCCGATAGCACTAAGGCTGACAAGGAATCCTGCTTTTTTCCGGACAATTTATTGGGATTCATGATTCTTTGAGTATGATACTTAATGCCGTCGTTAATTTGATGGTTTCCTCATCGGCCTTTCTAAGTCTGGCACTTACAATCCTCGCCAAATTAAGTGAGATACGATAACCCAGTTCATAATTTTCTTCTGCAAGCGCAAGAAAATCGTCTTTCTTGATCTCGTAGAGCGAACATTCCGTCAAGGCTTTAATCGTTGCTGTTCGTTTCATCGTATCAAGAAGGGCAATTTCACCAAATACGGCATGATCTCTAGCATTTAGTGTCGTAAATACCTTATTTTTCTCTTCATCCTGTTCATCGACGACATCTGATAAGACGAGGCTTTTTACGACTTCAACAGTCCCTTCCATCATAATATACATGGTGTCGCCAATGTCTCCTTCTTTGACGATCACTTCACCGGCAGCATAGGTGACACGTTTTGCGATATTAAGAACCGTGCGGATGCAGTCAGGAGATATATTCTTGAATACTTCCGGTTCCCTTATTAAGGATGCCTCATTGTCCATAGCCGATTTTCGCCTCTACTGTACGGGCAGATTCTTGGATAGAACAATTGCCAGATCTTCCGCAGCAATTACATAATCGTCTTCGGGATTAATCATAACCTTTATGGAATCCCTATCCATGGTGAATTCTCTTTTCGATTCCCGCAGTTTTTCTCGAATAAAATTATCAATCATGGATGTGTTATCCGAAAGAAGATCTTCGAGTTTCATGGTCTTCTTTTCCTTCAACAGCCCCATAAGGATGGCATGCTCTTTTTCCCGGAAATGCATAAAAAGCTCTTTGAAGGTTTTACCGATGAACGCAACGGGAATCCCGACACGCCATAATTTGTTTTTATCTCCCAAAGAGATCATCCCCTTAATGGCCTTGGGCAACCCTGGCGAGTTTATGGCGCTGGCAAGGAGCGATCCGATATGTTCACCCCGGACAATTATGTCGTCAACATTGGCTCTCTTCAAATGAGGCCGGTTTTCGCTATCGAGTAATTCAACGATGATTTTAACATTGGGCGCCACAGCCTTAACTGTAAGGGCCGTCAGGGTGGTTCTTTCATCAATCCTTTCTGTGAGCTGTCCTGCTGATTGATCCGCCATGATCAGGACAAATTTTGCCTTGGAAATATTCGCCCTGTTCAGGACATCTTCATGTATAAAGTTTCCCCGAAGAAACTTCAAATGGTATTTGCTATACTTCAAACGCAAGCCGTCTATTTCATCCACGGATAATTCGTTAATCAGAACGATTGGAGAGTCGTAACGATTGCCATACATCGTCAGCCCCTGGAGGACCTCTTCCGTATGTTGATTCCAACCACATATGATGATGTGTTCTTTAACCCTTACTGTTTCCAAGCCCCTTCCCTCCCTCATCCTTCTTTCCACAAAAATCGAGGCGACCGTTGCCGTGACCAAAGACATCAAACCGATACCCGTAAAAATCAAAAAGATCCCGACTAATCGTCCACCGGTCGTAACGGGATATTTATCGCCGTACCCAACGGTTCCCATTGTGACAATGGCCCACCAGATACCGTCCCAGAAACTATGTATATTTGAATCGGATTGACACTCGAAGTAGTAAACGGCAAACGCACTGAAAAAAACGACAAGCAGCGTTATAAATGTCACCTGAACCAAGGGCTTACCGATAAATATCCTGATAAGCCTTGTGGCGACGACCATATCTGTTTTACGTCTTGTCATAGACCTCGAAATGCATGGAAAAGGTAGCGCGCCCTTGTGTTATGGAACGCAAATCGGTAGAATATCCAAACATTGCTTTTAAAGGAACCTTTGCCTTCACCTCGCTCACGGGACCTTTAGGAGTAATCATTTGGACTTCTCCCCGGCGGGTGTTGATATCTCCGATAACTTCACCCATAAATTCACTGGGACAAAGAATATCGACCATCATAATGGGTTCAAGCAGGATGGGCTCTCCCTGCAAACACCCTTCCCTTACAGCCGTAGCTGCTGCAATTTTATATCCCAACAGGCTTGATTCTCCCTCGCGGAATATGGCATCAAGCACCGATATCTTTAAATCAACAATCGGATAACCGGCAATCACGCCGCTAACGACTGCCTCTCGGATTCCTTCATCAATCGCCGTGAAATATTCTTCGGGAAATTTGTCATCCGGGTTCAAACGATTCACCACTTCAACATTGGAGCCCCGGGCTTGGGGTTCCAATAACAACCGTACTGCCCCAAAATGTTTCTTATCACCCAATTCCTTCTCGAACTGACCCTCGATTTCAATTGCTTTTTGTATGGTTTCGCGGAAAACGACACGGGGCTTTCCGACATTGACATGGGCGTTGAATTCACGGACCAAGCGATCGATGATCACTTCCAGGTGCAGCTCCCCCATCCCCGAAATTACCGTTTGAGCCGTTTCATCGTCATACTTCAGCCGTAAGGTCGGATCTTCTTCCAAGAGCTTCGTAAGTGCAGCTGCAACCCGTTCTTGATCGGCCGGGGTTTTTGCCTCTATGGCTTGGCTGATCACCGGTTCATAGAAATCCATCGGCTCCAGAAGGATCGGATGCGATTCATCGCAGAGGGTATCCCCCGTCCGCGCGTCCTTCAATCCCATGACGGCAATAATATCCCCGGCATCGGCCTGCTCGATCCGTTCTCTCTTATTTGCATGCATTTTCAGCAGCCGGGACACCTTTTCCTTCTTGCGCTTGGAAGCATTATAGATATCATCTCCCGATCTCATCTTCCCGGAATAAATCCTTAGATAAGAAAGCTTCCGCCCCTCATCCTGCATGATCTTGAAGACCAATGCAGAAAAAGGCTCCTTGACAGAGCTTTCCCGAAATTCTTCTTCGTGGGTTTGCGGATTGATACCCCTTACCGGAGGCACATCCTCCGGGGATGGCAAAAAGTGAACCACTGCATCGAGAAGGGGTTGAATTCCTTTATTCCGAAGAGCGGAACCGCACATCACAGGAACCACCTTCAACGAAATAGTTGCCACACGTATGGATCTCAGAATATCCTCCTCGGAAATCTCAGCACCTTCCAGATATTTCTCAGCCATGTCATCATCGTTATCTGCCAATATCTCGATCAATCGTTCCCGAGCCTTCTCCGCATCATCAGCCAGTTCTGCAGGGAGATCCGATTCCGTAAAAGTCGATCCCAGCGTAGTATTATCCCAAACGATCACCTTCCGGCGAATAAGATCGATGACACCCCGAAACAGCTCTTCTTTCCCCCACGGAATCTGAATGGGTAAAGGGATGGAACGGAAACGATCTCGCATCATGCTGACAACAGTATTGAAATTGGCTCCAATCCTATCCATCTTATTGATGAAAGCTATTTTCGGTACACCGTATTTATCTGCCTGGTGCCAAACCGTCTCCGACTGCGGCTCCACGCCACCGACAGCGCAGAAGACCACCACTGCGCCATCGAGAACCCTGAGGCTTCGTTCCACCTCAATGGTAAAATCGACATGACCGGGGGTATCAATGATATGAATTTCGTGGTTATGCCATTCACAGGTGGTAACTGCGGATGTAATCGTAATGCCTCTTTCCTGTTCCTGCGGCATCCAGTCCATGACTGCCTCTCCGTCATGCACCTCCCCGATTTTATACGACTTGCCTGTATAATAGAGTATACGCTCAGACACCGTTGTCTTGCCGGCATCGATATGTGCAACGATTCCTATATTCCTTGTTCTTGACAGTTTAGACTTTGAAGCCACAGTTTATTTATCCTTCCTTAGATGCCTGAACAATCAGCTCCCGGTTGGGCGCAAATGGCTGCCGGGTATCGATATGACCTTTGATTGATGGGATTTCTTTCCCACTGATGAGTATCTTAACTTGTTTCACCCCTGGCAGGTTTTCTGTCAGCGTATTGGTCAATGAATAAATAGTGGCCATTTCACTTGCGCTTCCGCCGGGATGGAGTTTCGTCAATTGCCTGCCGAAGTCCACATAAGCCGTTTCCTTATCTATTTTGACATCATGGACATCGATTTTTTCCGGAAAAGTATTGATTAGTCCTGTTTTCGAGCCGTCAATGAGGGCTTTCACAAGTTCTCTGCCCTGGGCTGCGACATTTTCTTCTTTGGGTACAAGGCGTTTCTCCGGCATCAGGAAACGTTCATTCGGATCGGAAAAATAAAGCACTACTGCCTGTTTTTCCCTCTTCTTCCCGGCAAAGCCTTTTCCATCTATTGGAGGATAGACGTAATCAAAAAGAGTCAGAAACATAAAGACCAAAAAACCTACAAGGGATGAAACGATGACGAATAAAACAGATTTTTTCATCTTTTTCTTCTGTTTCTTCGTTTTTACTTCCACTGATCTTCTTTGTCTTTTTGTAGCCATACAATCGTCACTCCCTATTCCAAATCTGATAAATTAAAAACTATGCGTGCAAACGATACAAAGACGATCCGGTCGTTGTAACTCTCTCACGTACCAATGGGAATCATTTTCTTAACTTATTGATATTTTCCCTTGCCGCATGGCCGAGGTCCGTTGTCGGCGCAAGCCTGACAACAGTTTCAAAGCTTTTTTTCGCCTCCTTTATGCTACCCAGTTTCACATAGCACTCAGCGAGCAAGAATTGAGATTCGACATAGGTCGGCGCCAGTTCCGTTGATTTTATGAAGTGGGCCTTGGCTCTTGCATAGTCACCCTGTGCATATCCCACTTTTCCCAACCCATTCTCGATTAACGGCAAAAGTTCTCTGCGAATATCTTTGCCGATAGCTTCCTGATATTTACTTACTGATTTTGCATAATCACCCAGATTATAATAGGCGCGCCCCAGATTGTACAAAGCAATGGCCGGGGTATCGTACATTATATTACCTAAAGCCTTATTAAAGGATTCGATGGCAAGTTCATTATTCCCCTTGTTTATGTATATGGTCCCCAATAAATTATAGGCTTCCGAATAATCACTTTTCAGTTCAATGGCCTTTTTACATTCTTCAATGGCCTTATCCTGATACCCTTTGCCCTGATATGCGATGGCCAGAAAATAATGGACCCTGGGATTGGTTGGAGCAATCTTCTCCGCACTTAACAATTCCTTCAGTGCCCCACTATTATCGCCGGCTTCGATGTAGCCCGCGCCAATGTTTATTTGCATTTCGGCCTTTTCATTTCTTGCAGCCTTATCAGAAGCGCATGCGCTGATGATGAACAGGCACAAAACAATAGACATGATGCTAAAACGGAGCACCGGCCTTCGACCATTCGTCGCACAGAAATGATGGACGGGCAACAAATCCATAATGATCCTTTTCTTATTCATTTTTGATTTTTTTCGGATGCGTCCCATTGATCCACCAATCGCTTTTATCTTTAAACCACCACTGCGATGAATCTGTATTTATGATCTCCTTTGCCACTTTTTTAGCATTATCAGTACATAGCCGCTTCATGGCAAAACTGATCCAATCCTTGCTATATTTGTTCCCAAGATCGCCGTATTCTTTCAATTGAAGGATCAATGCCAGCTGATCCGCATCCCGGGCGATCATGGCCTCTTTCGTTTTCTTCTCATTGAACTCCTCAATAATCATTTCAATATCATTACCGAAGGAAAGGGTTTCCGTTAATTCCTTTACCGCCTTATCTTCATGGACAGTAACGTACTTCTTATTGACGTAGTTCATATCCCCGGTCCGTGCTTCGGGAAGGTCGTGGAATAAGCACATTTTCATGGTGCGGTGCTCGTCAGCTTCGGGATCGAGTTTGCAGAGGGTATACCCGATAAAGATGGTCCGCAAAATATGTTCCGCCACAGATTCACTGCCCGAACCGAGAAATTGAAACCCCGTACGGGGCGTTTTCTGCAGCATTCCAACTTCAAAAAGGAAATTGGCAACGTTCTCCATATCAGCCTCTTTTTAATATCTGAATTCTATTTACCATCATGTCATGTATTTTCTTGATTTGAAGCTGCAATGAGGCAATACCTTCAGGCTTCATGGCCAACAGGCGTCCTAATTGACTCTGCCAATATTCAACGACTTCAATTTCACTTTCGCGAATCTTTTTTTCCATTTTTGTCTGCATTTCTTTAATAAAGGCTTCCTGCGTTCTGTCGACCACGTGGCCTCCTAAAATAATCAGTATTTCTCTATTGTCATGGCCTTATATCCCATTTGAAGCTTATCTTGCAACCCGTAAATTTCGTTATAGCTCATATTGTTTGTTTTCCGGATTATACTGCCATAATTTCCTTTAAATTGACTTTTTGACAGGAATCAAATAAAAAGAACATATCTAACTCGCAAGAAACATGAAGAGTCATTGCGAGCGAAGCGCGGCAATCTTGCTTTTAGATCGCCACGCGGTCCGAGGGACCGCTCGCGAAGACAAGACCGATGTTTCTTGACTCAATAACCCCGCAGTGAAGCGACCGGGGTCATTTGCTCGTAAAGAACTTGTATGCCTGCTGGTACTAATTATGGCCCTTACTTATTATAAGCAGATATTTTTTTTCATAGTTATATCTTTATCTACTCTCTTCCTCTGCAGTCCTTGCCCTGCGAAAGAAGATACGGCCCATCTGGTTCTGAAAAAAACAGCCACGACGGCGCAACATGCAAAAACTTTCACTTATACAATTAAGAATGGTGACCATCTGCTTGACATCGTTAAGAATGAACTGGGCATCAACAAAAACCGTCTGAGTATTATCAAGAAATACAATCCGCAAATCAAGAATATCAATCTGATTTATCCCGGTCAGAAAATCTTTCTTCCCTCGGTCCCCTACAAAAGCAGCACAAGAAGCGTAAACGCCGCGACAACAACCGCTCAGGACATTCAGACGGAAAAGGGATTTGTCCAATCCGGCACAATGATTCCAACATTGGAAAACTTCGCTGTCATGCAAACTGTCCTTCAGCGCATGAATGCCACGATGATGACTTCAGGCCGCTATGTCATTCCTCTTCCCGAAATCGGTCAAATCACTGTGGACTGTGAAATGATGCCCATGATTGAATTTGATGATGGCAGCATTGTCTTCATGGACTACCGAAAACAAATGCCGGACAATATCAAAAAACTGATCCGCAAATATTGGAAGAATTATACTGTTATCGCTGCCGATATTAGAGATGGTATTCTACCTGCCTTGGCTAATGCCGTCAATGCATCGAAAGCCTATGCCATGCGGAAGCAAACCCATTCTCTTGTGTTTGGCCAGAAACCAACCGTCCGTCTGCCCATTGACTGGTTGATTACAGGACAATCTCCATCATCCAGAGGAACAAACTCTTATATGCAGGCCATCATTACAATCAGGACAGAGGATGGACGTCTGCCCGCCACAATGGTCGCTTTTCTGGCAAAAAAGCAATTTGTATATACGGAAATCCTTGACGGAAAGGTGTTACCCTCGCTCACAGAGGTATTATCCGAAAATGCATCAGAAAAGATCCCCCAGTTGAATTCTTCTTCAAGACGCCGTCTGGTTCTGGACTTCCTTGGTTATCTCGGGTTCAAACCTGTAACTGATGAGGATGTTCAAATCTTCAATTCCACTAAAGATGGTTTTAATCTTTCCATGAAGGCCGATATTCGTTGCAATCACGGTAATCAACGTGTCATCTATTCACCAAGGAAGGTTCCCAACCAATTTATCGATATTTTGAAGACGAAGTCTACGGAAGTTGTCATCCTCTCTGAAGATGACACGCCGAAGGCTGTTATTGAAAAAAATCTGACAGCTTTTCGGATTCCTTTCACAACTGTCCCATACCAGTTTTCTATATCTCTAAACCCGGACCTTGCAGGGGTCAAGGTAGTCTTCCCCACAATCCGGTTCGTCTCCCCAAAGGGGGACCCTGTTTATTTGATTGATTTCAATATGGAAGACGCGATATACCGTCTTCTTCATAACCAATTGGGATTTGATATTCTACGCTATTGAAAGTTCTTGCCTTATCATTATTTTCCGGCGGCCTGGATAGTATAATTTCCGTAAAGGTCATCAGGGAACAAGGAATTGCCGTTGAGGGTATCACGTATGAAACACCCTTTTTCAGCGCCGACAAGGCCCGTTCCGCTGCCAAGCTCATAGATTTGCCACTGAGCGTCTTAAATTTTACTGAAGAACATCTGGAGATGCTGAAGAACCCGAGATACGGTTACGGCAAAAACATGAATCCCTGCATTGACTGTCATACGCTCATGCTCAAGAAGACAGGGGCTCTCATGACGGATATGGGCGCCGATTTCATATTCACCGGCGAGGTTCTGGGTCAACGCCCCATGTCCCAAGGCAGACAATCCCTTCATGTCGTCGCTAAAAATGCCGGTTATCCGGATGTGATATTGCGTCCTTTGAGCGCAAGGCTTCTGCCCGAAACAAAACCGGAAAAAGAAGGTAAGGTGGATCGTCAGCGCCTGTTGGCCATTGAAGGCCGTGGGAGAAAGGTCCAAATGGCGCTGGCCGCCCGTTACGGCATTTCGGATTATGCGGCCCCGGCAGGGGGATGCCTGTTAACAGACCCTATGTTCACAAAACGGCTTCGAGACTTGATGGACCAAATAAAAGACCCGCCGATTCGGCAGATAGAATTGCTCAAATACGGCAGACACTTCCGCATAAACGAGAGCATAAAAATCATTGTCGGCCGCAACAGCGCCGATAACGAGACTATTGAGACGCTTAGTCGTCCCGGAGATGCCCTCATTCAAATGGAAAACCTGCCGGGACCATCAGTTCTCATCGTCGACGGCGGTAACGAAGAAAGCCGCCTCCTTGCCGCCCGTCTGTGTGCTCTATATAGTGGAGTCAAAGAGGATGAGAGAGCCGAGGTAATATGCTCCATATGCGGGAAACCAGACCGGTTCCCGGTTCATCCGATGGACCGGGAGAATGCTGCCCGTTTGATCCTTTAGAAGCAGGCTGTTGACATTCAAGACAAGGCGCTGACCTTAATCCACATCAAAAATCCGAAGACTTAACATCTGACCAAGAGCAGCGGGGTATTGGTCTGATGGCGAATTGGATTTTTCCCAACCGGTATGAGTGAGTCATCTCTAAACGGAAAGAAGGGAAAAAATCCTCTGAGCCGGAAGGCCGATGCCTCCCTACTCTTTTCTCATTTTGCTGAAATTTGATGGTGAATTTGAGTTGCCGGAATTCCTTTCCTGAAAAATAGCATTGCTTAGCGTGATAAACTGTTCGGGAGACAGAGCCTCACCGCGGATGCGAAGATCAATGCCCAGGCTTTCCAGGATTCTCTGGAGACATTCCTCAGAACACATAACATCTCTACTGTGCCTGAGGTTGTTCATCAGGGTCTTTCGCCGGCTGGAAAAAGCTAACCGCACGATTTGCTGGAAAAAAGGTTCGTCTGCAATAAAACAAAGGGGTTCCGAACGAAAATCAAGAACAATGACTGCCGACGTGACTTTGGGTTCGGGATAAAAACAGCCGGCAGGAACGGTCAAGGCCATGGTTGCCTTTGCATAAACGGCTGTCAGCACCGATGGAATGCCGTAACTCTTCGTCCCCACTCCGGCGCAGATCCTTTCAGCAACCTCTTTTTGCACCATCAGAACCGCCCTCGATATAATCCGCCGATAATCCAGCAAATGGAAGAGGATCGGTGAAGAAATACTATAAGGGATATTCCCCAGAATCTTGATTTTATCGACATCAAGCTCTCTTGCCGCTTGAGACAGATCGTAGGTCAAAACATCCTTATGAACGATCCGGACATTCTGAGTGTTCTTTAAAACATCGTTTAAGACGAGGATCAGGTTGGGATCGACCTCCACAGCCAACACATTTTTTACCAGTGCGGCTATCTCAGCGGTCATGACACCCATGCCGGCCCCTATTTCAATCACGGAATCAACCGGCTCCAATCCTGCCGAAACGACGATCTTCCGCACGACATTCCCATCCCGAAGGAAGGACTGCCCCAAACGCTTGCGGGGATGAATTTTATATTTTTTTGAGATACTTCTGGGCGATGTCATGTTTTGAGGTTTACACCAAACCATCAAGCGGCCATCGGGAAACGGCATTCAAATTCAGGGCGTCCCTTTTGCCCTTCGAAAGCAGGTAATCACCGACAACGGCAATCATGGCTGCATTGTCCGTGCATAATACGGGAGGCGGGATGAACACTGCCAAACCTTCATCTTCCGCGTCGGCATGAAATCGTTCACGAAGGCGGCTGTTTGCCGCTACGCCACCGCAAACGACAATCCGTGATACACCGGCTTCATGAGCAGCATTCATTGTTTTCTCAACAAGCACATCAACAATAGCCTCCTGAAAACTGGCCACGACATCCGGCAACTGATCCGGATCAAGAGGTATTTCCCGCTTTTTTACCATATTGAGGAGAGAGGTCTTCAGCCCGCTGAAGCTGAAATTCAGACTGTCGCGCATTGCCCGGGGAAAGGCGATGGCCTTGTTGTTGCCCGATTTGGCCAGCCGGTCGATAACAACACCGCCGGGATATCCTATATCCAGGAGTTTTGCCGCCTTGTCGAAGGCCTCACCCGCTGCGTCATCTCTTGTTTGGCCGATCACGGAAAACCGTTGAAAATCTTCAACGAGATAGATTGTCGTGTGTCCTCCGGAGACCACAAGAGCTACAAAAGGAAATTCGGGCACGGCAGATTCAGTAAGAAATATGGATGCCACGTGTCCTTCAAGGTGATTCACACCAACCAGGGGAATCCCTTTTGCATAGGCAATAGCCTTGGCCGTAGATAAGCCGACAAGCAGAGATCCCACTAAACCTGGTCCCCGTGTAACCGCTATGCCATCGATCTCATCAAGAGTTAAGCAGGCGTCATTCAATGCTTGGCTGACAACTGCGCCAATGGCCTCGATATGTTTCCGTGATGCAACCTCCGGTACGATACCGCCGTATATGCTGTGATCTTTTATTTGAGAAGCAATGATATTAGAAAGCAATAAACGGCCATTCTTTACAACTGCGGCCGCAGTTTCATCACAAGATGATTCAATACCCAGGACAAGCATGAGAAACTCTCCGGTAAACCTGAGGATGCCAAAGGGCATCACAGTATTTTGTTCGCTTAATGAATCTAACGACATTCATCATCAAGACGCTATGGTTTCCAATCCAGTTCTATTTTTCCCAGATAGCTGACAAACATAAGTCTCATAGACTTGGAGGATTGCCGGGGAAATTTGAGATGATAGCAGTAACCATAGTATTTTTGGACATAAGGGAAAAACGTCTCGATAAGGGGTGTCACCTTGTCCCTGTCGATCCGGCGAATCTCCAATGGAACTATATGCCGCCCCTGCTCATCCAAAAGAAATACACGCCACATGGACTGACGCATGCCAAAATCATTGGCCGACACCTCTGCGGTATAGGCATAAAAGAAAAATTCCGTAAACTCCCCATCCGCCTGGCACAAAATAGCATCTCGTTGGTTTCGGTCAGTTTCGCTGAGCTGAAGAAGTCGCGCCTGTTCTTTCAGATAGGCCCTGTTAAAATCATCTGACCGATAGGTGGCGCTGATGTGGAACTTTGTTTCAAATTCGGAATAAGCCGTCTGATCCCGAGTCCATTTACTGAGCTCGGTCAGGTATTCTTTAGAAATGCCGCGTTCCTTGGCTATATCCACATAGCCTTCCATGTAGCTCTTCAAACTGCTGCACCCTGACAGAATGACAAGGCTAACGCCCAATACCAATAGGATGCATGTCAGTCGCTTCATAAATTATCTCCAAAAACCCGTTCAAAGATAAAATCGACCTTCGTCAAGAAGTTGTCCACACGAAACACACGATCCAGGTCATCAATCGTCAAGAATGACATAACCTCCTGATCGTCCGAGAGCAATGTTCTGAATTCGAGGCTTTCCAACCATGATTTCATGGCGTTGCGCTGGACAACCGCATAGGCATTTTCACGAGACATACCCTTGTCAATCAGGGTAAGTAAAACCATCTGCGAGAAGATCACTCCCCTGGTCATGGCAAGGTTTTGCAGCATACGCTCGGGATATACGATCAGTTTGTCAATGAGCGTTGTCAGTCTTGCCAGCATGAAATCCAGAAGTATAGTCGCATCGGGACCGATAACCCGCTCCACGGAAGAATGGCTGATGTCACGCTCATGCCAGAGCGGGATATCTTCCAGGGCGGCCACGGCGTAAGATCTCATCATCCGGGCGAGACCGGACAGATTTTCAGACAACACGGGATTGCGTTTATGGGGCATGGCGGAAGATCCTTTTTGTCCCGGAGAGAAATACTCTTCCGCTTCCCGGACTTCCGTCCGCTGGAGGAGACGGATTTCCTGCGTAAATTTATCGATTGAAGAGGCTATAATCGCCAATGTGGTAAAGAACTCTGCATGACGGTCCCGTTGGATGATCTGAGTCGATATGGGCGCCGGCTTCAGGCCCAGTTTCCCGCACACATAGGCCTCCACAGTGGGATCGATAAAGGAAAAGGTTCCGACAGCCCCTGAAATCTTGCCGACGCCGACGGACTCCTTAGCCCGAACAAGGCGGACCCTGTTTCTTTCCATTTCCTGGTACCACAGAGCCATTTTAAGGCCGAATGTAACAGGCTCAGCATGAATGCCGTGAGACCTGCCGATCATAAGGGTATTTTTATGCTCAAAAGCCTTCTTCCTCAGCACAGAGAGCAACTGATCCAGATCACAAAGCAATATTTCCGCCGATTCCACAAGCAGCATAGCAAACGACGTATCAAGGACGTCTGAAGACGTCAGTCCCATATGGACAAATCGGCCGTCTTCTCCGATTTTTTCAGCCACAGATGTAACAAAGGCAATCACATCATGCTTTGTTACATTTTCAATTTCCTCGATACGAGTGATATCGATAGCGGCCCTTGTCTTGATATTTTTCAGGGCTTCTACAGGAATCTGCCCCAAGTCGGCCATAGCCTCACAAGCCAGGATTTCGATATCCAACCACCTCTGATAACGGTTTTCCGGACTCCAGATCCGACTCATTTCTTTTCTGGAATAGCGAGGAATCATAGATTGTTTCTCCTAGCAGCTTGTTAAAAAACTCGTTTTTTGTGCAGGCGGTTCAAAAGCTTGTCCTGTACTTGATACGGGATGTCCAGAAGCAAGGCGCGCAAAAGCTGAGGAATAAGGCATCGGGGACATGTTCCGGAAGCCCGAAGGGATCGGAATGTGTCCCCGGAAAGTCCGTGATAAAGCTTGCAGCGCAACAGACGCCGTCCCCGCGAAAGCGCGGGATGGGCGTTTTTCAACATCCTGATCATGGCGGCGCTTGTAATACACTTTTACACGCATAGTCAAGGAATTTGCATTCATGATAATTATAATCATTGGCAAATGTGCACAATTCTCCATATCATCCCATACATTTCTTTTTGTGCAAGACAGATGGAAAATGTCGAAATATCATCGCCCCAAAGATGGATCTGATGATTCATCATAACGGCGACATCAAGGTATTGAACGGCAATGGACTTCCTTTTCCTCATCAAGAAACTTATTACACCCCTGTTCTACCCGCTGTCAGTAATCCTCATCTTATTATTGTCGGGTTTATCCCTTATATTCTTCATGAAGAAACGGAAACTCGGTTTTTTCCTGTCGGGCCTCGGTTTCATGCTCCTTCTTCTTTCCAGCTATGATGTCGTCACAGATGTATTTCTGAGACAACTTGAAAATCAATATCCGCCATGTTTACTGACAAAAACCGACCCTCCCCCGAATATTCGCCGGATCGTTATTCTGGGTGGCGGAATTTCATATGACCCGAAACATCCAATCAGCAGCCATTTGGCACCGGATTCTCTTGCGCGCGTCCTGGAGGGTGTCAGGCTTTACAAACGAATCAGGGGGGCAAATATCATCGTAGCCGGAGGAGCCATTTTCACCAATATGTCGGAGGCGGATACAATGTCCCGAGCAGCCGAATTAATGAGCGTCCCCCAATCAGACATTATTACGGAAACAAAATCAGCCAACACGGAAGATCAGGCCAGAATATTAAAGGCGCAATTGGGCTCATCTCCTTTTATTCTCGTCACCTCCGCTTATCACATGCCAAGATCCATCATGCTCTTCAAAAAATATGGTATGTCCCCCATCCCAGCGCCGACAGGTTATTTGTCAAAAAATCGTTTAGTCCTGTCACCAGGAACATTATTCCCTTCCCCGGATTCGATCGATCATTTGCAGAAGGCAGTCCATGAATATTTGGGCATATTCTGGATATTTATTAATCATCTGTATACAAGATAGTGGATATATATTATCCGTATGACCTATTGAAAGCGTTGGATTTCAATAATTGCAATTCGAAATACAGTTTTTATATCGAATGTTTATATCGATTTTAGCTTTTGGTTTGCATCTTGCTAAGACAAATTGGCATCCGGAAATGGCTCTGTCAGCTACCGGAATATACCAACAATGGTTCTTGAATATGCCACAAGGATATGTTAGAAACCCAACATACGAAAAATAACTAAGGAGATACAAGCGTGAGAAAACCAATTATACTGTTGATTTCCATGATATTGTTCATGATGGTTCCCCTATATTTGCTGGCAAAGGAAAAACCGACCGTCGCAGTCCTCCCTTTTTCAGTGCACAGTGCCGAAAACATCGATTATATCCAACAGGGAATCATGGATATGCTCTCTTCACGAATATCCGCCAATGAGCAGATCACGGTCGCCAGCCGGGAAAAAGTCCTTGATGCGATAAAATCAATCAAGACGAAGGATTTTTCTCCCTCCGATATCAATCTCATAGGAAAGAAACTAAATACTGATTATGTTGTCCGGGGCAGCATTACGAAGATCGGTAACAGTATCAGCATTGACGGCAAACTTATCGATATCGCTGCCAGCAAATCAACTGTCGATATCTTCACCCAATCACAGGGTATGGATGATGTGATAACGAAAATCAACGATTTCGCACAGAGAATTAACCAATTCGTAATGGGAGGGCCGCCAGCAACGATGACACCTGCAACAGCCGCTGTCGCTCCTTCCGTCGTTGCATCCGGGGCTCAAGGAACACCAACGGCAGGATCACGTGAAGCACAAATCATTGCAGGCATAAAATCCGGTCGGAAAAACACCTTTACGGGCTCAATCAACCCGGATTTCATCAGTGGAACTCAATCGCTCGACAGAAAAGGATTCTGGATGAGCCTCAAATATCCGACAGAATTCAAGGGGATGGATATTGGCGATGTAAACGGTGACGGTCTCAATGAAATAGTGACTATCGACAACAACAACGTTTACATTTTCCAGAAAAAAGGCAACGATATGGTATTGTTGCAAAAGGTCACCGGGATAAGCTATGATAAATATGTGGGTGTCGATTTATTCAGCCTTACTGGAAACAGTTATAAGGACATCATCGTCAGCAATGTGTTTGCGTCGTCCTCAGATGGAAAAGCGCAAAACACGGTTCAATCCTTTATCCTGACCTGGAAAGACGGGAAATACGTAAAGGTTGCCGACAGATTGCCCTGGTTGTTCAGGGTTGTCGGCAATTCCGGCAATCCCATACTCTTGGGGCAAGAGCTGTCTGCTGCGGCAAATAACCCCTCACAGATGTCTCCACCATTTGAATCTCCCATCAATGAAATGGTTTGGAGAAACGGAAAAGTCGCGGAAGGCAAAAAGATGCGGATCCCGAGAGGTTTATGTTTATACGGGTTAACCATCGATGATCTTGGTGAGGGTAAGAACAAAATTATTGCCCTGAATGCCTATGATCACCTATACGTTTACGAGGAAACGGATAAACTCCTTTCCAATGTCGACACCTTCATGGGTGGAAAAGAAATCCTCTATAAGAGTGAAGAAGTTTACGGCGGCGGCAACACGGCACTCAATATGTACGGGCAAGATCCTGGTGGCGTAACGGAAGCTTCGGCTTTCAATTATTACCTAAACCCACGCATACTGGCGTATGATATTAATAAAACGGGTAAACGGGAGGTTTTCATCGCCCGGAATGATTCTCCGGGCGGCAGGCTTCTACAGAATGTTAAGATATTTACATCTACCGAATTTTGCGATCTTTACTGGGATTCCTTAGGACTTTCCGAGAACTGGCGTACGAAAAAACTCAGCGGTTATGCTGCCGATTACCAGATCAAAGACGTGGACAATGATGGAGAAGATGAGATTGTTATCGCCTTGGTCACATCATCGGGCTCCATGTTAAGTCGAACCAGCGTGATCATTGCGTACAAACTGCGGGCTCAATAACGCTTAGGATATTGGGGTTGACAAGAAATAAAAACTAGTATAGGAACAGCGACGGTTTTGGCGTTCCTGAAGGCATGCTGATTCAATTGAAGCCAGAATCCATAAGGCGGTGTAGCTCAGCTGGTTAGAGCATACGGCTCATATCCGTAGTGTCCGGGGTCCGATTCCCTGCACCGCCACCATCAATCAAAAGGGGTTAGCTCTCTTCAGCTAACCCCTTTATTGTGTCCCCTTGGTAAACCTTTACCCGTATCAGGCCCCTTTGAAGTTCGGTTTCCGCTTCTCCATAAAGGCGATTAGAGATTCCTTGCAGTCTTCGGAAGGAAGTAAAAGCATATTCTTGTGGACGGCCATGGCAATACCGTCCTTTACTGATGCAAAGCGGCTGTAATTAAGTATTTCCTTTGTATTTTGTACGGCCAGGGGGGCACATTTCATTATTTCGTCCGCAAGCTTTTCAGCAGCAGCCATCATGGCATCCTGATCTGCAAAGACTTCGAGGACGAGACCCATCTTCTCCACCTCGGCGGCGCTGAAAAAACGGCCCGTATACGCCATCTGCCGCGTATACATCTGGCCGACGATGAAGGGCAGCCGCTGGAGTGCACCCATATCGGCGACTATGCCTATCCGGGCTTCCCGAAGAGAAAACGTCGCATCCTGAGTACAAAAACGAAGATCGCAGGATGATATGATATCCAGCCCCGCCCCGACGCACTGGCCGTGCACGGCGGCAATGACGGGTTTCTTGCATTCTTCGATGGCGTGGCAGCATTCAAAGATGTTCTTCTCGTTTATGGGAATGTCGAGGAGCCTTTTCGTCGTACCGATCAACCCACGGGACATGGCATCTTTCAAATCCAATCCGGCGGAAAAAATTCGGGCGTTGCTCTTGAGGATAATGACCCACACATCATCGTTTGTTGCTAACTCGTGAAAGACTTCGGTAATTTCCGTTGCCAATTCATAACTCAGGGCGTTCAGGGCTTTCACTCGGTTTAATGCTACAGTGGCGACATGATTCTTCATATCTAAGGCAATACATTTGTAATCCATGATTTCCTCCAGTATAGTTATTGATTCCGATATTCATGAATAATTACATAACGGCACACATCTAAGATGTCAATAGGTCTCACCCCAGATAAGCCTCTTTTACACGGTCATCACCGAGGAGGTCTTTACCTGAACCAGCAAGAATGATACGGCCCGTCTCAAGTACATAGCCCCGGGACGCCGCGTGCAGGGCCATGTTAGCGTTTTGCTCAACCAGCAGGACCGTTGTGCCGGCCCGGTTGATTTCCTGGATGATTTTAAAGATATCCCTTACAAGAACCGGCGCCAGGCCCATAGACGGTTCATCGAGGAGCATCATTCTCCCCCGGCTCATGAGAGCCCGGCCCACAGCCAGCATCTGCTGTTCGCCACCGGATAGGGTCCCACCCAACTGGCGCATGCGCGACTTCAAGACGGGAAATAACTCGAACACCCGCTCGTAGTCCTTTTGAATCTCATTATTATCCTTCCGTTGCCATGTGGCAAGTTTAAGGTTTTCCATAATCGTCAGATTGCTGAATATGCCCCGTCCCTCCGGCACCTGGGCGATGCCCATGGCGACAATGCGGTGGGCGGGAACGTTTCGAAGGTCCTGATGTCCGAATACAATACTCCCCTCATAGGGAATCATCCCTGAAATGGCACGAAGGATTGTCGATTTACCGGCTCCATTGGCGCCGATGAGAGTTACGATCTCACCTTCACGTACATCAAATGAGATATCTGTAACGGCCGTGATATGTCCATAAAAGACGGACAGATGGGAGATGGAAAGGAGGACGCTATCTGTATTCAATACACAACCTCCTCTCCCAGATAGGCTTCAAGAACCTTCCTGTTGTTCTTAATCGCCTCAGGAACCCCCGTTGCAATCGTGGCCCCGAAATCCAGTACGATCAGGCGCTCACAGATGCCCATGACCAACTGCATCTGGTGCTCGATAAGAAGAATGGTCAATTGGAACTGTCTTCTTATCTCCTGAATCAAGTCCATAAGTTGTATAACCTCGGCAGGATTCATTCCGGCTGCCGGCTCATCAAGGAGGAGAACCTTCGGCCCAGTCGCAAGGGCTCTTGCAATTTCGAGCCGCCGCTGGAGGCCATAAGGGAGATTCTGCGATATATCCTGGGCATAGCCTTCGAGATTGAAAATAGACAGGAGGTCCATAGACCGTTTAGCGATTTCTCTTTCCTGCCTGTGATACCTTCCGATACGAAACAACGCTTCAAGAGGATTATAGTCCGACTGGCTATAGCAGGCAATTCGGACATTGTCCAATACGGTCAGGTCCTTGAAAAGGCGGATATTCTGAAAAGTCCTTGCCATGCCCAACGCCGTTATCTGATCCGGCCTTCTGCCTACAATCTCATGACCATCAAAACTTATACTCCCTTCCGTAGCCTTATAAACGCCGGACAGGAGATTGAAAACGGTTGTCTTCCCGGCACAGTTGGGTCCAATGATGCCCATCAGTTCGCCTGGTTCCAGATCGAGGTTAAAATCCGATACGGCGGCAAGGCCGCCAAAATAGTGGGAGACTTGGCTAGCGCTCAATATAGCCATTGAGATCACCCTTCTTTTGCTGCCACCATTTGATCAGACTAAGATCGTAAGCAGGAATGAACCACCGGAATTCCCGCAGCCCCATAATCCCCTGGGGCCGGTAAATCATGAGCAGTACCAGCACAAGGGGCATAAAAACCATCCGCCACACACCCATGGGACGCAGTAACTCCAGCAATACCGTGTAAATAACCGCCCCGAGAATGGAGCCCGCCAGGGACCCCACCCCTCCAAGGTAGACCATGATCAGGATATCCGTCGATTTAATAATATCGAAAACGCGGGGGTTGATAAACTGGAGCAGATGGGCAAACAGGCCCCCGGCAACACCTGCAAAAAAGGACGACACGACAAAGGCCATGGTCTTGACCATCCTTGTGTTTACGCCCATGAGATCGCTTGCGACCTCATCCTCCCGGATGGAAAGGATCCCCCTTCCATATTTGGAATAGACAAGGTTGCGGATTACCCAGACGGACAGAACAGTCCAGAAGAAGATCCAGGGTAAGGTCGTGAGCTTTTCCATTCCGAGAAATCCACGGGGTCCCCCCAGGTATTCAATGTTTTCCAGACCGGACTTGACGATCATTCCGAAGGCCAGCGTGACAATGGCGAGATAATCCCCTCGTGTATTGAAAGAGGGAAAGGCCACGACAAGCCCAACAATGGCCGACCCCATGCCACCGGCCAGGATGGCCAGGGGAAACAGCCAGACCGACAGTTCGGCGGGGATAATTTTCACCGTCAGGGCTGATGCTATATAGGCGCCTACGGCCATAAAACCGGCGTGACCGACAGAAAACTCTCCCATATATCCATTGATGAGGTTGAGGCTTGTCGCAAGGATGATATTGATCCCCACGTACATGAAGATGAGTTGAACATATTGATCGAGGAGATCAAACCGGGGAATAACGAAAGACATGACAAATCCTATGGCCAGGATCATCGGCATGGGCCAGCGTTTGTCCATTATTCTCTTTAAAAATGGTATTCTCTTTAAGACCGGAATGTTCTTTACGACCATATGTTACACCTTCTGTGGATGGGGCTTGCCAAGGATACCATAGGGCCGGAAGATCAAGAGAACAAGCAACAGGGTAAAGGCCACGAAATCACGATAAGTGGACGGGAAGAAGGCCACGACGAGAATCTCCACGGAGCCAAGGATGTAACCGCCGATCATGGCCCCCCGGATGTTTCCGATACCACCGACAACCGCGGAGATAAAGGCTTTCCAGCCGACCATGATCCCCATGTAAGGGTCGATCACCGGATAGGCCAGCCCGTACATAACGCCGGCGACGCCACCCAGGCCTGTACCGATGGCAAACGTGACGGAAATAATGAAATCGACGGGAACACCCATCAAAGGCGCCACGGTTTTATCCCACGAGATGGCCCTCATGGCCATGCCCACCCTGGTGTGGAGAACCAGGAAATCGAGAAGGATCATCAACATGATGGACAGGGCAATGACGAGCACCTGGAGTGAAGAGATGGTCAAACCTCCGATCATCCAGGCCTCGTTGGGGATAAACTGGGGGATGTGTTTCGGGTAAGGATTCAGGGCCAAAGTGAAATTTTCGAGGAAAAGACCAACGCCCAGGGCCGTTATAATGGCTGAGACGCGGTGCGCCTTTCTCAGGGGTTTGTAGGCCAGGCGTTCGATGGCAACGCCTAACATTGCCGTTCCCACCATGGCGATGAGCAGGGTCGGTACAAAGGGCAGTTGGAAGACCATTACCGACACATAACACAGGAAAGCCCCGACCATAAACAAATCGCCATGGGCAAAATTGATCATCGTCAGGATACCGTAGACCATCGTATAGCCCAGGGCAATCAGGGCATAAATACTCCCTAATTGCAACCCGTTGAGCGCTTGTTGCAGGACGTAGGTCATCGATCAGGGATTAGCATTGGCAAAGAAGACGAACTTGCCGTTTTTAATCTGAATGATAACGGCGCTTTTAATGGGATCCGTCGAACCCTCCTTGAACTTCATATTGCCTGTAACACCCTCATATCTCGGTATCTTTGCCAGCGCATCCCGTATGGACTGACTATCTGCCCTGATTGCACTCTTCGAGGCCTGCCATAGTAATCCGAAGGAATCGTAAGTCAGAGCGGCAACATCGTCTGGCATGACGCCGTATCTGGCCTGATATGCCTGTATAAATTTCTTGGCAGCCGGTGTTGCCACATCCGGTGCGTAATGAGTGCTGAAATAATACCCTTCACAATCTTTCCCACAAAGTTTTATCAATTCCTGGCTTCCCCAGCCATCGCTGCCGATGAAGGGGACTTTGATGCCCAGGCGTTTGGCCTGTTGGATCTGGAGCGGCACTTCGCTGTAGTAATTGGGCAGGAAGATGAAATCGGGGCCTGCCTGCTTAATCTTTGTCAGTTGGGCGGAAAAGTCTTTATCGTTGGTTGTATAAGTCTCGAAGGCCACAACCTTTCCACCGAGTTGCTCAAAAGTTTCCTTAAAGAATTCTGCAATACCCTTGTTGTAGTCAGAGGCTACATCATACAGAACCGCAGCTTTCTTGGCCTTCAGGTTTTCCATAGCGAACTTGGCCAAGACACGGCCCTGGAAAGGATCGATAAAGCACGCCCTGAAGACAAATTTCTTTGGGGCGTTGGATTTAACATCCAAAGTGGTTTTGGGGCTTGTGGACCAGGGGCTGATCAGGATCACTTTGGAGCTTTCAGCAATCTCCGATGCCGGAATTGCGTAACGAGTGGCGTTGGGCCCTATGATGGCCAGGACCTTTTGTTGGGCGATTAGTTTTTGAGCGGCAGATGCTGATTGGTCCGCTTTTCCTGCATTGTCTTCAACGTAGAGTTCGACTTTGTATTTTTTATCACCCACTTGAAGGCCGCCGCCATCATTGACCTCCTTGACGGCCATCTCAGCGGCTTTTCGGCATGACTCGCCCACGGCGGGCATATCGCCGGTCAATTCGGCGATGACGCCAATCTTGATCGTAGAGGCGCTCTTATCCCCGCAAGCGGTGAATATTAAACATAATGATATTAGGGCACCCAATAAATACCATCTTTTTTTCATAATACCTCCCAGGCAAATAAGTCATGATAATCTTCCTTGAAGGGAACCTTAGATATAAAGATGTCTATTGTCAACTTGTAATGATTGGCGTTTTTCAACAGCCTGCTAAATCTCATCCACACGATTGTTGTGAGTCCAATACCAAATGCATTTTTCGCCGACGTTTTTCATTTTGATATAACCTTTATCGACAAAATCGCCAATGGCCTTCTCGATAAGAGGTAACCCTGCGCCCGTTTTTTCTTCAATGCGCCGGCACAGGTATGAAACAGTACCTTCCGCAGCTAGCCCATTTGAAAAGGTTCCTTCCGATTCGATGAGATCTTCCGAAAGCAGGCGGTAGATCAACTTCGTCCGTGAATGGCCTTCGACGCGCAGATTTTCGATAGGCGTGTTGGTACCGTCATGGTAACCCCTAACCATTTTTTGCCATTTTTCTTCAACTTCTGCATCATATTCACCTACAAAATTGTGGATATCCTGAGGTGACAGGGCTTTTGTCCGCACAATGGCATGATTGGCATCGTATTGTGTCCAGTCGTTCGTAAGGATTTCCAGATCGTATGCCTTCACATTTTCCCTCACTGTCGTTCCCGGAAAAGGGGCAAGGAGATGATACCCGTAGTAAGCCTCTTCCAGGCTTTCGGCAAAAGCTTTTGTATCCCGGAGTGTCTCATGCGTTTCGCCGGGGAGGCCGGCAATGAAGGAGGCGTGGACCAAAAGCCCCACTTCACGGCAAAGCCCGACGGCCCGGCGAACCTGATCAAGGGTGATCTTTTTCTTTATCCGGTTGAGCATTTCCTGGTTTCCGGACTCGACACCAAAGCTGATCCCGTCACAACCCGTATCCTTCATAATTTTCAGAGTTTCAAGATCAACGGTATTGACCCTGGCAAAAGCGCTCCAGGCAAATGTCAGTCCCCGCCGTTGAATCTCGCTGCATACGGCCTTAACCTTCTTTTTGTCCGAAACAAACAGATCATCGGCAATGTTGATGCGGTTTATTCCATACGAAAGGATATTTTCCATTTCATCAACGACAGCCGATGCCTCCCGCTGGCGGACCTTTTCGCCCACCATTCGACGCCCTTGACAGAAAATGCACTGATAAGGGCACCCGCGGCTTGTAATCATACTGATCGGAAAACCCAAGGCCTGGTAACGGGACAGGGGCAGCAAATGCCTGGCGGGAAGCGGCAGGGTATTGATATCCTCGATAAATTCACGGGGCTTCGTCATGAAGATATCGCCGTTTTTCCGATAAGCCAATCCCTTGATATCTGGCAATGATGCGGAAGCGAATGAAGAGGCCATGAGATCGGCTATGGTTTGTTCCCCCTCACCCATGACAATCATATCGATTTTCGGATACGATGCGAGCGTGGCAGGCGCATCGAAGGAGACATGGGGACCACCCATGACCGTCATGATATCCGGATCAATGTCCTTGACGGTTTGCAATATTTCGGCAGCACCTGGAAAATTAAGGGTTACAGAAGTGGTTCCAACCACTTGGGGTTTGAATGATTCAATTTGCCGCTTGAGCCTCTCCGGAGTGTAACGGGACACAATAAAATCAAAAATACGGACCTCCGCACCTGCCCGTTCAAAAGCCGCCGCAACATACGTCAATCCCAGCGGCGGCGCCGGGGCCTCTTCAAGAGGGTATGGGGGCGCAATAATCGCAACGCGCATTTAATCTCCTTGCCTGGGGAACAGGGCAGCCCGCAGCCACCCCAACCACGTGTTATTTTTCATAAGATTCCGGTCTATCTCGTCGAACTGACCGGCCAGCGCCTTCGGATCCGCATACCAATCGGCCCGCGTCTTCATCGGGTGTTCCGGATCCAACTCTTTGACGATAACGGCCGGGTTACCGCCGACAACGACATTAGCGGGAACATCCTTCAGAACAACGGAACCGGCGCCGATAATGCTGTTGTCCCCGATTGTCACACCTTTGCAGACCATGGCACTGTCGCCGATCCAAACATTATCGCCTATGATAACGGGGGCGCTCTTTCCGACAGACAAACTCCGGTCATAGATACCATGCCAGTCGGCGTCTGTCACAAAGGCCTCATTAGCAAACATGCAGCTGTTCCCGATGGTGACTTCCAAACCTGAGCTGATGCGGACGCCGGGACAGATCAGACAATAGCTTCCCATGACGATCCGGCCCTGACCTTCCAGGTTTGACCATACCGTCAACCGTACCTTCTTGTCCGATGCAGCGATGACGTGGGCGTAATCCCCGATGGTAATTGGTCCTCCGAACACTTCCACATGCCAGGGCTTCATGAACCAGTGCCCAATCCCCAAATGCTTAAACTGGGGCCGCAGGAAATGTTCGACATACCATGCCTGATAGGCATAGTGAAGGCGTTTAACGATGTATGGCCTTGAATCTCTGAGCAATGCTGCCTGATTCCTTTCCCGGTCCCGATCCATTCCAAAATCCGTGATGGAAAAGACGGCTTCCATGGGTAAGATCAGTAATGGCGTCGTAGGCCAGAATGATTGCGGCTGCTGTCCAGGCCGTTTTCTCATCGGGCCAGATCACGGCATCGGGAAAAGTCACACCCATCCAATAGGCCCCGTCATCATATTTTTTATCCTTGATCCAACTCAGGACGGTTTCCGCCTCTTCATAGGCATCGATGGCTGTCAGAGATAAAACCAACTCGGACGTTTCCGCCATGGTAACCCAGGGACGATCACTGACGCAACGAATACCCCAGCTTGGAACGGCAAACTTTTCCCAGTATTTTTCCAGACGCAGCCGGGCCTCCGCGCCGGTAAACGCACCGCAGAGGATGGGATAATACCAGTCCATGGAAAAACGTGATTTGATCATGTTGAAATGATGCGGCAGGTTTTTGATGGCATAGGCCAATTTATTCATGGCTTCCTGCCAATCCGGCCTTTTTTCCCCAATTAGAACTGCAATGGCCGCGGCGCACTTGAGGCTCATGTAGACGGAACTGGACCCTGTCAGAAGGGCCGTCCGGTCGATGACCCCTTCCTTGTTTCTTGCCCAGTATATTTCGCCAGTAGGGGCCTGCATACGAACCGCGTAATCAATACCGGCACGGACTGTCGGCCACATTTTCTTCAGAAAAAACCTGTCTCCCGTTACCAGGACATAATGAAAGACCCCGACAGCAATGTAGGCGGCAAAATTTGATTCCTTGGTCCAATCCTCCACCTTTCCATCCCGCAGGGAAGACCACCAACTTCCATCGGGAAGCTGGGTCTCCGCCATCCAGTCATAGGCCCGCCTGGCCTCTTCATATAACCCGGCCACGGTGAGTCCCATGGCGCTTTCCACATGATCCCAAGGATCCGTTTTCCCACCGATAGACCAGGGGATTTCCCCGTTTTCTTTCTGGACCGAAGCAATGAAGGCCGCCAAACCTTTTACGTCGATGGACAGTTCCTCTGTGCAGGGCTCAACGTTGAGCTTCATATCGGTTTTTATCCCTTCCTCATGTAATAAACGATGCTTTTTGATATCAGGGGATTCAAAAGCTTATCCAGCAGCCTTACCGCCGGGGGATGACGCATGATATCCCACTCCAGAAATCTTCTGTAAAGCTTCACCAAGGGCGATTTATCGTTCTTATGACCAACCAGGCATTTCAACCACCAGTAAGGAGAATGCAGGGCGTGCTTGTAACGAATGCCCTGGCACCTTGTTCCGGCGGCTTTCAGGAGGTTGAGCAGCTCCAATTTCTTGAAAATGCGGATGTGTCCGCCCGGTTCGTGATGATAATCGTCCGACAAAGTCCAACATATCCGTTCCGGCAAGAATCGGGGAACGCTGACGACAAGGGGACGATTCGGCTTCAATACACGGACCAATTCCTGAACTGCCTGACGATTATCGGAGATATGCTCAAGGACTTCGGAGCAAATGACCGCATCAAAGATCTCGTCATCGAATGGCAGGTGAGTAACATCGCCCTTTGCGACCAGCCAACGCCCATCACATTCGGCGGCCATGAGACATAGAAAACTGCGTGTTTTTTCGAGATCGCCCCAGTTGAGATCTATCCCGACAACATCAATACCGCCGCTGCGATAGGCCTCACAAAGATGACGACCGGCGCCGCAACCCGCATCGAGGACTTTCATGCCCGGCTCAAGGCCCAGTTTATGAAAGTCTACGGTGAGCATGAATCTCTTCTTGGTAGATGGCAATGGTTTTCTTGGCTGCGTGTTCCCAGGTGAGGGAATCACCTACCCGTTTCAGTCCCGCTTGCCCCAGATGCAGTCGTTTTTGGGGATCGTCCAAGAGGTCATCGATAGATTTTTCAAGGGCCTCACTGTCACCCGGAGGAACCAGAACACCTGCATCGCCGACAACTTCAGGCAATGCGCCGCCGGTAGTGCTGATCACTGGAACACCGCAAGCCATGGCCTCGCCAGCCGGCATCCCAAACCCCTCATAAAGGGAGGGAATAACGGCCATTGTAGCCTCTGCATAGTATCGGGCAAAATCCTCATATTCAATTCTTCCCGTAAAATGGACAACATCCTTGACGCCAAGTTGCTCGACAAGATGTTCGATCATACCGTCTTTTTTGGGCTTGCCGATAACCGTAAGATGGATGGAACGCCGCTTCCGAATATTGTTCACGGCAAGCAGCAGGTACTTGAGCCCTTTCAGGGGTGTATCGGCGCTGTTGGTGACGAGAAGATGATGGGGCTTTCTTTCCACGCCCGATAAGGGATAAAAGAAATCAGTATTGATCCCATTGGGGACAACACGGAACTTATCGGGAGAGACACCGAATTCCCTGCTGATATCCTTCTTTGAACATTCCGACACGGTGATTATCCGGGAAAGACGTCGGGAAACCCGGACCTGCATACCCAAAAAAGCATACCATCGTTTGACTTTCATGCGTTTATACCAGTTCGGCGCCGCCGCCAGTTCCATGTCGCGATCGACCGTGATGGGATGATGAATGGTGGCTACCATCGGAAAACCCAGCGATGGTATGCGCAAAAGATCGGATGCCAGACATTGGTTATCATGAATGATGTCGTAGTCAGGCCTTTTCCGGCGCAGATGCTCGTAGACGCGCCGGCCGAACGTATACGGCTCGGGGAAGCCGCCGGAACACATGGACAGGAATTCAAGCTGGTTAAGGGGTTTCAAGAGGTCGCGGTACTCTGCGACACGAAACAGATGATCCGGGTTGTACAAATCGAGGCCGGGTAAGGGATGGAGGATTATGTTCTCGGCAAGTTCCGGATAGGGCGGGCCGGAAATGACATCCACTTCATGCCCGAGATCCCGCAAGGCGCGGCTCAGGTACTTGATATAAACGCCCTGACCACCCGATGTGGGGTTACCACGATAGGACAGGAGACATATCTTGAGTGGCCTTCCCCCGTTGCCGCCTCTTCTTTTAGACGGCTGTCTTTTTGATTTACTCATTTTTTACAATTATCCTGATGAGCTCTTCGCGCATAATTTCCTGACCAGCCGTTCCGAGTTTAAAAACAGAATCTCCACTTCCGTATCGGTCATGCCGGCTCCTTTGGCGATTCTGGTGGCCATCTCTTTTGACACCAGGTCCTGGGGACCGTGACTATCCGTATCGATGACAAGCGATGTGCCGCAGAGCCGCGCCATCTTCAATACGTGCCCATTGGTCAGGCTATGCCCTTTTCTGGTGGTTATTTCGAGAAAGATGCCTTTTTGGGAGGCCGTCAGGGCATCCTCTTCCGAGATGAGCCCCGGATGAGCCAGGATGTCGATATCTGCATCCAGAGCGGCTTTGTTCGTTCCCGGGGTGACAGGTTCGACAATCGTCTCTCCGTGAACGACTATTATTCCGGCACCCAGCGCCCTCGCTTCATCAGCGAGCCCGGCAATCTGGGGCGGTGGGACATGGGTCAATTCAATGCCCGCAAGAACGATTATATCGCACACCTTTGATAAATCGCGGCTTACACGGACTATTCGCGGGATGATAAAATCGATATTTGACGCATCGCCGTGATCGGTAATCGCGATTGCCCGGTAACCGGTCATTTTAGCCCGCCTTACAAGTTCGGAAGGAACAAGTTCACCATCGCTGAACAGGCAATGCGTATGAAGATCAATCATAAAGCCCCCACTAATAAGCCTAGAGCCTATATCAGATAAATGACCGCAGGTCAATAACAGATTGATGATTTAGTCAAATTGATTTGTCCGTTCTGGGCCTCTTTGGTATAACTAGCCACATGGCAATATAAGCCAGAATTCCGAAACCAAACGATAACAAAATGACAAGAATAAAAAGAATCCTGATCAAGGTAGGATCTTTGTCAAAATATTCTCCCAGCCCCCCGCAGACACCGGCGATTTTTCTATCCGTTTCCGATAAATAGATTTTATCCATCCGCTGGCCTCCTTTATTTATCGCTGCTCTCGCAATGACAAATTGGTTTTATTTCAGTTTGTCAGTGACACATATACAAGACATCCAAGGCGGTTGTCAACACGCTCATTGACTTAACTTATTTATTATCCTATAATTTCGGCTCCCAGCATATCAAGGATGAGACGTCATGTTAAACCGGCGTGAGTTTATATCGATTCTGGCCCGCATCGCCCCAACCATGTGCGGTGTGGGGTGTCTCTTGTCTTCATTTCCGGATCGGTTTCCTGAATCGTGGGTTCTTCCAAATCCAGCCATGGCATCGGACCAGGTTCAGGATCTCTTAAGTCAAGCTCCGATCGGCCGTTACTGGACATCCATTGAGACATCGCGAGGCAACTGCCGTAATTGCCACCAGGATCATGAATCCCTTCATGACAAGTCCCATCGTCATGCAGGACACCTTGTCAAGTGTCTTCTTTGCGCCCAGGGATGCATCATCAAAGCAGGTGACCGGGGCAAATGCAGGACACGCAAGAACATCAACGGCCGGTTGCACAGCCTCGTCTACGGCCGCCCTGTCACCGTTCACACAGATCCAATCGAGAAGAAACCCTTTTACCACTTTCTTCCCGGATCGGCGGCTTTTTCCCTGGCCACCACGGGATGTCCCCTGAGTTGCAAATTCTGCCAGAATTGGGAAATCTCTCAGGCGTCACCGGAAGATTTTCCCGTTCCTTATGTATCACCGGCCGCCGTCGTCCGCTCGGCAAAGAACAAGAAGGCCCCAGTCATTGCTTTCACATACAACGAGCCTACCGTTTTTCTCGAATACATGACCGATATTGCCCGTGCTGCAAAGAAAGAACAATTGAAATCCGTTCTTGTAAGTTGCGGCTTCATGAACGAGTCGCCCCTCATCGAGTTATGCGGTACTCTCGACGCCATCAAGATCGACCTGAAGGGATTCAGCAACACATTTTACCGTAATGTTTGCGGAGCGGAACTCAAACCTGTGCTATCGACCATCAAGATCATCGCCAAAAGACAAATCCACATGGAAATCGTAAACCTCGTCGTGCCAACCCTGAACGATTCGGATATGATGATGAAGGGCCTTGCGGACTGGATAATGGGGGAGATCGGCCCGGATGTTCCCATCCATTTCACACGTTTTCATCCTGACTATCGGTTGCTCAACCTGCCGCCGACGCCTGTGGCAACCTTAGAACGGGCGCGAAACATCGCCGCAGACAAGGGCCTCCATTATGTCTATGTCGGTAATGTCCCAAATCACCCCGGCAACCACACCTATTGTCCCAACTGTAAAAAAGTGATAATAAAACGACATGGCTTCTTTATGGAGTCGTTACATATCAAGAATGGTCGATGCCTCTTTTGCAGATCGAAGATTGCCGGTATTTGGACGTAAAAGACAAGCCTATGAATAGATGGCGATTCGGACTAATAACGATTGTCTTTTTCTTTTTAATGATGGGGGATGCCATGGTTTTGCAAGCAGATAAATCAGGATCACAGGATATTCGTCCGTCTGCCGTAGCGGGGAAATTCTATTCCGAATCGTCACCGGTGTTGAAACAGATCATCGAGGCTTATCTTTCCGATGCTATACCTATCAGTGTTAAATCGCCGCTGGCCCTCATTGCCCCCCACGCGGGATACATCTTTTCCGGACAAATCTGCGCCGACGCCTACAATCAAGTACGCAACCAGACCTACGATACGGTGATCATCCTGGGGACAAATCACACCTCACCCCGGTTCGGCAAAATCGCTATTTACCCCGGAGGCGGGTTTGAAACACCCCTGGGAATCGCACGAGTCGACAAAGATCTTGTTTCAGACCTCCTGGCCGCCGATCAAAATTGCGTCCTCAACGCCTCCGTCCATGAAACTGAGCATTCCGTCGAAGTCCAGGTTCCCTTTATTCAGGTCCTCTTTCCTCAAGCCAAGATCGTTCCAATTGTCGTAGGCACACCCGATCCGGCTCTCTGCCGCAGCTTTGGTGAAAACCTTGCGAAGGTCATGAAGGGGCGGCGCGCCCTGATTGTCGCCAGTTCGGATCTCTCCCACTATCCGTCTTATCAGGATGCCGTCAAAGTGGATCGTGAAACACTAATGGCCATTGCCGGCATGGACACCGATGCCTTGCACGGAACACTTAGCTCTCACCACAACCGAGGAATCGCCAATCTCCACACGGAGGCATGCGGTGAAGCGCCTATCCTGGCGGCCATGGCTGCCGCTAAGGCATTGGGTGCGCAAGGTACAAAGATCGTCAGTTATGCAAACTCCGGTGATGTTTCCATTGGTGAATCCGATCGTGTTGTCGGCTATGGCGCCGTTGTCTTTACGAAAGAGAAAACCCTTTTATCTTTCCCCGACAATCAAACGGCATCCGATGCAATCACAAACGACCTGCCCGATAGTGATAAAAAGGCACTCCTGGCCTTTGCCCGCAAGAGCATCACCTGGTTCTTGAAAACCCGAACTGTTCCCCTGCCGAGAGGGTTTTCCTCCCAGGTGGAACAACCCCAAGGGGTATTCGTGACCCTGAAGAAGCATGGTGATCTCCGGGGTTGCATTGGCCGGATCATACCCGATGCACCTTTGAAACGCCTTGCTGGATCCATGGCTTTGCAATCAGCCTTCAACGATCCGCGATTCCCTTCCCTGACCCTTGATGAAATATCCCAAATCGAAATTGAAATGTCGGTCCTGACGCCCATCAAACCCATCGCTCAGGCGGAAGATATCGTAGTGGGACGAGACGGAGTTATCCTCCAAAAGGGGGGACGCAGCGCCGTATTTCTTCCCCAGGTCGCTCCCGAACAAGGTTGGACCCGAGAGCAAATGCTTGACCAGCTTGCCCTCAAAGCAGGCTTGTCCAAAGACGCCTGGCGGACGGGAGCACAATTTTCCACATTCCAGGCTATAGTTTTTAGCGAATCCCAAGTTCGTCCTTAACAGGCTGTTGAAAAACGCCCATCTGCTGCGTTGCGCCGCAAGCTTCGTTTATCGACGTACTTTTATGTACGCCTTTCCAATTCTAAATCAAAGCTCTATCTTCGTTGCCTTCGTCATCGGCTCCTCGATGTATTTCAGTATACATCTGCGTCGCCTCTTCCTCGCCGCCTTGATATCATCTTTGATTTAGAACCGGAATTATTCCTCAGCTTTTGCGCGCCTTGCATCTGGGCATTTTTGAAAAGCCTGCCCTTTTGTGAATAGATAAAAGAACAGGGGTTTTCCCGTTTTGGGAAGAACCCCTGTTTCTTTTCTTTCAGATGATCTTATGATCTTTTAATTGGGCGGTGCATAACGAAAACATGCTGTCTGTTCGTAAACTACCGGAGATAAAACATATCCCCCTTTGATTTTCCGGCCGCTTAGCTTTGTCTTGCCTTTTGCTTTAACCGCCCGTCCCTTGATGGATATATTCCAGACACCGGAGAAAAGATTCGTTACATCGTAACGATCGTACTGATGTTCATTATAAACCTCTTCATCACCGTCCGTTGAAAATGCCCCTAATTGCATGCTGCTTTTTTCCGGAAGCAATTCCGGTTCCGTTAAAAATTCCCTGTTTAACTTTTGCGCCATTTCTTTTCTTTCATTCTTCGTCATTAATGCCTCCTCGGCTTATGCCTCATAAAAGAGTAATCGGTGTACACGTAAGATTAATATTATCGCGTCCTGCTCGTGGATTTTATTACTGGCCGAAGTCCTTAATGATCAATTTCACGATTCATGCCAACAAAAAAAGAGATAATATATCGGGATATATATTATTATTTAATAATGTTTTAGAAGGTAATGCCTGCGTAATCGTTTATGCGCCGTAGAGAAGTTTACACATTATGACGGACAACGATATTTGGTAATGGAAGATAAAATCGTATTTGGGAACAAAAGGACCTGGCTGAATCAATGGTGAACTTGTTCAGATGAAGCATTGATTTTCATTAAAGATAAATGCTTTTTTTCCGAAATAAATAATAGACATGTAAGTGCGTTTCACGTTGATTTTAACTTGAAATGAACCAGCCGAATGGACGGGCATGGTTGAAGTATCATATGATGGGGTCTGATTATGGATAATGAGACAGCAAACAAAATTGAAACCATAGAGCTTACCCTGATAAAAGACTCGGTCCTTGGTTTTGATCCGGCGATTCTCACTATTTTAGACGACGTTGAACTCGGACAACGCGAAATTGAAAATCTGAAATCCAAACTGGGCGAGGATGTCTTCGGCTATCTCTTTGCCATTGCCAACTCTGCATATCATGGCAGCTTGAGAATGGGCCCTGTCAAATATTTTTACGAAGTTGTCAACCGCATCGGCATGCAGCAAACAAAGGTGCTGATCATACTCTTTGCCTTGCATAAGCTGGCAAAGGGAGATCAGGAGTCCGAAATCATCTTTGCGAAAAGTTTTGCCGCCTCTGTTGTGGGAAGAATTATGACTCGCGGTTTCGGATTTCGGGATGAAGGGGCACGGATGGTAGAACTCGCCTGTCTTCTTTCCAACATCGGCGCTTTGATGATGACGGTTTATCGAAAACATTATTCCAGGGATGATTTCATCTTATCGGATCACTTTATTGAATGTAATCATATTTACCTGACGGAACGTATCATACTTAGATTCCAGCTTCCCGAATATCTTCATGATATGATCATGATAAATTGTTTCACCCTCGATCGCATGGCAATCGGTCTGTCTACCGTGGTAAAGCTGGCCATCGCCGCTGTGGAATGGTCTTTTCGGACCCTGGATAACAAGCTTGTTTTTCGGTCCCCACAGACTTCTCTGGATGACAGATTTGCCCCCTCCCTTGCGGCAATCATCGCCGAACAGTTTGCTACAGCAGGTCTGAAAGACTATCTTGTTCTTTTACCTGAAATAACAAACATATCTCAGAAGATGCACTGATATCGGTGTGATTCGACGAGTGGGTAGAAGCGGGGCTGTACCCTTCCGGTTCAGGGAATTTTTCCTCTATTTTACCTGCAGATAACACCGCTGATACGAGTTGGAAAAATCCTATTCACCTCCAGACCAATACCCCGCTTCTTTTGGAGGCTGTGCCGCAATTTGCGGTTTTTCTAATCGATTTGAATGTAGCGCAGGACTTCAGTCCTGCAAATACTCTGTAATTTTGTCTACTTTACGTCAAACCCACAGACCTAAAGGTCTGGACTACAGCAAGTCGAATGTAGCAAATATTTGAATTGCGACAAATCTCCTTGGCAGATGTGCTTCAAAGTCCGTGGGTTTTGGTGGCAGATTTGGGGGCATGAATTCCCTTGACATTAGAACGTTCGTTCTATTAGAATGCCCTCATGGAACAAAATAATATCACCATAGAAATGATCAGCCTCCAAGGCGGGTTACCGCTTCTTGAGAAACCCGGTATCCGGATAGCCGGCCATATCTCTGCCGGTTTTCCCTCACCGGCGGAGGAAGAACTGCGCGATATAATCTCCTTAGACGATTACTTGATGCCAAGACCGCGGTCCTCTTTCATTCTCCGGGTTTCCGGCGACTCCATGGCGGGTGCCGGAATCATGCCGGATGATCTGGTCATCGTTGAGAGGGGGCGTGTGCCGAAAAATGGGGATATCGTCATTGCCGAGATCGATGGGAATTGGGTCATGAAGTATTTTCTTAAAACGAGGGGCCGGATCACACTGGAAGCGGCAAATCCCCGCTACCAAACAATAAAGCCCAATATGGAATTGCGTATCACGGGCGTTGTGGTTGCCTGTGTCCGGAAATACGGTCTGTAAAAATAACGATGAACGATACGATATTCAACCTTTATTCCTCCTGCGAATTGCCTCAAATTAAATGTTACCGAAGGAGGTGAATAAAAAGGATCGTTGACTCATAATTCGATATTACCGAATACCGCCATTTCTATGGAGGTTGAATATGAGTCCGCAATCGAAAAAAGAATACACCGAAGC